>NZ_POJH01000018.1 GCF_002960625.1 Streptococcus suis
AATGTTAATGAACAAATCAATGCAGTTCGTACAAATGTGGAAGCCTTGGCTTTGGAATTGCGTAAATTCTTGGGAACTGAAGATATCCAAGTCTTGCTTGCAGCGACTTCTACTAACCTACAAAACGTTGGTGATGGAGATGGTATCCTTATCGAAACAGGTACAACTGCAACTCCAGATATGTCCGATCCAAATGGTGCAAGTGTAACATCAAAAGTGAGCGGTAGCTATAAAGCTACTGAAAATGCGGATTATTTGACAATTCAATATACACCTGTTGCATACTTTGATGCTGTTGCACCTGTCTATACACCTTTCAAAGAAAACGGTGGACAGTCAACAGGTGGAGCTTACTTCCGTACATCTGTTAAACCAACCAATCTTTACGGCAAGCTCTTGGTAGAGTTGGTTGCAAACGACGGAACAGTTGTTGAAACTAAGGAAGTTGAGCCAAACACAGCTGTAGACTTTGATTACTTCAAGACTACACATGGTGCAGGCTATCCATTTGTATATACCTATGACCCCGACTATGATTCGAAAGATATGTTCGGTGTTATTCGTATTCAATGGGCTTACAACACAATGAGTGCTGTCAGTCAAAAGTTGATCCGACCAACCACTAATACGACTGTCTACAAGACAGAGGATGGTCAACAACTAGCTACCTATACGGTGTTAACAACACCAGACTTGAATACAACACCGTCTGAAAAGAGAGAGTTTGCGGGTTATACTTACAAAGAAACGACAACAACAACATCTAACGTCGTTCTAGTTCCATCAGAGCCATACGTTGAAGTAACTCGTTTTGCTACAAGTGGTGTACAGTTCAAGACTATCGTTGAAGCTGTGGGTACAGATGGAACTATTAAGAAAACCTACTACATAGCAGATCCGAACTACACAGGTACACAGAGTTTTACAGATACTAATCTAGATGGCTTCCTACCAATCTTGGTAACAGATGACATGCCAGTTGGTGCAGTGAATACAAACTTGAAGCTTCTTCCTTCTCTTCTAACCTCTGGTTATGAAGTTTATCGCGTAGATGCTTCAACAGAGAAGATTTATCCAGACAAAGAAGGGGATAAGCAACCAACTCCTGTCCGTGGTACCTTGATAACAGACCCAGCAGAGCTTGATTTCAGTACCTTGACTTCAACAAGCCAGTGGTTCCATATCAAATTTAACGAGAAACAAGATGGTACACTAGCATTTGCTCGTCTTCGCCCAGCAGCCCTAGGTAACGCATCGCGAATAACCTTTGAATATGATACTCGTAAGAATGATGGTTCGACGACGGATACGAGTGGGTGGGGAGGTGATCAAGATCTTGGTGTACGTCCAAAGTCTTGGAATGGGATTCACCATACTATCAGTTTGAATAACAATGCCCAAACTGTTACTGAAACAACTCATATCTATACACCAGTTCCACAGGAAGCTATCATCCGCTACCAAGTTGAAGGAGCGACAGACTTCTTAGAAGATTCAGGTACTTTAACAGGTAACCCAGGTACAGACATCACTTACTCAACAGAAGATACCATTAACAAGTATAAGAAATTGGGTTATGAGCTTGTATCTGACAACTTCACAACAGCCGCTGGTCAAGACTACGACTACGATACAGCTGTTAAGCAAGAATTCCTTGTTGTGATCAAGCCTCGTGTTGTTGATGTTCCTAAGACTGCTGTACCAGGTGAACCAGTCGATCCAACAGATCCAAACTCACCAGTATGGCCAGATACTGTTGAAAACTTGGAAACAACTCAAGAAGTAACTCGTACAGTTGAGTACAAGTATGAAGATGGTACACCAGTTCGTGTAGACGCTGCAGGCAATGTCTTGCCAAAAGACTCTACAGAAGGTACACCACTTGTTAAGACTGAAACAGTAACCTTCACTCGTCCAGCTCAAGTAAACCTTGTAACTGGTGAAGTGACTTACGGTGACTGGGCAGCAGATACAACGGACACACTTAGCGGAAACCAAATTCCAGCTATCACAGACTACACAGCAACTCGTACAACCCTTGAGGGTGTAGATGCGCCAATGTCTGAAACAGTTATTCCTAAGACAGTAGCTGC
>NZ_POJH01000019.1 GCF_002960625.1 Streptococcus suis
TGTTTTTCATTATTAGTTACCAACTTGTCCCATAGTAAGTTCTAGCTTATTTTTTTGTCTCAGTCTAATTTCCAGTTTTGGCGTTAGACTAGAACTTACTTTGAGAATTTAGGTTATAAAAATTTCTACCTAGAAACTGGATTTATATTCGTTTTTTGAGCTGTTTTTTGGTATAATATGACCTGTATATTTTAAATTGAAATGAGAAGATGATGAAAGATAAAATTAGGCTTGAGTTGGATGGAATTGACATCCGCTTCGATGAACCATTAAAAGAATATACCTACACAAAAGTTGGGGGGGCTGTTGATTACCTAGCATTTCCTCGTAACCGCTATGAAATTGTCCGTATTGTCGAGTTTGCCAAGCGAGAAAATATTCCCTGGCAGGTACTGGGCAATTCAAGTAATATCATCGTTCGTGATGGTGGTATTCGTGGGTTTGTAATCCGTATGGATAAACTCAATTCTGTCACTGTTTCAGGCTACACGATTGAAGCAGAAGCAGGGGCTAATTTGATTGAAACGACTAAGGTTGCCCTCTTCCATTCCTTGACAGGATTTGAATTTGCCTGTGGTATTCCTGGTAGTGTTGGTGGAGCGGTTTATATGAACGCTGGTGCCTACGGTGGAGAAATTGCTCATATTCTGGTTTCTGCTCAGATTTTGACCCCTGCAGGTTATGTAGAAACCTTGGATAACCGTGAGTTGCGTTTTGGCTATCGCTCGTCTATTTTACAAGAGAATGGAGCCATTGTTTTATCTGCTAAATTTGCCCTAAAACCTGGTAACTACCCTGTTATTCAAAATGAAATGGCTCGTTTGACCCATTTGCGTGAGTTGAAACAGCCTTTGGAATATCCATCATGTGGCTCAGTCTTTAAGCGCCCTCCAGGTCATTTTGCTGGTCAGTTAATCATGGAGGCTGGCTTGAAAGGCTACCGTATTGGCGGTGTTGAAGTATCTGAAAAGCACGCTGGTTTTATGGTCAATGTTGCTGATGGTACAGCGATGGACTATGAACATTTGATTGCCCATGTGATTGAAGTTGTTGAAAAATCTTCAGGCGTTACGCTGGAGAGAGAAGTGCGTATTATCGGCGACCCAGCTGATAAACTCTAGCCATCTGGCTCTGTTAAAAAGAAGGAATTTATGAGAATTGAAAAAGCCAATTATTGAATTTAAACACGTTTCAAAAGTTTTTGAAGACAGTGGAACAACTGTATTAAAGGATATTAGTTTTGAATTGGAAGAGGGTAAATTTTATACCCTATTAGGAGCTTCTGGTTCAGGTAAATCAACGATTTTGAACATTATCGCTGGTTTATTGGATGCAAGTTCAGGTGATATTTATCTGGATGGTCAACGGATTAACGACGTTCCGACCAACAAGCGGGATGTCCATACCGTTTTCCAATCCTATGCCCTATTCCCGCACATGACTGTCTTTGAGAATGTGGCTTTTCCTCTTAAATTGCGTAAGGTTGACAAGGCTGAAATCGAACGCCGTGTGACAGAGGCTCTTCAAATGGTCCGACTTTCTGGTTACGAGAAACGCTCCATTCAGAAATTGTCAGGTGGTCAACGGCAACGTGTCGCTATTGCTCGTGCCATCATCAATCAGCCCCGCGTTGTCTTACTAGACGAGCCTTTATCAGCCCTTGACTTGAAACTGCGGACAGAAATGCAGTACGAACTACGTGAATTGCAACAACGCCTAGGGATTACCTTTGTCTTTGTTACCCATGACCAAGAAGAAGCACTGGCCATGAGTGACTGGATTTTCGTCATGAATGAAGGTGAGATTGTCCAGTCAGGAACGCCAGTGGACATTTACGACGAGCCAATCAACCATTTTGTTGCTACCTTTATTGGCGAGTCCAACATCCTGTCTGGTCGCATGATTAAAGACTACTTGGTTGAATTTAACGGCAAACGCTTCGAAGCTGTGGATGGTGGTATGCGTCCAAATGAAGAAGTTCAAATCGTTATCCGTCCAGAAGACTTGCAGATTACACTTCCAGAAGAGGGGAAATTGCAGGTAAAAGTAGATACCCAACTCTTCCGTGGCGTTCACTATGAAATCATTGCCTATGATGACCTCGGAAATGAATGGATGATTCACTCCACTCGTAAAGCTATCGTGGGAGAAGTCATCGGTCTGGACTTTGAGCCAGAAGATATCCATATCATGCGTCTCAATGAAACGGAAGAGGAATTTGATGCCCGTATCGAAGAGTATGTGGAAGTGGAAGAAGTAGAAGATGGCTTGATTAACGCCATCGAGGAGGAACGCAATGAAGAAAACCTCTAGGCTCTTTGCAATTCCCTATGCCCTATGGGTCTTTCTCTTTGTACTCGCGCCCGTTGCCCTGATTATCTTCAAATCCTTCTTTGATATTCATGGCAATTTCACTCTGGCCAATTATCAAACTTATTTTCATTCGCCAAATATGACCTATCTGCGTATGAGTTTTAACTCCATTTTTTACGCAGGTATTATTACTCTGGTCACTTTGTTGGTGTCTTATCCAACGGCCTACTTCTTGACCAAGCTCAAGCATAGACAGCTTTGGCTCATGTTGATTATCTTGCCGACCTGGGTCAATCTCTTGCTAAAAGCCTATGCCTTTATCGGTATTTTTGGACAGCATGGCTCTATCAACCAGTTCTTAGAGTTTATTGGCTTGGGTGCCCAGCAAATTCTTTTCACGGATTTCTCTTTTATTGCTGTTGCAGCCTATATTGAAATTCCGTTTATGATTTTGCCAATCTTTAACGCCTTGGATGATTTGGATAAAAACCTAATCAATGCCAGTCGAGATTTAGGGGCTACATCATGGCAGACCTTTACAAAAGTTATTTTTCCTCTTTCTATGAATGGTGTGCGTTCTGGTGTACAGGCGGTTTTCATTCCAAGTCTGAGCCTCTTTATGTTGACCCGCTTGATTGGTGGTAACCGAGTGATTACCTTGGGTACAGCCATCGAGCAACATTTCCTTACTACACAAAACTGGGGAATGGGTTCAACCATTGGTGTGGTCTTGATTTTGGCCATGCTCTTGATTATGTGGATGACGAAAGAGAGGAAGAAATAATGAAAAAATTTGCAAATATTTACTTAACAGTTGCCTTTCTTCTTCTTTATTTGCCAATTTTCTATCTGATTTTCTACGCCTTCAATGAAGGTGGAGATATGAACGGCTTTACAGGCTTTACCTTGGAGCATTTTTCGTCCATGTTGGGTGACAGCCGTCTGATGCTGATTTTGGCGCAAACATTTTTCTTGGCTTTCTTGAGTTCTTTGATTGCGACCCTTATCGGAACTTTTGGAGCTATCTACATTTATCAGGCAAAACCTCGTTTTCAAAATGCGCTCTTGTCTGTCAATAATATCTTGATGGTGGCACCAGATGTCATGATTGGGGCGAGCTTCCTGATTCTCTTTACCATGATTGGTTTCCAGCTTGGATTTGTTTCAGTATTGCTCAGTCACATTGCCTTTTCCATTCCTATTGTGGTCTTGATGGTCTTGCCACGCTTGAAGGAAATGAATGCCGATATGATTTCAGCTGCCTATGACTTGGGTGCAACTCAGCCACAAATGCTGAAAGAAATCATGTTGCCATACTTGACACCAGCCATTATTGCAGGTTATTTCATGGCTTTTACCTATTCCTTGGATGACTTTGCCGTGACATTCTTTGTTACGGGAAATGGTTACTCAAACCTATCTGTAGAGATTTACTCACGGGCTCGTCAAGGGATTTCTTTGGAAATCAATGCCCTGTCAACCCTTGTCTTCCTTTTCTCTATCTTATTGGTAGTGGGTTATTATTTCATCTCACGTGAAAAGGAGGCCAACTAATGAAACGTTTATATTCATTTTTCCTAGGAATTATTGCCATTATTCTCATTCTTTGGGGAATTTCTAGTAAATTAGAAGCTGATTCAACTCAAGGAACAACGGATAAGTTGGTTATCTATAACTGGGGAGATTATATTGACCCAGAGTTATTGGAAGAATTTACTGCTGAAACAGGTATTCAGGTGGATTACCAAACTTTTGATTCCAATGAATCCATGTACACTAAGATAAAGCAGGGTGGTACAACCTATGATTTGACCATTCCATCTGAGTATATGATTTCCAAGATGACAGAAGAAGATATGCTCATCAAATTGGACAAGTCGAAAATCGAAGGTTTGGAAAATATCGATCCCCAATTCATGGGCTTGAGTTTTGATAAGAACAATGATTATTCCATCCCTTATTTTTGGGGTACCTTAGGAATTGTTTATAATGAAACCATGGTCGAAAATACTCCTCAAGAATGGGAAGATTTATGGTCTGAAGAATACCGTGACAATATCATGTTGATTGATGGTGTCCGTGAGGTCATGGGATTTGGCTTGCAATCGCTGGGGCATAGTCTAAATTCCAAAAATCCAGCTGAAATCGAAAAAGCTGCGGAACATCTCTATAATCTAACTCCAAATGTCAAGGCCATTGTTGCTGATGAAATCAAGGGTTACATGATACAGGATGCGGCAGCTATCGCAGTATCCTTCTCTGGTGAAGCCAGTGAAATGTTGGATGGCAATGAGAACCTGCGTTATGTTGTGCCGTCAAAAGGTTCTAACCTATGGTTTGATAACATGGTCATTCCTAAAACCGCTAAGAATTTGGACGGTGCCTATGCCTTTATGAGTTTCATGCTCCGTCCTGAAAATGCGCTTCGCAATGCTGAATATGTTGGTTATTCAACCCCAATTCCTGCAGCAAAAGCCATGCTGGATGAAGAAACTCAGAACGACGAATCCTTCTATCCATCAGAAGAAACAATGAAGAAGATGGAAGTCTATGATAACCTCGGACAAGAGATGCTGGGAATGTACAATGACCTTTATCTCCAGTTCAAGATGTATCGGAAATAGAAAATCATTTTATAGTACACTAAAGTAGCTACTCTGAACGAATGTTCAGGGTAGTTTTTGTATAAAATACTAACATTTTGCATAAATTCCCAATATCTACTTGAAATCTAGACTGAATTATGATTAAATAGTACAATACATTTAAAAATATAGGAGAATAGTATGAAAAGACAACGATTTTCACTCAGAAAATGTAAACTTGGGTTAGTTTCAGTTTTAGTTGGTTCCATTATTTCTTTTGCAGGAACTTCTCAGGTTTTTGCAGAACAAGTGTTGGAGAATGCTGCTGTCGATCAGACGGTGGAGCAAGTTGCACCCGTTGAGGATACCTTTGAAGTTCAAGTTAATTCTCAACTTCAGCAAGAGGAAGTCAAGCCTCAATCAGAAGAGATTTTACCTGTGGAGATTGTAGAAAGCAATGAGGTAAGTGAGAATCAGAGCCAAGAAGTTTCTGCCACAAATCCTACAACTGATGAAACAGTGTCAAGTGAAAGTAATGTCAAAACAGAAGAAATTGTGGAAGTTCCAGCAAGTGAGGCAAGTGCAAGCGAACCATCATTGGAAACAAACATAGAGCTGGCAGATCAGCAGAAGGTGAATAACCAGGTAAGCCCTGCCCTAAGAAGCTTGGCTACAACCTTAGATGCAGATAGTAATTCTATGATTTCTGCGCCAACCGTTTGGGAAACTGGCTACAAGGGAGAGGGAAGCATTGTAGCCATTATTGACTCTGGATTGGACGTTGAGCATGATGTATTAAAAATATCAGATACAAGTAAGGCTAAGTACCAATCTGATCAAGAATTAGAAGCAGCAAAAGCTGCAGTAGGTATTTCTTACGGAAAATGGTTCAGTGACAAGGTTGTGTTTGGCTACAACTATGCTGATGGAAATGATGTGATAAAAGAAGAGGCTAGTCAGTCACACGGTATGCATGTTACCGGGATTGCTGCAGGAAATCCATCAACCATGGATGGTGGTCGCTATATTCAGGGTGTTGCCCCAGAATCACAGGTCATGTTTATGAGGGTCTTCTCTGATGTTAGTAGCACAACCGGTGCAGCCTTGTATGTGAGAGCTATTGAAGACGCCGTAAAACTAGGGGCAGATAGCATTAACTTGAGTTTAGGTGGCGCTAATGGCTCTCTTGTCAATATGGACAATACTGTCCTTGCAGCTATTGAATTGGCGCGTAAAGCGGGTGTATCAGTGGTTATTGCAGCTGGCAATGACGGTGCTTTTGGTGCGGGACATTCCATTCCATGGAGTACAAATCTCGACTATGGTTTGGTTGCTGATCCTTCGACAGCCAAAGATGCTATTTCTGTTGCCTCGTTTAATAATAGTGTCATCAATCAGCGTGTTTTGAATATTGTCGGTCTTGAAGACAATGCTGATTTGAATTTTGGCCGTAGTTCTTACGATAATCCTGATAGAAGTGAGAAGAAATTTGAAATTGGAAAGGCCTATGATTATGTTTACGTGGGCTTGGGGAAAGAAGAAGATTTTACAAATCTTGACCTGACTGGTAAGCTAGCGCTTATTAAGCGTGGAAGCATCAATTTCTCTAGCAAAATTTCCAATGCTACAAAGGCTGGTGCAGAAGGTGTTGTTATCTTCAACAATGTAGTAGGCGAAGAAAATATCGGAATGGCCTTGGATGAAACAGCTATTGCCATACCATCTGTTTTTATTCCTGCAGAGTTTGGTGAGGCCCTCGCAGTTAATTCATATAAAATCCAGTTTAACAACGAATCTGAGGCTGTTGCTAATCCAGAAGCGGGCATGATGTCGGCATTCTCCAGTTGGGGCCTATCTGCTGATGGAGAATTAAAACCAGATATAGCAGCGCCGGGTGGTTCTATCTATTCAGCTATCAATGACAACCAATACGCTTCCCAAAGTGGTACTAGTATGGCTGCGCCTCACGTGGCAGGAGCTGCCGTCTTGGTGAAACAATATTTGAAAGATAAGTTTCCTAATAAATCAGCTGCTGAACTGGAAACGTTGGTCAAACAGTTGCTCATGTCAACGGCAAAAACCCATTTTGATACGCTAAACCAAGCCTATACTTCTCCACGTCAACAAGGAGCGGGTATGCTTGATGTGGCAGCCGCGGTATCAAAAGACCTCTTCGTTACAGGTCTGGATAGCTACCCTAGCTTGACTTTAGGAAATGTTGGTGACCAATTTGAATTCACAGTAGAAGTGCACAATATTAGTTCAGAAGATAAGGTATTGAATTATACTACCCATGTCAATACAGACCAGACCTATGAAGGTCTAGCAGTCTTAGTATCACGCGAATTGATGGCAATTCCAGGTCAAGAAATTACAGTGAAGGCTAATAGTAGTCAGCAAGTCACCATCAAAGTAGATGCTTCTGAGTTTTCAGAAACCCTACTCCAAGAAATGCCTAATGGTTACTTTTTAGAAGGTTTTGTACGTTTTACTGACCCTGTGGACGCTGGTGAGGTAATCAGTATTCCATATGTTGCTTATAGAGGAGAATTCCAAAATCTGCCAGTGGTTGAAACACCGATTTATCAACTCTTACCAGAAGGTCAAGTTGGATTTTATTTCACACCTAATATGGAGGAAATACTGGAAGTAAAACAAGACCAAGATTTTACAGGTTTGTTGACAAATTACTCTGAAAAAGTGTATTCTACGGACCGCATGACTGAAGAGGAGATGAAAGTTCTTGGAGCCTTTAAGAATGATAAGGATCAATTCGTTCTCTCCATGGATGAAACGGGGCAATTGAAACTAGCTATTTCTCCAAATGGTGATAATATTCAAGAATCAGTCTTATTTAAAGGCGTTTTCCTGCGCAATTACACAAATCTTGTTGCCTCTGTATATGCGGCAGACGATGCAGAGCAGACTCAAGCTTTATGGACAAGCAAGGCTGAAACTGGTGAAAAAAATTATTACAGTGGAAACGAACTCAATCCAAAATCAACAGTTGTTTATCCAACGGAATGGTCTGGTTTAGATAGCAATGGCAATCCGTTAGCAGACGGAAACTATAAGTATGTCTTGACCTATCTGCCAGAGGTTCCTGGAGCAGACCTGCAAAAATTGGAATTTGACGTGATCGTTGACCGCCAAGCACCAAACATCACAACAGCTACTTATGATGCCAGCAGTTTCACATTTGATCCACGTCCAGCCACTGAAAAAGGACCAGCAGGAATATTCCGCGAACGAGTATTCTATTTAGTAAGTGGTGAGAATGGATTGACAACCTTGACAGCTACTGACGAAAAAGGTCATGTCACAGTGACTGATAATAAGGTTTTTGTTGCACAAAACGAGGACGGCAGTTTCACTTTGCCACTTGATTTAGCTGATATTTCAAAATTTTACTATCTGGTGGAAGACTTTGCTGGAAACGTAAGTTCTGAAAAAGTTGAGAACTTAGTTGGAATTGGAAATGGTAACGGCTTGGTGACGGTTAATTTGCTTGATCAGGCAACCAAGCAAGATGCACAAATTGATTTTTCATACACTGTGAGAGATCAGAATGGTCAAGTTGTCACAGAACTACCTCGCTATGCAGAGAATAACAGTATTGTTAAATTACCATTTGGTACCTATAGTTTTGAACTATTCCTATATGATACAGAGTGGGCGAACCTAGCGAGCGAAAGAACGTTAAATGTAACAATTAGTGAAGAAAATAGTATTGGTCAGATTGATTTCTATGTTCTTTCTAAGGAAAAGGCAAGTTTGTTGGTCGATGTCGATAAACTCTTGCCTGTTGGTACAAATGTAACACTAGTAACGGCAGATGGCCTAAGTCTTGCTTTGCCAAATGCAAAGTATTCAAAAACAGACTATGGCAAGTTTGTTCCCGTTGGTCAATATACGATTGCGACCAACCTACCTGAAGGTTATGAGTTTTATGAAGATTTGAACCTAGAAGTATTAGTCGACCAAGTCAATCGTAAGAAATTGACTCTGATTGATAAACGAGCTCTGTCCAATTTATTGACTGAACTAGCTAAAATTGAGGAAACAGCAACTTATTACAATGCTGACAGTTCGCTTCAAGTTGAATTTAATAAAGTTTTAGAAGAGGCGCAGTTGATTTTAGCGAATAAACACCTTCAAAATGATGTTGACCAAGTGATAGAAGATTTGACCAAAGCTAAGTCAGCTCTAAACGGTCAGGTAACAGACACTAGCGGCTTGGTGAAAGAGCTAGAAACTTATTCTAAAGTGACAGAAGAAGCTGTTTATTATAATGCGTCATCTCCAGCTCAAATCGCTTATGATACAGCTATCCGCTTGGCAAAAATGACCCTTCTCAAAGATAAAGTGAGTCAGCAAGAAATCGATCAAGCGGTATTAAACTTGCAAGCTAGCAAATCTGACTTAGATGGTCAGTCTACAGATATCATTGCACTAAGAAATGCCGTATCACTTTCTACTGTTCTCAGAACAACGGATGTAAAATATCTTAATGCTTCTGAGATGGTAAAACAGACATATGACCAAGCTCTTGCAAAAGCTAAAGCAGTCCTTGCTGATGAACATGCTAGCCAAGCTAGTGTTGATCAAGTATTGGCAGAGCTTCAGGCTGCTCAAGTGGCATTAGATGGTGTAGCAGCTCCAACTAGCGAAAACCCGCCTTCTGAGAATGCCGAATCAAGCATTAAACCAGATGAGAAAGCTACTCCACCACCTGTAGAACCTGTCCTTCCATCAGAAGAAAAAGCAGGGAATCCTGAACAGCCACCGTTGCCTGTATCAGAGGAAGAGAAGGAAGTGGAAGAAAATACAAATACTATTAAAGTCATAGCAGTCGCAAATGCGAGCTCTATCAACTTCCCAGATCCTCGTCCTCAATTGAGTACGGATAAGAAGCAAAGGTCCTCCTTTGTTCTAGTAGCACGAGAAAACCATCCTGTATATCAATCTGCTGTTAGTCAGGAAAAAGCACCGAGTCAGAACAAGGAAATAAGAGAGAGTGCCACAGTTGCTTATTCCGGTAGACAATTACCGAACACAGGTTCAAAAGACCAGAATGCTTATCTTTTCCTAGGAATCGCTCTAGTTACTACTGTTTTTCTCGTTCAAAAGAAAAAATACGAAAGCGTCTAAAGCAACCAAAAAGCACCTAGTCCGATGATTAGGTGCTTATTTCATTTGAAAGTAATGCATGGTTTTTTGAATGTCTTTCGAAATGTCTGTAGGTTTTACAAGATAGAATTGCTGGGCTAATTGGTCAGCGATGTAGGAATGAAGGTAGGTGGCAGTCACAACTCTATCATATAGTCCTACATGAGGAAATTGTAGGGCAAATCCTGCAATCATGCCAGCAAGCGTATCGCCCATTCCACCTGTTGCTTGGTAGGGACCGCCTGCAGTTATTGGTGTGATTTGCTCAGGATTGGCTTGCAGGACATGGCTAGATGAACTCTTGGCGACTAAAATGGTATGTTCTTGAAACTCTCTTAAGGCGGTTAGGTTGGTCTGGCTTGTTTGTCGGTCAATGGGGATGGCAGATAATCTTTCCCATTCTTTTTGGTGGGGTGTTAGGATGACCTGTTTGCAGGGAAAAATTTTCCTGTTCTGTTTGGCTATCAAGGTCAAGGCAGAGCCATCCAGGACAAGAATTTGTTTTTCTGACACATTTTCAAATACAAGGTCAACTAGGTTTTCTGCTCGGCTATTGTCCCCTAAACCAGGCCCAATCAATACCAGGTCAGCATGTTTTATATTTGCTAGGAGTAAGTCTTTGTCATCAACTGAAAAGGCCATGGCTTCAGGTAGGTGACTATGCAGTGCTGGAATGTTTTCTTTCTCAGTAGCGACAGTAACCAAGCCAGCTCCGCTATTGACAGTGGCTAGGGCAGTCATGATGATGGCGCCACCGTAAGGGTAAAGTCCGCCAATCAGTAAGGCACGGCCGAAGGTTCCCTTGTGGCTGTTCATAGGTCGTTCCTGAATGACCTGCCTACAAAGTTCTTGTAAATCCATAATTGTCAACTCCTTTCATAGATTATTATAGCATGAGAACGGGACACATTCGCAAGTTACTTTTTAGAAAAATCATCTTTTTCATGCTATAATGGACATATGGTATTATCAAAGAAACGTGCAAGAAAAGTTATTGAAGAAATCATCGCCCTTTATCCTGATGCTCAGCCTAGTCTGGATTTCCGCAACCATTTTGAATTGGTCTGCGCAGTACTTTTGTCAGCTCAGACAACGGATGCTGCTGTTAACAAGGCTACCCCAGGTCTATTTGCGGCCTTTCCAACGCCTCAAGCCATGGCAGCAGCAGAGGTGAAGGACATCGAGCCCTACATTTCTCGCTTGGGCTTGTATCGTAATAAGGCCAAGTTTTTGAAAGAATGCGCCCAGCAGTTGTTGGACCGACATGATGGCATTGTCCCACAGACACGGGAAGAATTAGAGGCCTTGGCTGGAGTGGGGAGAAAAACGGCCAATGTGGTGTTGAGTGTCGGTTTTGGCATTCCTGCATTCGCAGTCGATACCCATGTGGGTCGGATCTGCAAACACCACGACATTGTCAAAAAATCGGCTACTCCTCTGGAAACGGAAAAGCGGGTCATGGAGGTCTTACCACCAGAACTCTGGCTGCCAGCCCACCAGGCCATGATTTATTTTGGACGAGAAGTCTGCCATCCCAAAAATCCTGAATGTGATAAATTTCCACAATTATATGAATTTGAGTAAAAAAATCTTCAGTTTTTGAAGATTTTTTTCGTATTCTTGTCAAAAATTGCCAGTAAAATCAGAACGTTTTTAGAAATATTCAATAGAATGTCTTCTAAAACGGAATTTGACGAATATTCAATCCTGTTTCACTTCCAAAAAGCGATAATAAACGAATGTTTACAGGTGATGTACAAAGTATATTGACAAAAACCAAACAATGTTCTAAAATAATAATTGTAAACAAAGGAAAAACGAACAAATCGGTATTTCCTAACACAAAAATTATTAAAAAACGAACAGAGGAGAAGCTCATGTTTAATGAAACACCAGTTTTTGACTACGAAGATATTCAGCTCATTCCAAACAAATGTATCATCAATAGTCGTTCAGAGGCAGATACATCTGTAACACTCGGAAAATACACTTTTAAACTGCCAGTGGTTCCTGCCAATATGCAGACGATCTTGGATGAAGATGTGGCAGAAATGTTGGCCAAAGATGGTTATTTTTACATCATGCACCGTTTTGATGAGGAGGGGCGTATTCCTTTCGTGAAGCGCATGCATGACCAAGGCTTGATTGCTTCCATTTCGGTTGGTGTAAAAGACTATGAGTACGACTTTGTTTCTAGTTTAAAAGCTGACGCGCCTGAGTTTATTACCATTGATATTGCGCATGGTCATGCTGATAGCGTGATTAAAATGATCAAGCATATCAAGAAAGAATTGCCTGATACCTTTGTCATTGCTGGGAATGTCGGCACTCCTGAAGCTGTTCGTGAGTTGGAAAATGCCGGTGCGGATGCAACAAAAGTTGGAATTGGTCCAGGTAAGGTCTGCATCACCAAGGTCAAAACTGGTTTTGGTACAGGCGGTTGGCAGCTGGCTGCCCTTCGTTGGTGTTCAAAAGCTGCTCGTAAGCCGATTATTGCGGACGGTGGTATCCGTACCCACGGAGATATTGCCAAATCCATCCGTTTCGGTGCTAGCATGGTTATGATTGGTTCCCTCTTTGCTGGTCACATCGAAAGCCCAGGAAAGACAGTAGAAGTAGACGGTAAACAATTTAAAGAATATTATGGCTCTGCATCTGAATACCAAAAAGGAGCCTATAAGAACGTGGAAGGCAAAAAAATTCTCCTGCCAGCCAAAGGTCATTTGAAAGATACTCTGATTGAAATGGAGCAAGATTTGCAATCATCCATTTCTTATGCTGGCGGTCGTGATATCACTAGCTTGAAGCACGTTGATTATGTGATTGTAAAAAATTCAATCTGGAATGGGGATTCTATCTAGTCAAAGAGGACTTGCAATGCAGGTCCTTTTCTTGTTACAATATTTATATAAAATTGAAAGAGAATAAGTATGTACCAAACAAGAAATAACAAAGAGAAGCTCTGGCTCTTTATCAAAATATTTTTTCCTATTTTAATTTATCAATTTGCTAATTACTCGGCCTCCTTTATTGATACCATGATGACTGGTCAGTACAGTACCATGGATTTGGCAGGTGTTTCCATGGCGACAAGTCTTTGGAATCCCCTGTTCTCATTTTTGACGGGGATCGTATCTGCGCTTGTTCCAATCATTGCTCAATATCTAGGACAAGGAGAGAAGTCAAAGATTCGACAAGAGTTTCATCAGTTTGTCTATTTGGCCCTTGGACTGACGGCAATCCTCTTACTCTTGGTCTATCTTTTTGCCGTTCCGGCTCTGGCTCGTTTCAACTTGGATGAAGCTGTCTTTCAGGTCGGTCGGCAGTACCTCTACTATATCTCCATTGGCATCTTGCCCCTCTTACTCTTTAGCGTCTGCCGATCCTTTTTCGACGCCCTAGGTTTGACCCGCCTATCTATGTACCTCATGTTGCTTCTGGTTCCCTTTAACAGCCTCTTTAACTATCTCTTGATTTACGGGAAAATGGGCCTACCGGCCCTGGGCGGAGCAGGTGCTGGATTGGGCACTGCTTTAGCTTATTGGGCTGTGTTGCTAGTCATTGTCCTTGTCATGTGCAAAAATAAGACCGTTTCTTCTTATGAGATTTGGCGGTGGAGTCCGATAGACCATTCTTTATTGAAGGAAGGCTTGAAAATTGGTTTGCCAATTGGTTTGCAAGTCTTTGCAGAAGTGGCTATTTTTGCAGTAGTTGGCCTTTATATGGCAAAATTTTCTGCTCAGATTATCGCGGCTCATCAGGCAGCCATGAACTTTGCAACCTTGTTATATGCTTTTCCATCTTCGGTATCCTCAGCCTTGGCGATTGTGGTTGCCTATGAAGTGGGTGCAAACCGACCCCTAGATGTAAAAAACTACAGCCATTTGGGACGCTTAGTAGCACTAGGCTTTGCAGGTCTGACCCTCACCTTCCTTTATTTTTTCCGTTCCAAAGTTGCCTATCTCTACGGAAATGATGCAGACTTTGTCCGACTGACCTCACATTTTCTAAGCTTTGCCCTTATGTTTCAATTAGCCGATGCATATACAGCTCCTATTCAAGGAATTTTGAGGGGGTACAAGGATACGACTGTTCCATTTGTACTCGGTTTGGTTGCTTATTGGTCCATGACCTTTCCGGTTGCCTTTTTCCTGGAAAGATTTTTCCACCTGGGACCAGAAGCCTATTGGATTGGTCTGATTAGCGGGATTTTTGTTTGCGGGATTGCCCTAAGATTGCGTTTGAAGAAAATTGCTAGTATTCAATAGATTTCTATGTTTTCGCTTGACAGATTTTCTGAGCTTGATATAATTTACTAAAAAAGGGTAGGTTCTATTATGAAAAAGAAATGGTTGATTGGTGTTATTTTATCTTGTATCTGCATCTTACTTGGCTATCAAGTTGTGAAGAAAACTGAAATTCGTTTACCTCAAGCTGACCAGATTGTAATTAGTAATCAGGATGGTGGAGAGCTAAGAACTCTGGAAGGTAGTGAAATGAGCGATTTTCTGTCAGAGCTTTCCCAAATTCATCCCTATCTTTTCAAAAATGCTAGCAACCATGACCAGCCAGTCGGAGTAAAGGAATATTATCAACTAATCTTTCAACCTAATAATAAAATTGCCTATCTCTATGAGAAAAGTGGCAAAACCTATCTGGAGTTTCCTTATGAGTTGACAGTCAGGACCAAAAAGTCCTTGTCTGAGTTAATAGACTAGAAGAAGTCGGAGCAATCTGACTTTTTTCTTTGCTTGTGAAAATACTCTCATCATGTTAAAATAAAAGGATAGAAAATCAGATGGAGAAATTATGAATTATTTTAACGTAGGAAAGATTGTTAACACCCAAGGCTTGCAAGGAGAAATGCGTGTTTTATCTGTAACGGATTTTGCAGAAGAACGTTTTAAAAAAGGGGCAAAATTGGCTTTGTTTAATGACAAGGATCAGTTTGTCATGGAAGTCGAAATTGCCAGTCACCGCAAGGCTAAAAACTTTGATATCATCAAGTTCAAGGGCATGTACCATATCAACGATATCGAGAAGTACAAGGGCTTTAGTTTGAAAATTGCGGAAGAAAATTTGTCTGACCTTGAAGATGGTGAGTTTTATTACCACGAAATTATCGGATTGGATGTTTATGAAAATGACCAATTGATTGGACAAATCAAGGAAATCTTGCAACCTGGTGCTAATGATGTTTGGGTGGTCAAACGCAAAGGGAAGAAAGACCTGCTCTTGCCTTACATTCCGCCTGTAGTTTTGAACATTGATATTCCAAACAATCGCGTAGATGTGGAATTGCTTGAGGGCTTGGACGATGAGAATTGATATTTTGACCCTGTTTCCAGAGATGTTTGCTCCGCTGGAGCACTCTATTGTGGGCAAGGCGCGTGACAAGGGGTTACTGGAAATCAACTACCACAATTTCCGAGAGAAAGCCGAAAAAGCCCGCCATGTGGACGATGAGCCCTACGGTGGTGGTCAAGGAATGCTGCTCCGTGCCCAGCCGATTTTTGACACCATGGATAGCATTGAACAAACCAAGCCACGTGTTATCTTGTTGGATCCTGCTGGTAAAACGTTTAACCAAGCCTATGCTGAAGAATTGGCTCAGGAAGACCAGTTGATTTTTATCTGTGGTCATTACGAAGGTTATGATGAGCGGATTAAGACCCTGGTGACAGACGAGATTTCTCTTGGAGATTATGTTCTGACTGGGGGCGAATTGGCAGCTATGACTATGATTGATGCTACTGTTCGTTTAATTCCAGAGGTTATTGGCAAGGAAGTCAGCCATACGGATGATAGTTTTTCATCAGGGCTATTGGAATATCCTCAGTACACTCGTCCCTACGAATATCGAGGGATGGTAGTGCCAGATGTTCTCATGAGTGGCCACCATGAAAATATTCGAAAATGGCGTCTGGAAGAAAGCCTACGAAAAACCTATCAACGCCGTCCAGACTTGTTGGAAAATTATAACTTTACAGCTGAAGAGTTAACTATTTTTGAAAAAATCAAAGCAGAAGACACAGTTGATTAGACTGTGTTTTCATGTTCAAAGGAGAAAATTATGAAACGTCAGGTATTTGAAGACTACCAACCTTATAAAATAAAACATAAGGCTAGATTTGACTTGGGAAATAATGAAAATCGCATTATTGATTGGTCCTTTTTACCGCAAAAGACCTTAGAGAGCTTAGAAGTTGGTCAATTGAGCTTTTACGGTGACAATACATACTCAGAGTTGATTGAGAAATATGCGGCCTATCTTGGAGTGAATCCCAAACAGGTGACGGTGGGAGTTGGCTCTGACCACCTCATTCATATGATTGTTTCCACCTTTATGGAGAAGGATGATACATTCTTGACGGTCAATCCTGATTTCTTCATGTATGAAACCTATAACCAGATGCACGGCAGTCGGTTTGAAGCTATTGACTTGGAAGAGAAAGATGGGACCTTGTTTTTGCCAGTTGAGAACTTGTTGGCGCGTGCTCAGGAAACCAATGCAAAAATTCTCATGATTTCCAACCCAAATAATCCATCATCGGTTGCCTATTCTATGGAAGATTTGGAAAGTTTGCGACTTCTTTCAAGGGATTGCTGGTTATTGACGAGGCCTATATTGAATTTGCGGAAGTTGAAAGTTTCATCAGTCGCCTTGAAGGATATGAGAATGTTTTGGTCTTGCGTACACTTTCCAAGGCTTTTGGTCTAGCAGGCTTAAGAATTGGTTTTGCGGTTGGAAGTGAAGAGCTTATTTATGAATTGGACAAGGTCATTCCACCTTTTAGTCTATCCAACTTAACGGCTCATATGGCTACAGTTGCCTTGGATTACAAAGATAAAGTAACAGAAACGGTTGAAACAATTGTCAAACTGCGTCAAGAAATGATTGCTTTTTTAGAACAATTAGAAGATTGTCATGTCCTGCCAAGTCAGACCAGTTTTGTGACCTTTAAGGCGCCGTGGGCAGAAGTGTTTCATCAACAAGCCTTAGCAAAAGATTGGAATTTCAAGTACTATCCAACAGGGAAATTAGCAGGATATATTCGCCTGTCCGTTGGACGTCCAGAAGAGATGGCAATGCTTAAAGAGATGGTCAAATCAATGATAGAAAAGGGGGCAATTTCGTAAGAGATTGTTCTTTTTTTGAAGAAAATTGACATTTTTTGAAAGATTTTGCCAGAAAATGATTGACAATGATAGTTTTTAGTGTATAATGGTTTTTGTAAACGATTGCAGGAGGTGTTGGACATTCTCAAATCAGAACGCAAGCAAGTCATACTAGAACGCATTCAAGCACAACAATTTGTCCGCTTGGAAGAATTGGTTGACATTCTAGCAACATCTGAATCCACTGTTCGTAGGGATTTGGACGAGTTAGAAAATGAAGGAAAACTTCGAAGAGTACATGGCGGTGCGGAAGCACCAGCTAATTTGCAACTGGAAGAATCCATTCTGGAAAAATCTGTCAAAAACGTTCAAGAAAAACGGATGATTGCTGAAAGAGCAGCACAGTTAATCATGGACGGCGATGTGATTTTTGTAGACGCAGGGACGACAACCGGTGTCTTGATTGACTATCTCCAACAGGAAAATCTAACAGTCGTGACCAATTCCATTCACCATGCTGTCAAGTTGGTTGAACGCAAGATAAAGACCATTATTATAGGTGGTTTTGTTAAACAATCAACCGATGCTTCAGTAGGTGCCATGGCTTTGGAACAAATTCGACAGCTCAATTTTGATAAGGCCTTTCTGGGAATGAATGGTATTGATAAAAACTACTTTACAACGCCAGACATTGAAGAAGCGACCATCAAACGTACCATCATAGACAATGCAAAAGAAAGCTATGTTCTAGCGGATGCGTCGAAGATTGGTCAATTCTCCTTTGCCAAGGTTGCAGCCATCGAAAAAGCCAATATTATCTGTCAATCTTCGGAGAGCAGTTTGTTGGACATCATAAAAGAGAAAACGAGGGTAATCGAGGTATGATTTATACTGTTACGCTCAATCCAGCTATTGACTACATTGTTCGACTTGATAGAGTTGAAACAGGCAGTGTCAATCGTATGGAGAGCGACGATAAGTATGCCGGCGGTAAGGGAATTAACGTTAGTCGTGTTTTGAAGCGTTTAGGCTATCCAAACACAGCGACAGGATTTCTAGGCGGTTTTACCGGTCAGTTCATCAAAGATGGATTGGTTGCTGAAGGCATTGATACCGATTTTGTTCAGGTGGACCAAGATACGCGGATTAACGTGAAAATCAAAGCCGACCAAGAAACAGAAATCAACGGTTTAGGTCCGATTGTGACAGATACACAGTTGGCAGAACTAGAAATGGTTTTGGCTGGCTTGACTAAAGATGATACAGTTGTCTTTGCTGGTTCAGCACCAGCTAGCCTTGGAAATGAAGTGTATAATAAGCTAATTCCAGTGGCTAAAAAAGCAGGGGCTCAAGTAGTTTGTGACTTCGAAGGGCAAACTCTTCTGGATTCACTTGCTTACCAACCGCTTTTGGTTAAACCAAATAACCACGAGTTGGAAGCTATTTTCAATGTTGAATTGAAGGGGATAGCTGACATTGAAACCTACGCTAAGAAAATCTTAGATATGGGAGCTCAGAATGTTATCATTTCTATGGCAGGGGACGGAGCCTTGTTGGTTACTCCGACAGCAACCTACTTTGCCAAACCTATCAAGGGAACAGTGAAAAATTCTGTCGGAGCTGGAGATTCCATGGTGGCAGGGTTTACTGGCGAATACGTTCGCTCACAAGACCCGATCGAAGCTCTCAAGTGGGGAGTTGCTTGCGGTACGGCAACAGCCTTTTCAGATGATTTGGCAAGTATCGAATTTATTAAGGAAACTTATGAAAAAGTTGAGGTAGAAACACTATGAAAATTCAAGACGTTTTGAGAAAAGATGTCATGTTGCTTGATTTGCAAGCAACAAGCAAGGAAGCAGTCATCGATGAAATGATTGCTAGCTTGGTAGATAAAGGTTATGTAACTGATTTTGATGTATTCAAAACAGGTATCATGAACCGTGAAGCACAAACGACAACAGGACTTGGTGACGGTATCGCAATGCCACACGCTAAGAATGCGGCTGTCAAAGAGGCAACGGTTCTCTTTGCTAAATCAAACAAGGGCGTTGACTACGCAAGCCTTGATGGTCAGCCAACTGACTTGTTCTTCATGATTGCGGCTCCAGAAGGTGCTAACGATACACACTTGGCTGCCCTTGCGGAATTGTCTAAATACTTGATGAAAGCTGGATTTGCTGATAGACTTCGTGCGGCAACAAATCCTGAAGAAGTGATTGCAGTCTTCGATACAGCAGAAGTAGCAGATAAAGCGGCTGAAGAAGTTGTTGCCGCTCCAAGTGGCGACCGTCCATTTATCGTTGCAGTTACAGCATGTACAACAGGTATTGCCCACACCTACATGGCAGAAGAGGCTCTTAAGAAGCAAGCCGCTGAAATGGGAGTTGATATCAAGGTTGAAACAAATGGTGCATCAGGTGTTGGAAACAAACTAACTGCTGAAGACATTAAGAAAGCAGCGGGCGTTATCATCGCAGCAGATAAGGCTGTTGACATGCCTCGTTTCAATGGTAAACCATTGGTATCTCGTCCAGTTGCTGCTGGTATCAAACAAGCAGAAGAATTGATTAACATCATCTTGGACGGAAAAGCATCAGCTTATACAGCAACAGAAGGAGCAGCTACTGTGGAATCTTCAGAAAAACTCAGCCTTGGTAAAGCATTCTACAAACACTTGATGAGCGGTGTTTCTCAAATGTTGCCATTCGTTATCGGTGGCGGTATCTTGATTGCCCTTGCCTTCTTATTTGATAATTTACTAGGTGTTCCAAGTGATCAACTCGGAAATCTTGGTTCATACAACGAAATTGCTGCTATGTTCATGAAGATTGGTGGAGCAGCCTTTGGCTTTATGTTGCCACTCCTTGCAGGTTACATTGCTTACTCAATCGCTGAAAAACCTGGTTTGGTTGCAGGTTTCGTAGCTGGTGCAATCGCTAGCAGCGGTCTTGCTTTCGGTAAAATCCCTTATGCAGCTGGTGGTGAAGAAACCCTTGCCCTTGCTGGAGTATCATCTGGTTTCTTGGGAGCTCTTGTAGGTGGTTTCCTTGCTGGTGGTGTAGTTCTTGTTCTTCGTAATGCTTTGCGTAACATGCCAAAATCACTCCAAGGTTTGAATGCCATCTTGCTCTTGCCACTTTTGGGAACAGCAATCACTGGTTTCTTGATGTTCTTTGTCAACATCCCAATGGCTGCAATTAACACTGGCATGAACAACTTCCTTGCTGGTCTTGAAGGTAGCTCTGCTATTCTCCTTGGACTTGTCCTCGGTGGTATGATGGCAGTCGATATGGGTGGTCCAGTTAACAAGGCAGCCTATGTCTTCGGTACGGGTACCCTTGCAGCTACTGTTGCAGACGGTGGTTCTGTTGCCATGGCGGCAGTTATGGCAGGTGGTATGGTTCCACCGTTGGCAGTCTTTGTAGCAACTCTCTTGTTCAAGAACAAGTTCACGCAAGAAGAGCGTAACTCAGGTTTGACAAACATTGTTATGGGTCTGTCATTCATCACTGAAGGTGCCATTCCATTTGGTGCGGCTGACCCAGCTCGTGCAATCCCAAGCTTTATCGCAGGTTCTGCCCTTGCAGGTGCCTTGGTAGGTTTGTCAGGTATCCAATTGATGGCTCCACACGGTGGAATCTTCGTTATCGCTTTGACTTCAAATCCATTGCTTTACATCCTTTATGTATTGATTGGTGCAGTAGTTTCAGGTATTCTCTACGGAGCTCTTCGTCAAGCTAAATAAGATTAAAACCTTGTCTTCGGGCAAGGTTTTTTTATCTGGAAAATTCTGTATTTAGATTAAAATATAAATAATTATGTAAAGAATATCATATATAGTATATTGAGATATTTTATTTGTTTTAAAACAGTATATTATTAGAGAAATATGCTATACTTTTAAGTAAGAAGAAATAAACGAAGGAGCTTCATATGTTTTGGAAGGAAAAGCAAAATAAGTTTTCTATTCGTAAATTTAATAGAGGCGTTGCATCAGTTATTATTGGTATGACTGCTGCCTTATTTTTTGTACCAAATTTGGCTATGAAAGCAGAATTGACTGCTCTTGCTCATACAAATGTAGCAAGAGAACAGATCTCCTATAAGTATGTCCTTTATTCGGAACTGACATCAGATGAGAAGGCACGAATTCAAGCGACCATTCCAGCAAGGCAGGTTGGGGATACCCATACTTACTATATGGTCTATCGTCCAAAGACAAATTTGCCTCAAACAGGAGATATCCCGACTTTTACAAGTAGTCTGGTTGGTTTAGGGCTATTGATTATCGGTCTATCTCTTACAAAAGATAGGAAAAAACGAATTGTTAGAAGTCTGATTATTTTAACTGCTACAGGTAGTCTTTCAGTGGCTGCAATTTCTACAGGTAGCCTCTCTGGTTTCGATAAGCAATTTACCCTTGCCATAGGTGAAGCTTTGCCACAAGCAGTGATTTCTATAGATCAGCATGAATTTGTAGGTTTTATTTTAGAAGGGGATGTAAATTCTGAAACAATCACAGTAACAGAAGCAAATGTTGGTGAACAGAAGTCGTCAAGCGAATTGATATTGCCAAATACATTGGTTGAG
This sequence comes from Streptococcus suis, assembly GCF_002960625.1. Taxonomy (GTDB): domain Bacteria; phylum Bacillota; class Bacilli; order Lactobacillales; family Streptococcaceae; genus Streptococcus; species Streptococcus suis_T. The sequence continues at coordinate 21,777 of NZ_POJH01000019.1, forward strand.
GGAATATCTAAGCATTCAGAAGCTCCTGTTCCACCATCAACAAAAGACGACGTTCTACCTGAGGAACCAACAGCGCCCGTAGTCCCAATTGCCCCAGTTACGGAAGAGCCAGAAGCTCCCGTCCCACCATCAACAGAAGATGAAGTTCTACCTGAGGAACCAACAGAGCCTGTAGTCCCAGTTGCTCCAGTTACTGAACAGCCAGAAACTCCCGTTCCACCATCAACAGAAGCCGAAGTTCTACCTGAGGAACCAACAGATCCAGTTGTCCCAATTGCCCCAGTTACGGACGAGCCAGAAGCTCCCGTCACTCCGGCACCACCAGTTACAGAGGACGAGGTTCTACCTGAGGAAGCTACAGATCCCGTAGTCCCAATTGCCCCAGTTACTGAACAGCCAGAAGCTCCCGTTCCACCATCAACAGAAGATGAAGTTCTACCTGAGGCACCAACAGAGCCTGTAGTCCCAGTTGCTCCAGTAACTCCAGTTACTGAAGATCCAGAAGCTCCCGTCCCACCATCAACAGAGGGCGAAGTTCTTCCAGAATCCCCAACTGATCCCGTCGCTCCAAGTGACCCAGTAACGGAAGAACCAGAAACTCCCGTTCCACCATCAACAGAATCCGAAGTTCTACCCGAGGAACCAACAGAGCCTGTAGTCCCAGTTGCTCCCGTTCCACCATCAACAGAATCCGAAGTTCTACCTGAGGAATCAACAGAGCCCGTTGTCCCAAGTTATCCAGTTACTGAAGATCCAGAAGCTCCCGTTCCACCATCAACAGAAGATGAAGTTCTACCTGAGGCACCAACAGAGCCCGTTGTCCCAAGTTATCCAGTTACTGAACAGCCAGAAGCTCCCGTCCCACCATCAACAGAGGACGAAGTTCTACCCGAGGAACCAACAGAGCCTGTAGTCCCAGTTGCTCCAGTTACTGAAGATCCAGAAGCTCCCGTTCCACCATCAACAGAAGCCGAAGTTCTACCTGAGGAACCAACAGCGCCCGTAGTCCCAATTGCCCCAGTTACTGAAGATCCAGAAGCTCCCGTTCCACCATCAACAGAATCCGAAGTTCTACCTGAGGAACCAACAGATCCCGTCGCTCCCGTTCCACCAGTTACAGAGGACGAGGTTCTACCTGAGGAAGCTACAGATCCCGTTGTCCCAATTGCCCCAGTTACTGAACAGCCAGAAGCTCCCGTTCCACCATCAACAGAGGACGAGGTTCTACCCGAGGACCCAACAGGTCCCGTAGTCCCAATTGCTCCGAGTGCCCCAGTTACTGAACAGCCAGAAGCTCCAGAAACTCCCGTCTCACCATCAACAGAATCTGAAGTTCTACCTGAGGAACCAACAGAGCCAGTTGTCCCAAGTTTTCCAGTTACGGAACAACCAGTAGCCCCCGTCACTCCCGTTCCACCATCAACAGAGGCCGAAGTTCTTCCAGAAACTCCAACGGATCCCGTCGCTCCAAGTGACCCAGTAACGGAAGAACCAGAAACTCCCGTTCCACCATCAACAGAATCCGAAGTTCTACCCGAGGAACCAACAGATCCAGTTGTCCCAAGTTCTCCAGTTACGGAAGAACCAGAAGCTCCCGTTCCACCATCAACAGAAGCCGAAGTTCTACCCGAGGACCCAACAGATCCTGTAGTCCCAAGTTCTCCAGCTACGGAAGAGCCAGAAGCTCCCGTTCCACCATCAACAGAAGCTGACGTTCTACTCGAGGCACCAACAGATTCTGTAGTCCCAGTTACTCCAGTTACTGAACAGCCAGAAGCTCCCGTCCCACCATCAACAGAATCCGAAGTTCTACCCGAGGAACCAACCGAGCCTGTAGTCCCAGTTACTCCAGTTACTGAACAGCCAGAAGCTCCCGTTCCACCATCAATAGAATCCGAAGTTCTACCCGAGGAACCAGCAGATCCCGTCGCTCCAAGTGACCCAGTTACTGAAGATCCAGAAGCTCCCGTCACTCCGGCGCCATCATCAACAGAGGGCGAAGTTCTACCCGAGGCACCAACAGAGCCTGTAGTCCCAAGTTCTCCAGCTACGGAAGCTCCAGAAACTCCGGCACCACCAGTTACAGAGGACGAGGTTCTACCTGAGGAAGCTACAGATCCCGTTGTCCCAGTTGCTCCAGTTACTGAAGAGCCAGAAGCTCCCGTCCCACCATCAACAGAAGCCGAAGTTCTACCCGAGGCACCAACAGAGCCTGTAGTCCCAAGTTCTCCAGTTACGGAAGAACCAGAAGAACCTATTAAAACCAAACCGGAGTTAGTTTTATCAATTCTTAAAGAAAATGTAGATGATAGGAGTGTAGAAGTAAGCTATACTCTGATAGACAATGATTCTACATTTGTCAAGGCTATGGTATCTCTATACAAAGGGGATGAATTAGTCACAGAAAAAGAAATTCTAACACAAGAAGAGCTATACAAGGTTCCATTTGCCGACTTGCTGCTGAACACTGACTATGAAGTAAAAACACGATTTACCTATAATTTAGGTAATGATGATGTGGAAGAAGAGCTCAGAACAGAAAAATTTGAACTAGAGAATAAGTTGCTGGAATTTCGATCTTACAATAGTATTGAGCTGTATCAAGTTGATGAATTTGGCGAGAAAACAAGGATTACAGCCTTGACTAGCGCTCCAATTTCTTCAGAAAACTACCTTGTTAAGATTTCTACTGTAAACAACAAAGATATTTATCTTCCAGTTGATAGCTTTGAGAATGCTGACAAGGGGATTATGGTCAATATTATTCATCCGAAATTGGTTAAGTTTAACCAGAATAATAATGGTTTTGATAAAAATCATACCTTTATGATTGATAAACTTGTCTTGCAAGAGGGGGCCTACAGTAAATTTAGTGAATTAGTAGATGCTATCAATAACAATCCTAGTGGAACTTATTATCTAGCTGCTGATATGGTTGTTGATAAGGAGGTTTCGACTGACACCTACGTTACCAAAGAATTTACTGGAAGTCTGAAGAGCCTAGGTGGGCAAAAGGCCTACTCGATCTTACAGTTAGATAGACCGCTTTTCAGCACTCTTAAGAATGCTAGGGTCGAAAATATCTCCTTAAAAGATGTGGCCATTGTAAATGATCAAACAGCAGTAGCTGCTCTAGCTAAAAAATCAGACAAGTCTATCATCGATAAGGTTTCTATTTCAGGAAATATTACTGCCAAACAAAATATTGCTGGCATTGTCTATAACGCCACAAACGGCACAACCATTAGTAATTCCATTGTTAATGTCAACCTGAGCAATATAGCAAGTCATGAAGCTTATCATATGGGTGGTGTTACAGGGATTTTAAATAATTCAACCATTGATAAGGTGCGGGCTAATGTTACGATTGATGCCAAAACTGCAAGTGGACGTGGACAAGGAATTGGAGGAATTGTAGCAAACGCGCAAGCTGCTGTGATAAAAAATTCCTATGTCACTGGAAATATCCATGCGACAGAAACTGCTGACACAGGTGGTGTGGTTGGCTTAGCTAGAATGTCTTTCTTGAATAATATAGCAACAGGTGCATCTGTTACAAATGGCGGCATCATCGCTTCGGGTCAAACTCAATCTGCTACAGTATGGTCCACCATAAGCAATCTCTATAGTGTTGAAGGTCATGCAGCAGGGCAACCAAATCCTGCTATTCAGTCTACAAGCCTTTCTCAAGAAGCCGTATTAGTGAAAATCAAGGCATGGGGAATTCCAACACCACCAACCACGACAGGACAGGAAACTACCGACAGTCAGTCGAATTCAGTGCAGACTATCGATTATAACCAGGTTCAACATGCTCAGGCTGAACGAAGAACTGCCTATGAAAACACTGCTAAGTTGTTGCCTTTCTATGATCGGAATACGATTGTTAAATATGGGAACTTGATTGATGAAACAAGCAACCTCTACAGCAAACCTATCCGATCTGTCCTTACCTTGACTGAGGATGGCATAGTAACAAATATCTATGATCAACATACTTCCTTGAATAAATTGCTGATCCATTTTGAGGACGGAACTTCAGAAATACTACCCCTAGTGTTTAAGGGTGAGTATGGCAACACCAAGGTTGTGGAATATCGTTTAGGTGATCAACTCCTCTATACACCGGAACAGTTACTATCTCTGGAATCTAGCCTCATCGATGAGCTAGTGGCGGCATTTTCACAGGTTGAACTTTACAGCGAAAAGATGGCTAACATCTTGCATATCCAAACATCAGATAAACAAGCCAAATTAAAAGACTTGTATTTAGATGAGTCCTTTGCAGAAGTCAAAGCCAATCTCGAGGGCCATATCAAAGGTTTGTTGGCAAATAGACAGGTGGTTGATACCACAAGCAAGGCTGTCAGGGATGTCATTAAAAAAGAATTCTTGGCAGATAAAGAAAAAATTATGTTCGCCCTTGCCTATCTCAATAGGCTATATGGCATTAAATATGGAGATACCAATATCAAGAATATTGTGCTCCATCATGCGGATTTCTATAAGCGTCAATTAGATACTTTAGGCTGGTTGAGGTCATTTACGGATAAACTCACCAAGCATGATGATCAGTTCTATGTTTCGCAAAAAGGCTACGAAGATATGTATTTTGACAGATTAACACTTGCCAATAATGCAGCCATTCATAAGGAACGTTTTGGAGCACTCTCTAGTCAATTTGGAACAGTTCGTGATTTCTTGGAATACAATAAGAAATTGTTCTTGGGAGAAACTGATTCAAGGAAGTGGTTTAAAGAAGCGACCAATGCCTTTGTTTATGAAATTCCATCCAATGCAAACTCGAGCATTGACACCAGTCTATATAGTCATCTGGGACGTATTCCACGCTATGAAAAATACTACTTGCCATTGCTGAATATCAAGGAGAAGGATGATATTTTCGTAATGAGCTCAATGGCAACAGTAGCCTTTGGTGGTTATGGAAGATATGTGGATACGGCTTTGAAAAAGACCAATCCAGAACAATATTACCAAGCAGTTAAGACAGTACAGACAAGTTTGATACCGAAACACGGGAAACGATTAGGTGACTTTTTGGATATGTGGTATCAAATGGCAGATTCTAATCTGAGAGATAAGTTTATCCAACGCTCAACTGAAATTTGGGATGGTTACTGGATCAAGGATTCAAATGCATTTGAAGACCATGCTGATAAACGGCGGTGGGCTGGTAAATATGATCAGGAATACCGCTATGTTCAGGAGTTGGCAGGTGCCTTGAATGAATGGCATAGACAATCAAGAGATAGTGCCTTTTCAGATACAGTAACCTTTGTGAAATTTTCAAATCGGGACATGTTATCTGATCTAGGGGATTCAACTATGAGTCATGAATTGGTCCATAACTATGATGAAACCATCATGTTGGATGGTCATAAGCGTCGTCCTGGTCAAGATGCAGAATCCTATGCTATGGGCTTGTTGCAGTCATCAGCTGGTGGAGGTATTTATTACTATGGCTTTAATTTCATGAATGAACATAGTCCAAATACCCCACACAATGTTTCAAGTAGTCGCTTCAAAACAAAAGAGGATTTACAAACCTATCTAAAAGGAGTCTTTGATGTGACCTACCTCTTGGATGCAGTCGAAATCCAAGCCATTGCCACTAAGGGGAAAGAGGCTTATCCTTACTTCTTTAACAAGATAGAGTTGGTCCCAGCCAATGAAGCAACTGTCAGCCAGTCTTTAAACTACCAAAACACTCATGATCGTATTAGGAAATTGAGTAATGAGGAACTGGCTAACTTGAACATTACCACTATCAACGATGCGATTGACCATGCACTAGTTGCTAAATCCTCACTTTTGCTGGAACAAGACTATTTACGCGAAAATTTGAAGAACTATTATTTCGTACCGCTCTATTATCCGATTTATGCAGGCTTGCAAAATAATAGTGGTACTGTTGGTGGTTTACAATTCCGTAAGACGGCCTTGGAGCTATTAGCAGCAAAAGGTTGGGAAGAAGGCTTTATTCCTTATGCAACAGACAAGCTAAAAGCGGAAGCAGAGGCGGCAGGTCGTCTACTATCTGATCAGTTTATTTTTGAAAAAATATTTGCTGGACAATTTACGGATTATGCAAGCTTCAAAAAAGCTATGTATAAAGAACGCTGGGATAAGAAGGATAGACTGAAAGCCATCACGATTAGCTTCAATGGTCAGACTGAAACAATAGATAATATTGAAACGCTGAGTAGGCTGATGGCGGAGGCAGTTGATAAAGATTATCAGGCCGCTAAGAATAAGCAAGCAGGATTTAATCGCCAAGGTTTGAAAGATTCTATTTTGAAAGCCTATGTCGGATTAACGGATAGTTTTACCTCCTTCATATTTACAGATTGACCGAGGTCAATTCTCATTACCTTTTGGGAAGAAGTTGAAAGATAGTATTTTCGCCTTCTTCCTTTTATTTTTTCCCAATTCTCCCTTGAACTGTGATATAATAAGCATAGTATTGTTTATAGGAGAAATTAGACATGGAAATCATTCGCGAAAAAGAATTTGTCAATCAGTATCACTTTGATGCCCGCAATCATGCTTGGGAAAAGGAAAATGGGGTTCCAGAAACGAAATTAAATGTTGATTTCCAACTACTTGAACGCAATGAAGAAGAAAATAAAACATCAATGATTACTATTTTGCGTTTCATCATTGTTTTGAACCATTTTGTTATTTCTGGTGCTATGAGCCAAGCCGTTCATCTTCAGGGTCGTTACGTCAATGAACCGACAGAATTTACAGAGGAAGAAAAACGGACATTAGTTGAGCCACTATTGGATATGTTGAAACGCATGACCTATGATGTTACAGAAATTGCTTTTGATGCACCAGGTGTAAATTTGGAGTTTTAATATGAAATTAGCAGTTATTACGGACTCATCGGCTGTTTTAGGGATAGAACGCGAGGACTTGTTTGTCTTAAATATTCCAGTTAACATTGATGGTGTCAATTATATCGAAGGTCAAAATTTGACCGTTGAGGAATTTTATCAAAAAATGGCCTCATCAAAGGATTTACCAAAGACCAGCCAACCAAGTTTGATGGAGTTAGACGATATTTTGACAAGTTTGAAAGAAAAAGGCTATACGCACGCGCTAGGCTTGTTCTTATCGTCAGGTATTTCCGGTTTTTACCAAAATATCCAGTATCTGGCAGAAGAATATGAAGGCCTGACGGTTACCTTCCCAGATACAAAAATAACTTCAGCACCTTTAGGTATGATGGTTGAAAATGTACTCAAATGGGCCGATGAAGGTCAGAGCTTTGAAGAAATTATTGGCAAATTGAACCAAGAAATTGGCAAGACCACAGCCTTTATTATGGTCGATGACCTTAATCACCTAGTAAAAGGTGGTCGCCTGTCTAATGGTGCAGCCTTGTTAGGTAATCTCTTGAGTATCAAGCCAATTTTATACTTCACAGATGAAGGTAAGATTGAAGTTTATGAAAAAGTTCGGACTGAGAAAAAGGCTATCAAGCGCTTGTTAGAAATTCTTCAAGAACAAACGAAAAATGGTCACTACCAAATTGCCATCATTCATGCCAACGCACCTGAAAAAGCTGAAAACTTTAAACAACAGTTAGAAGAAGCAGGAGTGGGTAGTGATTTGCCAATCGTATCATTTGGTTCAGTCATTGGTACGCATTTGGGAGAAGGGGCAGTGGCCTTTGGTATTTCTCCCATCATTGAATAGGAGTTTGCATGACAATTAAGGTAATTATCGCAGGATTTAAAGGGAAAATGGGCTCAACCGCTGTTGAGATGGTCAAGGGTGATGCAGAACTGACTCTGGCTGCCTTGGTAGACCCATTTGCGACAGAAACAGAAGTGGATGGTGTTCCTGTTTTCAAGAAAAAAGAAGAAGTGGTTGGCCTAGACGCTCATGTCTGGGTGGATTTTACAACGCCAAAATTTGCCTATGAAAACACTCGTTTTGCCTTGGAAAACGGCTTTGCTCCTGTGGTTGGAACAACGGGATTTACCCCAGATGAAATTGAAGAATTGACTGCCTTGTCTGCTGAGAAGGGCTTGGGTGGCTTGATTGCTCCTAACTTTGCGATTGGAGCAATCTTGCTTATGCAATTTGCAGCTCAAGCAGCCAAGTATTTCCCAAATCTTGAAATCATCGAATTACACCATGACAAGAAGAAGGATGCACCGAGTGGTACGGCTGTCAAAACGGCCGAACTCATTTCCCAAGTCCGTCAGTCACAGGATCAAGGTGCAGAAGATGAAGAAGAACTGATTGCTGGAGCTCGTGGGGCAGCATTTGATGGCTTCCGTATCCACTCAGTACGCTTGCCAGGCCTTGTTGCCCATCAGGAAGTGATTTTTGGGGCACAAGGAGAAGGCTTGACCATTCGTCATGACTCTTACGACCGTATTTCCTTTATGGGCGGTGTCAACCTTGGCATTAAAGAGGTAGTCAAACGCTCACAACTCGTTTATGGTTTGGAACACTTATTATGAAATTAAACAATCTGCCTTCTGAGTTTCAGGAGGCTTTGCCGATTTTAGAGAAAATTAAAGCAGCTGGCTTCGAGGCTTATTTTGTTGGTGGCTCCGTACGGGATGCTATGTTGGGCAGGCCTATTCACGATGTCGATATTGCGACATCTAGCTATCCCCAAGAAACCAAGCAGATTTTCCCGCGGACCATTGATGTGGGGATTGAGCATGGGACTGTCTTGGTCTTAGAAGGCAGCAAAGAGTATGAAATCACGACCTTTCGGACGGAGGAGGAGTATGTGGACTTCCGCAGACCTAGTCAGGTTTCTTTTGTGCGTTCCTTGGAAGAGGACCTCAAACGCCGGGACTTCACGGTCAATGCATTTGCCCTTGATGAAGAAGCACAGATTGTCGACCTCTTTGATGGGATGACCGACTTGGAAAATCGCACCCTGCGGGCTGTAGGCATCCCTGCTGAGCGTTTCAACGAAGATGCCCTCCGTATCATGCGTGGATTTCGCTTTGCGGCGACCTTGGACTTTGAGATTGAGCCGACGACATTTACAGCCATGGTTGAAACCGCACCGCTCTTGGAAAAAATCTCTGTAGAACGCAGTTTTATCGAGTTTGATAAACTTTTGATGGCGGATTTTTGGCGAAAAGGCTTGCGCGCTATGATTGATTCCAAGGCTTATGATTTCTTGCCTGACCTAGTAGAAAAGGGAGAAAAACTTGAAACCATGCTGACCAGTTTGGCAGAGGACTTTCGATTTTCGACTTCTGAACAGGCTTGGGCCATGCTCTTTGTCTGCCTAGGTATCGAGAACATCAAGTCCTTCCTGAAAAAATGGAAAACCAGCAATGATTTTCAACGCACTGTGGTTAAACTGGTAGAAATTTACCAACTTCGCCAAGCAGGACCTGTCACCAAGCAAATCTGTTTCAAGTATGGCAAAGACCTCTTGTACTTGGTAGAAGAAGTCCGTCAGGCACAGGGCTCGGCTACGGATTTTGATGGAATTGACCGCATTGATCAATCCCTGACCATCCATGACAAGCATGAAATTGTGGTCAATGGAGGACATCTGATGCAGGCATTTGATCTCAAACCAGGTCCAGTTTTGGGAAGCCTACTCAAACAGGTCGAGTACGAAATCGTAGAAGGAATATTACCAAATGAAGTCGAAGTCATTATGGCATTTGTAAAAGGGAGATTAGATAATGAGTGATTTTATCGTTGAACACTTGACCAAGTCTGTCGGTGATAAGACGGTTTTTGCAGACCTTTCGTTTATCATCCACCAAGGTGACCGTATCGGAATTATTGGTGTCAATGGTACTGGAAAGACGACTTTGTTGGATGTTTTGTCAGGTCGCATCGGTTTTGATGGCGATGTGTCCCCTTTCCAGACTAAGAATGCCTATAAAATTTCTTATCTGACCCAAGAACCTGAATTTGATGAAAGCCAAACTGTCTTAGATACTGTTCTGTCTTCGGATTTACGGGAAACCCAGTTAATCCGTGAATATGAACGGCTCTTGTCAAACTATGATGAAAGCAGTCAAGCCAGACTAGAAAAGGTGATGGCTGAGATGGATGCTCTCAACGCTTGGGAAATTGAAAGCCAGGTCAAGACCGTTCTGTCCAAACTTGGCTTAACAGAACTTAACAAGACCGTTACCGAGTTGTCAGGCGGTCTGCGCAGACGGGTGCAGTTGGCTCAAGTCCTCCTTGGCAATACGGATTTGCTCTTGCTGGATGAACCGACTAACCACCTGGACATTGATACCATTGAATGGTTGACAACTTTCTTGAAAAATACCAAGAAATCTGTTCTCTTTATTACCCACGATCGCTATTTTTTGGACAATGTGGCGACACGGATTTTCGAACTAGACAGTGCTAGCTTGACCGAATATCAGGGCAATTACCAGGACTATGTTCGCTTGAAGGCGGAGCAGGACGAGCGAGATGCCGCCCTTCGACATAAGAAAGAGCAGCTCTACAAACAAGAGTTGGCCTGGATTCGCAGACAGCCTCAGGCCCGTGCCACCAAGCAACAGGCCCGCATCAATCGTTTCCATGACCTCAAAGGCGATTTAGCCAACAAGATAGACGATAGCGAATTGGAAATCAATTTTGAAACCTCTCGTATCGGCAAAAAAGTTATCAACTTTGAAAACGTCAGCTTTTCCTATCCAAACAAGCCAATTCTATCTAATTTTAACTTGCTCATTCAAAACAAGGATCGTATTGGCATTGTTGGTGATAACGGAAAAGGAAAATCCACTTTGCTCAATCTGATTGCAGGTGACTTACAAGCAGACAGCGGTAAGGTAGATATTGGTGAAACCATCCGTATCGGTTATTTTTCTCAGACCATCAAGGGCTTGGACGAAAGCAAGCGGGTCATCAATTTCTTACAGGAAGTGGCAGAAGAAGCTAAGACGACATCTGGTATGGTTTCTATCGCAGAACTCTTGGAGCAATTTCTCTTTCCACGTAATACCCATGGTACCCTGATTGAAAAGTTATCCGGCGGAGAGAAGAAGCGACTTTATTTGCTTAAAATCCTCTTGCAACGGCCCAATGTTCTCTTACTGGATGAGCCGACCAACGACTTGGACATAGCGACTCTGACAGTCTTGGAACATTTCTTACAGGGCTTTGCTGGTCCGGTCATTACCGTCAGTCACGACCGTTATTTCTTGGACAAGGTGGCTAACAAAATCTTGGCCTTTGAAGACGACTGCATTCAGACCTTCTTTGGCAACTACACTGACTATCTGGATGAGAAGGCCTTTCTGACTTCCAGCTCTGCCATTTCCTTGGAAAAACCAAAGGAGAAATCCGAGAAAGTAAAAGAAACCAAGAAGCGGATGTCTTACTTTGAGAAGCAGGAATGGGCGACCATCGAAGAGGATATTGCTGGCTTGGAGGAGCGGATTGCGGAAATCGAGGCGGAAATGCTAACCTGTGGCAGTGATTTTACAAAATTGTCCGATTTGCAGAAGGAATTGGATGAGAAGAACGACCTGCTCTTGGAAAAATATGAGCGGTATGAGTATCTGAGCGAACTGGAGGGCTAGATGAAAGTTCTTGTCATGTCATATATGGTCATCTATCTCTTGGTGACCTTGGGTGCAGCCCTCTATAGCTATTTTATGACCAAAAAAATGAATGCTTTGCGCTTAATCTTGACGGTTTTATCCATGCTCTTGCTAGCTGTTTCACTCTATTTTTACAGTCAGGCCTATCACGATGTACAAATGGTGGGCTTTGCTATGGGCTTTACCTTCATCTCCACTCTTTTTCTCTATAATGGAACCAAGGAAGGTAGCAATTTTACGACAGTTATGCTCTTTTCCATTGGTCGCTTTATTTTACATATTCAATTTTTGATTTTGCTCTATCTCTTCCGATAGGGCAAAATTTTTGTTCGTACAAATATATGAAAAGGCTTTACGCAAACCTTTGCGTTGTGGTATAATAAAGAAAATATAGACGCAAGGAGAACAATATGGCAAAAAAAATTATTGGTATTGACCTAGGTGGTACATCTGTTAAGTTGGCAATTCTGACGACTGATGGTGAGATTCAAGAAAAATGGTCTATCAAGACAAATATTTTGGATGAAGGAAGTCACATTGTTCCTGATATTATTGACAGTATCAAGCAGCGGTTTGAAACTCATGGTTTAACCAAGGACGATTTCCTAGGAATTGGCATGGGCTCCCCTGGTGTCGTCGATAGTGAAGCTGGTACTGTTATCGGTGCCTATAACCTCAACTGGAAGACCTTGCAGCTGGTCAAAGAACAGTTTGAAACGGCACTTGGTTTGCCATTCTTTATCGATAATGATGCCAACGTAGCAGCCCTCGGTGAGCAGTGGGTTGGTGCCGGGAACAACAATCCTAATGTTGTCTTTATGACCCTTGGAACTGGTGTTGGTGGTGGTGTCATTGCAGCTGGAAACCTCATTCGTGGTGTAAAGGGAGCAGGAGGTGAGTTAGGACACATCACAGTTGATTTTGAAGCTCCGTTTGCTTGTACCTGTGGTAAAAAAGGTTGTTTGGAAACCGTAGCTTCTGCGACAGGTATTGTCAACCTCAGCCGTCGCTATGCAGACCAATACGCCGGTGAGGCAAAACTCAAACAGATGATTGATGACGGTCAGGATGTGACGGCTAAAGATGTCTTTGACTTGGCAAAAGAAGGAGATGACCTAGCACTCATTGTCTACCGTCACTTCTCTGAGTATTTAGGTGTGGCATGTGCTAACATTGCTGCAGTCCTTAATCCAGCCTACATTGTCCTGGGTGGTGGTGTATCAGCAGCAGGTGACTTCTTGTTAGACGGTGTTCGCAAGGTCTTTGCTGAAAATAGCTTCCCACAAATCAAGGAAAGCACGCAGATTGTCTTGGCAACTCGTGGCAATGATGCTGGTGTCCTTGGTGCCGCATCACTAGTATTGAAATAATCGTTAAAAGCAGGGCTCCCCTGCTTTTTTTGTCCTTGCTATTTTTCGGTTCCAGAACAATAATATCGAACTTATCGGTTTGAAAAATACAGTGATACTATCAAGAAAATACAGATATAGAGAATAGGATTTTTTAATAGATTATTCTAATATTATTTGTATATATTGTTTGTATATATTATTATTAAGTGATATAATGGCGATGTAAACGGTATCAGTATTTCAAACCTTAATAGGAGGAAGAATCATGGAAAAGAAACATAGGTATGGTTTTCGTAAACACAAGGCTGTCAAAGGTCTTGGTGTTGCTCTATTGGGTACAGTTGGTGTACTTGCTGGATCATCATTGATCTCTGCAAACGAAACTAGTATTTCTGAAGCGGTTCAAACCAATCGGACCATAGATACGACGATTAGCCGAGTGGATTACAATGATTTAACAGCAGAACAAAAAGCGCGAATTAAATCAGGAAAGATTGATGAACAAGTTTCTTGGATCAATCCTGATACAGGAAACTTTGAATGGATCACAGGTTTTGTTGCTGTATATAAACATTCTGGTAGTTGCCAAGTTGTTCCTGTAGATCCAGAGCCGGAACAACCGCTTATTCCAACTTCACCATCCTTAGTTCCTAATCTTCCTAGCCCTAATACTCCGACACCTAGTCCACAAATCCCAAGTGTTCCAATCACACCACAAGTTGAGCCACAAATCCCAAGTGTTCCAAATACACCACAAGTTGAGCCACAAATCCCAAGTGTTCCAAATACACCACAAGTTGAGCCACAAGTTCCGAGTGTTCCAAACACACCACAAGTTGAGCCACAAGTTCCGAGTGTTCCAATCACACCACAAGTTGAGCCACAAGTTCCGAGTGTTCCAATCACACCTCAAGTTGAAACCCAAGTTCCAGTTCCTCCAAAGGTAACGGTCACACCAAAACCTCAAACACCGTCAACTGTTGCGCAAACAGTATCGAAGATAACTGGAATTCCTGCAAAATCTGTTCAGTCTATTTTGCCAAAGACAGGTTCTGTAGGCTCGAAAACTATTGCCATTGCTGGATTAGGATTGTTAACATTAGGCGGATACTTATTGTTTAAGAACCGTAAAACAGGTAAACATGTTGCGATTGCACTATTAGTTGCAGGAGGTGTAGGAGTTTCTAGTCCGGTTCTTGCCAATTCAACTACCTTCCTTGACTTGGTTGAAAATGTAACCCTTCAACTTAATTCTCGCTTCACTTATAAACCAGCAACAGATACTTGTTGGGAATATGTTGGATACTACCCAGAAATCGCATCTGTACCTGCAGAAACACCTACAAGTCCAAATACTCTAACCTCAGCAGATTTGAAAGCTGAGTCACAGGAGAACAAAGGGAAGGTAACAGTTTACTATGTTGACGAAAACGGAAACACAATAGCTGATTCCAAAGAGCTAGTAAATTCAGTTGTTTCCACCACTTATCGTACTAAAGTGACAATCAATGGTGTAGAGAAAGTCATAGAAAACACTGTACCTACTGAGGTTGACTATGATACTACTGCACTTAAAGTCGATACTATTTTGTTTAATGATGAAACCTACGAGTTTGTGACTGTTCAAGGTAGTGAAACAGGCAAAGTAGTGGCAGGTGAAACAGAAGTTACCTATGTTTACCGTAAAGTAACTCAACCTGTCGTAACTCGTGAAGAGCTTGATCCAATCCAAGAAATTGGGAAGGTAACAGTTCATTATGTTGATGAGGCTGGCAATAAACTTGCAGATTCGAAAGAATTGGTAAATGCAATCATTTCGACAACTTTCCGTACTAAAGTAACCACTGACGGTGTTGAAGAAATTAAAGAAAACAAAGTAGCTAGCGATGCTACTTACAACGCTGCAGCTGTTAAGGCGACCAGCTTGGAGTCCAATGGTGAAACCTACGAGTTTGTGGCTGTTCAAGGTAGTGAAGCAGGCAAAGTAGTGGCAGGTGAAACAGAAGTTACCTATGTTTACCGTAAAGTAACTCAACCTGTCGTAACTCGTGAAGAGCTTGATCCAATCCAAGAAATTGGGAAGGTAACAGTTCATTATGTTGATGAGGCTGGCAATAAACTTGCAGATTCGAAAGAATTGGTAAATGCAATCATTTCGACAACTTTCCGTACTAAAGTAACCACTGACGGTGTTGAAGAAATTAAAGAAAACAAAGTAGCTAGCGATGCTACTTACAACGCTGCAGCTGTTAAGGCGACCAGCTTGGAGTCCAATGGTGCTACCTATGAGTTTATGGCTATTGAAGGAAATGAAACTGGTAAAGTTGTTGCTGGTGAAACAAATGTAACCTATGTTTATCGTAAGCTTGTTCAACCTCTTGTCACTCGAGAAGAGCTTGAACCAATCCAAGAAATCGGTAAGGTTATTGTTCATTATGTTGATGAGGCTGGCAATAAACTAGCTGCTTCTAAAGAACTGGTAAATGCCGTTATTTCCACAACCTTCCGCACCAAGCTAATCACTGACGGTGTTGAAGAAACGAAAGAAAATAAAGTCGTCAGCGATGCAACCTATAATGCAGCGGCAGTTAAGGCAGCTGTTCTGGAGTACAATGGCGAGACCTTTGAGTTTGTGGCTGTTAAAGGAAATGAGACCGGAAAAGTTGTTGCTGGTGAGACAGAAGTTACTTATGTTTACCGTAAGCTTGTTCAACCTCTTGTCACTCGTGAAGAGCTTGAACCAATCCAAGAAATCGGTAAGGTTATTGTTCATTATGTCGATGAGGCTGGCAATAAACTAGCTGCTTCTAAAGAACTGGTAAATGCCGTTATTTCCACAACCTTCCGCACCAAGCTAACCACTGACGGTGTTGAAGAAATGAAAGAAAATAAAGTCGTCAGCGATGCAACCTATAATGCAGTGGCAGTTAAGGCAGCTGTTCTGGAGTACAATGGCGAGACCTATGAGTTTGTCGCTGTTAAAGGAAATGAAACTGGTAAAGTAGTAGCTGGCGACACAGAAGTTACTTATGTTTACCGTAAGCTTGTTCAACCTGTCATTACCCGCAAAGAACTTGAACCAATCTTAGAAACCGGTACAGTAAATGTACACTTTGAGGATGAGACAGGTAAGGTCCTTGCACCAGCAAAAGTTCTGGTCAATACCATTGTAAGCTTGACCGAACGTACTGAAACTATTACTGATGGGGTTTCAAATATTGTAGAAACCAAGCGTGAAACCAATGCAAGCTATGATGCTACTAATCTAAGACCAGATCGTATTGAATTTGAGGGTGCATTGTACGAATTTGCTACTGTCACTGGAGAGGTATCAGGCAAGGTCTTGCCAGGAGAAACCAATATCAGGTACATTTATCGTAAAGTACCAAATACGACTGAAGAGTTTACACGCGAAATCAAGGGGAAAGTAGTAACGCGCTATATTGATGAAGTGACAGGTCAGGAAATTGTTCCAGAATCCATCGTTAAAGAAGGGGTTATTGCTCTTGAGACGACGACAGTGACCAAGGATGCTCTCGGTAATACAGTAGATTCTCAGACTTCGAGCAGTTCAGCTAGCTTTGAATATAGCACAGAAGCTGATAAGATTGTCAAAGAAGTGGAAATTGCTAAAAAACGGACTAAGGCGACAGATTGGATCAACCCTGAAACCCAGCAAACTGGCCAGGTAGAAAATAATGCTGCCCAAGGTCTACTAGATCATTTGACCAGCCGCGTGCGTATCTACTCGCCAACCAACCCAGCTGATCCTGACAACGTGGCTGAAACTCTCGATTATGTCCGTAAAGAAGGATTTGATGAAGCTTCTCAAAAAATTGAAGAAATTGGCAGTGGCAACAACACTACAATATACGGGACAAGAGATTATACAGATTATAGTTATAGCTATACAAGACCTTCTAAGGCCCTTATACCTGAAGCGGAGTACGAATTTAGTCGTGTAGAGGGGCAAGAAGTCGGAAACAGCAATCAAGAAGTTAAGACCATAACCTACTATTACAAACCAAAAGCTGTAGAAGTGAAACCAATTATCCAACACATTGAACCAGAGGTTCTGCCTGTAGAATCAGTCAAGCCTGCCAATACAGTTGAGGAAAGCAAGCGTGAGATTACTGGTAAAGTCATCACACGTTATGTAGATGAAAGTACTGGCCAAGAAATTTTAACTGGTTCAACGGTTGCTGAAGGGGTTGTAGCAATCGAGACAACCACAACTACCAAGGACTATACTGGTAAGGTAGTAGACACCCAGGTGACGACAGAGCCAACCAATCTCCAATACGACACCACTGCAGATAGAGATTTAAACAATTCACGGATTGCCACTATGCGGGTTACACCATTAGAGGCTCTCAACACCTTGACAGGTCAAATCAGCCCGATTGTAAATGGTGAAGCTGCAGCTGTGGCTGAAACCCTGGATGTTTATATCCCACTTTCTAATCCTCAGTTGGATGGTAGATTCTTGAGCAATCGATATGCAGCAGAAAGAGGCTTTGATATAGGGACAGCTCAGCTAGTTGAAAGTTCATCTGTCACTGCGTCTAGAGAGCCAAATGAGCCAGAAACCTATCATATTTCTAATGTAGTGACCCAAGACGGAGTTGTAACTCCTGAGTTTGAGATAAGTAATGGTCAGGTTTACTATGTCCAGCACTATGTTTACACCAAACCAGTCACTATTGAAGAAAACCCCGTACCATATCAATTTACTAGAGTAGATACTGCTGAAACTGGTACAGTTGAGGAAGGCGTAACAGTTGTGACCTACTATTACAAACGGGTCAGTCTCTCAGTAACTCCGACATCGAATTCTGTTGGTATCTACTTATCAGAAACGACCTTGAAAGCCTGAGTAAAGCTATTAGGAGAACCACTGTGACAGTATATACTTTGAGAAGTTGGATGACAGATAAGTCATTTGGATATGAAACCACACAGGTTTTTCGACAAAATGTACTGAATGACCTTGGAATTGCCAACTATCTCGTACTTGGCAGTCCATACTCAACACCATTCTGGAAGGAGCAGCTTCAAGCTCAAGGCTATCGACTGGACAATGTTATCATCATCCCTCACCTCTATTCGGACATTGATACTTGTCTGAGGTCCTATAAAATTTCTGACTTTGAGGAGGATCTTTCCAAAAAGCAAATCAGTTGGAATGAAAAAAAGATACTTTCTCCAACGACAGCCATGTACACGACTGATGAGGGGTACTTCGACCTAAACTTAACAGCTGATGGAAATATTCTGTCCATTATCGAAAGAAGTTTGAATTTGGAATTAAAATCAGTAACCTCTGTTTTTGAAAAGCCGTTCTATACTAGTTTTTCGGACGATAGCTTTTGTTATTATGATAAAAGTGGTCAGATTGTTCTACGCGGAGCAATCGATAATAAGGACTGTTACTATTTTTACCAGGGACAAAAATGGACGATGGTAGATTTATTTCTAGCCTTTCTGTCAAATCGATTAGTCTATCAAAAAGATGTGGTTTTAAATGACCAGTTTATTGATCAGACACTAGAAAAATTTTGTCAAAATCAGGGGATCTTCTATCGCTATATCCTCCATTACAACCATTACTTTTCTCAAAAAATGGTCGATGGCTACAATATAAAACTCGGGAAAGAGATTTTTGTGGCCAGTCCTTACATTATTGAGCCTCTAGCCAAGGATAATATTCAAGCTGAGTTTCTACCTCCGATTGCCGTCCAGGTTGCTCAGCAAACTCCGAAAGGATTGAGTAGTAATAAGTTGCTTCTAGTTGGAAATATTTATGACCACAAACGTGTGGCTATGGCAATAGAGGCTATGAAAGAAGTTCCTGAATTAGAACTTCATATCTATGGAGGACGGGTTGAAGCTATTCAAGCTTTAAAAGAAGAACACAATATTCCTGATAACGTGATTTTCAAAGGATTTGTACCTAGTAGACAAATTCCGCGGTCAGACTATTGTGCCTATCTATCCTGTTCTCTAAGCGAAATGTTTGCCAATGCTATGGTAGAGTGCCTTGGCCAAGGACTGATTCCTATCCTTTCCAGGGTTGATTATGGCCATAATCAAGTCTTAGAAGAATTAGGTATCTATCAACAATGTGGTTTTGATAGTGTAGAAGATCTTGTCAAGGTCTTGAAAAATCTAGCAAATTTACCTTTAGAAGATCGACAGGAATTGTCTAAGACGATTCTTGACTATGCTAACAAATTTAGCTATTCAGAGGCACGCAAGCAGTATAAGCTTGCTCTAGGTTATAACTAGGTTCATGAAAGCAGGGCATTCCCCTGCTTTTTCAATTCCGCTGTCACACTTTCTTTATATACATATATTGAAAATAACTGTTTGATGGTTTAAACTAGAAGTAGAAGGGAGTGTCGGTTTATGAAACAAGTAAACATATCTAAACTGATTGATTATCTAACGATCGTTGGTCTGCTGATTTTACTCTCTGCCTTTTTCCTTGATAACTGGATTCGTGACTGGTTTTTTCCGTCGAGTTGGGGTTCTGTAGCTACCATGATGATTTTGCCGGTATTAGGGGCACTGGTTCTCATGCTGTCGATTTACTATAAAAAATTATGGACAGGCATCATCAGTATTCTGTTTATTGTTTCCTTCCCCTTGTTCTTTGGATTGGGCTATTTTCTCTTTGGTCCCTAGAAGGAGTTTCTCATGAATGTGACACTATTAAAACGGATAAATATAGTCTTGTATAGCATTGCAGCTTTTCTCATCGTCTTGCTATTTTTACCAGTAGGTCAATGGTTTGATATTGTAAATGTGAATTTTAAACTAGCATTTTTTATCATTCCCTTTTTCGGTCTAGCAAGCTTACCAACGGCTATTTACACTAAAAATGTTCGTCAGATATTGTTGAGTGCCACCTTGGTCGCCTTGTATTTTATACTGTTCAGCCTAGTAACAGCCCTCGCTGGTTTATTCCAGCTCAACCTTTACCCCTTGCTCTATAAATGAGAACTCCAGTTCAAAACTGGAGTTTTTTGCTAGAATTTGCTATACTAAAACTATGACAAAAGCAGATAGTATTTTTAAAGAAAACATTCGTAAGATTATGGAAGAGGGCGTTTTTTCCGAAAATGCTCGCCCTCGTTACAAGGATGGAAATGTTGCCAATTCCAAGTACATTACAGGTGCCTTTGCAGAATATGACTTGGCCAAGGGCGAGTTCCCTATTACTACATTAAGACCGATACCGATCAAGTCAGCCATTAAGGAAATTCTCTGGATTTACCAAGATCAGACCAATGATTTATCCGTCTTGCAGGAAAAATACGGTGTCCAGTATTGGAATGACTGGGAAGTAGATGGAACTGGAACCATTGGCGAACGCTATGGGGCTATCGTGAAAAAGCATGATATCATTTCAAAAATCCTCAAACAGCTGGAGGAAAATCCTTGGAACCGTCGTAATGTGATTTCCCTCTGGGATTATGAAGCCTTTGACCAATCCGCAGGTCTCTTGCCATGTGCCTTTCAGACCATGTTTGATGTTCGGCGAGTGGATGGGGAGATTTATCTGGATGCAACTCTAACTCAGCGGTCAAATGATATGTTGGTAGCCCATCATATCAACGCTATGCAGTATGTAGCCCTTCAGATGATGATTGCTAAGCATTTTGGTTGGAAAGTTGGAAAATTTTTCTATTTTATCAACAACCTTCACATCTATGACAATCAGTTTGAACAAGCTGAAGAATTGCTCCGACGTACCCCGTCGGAAGTCGAACCGCGTTTAGTTCTCAACGTCCCAGACGGAACAAACTTTTTTGATATTAAAGCAGAAGATTTTGAGTTGGTGGACTACAATCCAGTTAAACCTCAACTTAAATTTGACTTGGCGATTTAACTGGATTAGCAGTGAAGAACTTCGTTCTTTTACCTCGCTTCTTTATTTTTAGGCTCGGGCTGAAACAGTCAATTCCCAGACTGTTTCACTCACTCAGACAGTTTGAGCAACTTACATTCGATTTAGCAATTTAAGATGTGGGACAGCAATCAGTAGAGTTTCGCCTACCTACAATGTCTAGAATTGAGGGTTTGGTTCTATAGTTATAAAATTTGCGCTTGGCCTACTTGGTAAGTGCATTTTTTATGTTTTTTTGATAGAATGATAGGACGGAAAGTGAGAGAAAATGACAAAGAAGATAGTTGCAATTTGGGCACAAGATGAAAATGGATTGATTGGAAAAGGGGATAGACTTCCATGGTATTTACCTGCAGACTGGGCTCATTTTAAAGAAACGACCACTGGTCATACTATGGTAATGGGGCGTGTGACTTTTGATGGCATGGGTAAGCGTGCTCTTCCAAATCGTCATTCCTTAGTACTGACAAGTGATGAAACCTATCAAGTTGAGAATGACCGAGTCACAGTCTTACACAATGTAGAAGCTGTTCTAGACTGGTATCATCAACAAGAAGGAACTCTATTTGTAATTGGTGGAGGACAAATTTTTACTGCCTTTGCACCCTACATCGAAGAATTGATTGTAACACATATTCAGGGGCAATTTGACGGTGATATTTTCTTTCCAGAAGTTTTTCCAATGGGAGATTTCCAGTTACAAAGTGAACAATTTCGTCCAAAAGATGAGGCCAATCCAGTTGATTTCATCATTAAAAACTATAAAAGAAGAGAGAAATAGGCATGGAGAGAAGTTTATTCGGTTTGTTTACAGCATTTCTATGTGGAATCTGTGTTCTTTGTGCAATTCAAGCCTTTAAAAAGAAAAGATTTGGTTTAGCGATTTTGTTTCTATTGAACGCTTTTACCAATTTAGTCAATAGCATCCATGCTGTATATGGATTTTTGTTTAGATAAGAGATATGAAAGAGGAGATAAATGGCTGTTAAGCATAACCATGAGTTAATTTATTGCTCATTTTGCGGGAAAAATCAAGAAGAAGTAAAAAAAATTATCGCTGGAAACAATGTGTTCATCTGTAATGAATGTGTGGAGCTGGCTCAGGAAATTATTCGCGAAGAATTGGCAGAAGAAGTATTGACTGACCTGGCTGACACTCCAAAGCCACAGGAATTGCTCAATATTTTAAACAATTATGTTATCGGACAGGACCGTGCTAAACGCGCCTTGGCAGTAGCAGTCTACAACCACTACAAGCGGATAAATTTCCAAGATAACCGTGATGAAAGCGATGTTGATTTGCAGAAATCAAACATCCTTATGATTGGTCCAACTGGTTCTGGTAAGACCTTCTTGGCTCAAACCTTAGCCAAAAGTCTGAATGTTCCATTTGCCATTGCGGATGCAACTGCCTTGACAGAGGCGGGTTATGTCGGTGAGGACGTGGAAAATATACTCCTTAAACTCTTGCAGGCAGCAGATTTTAACATTGACCGCGCAGAACGAGGGATTATCTATGTGGATGAAATTGATAAAATTGCCAAAAAAGGTGAAAATGTGTCCATTACCCGCGATGTTTCGGGTGAAGGTGTCCAACAGGCTCTCTTGAAAATCATTGAGGGAACTGTTGCCAGCGTGCCACCACAAGGCGGACGCAAGCATCCTAACCAAGAAATGATCCATGTGGATACCAAAAACATTTTATTCATCGTAGGTGGTGCTTTTGACGGGATTGAGGAAATTGTCAAGCAACGTCTAGGTGAGAAAATCATCGGTTTCGGTCAAAACAATCGTGCTATTGATGAAAAAGATTCTTACATGCAACACATCATTGCTGATGATATTCAAAAGTTTGGTATCATTCCTGAGTTGATTGGTCGCTTGCCTGTATTTGCAGCTTTAGACCAGTTAACAACCGAGGATTTGGTGCGTATTTTGACAGAACCTAAGAATGCTCTGGTTAAACAATACCAAACCCTCTTGTCTTACGATGATGTCGAGTTGGATTTTGACGAGGATGCCTTGTTGGCCATTGCTGAGAAGGCGATTGAGCGGAAAACAGGAGCGCGTGGACTTCGTTCCATTATTGAAGAAACCATGTTGGATGTTATGTTTGAAGTACCAAGTCAAGATGATGTCAAACGGGTTCGTGTTACAAAAGATGCAGTAGATGGTAAGGAAAAGCCTTTGCTTGAAACAGCTTAAAGAAGTACAAGGAGGGGTGTGAGCTACTGGCTTTCTCCCCTTATTTATGAAAGGTAAACAATGGAAATCAATACACATAATGCTGAGATTCTGCTAAGTGCAGTTTCAAAGGCCCAATATCCAGATGATGATATTCCGGAGATCGCCCTGGCTGGTCGGTCAAACGTTGGAAAATCTTCCTTTATCAATACCCTTTTGGGAAGAAAAAATTTAGCTCGTACTTCAGGTAAACCTGGTAAAACTCAGCAGTTAAACTTTTACAATATTGATGACAAGATCCGTTTTGTCGATGTGCCCGGTTATGGCTATGCCAAGGTTTCTAAGGCTGAGCGAGCAAAATGGGGCAAGATGATTGAGGAATATCTGACAAGTCGTGAAAATCTGCGTGTGGTCGTTAGCTTGGTTGATATGCGCCATGAACCATCGGCTGACGATGTCCAAATGTATGAGTTTTTAAAATACTATGAAATTCCAGTCATCATCGTTGCGACCAAGGCAGATAAAATTCCACGTGGTAAATGGAACAAGCATGAATCCATTATCAAAAAGAAATTGGATTTCGATAAAAATGACCAGTTTGTCGTCTTTTCATCCGAAACCCGCCATGGTTATGACCAGGCTTGGGATGCTATCCTGAGTGAGATTTAGGAGGTTTTTATGGAACAAACATTTTTCATTATCAAACCTGACGCTATCAAACGTGGGCTGGTTGGGCAAATTCTCAGCAGAGTGGAACGTCGTGGATTTGTCATTCGTGACCTAAATATGATGACAGCGACGGAGGACTTGGTCGCTCAACATTATGAGCATTTAACAGACAAACCTTTCTTTCCGCTCTTGGTTGACTACATGACCAGCGGACCAGTCATTGCTGGGATTTTAGAAGGACCAGAAGTCGTCAAATCTTGGCGAGATATGATGGGGGCTACCAATCCAGTCAATGCCTTACCTGGAACCATTCGAGGAGATTTCGCCACTGCACCAATTGATGGTATTGTGGCAAATGTTGTTCACGGATCTGACAGCATAGAAGCTGCTCACCGTGAAATCGCCTTATGGTTGGGAAAATAGCAGAGCGGACACCTAGTTTTCTAGGTGTTTTTCTTATGGAAAATTATCACTAAATCTGATATAATGAGGAGTAATACTCTTGTAGAGGAAGAAACATGAACTTAGAAGATTTGAAAAAACGACAGGAGAAGATTCGGAACTTCTCTATTATTGCCCATATTGACCATGGAAAATCAACCTTGGCTGACCGTATTCTTGAGAAGACAGAAACAGTTTCTAGTCGCGAAATGCAGGCCCAGTTGCTGGATAGCATGGACCTGGAGCGTGAACGTGGGATTACCATTAAGTTGAACGCTGTTCAGCTCAATTACAAGGCCAAAGATGGTGAGACCTACATTTTTCACTTGATTGACACACCTGGACACGTGGACTTTACCTATGAGGTTTCGCGTTCATTGGCTGCCTGTGAAGGTGCGATTTTGGTGGTGGATGCAGCTCAAGGAATTGAAGCTCAAACATTGGCAAACGTTTATCTTGCCCTAGACAATGATTTGGAAATCTTGCCAATCATCAACAAAATTGACCTGCCAGCAGCGGATCCTGAGCGTGTTCGTCAGGAAATTGAAGATGTGATTGGTTTGGATGCTTCAGAAGCAGTACCGACATCAGCCAAGGCTGGTATTGGTATCGAGGAAATCTTGGAGCAAATCGTGGAGAAAGTTCCAGCACCGACTGGTGATGTGGCTGCTCCGCTACAAGCCTTGATTTTTGACTCTGTCTATGACCCTTATCGTGGGGTTATCCTGCAAGTTCGTATCGTCAACGGTGTGGTAAAACCTGGCGATACCATTCAGATGATGAGCAATGGTAAGACTTTTGATGTGACGGAAGTCGGTATCTTCACACCAAAAGCAATCGGTCGTGATTACTTGGCGACTGGTGATGTAGGTTACATCGCAGCCTCTATCAAGACCGTTGCTGATACCCGTGTCGGTGATACAGTGACCTTGGCTGAAAATCCTGCCAGCGAGCCACTTGCAGGCTACAAGCAGATGAACCCAATGGTCTTTGCAGGTATTTATCCAATCGATTCCAACAAGTACAATGACCTCCGTGAAGCCTTGGAAAAACTTCAACTCAACGATGCTAGCTTGCAGTTTGAGCCAGAAACGTCACAAGCACTCGGATTTGGTTTCCGTTGTGGCTTCTTGGGTCTCTTGCACATGGATGTTATCCAAGAACGGATTGAGCGGGAATTTAACATTGACCTCATCATGACAGCACCGTCGGTGGTTTACCATGTTAACATGACGGACGGTGAAATGATTGATGTAGCCAACCCGTCCGAATTCCCAGACCCAACCAAGATTGCTACTATCGAAGAACCTTACGTTAAAGCACAAATCATGGTACCGCAGGAGTATGTCGGTGCAGTCATGGAATTGGCTCAACGCAAGCGTGGGGACTTTGTAACCATGGATTACATTGATGATAACCGTGTCAATGTCATCTACCAAATTCCGCTGGCTGAGATTGTCTTTGATTTCTTTGACAAACTCAAGTCCTCAACTCGTGGCTACGCAAGCTTTGACTATGAGATTTCTGAATACCGTTCATCCAAGTTGGTGAAAATGGACATTCTCCTTAATGGTGACAAGGTCGATGCCCTCAGCTTTATCGTCCACAAGGAATTTGCCTATGAACGTGGGAAAATTATCGTGGATAAGCTCAAGAAAATTATCCCTCGTCAGCAGTTTGAAGTGCCAATCCAGGCAGCTATCGGTCAAAAAATCGTGGCTCGGAGCGACATCAAGGCTCTTCGCAAGAACGTTTTGGCCAAGTGTTATGGCGGTGACGTTTCCCGTAAACGCAAACTCTTAGAAAAACAAAAAGCCGGTAAAAAACGGATGAAAGCCATTGGATCCGTCGAAGTCCCTCAGGAAGCCTTCCTCAGCGTACTCAGCATGGATGAAGATGATAAGAAATAAAAAGGTCCAGTGTACCTTTTTATCATGAGCTTGCACTTAGGAGGTAGAAACTAATGAAAGCAGACGAGTTTTGGTGGATTTATGAGAAGTGTTTTCGTCGATATGAGGGCCCAGGATTTAGTATTCATCAAACTCCATTAGGTGGAGATTGCGGATATTTTATGAAGGGTGTTTACCAAGACGAAGGCGTATGGAAAGTTGATGAGACCATAGAACGTAGCAGTTATCCTCATACTAGTTCTTTTGATAGTGAGGAAGCGTGTTTTCTCTTTCTTTATCAAGAAGCTAAATCAAATTTGAGCTATGAATTGGCATTTGGACGGCTAAAGAAAAGATAAACTGTTTTGAGAAGGGAGCGCTCACTTCCAACCGACTGATTTTGGACGAGCTTCCTTTTTTGATTTGCAAAATCTTTCCACTCTTTTTAGTCTTCTGTTATTTGTCTATTCTATATAAAAAGTTTTCGAAAATGAACATTATTTTTATGCAAAAAACCTCTCGACTATCCTGATATACTCCCCTTATAGTGGACAGTGAAAAAACAAAAATTTTCACTAGAAACTATAAAGGGACCTTTGAGGAGTTGGTTTCAGATATTGATGGCTACATCTATTTTTACAATAATGAACATTTTCAAGAACACAACAATGGCCTTGCCCCTCTTTGAACGAGGGACAAGGCCATTGTTTAATCTTTTATTATTTCAATGTCCACTATAGGGAGAGTATATCACTGTGCAAGAGTGGGTTTCTGCTTATTTTCGTTTCATTTCGCCGTGTGGGAAGTAAGTTCCTTCTTTCATATCGTTGATAAAGACATGAATGGCTTCTTTTGGAGCATTGGTATTGCGTGATACCACCTCAGTCACTTCACGCGCAAGAGCGATTTTTTGCTCCTCTGTGCGACCTTCAAATAAATCAATACGTACAAATGGCATAGCTAACCTCCGAATAATTTTTGTATATTTTACCATAGTTTTTTACAATATCCAAGAATTTTTCTAGAAATTATTGTAAGACTATTTTCTACATGTTATAATAATCACATAAAAATATTTGAGGTTAGAGAATATGTTTAATAGATGGTCAAATCACTCAAATCATTTGGAATCTATTCCGAGAATTAAAAAAATTTTGAATCGCAAGACTGCAATTGCCATTGGAGGTTTAGGAATTACAACAGTTGTTGGCGGTCAGTTAATGACAGCTGAGTTACCTATGAAAGATCAGATTTATGATAAATCTATTGAGGTAGTCCTTAAACAGTTTGAAGAAGCTGGGTTTGAAAAAGTTGAAACCATTAAAATAAGCAATATTGAATATGGCGAGAATATTGATGATACTTTTGTGAAGATTGTATCTGTTGATGGGGAGGATTGGAAAGAAGGAAGAGTTTTGAAATCGACTCCCGTTACAATCACCTATCATGGTGCTACTGATGATGCAGTAGAATTAGCATTTTCTTCACAGAAACTTTCGGAAATCGAGGAGAAATTGGATGATGCAGGATTCGAGAATGTGAGTAAGAGTCCAATACTTTTAGTAGAGAAAGGCAATATTGATAAAAAAGACACAGTAGATAAGATTGAGATCGGTTCATCGACCTACACAAGTGGATACTTTTACTCTAAAAAACTTCCAATTACAATTACTTATTTTGATGTCAGTCCAGATAATATTGAATTTCCAACAACTCTTGATACAACTGGAAATAGGAAGGAGTTGGAAAAACAGCTAACCACTGCAGGTTTTTCAAATGTAAAATGGACTGCAGTAGCTGATAAGGATAAAACCAAGCATGAGAAAATAAATAAAATTACAATAAATGGTGAGAATATAGAAAATCTTTCAAATATCGAAACTGTCGTTAAAAAACAAATCCCTATCGAAGTTACTTACTCAGATTTTTCTAGCTTTGCTGAATTACCGGTCTCTCTAACGACAACCACTGTAGCAGATACCAGGCAACTATTTACAAACAATGGCTTTGATCAGGTATCTGAGACCTCAATTGAAACCAATGAAATAGGTAAGAATGGCCAAATTCAGAGTGTGGAAATTAATGGAAAGAACTTTAACGAAATAAATGATAAAGTTATCAGAAAAGATAGTGACATTGTCATTAAGTATTGGAATGCCGAAAAGGCAATCGTTGAGAAAGCACGTAAAGAAGAAGAGGCTAGACTTGCTGCTGAAGCACAAAAAGCAGCTCAAGCTCAGTCCCAAACACAATATCAAACTCAAATTCAACAATTCGCAGGAACATCGGCTGGAACTGTGTATTACAAAAATTGTACAGACGCTCGAAATGCTGGAGCAGCCCCTGTACGGATTGGTGATCCAGGATATGCACCACACTTAGATCGTGATGGTGATGGGATTGGTTGTGAATAGGAAAGTATTGACATCGCTTACATTTCGTGCTATTCTACACGTACATAGGAGGTGCTGGCTTATGAACTATGTTTATCGTATGATGTTTTCATTCCTGCTTGCCGGTCTGTTTTTGTATCTAGTGGCAACTGTTTTTGCCAAAAGTATATGGCAAGGCCCGTTATTGATCACATTCTCCTTCTTCAGCTTAATCTATGGATGTGTCATGCTATACAAGTGGAAACCAAAAGCTGCTAAAATTATTTTTGAGTGTGTCGGAAATTTCTTATCATTACCTTGGTCCTAATATCAAACAAGCTCAAATCGGGCTTGTTTTTCTGTTTCCTAAATGGTCAAATTATGATAAAATGGAAGGAGTGAAATTTTAAGATTGGAAAGTGAAAAGTGGCTCAATTATACTATAAATATGGGACGATGAATTCTGGCAAAACCATTGAAATTCTTAAAGTTGCCCATAACTATGAAGAGCAGGGTAAGCCTGTCGTCATTATGACTTCTGCCTTGGATACCCGCGATGCCTTTGGTGTTGTTTCAAGTCGTATTGGTATGCGACGTGAAGCAGTAGCAATTGATGATGAGATGGACATCTTTGGTTACATTCAGAAAATGGAACCTCGTCCTTATTGTGTTCTAATTGATGAAGCTCAATTCCTTCGACGCCACCATGTCTATGACTTGGCACGAGTGGTGGATGAATTAGATGTACCCGTTATGGCTTTCGGTCTTAAAAATGATTTCCGAAATGAACTCTTTGAAGGTTCCCAACACTTGTTGCTGTTGGCCGATAAGTTGGATGAAATTAAAACAATCTGCCAATATTGTTCCAAGAAAGCCACTATGGTTTTGCGAACGCAAGATGGTAAGCCAACCTATGAAGGCGCTCAAATTCAAATCGGTGGAAATGAAACCTACATCCCAGTTTGCCGCAAACATTACTTTTCACCGGAAATTGAGATGTAGCGCAAGTAAACCATCTATCGAAAGAATGAACACGTGCTAGAAACTGTGCCTGTTTCATGACCTATATATTACAGAAATGAATTGAACACGCCCTACAAGCTGTGTCAAAAAGATAATTTCTCCAAGTGTTTGTAACTCTTGGTCGAAATTCCTATTTTGACTGTGCTTGCTTAACGGGCTTTGTATCTTAATAGAACTGCACACGCCCTACAAGCTAACTTGAAGTGTGTTCTTTCCAAATTTTTAGAAAGGAACTGAATTCGGGCTACGAACTGTGCAAAAAAGATAGTTTTTCCTAGGACGCTTTCGTCCTTCGTCAAAACTCCTATTTTTGCTTTGTTCGTTTAACGCCCTTAATATCTTAAAATTATGAACATCTACGATCAATTACAGGCGGTGGAAGATCGCTACGAGGAACTTGGTGAATTGTTGTCTGACCCTGATGTAGTCAGCGATACCAAGCGTTTTATGGAGTTGTCCAAAGAAGAAGCGGCAACTCGTGATACAGTAACAGCCTACCGTGAATATAAGAATGTACTTCAAAACATTGTCGATGCAGAAGAAATGATTAAAGAATCTTCTGGCGATGCTGACTTGGAGGAAATGGCTAAGGAAGAACTTAAACAAGCAAAAGCTGACAAAGAAGCATATGAAGAAAAGTTGAAAATCCTTCTCTTGCCAAAAGACCCTAATGATGACAAAAACATCATCTTGGAAATCCGTGGTGCTGCAGGTGGTGACGAGGCTGCCCTCTTTGCTGGTGATCTTTTGACCATGTACCAAAAATATGCAGAAGGTCAAGGCTGGCGTTTTGAAGTCATGGAGGCTTCTTACAATGGTGTCGGCGGTATCAAGGAAGTGGTTGCCATGGTCTCTGGTCAATCCGTTTATTCAAAACTCAAGTATGAATCAGGAGCTCACCGTGTCCAACGTGTCCCTGTGACAGAAAGCCAAGGTCGTGTCCACACCTCAACAGCGACTGTCCTCATCATGCCAGAAGTCGAAGAAGTGGAATATGACATCGATCCAAAAGACCTCCGTGTTGATATCTACCACGCATCTGGTGCTGGTGGACAGAACGTCAACAAGGTTGCGACTGCCGTACGTATCGTTCACTTGCCAACAAATATCAAGGTGGAAATGCAGGAAGAACGGACCCAGCAGAAAAACCGTGAAAAAGCTATGAAGATTATCCGTGCCCGTGTAGCTGACCACTTTGCACAAATTGCCCAAGATGAGCAGGATGCAGAGCGTAAATCTACCATCGGTACTGGTGACCGTTCAGAGCGTATCCGTACTTACAACTTCCCACAAAACCGTGTGACAGACCACCGTATCGGCTTGACCTTGCAGAAGCTCGATACCATCTTGTCGGGTAAGATGGACGAAGTTGTTGATGCCCTTGTTCTCTACGATCAAACGCAAAAACTGGAAGAGCTTAACAAATAATGAATTACGCTCAATTATTTGCAGCATACGAAGAAGAATTAGTAGCAATAGGTGAAGAGGCAGAGTCCCTGTCCTTCACCTTTCGAGGCTTAAAAGGACTGAATTTTACGGAATTTCTCCTCTTGCTCCGACAGGAAGTTAGTACAGCTGACCAAGAGCTACTGAACCATATTTTTCAGCAACTCTCCCAGCACCGACCTGCCCAGTACATTGTCGGCAAGGCTGATTTTCACGACTTAGAGTTTGCGGTGGACGAGCGGGTTTTAATTCCAAGACCAGAAACGGAAGAATTGGTCGATTTGATTTTGCAGGAAAATAGCAGAGCAGGTTTGCGTATCTTAGATATCGGTACAGGAAGCGGTGCCATTGCGATCTCTCTTGCAAAAGCTAGACCTGATTGGGAAGTGGTAGCAGTAGATATCTCAGAAGATGCCTTGGCAGTGGCTCAGGAAAATGCAAGAACTAATCAGGTTTCTGTTCAATTCATACAGTCGGATGTCTTGCAAGCTGTGACAGGTCAATTTGATATCATTGTTTCCAATCCACCTTATATCTCACCAGACGACAAGGACGAAGTTGGAGCCAATGTTTTAGCATCGGAACCACATTTAGCCCTGTTCGCAGAAGAAAATGGGCTGGCCATCTATCGACAAATTGCGGAACAGGCAGGGACATTTTTGAAGGAAAATGGAAAACTCTACTTTGAAATTGGCTACAAGCAAGGGCAGGCCTTAACAGACTTACTGGCCCTGTATTTTCCCGAAAAGCGTGTTCGCGTTATAAAAGACCAATTCGGTCAGGATAGAAAGGTTGTGGCAGATGACAATGGATAAACTCCGAACAATCCTCGAAAGTGGTGGGGCTGTTGTTTTGCCGACTGAAACTGTCTATGGCCTCTTTGCCCAAGCCTTGAATGAAGATGCAGTCAATCGTGTTTATCAGTTGAAACAACGTCCTAGGGACAAGGCCATGAACTTAAATGTTTCAAATCTGAACGATATCTATTTTTTCAGTCAAAATCCACCCTTTTTTCTGGAGAAACTGTATAATAGATTTATGCCAGGACCACTAACGATTATCCTGAAAGCGAACGAAAAAGT
This sequence comes from Streptococcus suis, assembly GCF_002960625.1. Lineage (GTDB taxonomy): Bacteria > Bacillota > Bacilli > Lactobacillales > Streptococcaceae > Streptococcus > Streptococcus suis_T. The sequence continues at coordinate 53,738 of NZ_POJH01000019.1, forward strand.
TCCTTTTTGGGTTAATTCTGGACTGGATACTGTTGGATTTCGTCTTCCCAATCACGAACAAACCTTACGTTTGATTTCAGAGACTGGCCCACTCATTGGACCGTCCGCCAATATTTCAGGAAACGAAAGCGGCAAGAAGTTTTCGGACATCCAGGCACAATTTTCAGTTGATTTGCCTGGCATTGAGGATGACCAAGCTCTGACAGGCATTGATTCAACGATTTTGGACCTTTCTGGACAGAAAGCGCGGATTTTGCGCCAGGGAGCGATTAGTCGCGAAGAGATTCAGAAAGCTATTCCTGAAATAGAATTTGAGGTAGTTTTATGATTCGCCCCATTGAGAAAGGTGACTTGGTAGTCATCCGAGAAATCAATGCTCAATCCTTAGGGTATGATTGTTCATTTGAACAAACTGAGCGACAGTTTTTTAGATGCACGAGCACATTGGGGTATATCTTGTTGGTCTATATAGATGACATAAGTGGCGCAGTGCAAGGTTACATTCACGCACAAGTCTATGAAAGTCTCTATTCAGATACAGGCCTCAATATTCTCGGACTAGCTGTTTTGCCTAGTCATCAAGGACAAGGGATTGGAGCAAGCCTGCTGAAAGCCGTTGAGCAAATTGCACAGAAAGAGGGCTACCATTTTATTCGCCTCAATTCTGCTGAAAGTCGTCTCCAAGCCCATCTTTTCTACGAAAAGAATGGCTATCACTCCGATAAAATGCAGAAGCGTTTTATCAAGCACATTTAGCCCAATACAAAGGAGTACCGCACATGATTTTTGACAAAGTTGATTACAAAGATTTCGACAAAGAAGTTTGGCAAGCTATTCAAGCTGAAGAAAAACGCCAACAAAATAATATCGAGTTGATCGCGTCTGAAAACGTTGTTTCTAAAGCAGTTATGGCTGCTCAAGGTTCTATTTTGACCAACAAATATGCTGAAGGTTACCCAGGTCGTCGTTACTATGGCGGTACGGAATGCGTCGATGTCATCGAAAGCCTTGCCATTGAACGTGCAAAGGAAATCTTTGGTGCTCAGTATGCCAACGTTCAGCCACACTCAGGTAGCCAAGCCAACTGTGCTGCATACATGGCCTTGATTGAACCAGGCGACACAGTGATGGGGATGGACTTGTCAGCTGGTGGTCACTTGACACACGGTGCTGCAGTTAGCTTCTCTGGACAAACCTACAATTTCGTTGCTTACAATGTAGATGAAGAGACCGGTTTGCTAGATTACGATGCGATTTTAGAGCAAGCCAAAGAAGTGCAGCCTAAATTGATTGTCGCAGGTGCTTCAGCTTATGCCCGTACCATTGATTTCGCAAAATTCCGTGAAATCGCAGATGCAGTTGGTGCTAAATTGATGGTGGACATGGCCCATATTGCTGGTCTTGTAGCTGCTGGTCTCCATCCAAACCCAGTTCCCCACGCTCATATCACAACAACAACAACCCACAAAACCCTTCGTGGGCCTCGTGGTGGTTTGATTTTGACCAATGATGAGGCCCTCATCAAGAAAATCAATTCAGCCATCTTCCCTGGTATCCAAGGTGGTCCACTTGAGCACGTTATCGCTGCGAAAGCTGTTTCCTTCAAGGAAGTATTGGACCCAGCCTTTAAAGATTACGCTCAAAAGATTATTGACAACAGCAAGGCTATGGCAGAAGTCTTCCTTGCCAACCCGAATTTCAAGGTCATCACAGGTGGCACAGACAACCATCTCTTCTTGGTTGATGTAACAAAAGTTGTTGAGAACGGTAAGGTTGCACAGCATCTCTTGGATGAAGTCAATATCACTCTTAATAAAAACTCCATTCCTTACGAAAAACTCTCACCATTCAAAACAAGCGGTATCCGTATCGGTGCGGCTGCTATCACAGCCCGCGGTTTTGGAGTGGAAGAAGCGCGTAAGGTTGCTGAATTGACAATCAAAGCCCTTGAAAATGCAGAAAATGAAGCAGTTTTAGAAGAAGTTCGTCAAGAAGTACGCGCTTTGACAGAACGCTTCCCACTTTATGAAGGTTTATAATGGATATATTTGTAAAAAAAGCTATTATACATCAATTTAGTCCTGATGATACAGAGCTGGTCCTTGCCGACCAGCTTTTGACTGTCAGCCCAAAGATAGAAGAATACTTGCGCAAGAAAATCGAGCGTGTTTTTTCTGATGAAGCAAAAACTGGACAGTTTGAGCCAGACAATCCTTTTCTTGATTACTTACAAGAAGATTTACTGACCAATTCTGTCAAAATTGCTGGTCTCTGGAAAGAAGAATTTTCCATTTCTGAAAATCTCAAGACCAATGATTTAATCTTTATCGAGTTTGAACGAAATGGTGTGGAGCATTTCGCCTTTCTAAGGATCGCCTTGCGTGAAAACCTTGCTCACGTTGGTTCAGAAAGCGATAGCCCGCTAAAAATCACTCAAAACAATCTGCCAGGAGCAGGTTCTACGCCAGATGAAGCCTTAATCATCAATCTACAGACACGCAAGTATTATTTGATTGAAAAGAGGATTAAGCACAACGGTGCCTTTCTTCATTACTTTTCAGATAATCTCTTGCAGGTCACGCCAGCCATTTCTGCCAAGAAATCCATCAAGGCAGTTGAGCAGACCGCACAAAAGATTGCGGACAATTTTCACCAAGGAGATTTCCAATTTCAGTCCAAGGTCAAGTCTGCTATTTTCAACAATTTAGAAGAAGATAATGAACTTTCTCCTGAAAAATTGGCAGACCAACTTTTTGATAACAATCTAACTGCCCGTTTGAATTTTGTTGATCAATTAAAAGAAGTCATTCCAGATAAGATTTCCTTCGATGAGATTGACAACAGTCGTCAACTGAAGAAGTTTGAAAATCAAAAATTATCCCTTTCAAATGGCATTGAGTTGATTGTTCCTAATGCCGTCTATCAAGACGCTGAATCTGTAGAGTTTATCCAAAATGATAATGGAACTTATTCCATTCTAATCAAAAATATCGAAGACATAAAGAGCAAATAAATGAAAAAACTAATAAGAGCGATTAGCCTTATCGCCCTTGTTTTTCTACTAGTAAAAACCTTCCAGACCTATCAGGATGTCAAGCAAGTTATGACCTATCAGGCTATGGTTCAAGAAGTTCTAGCAGAGAACGATACCAGGGCCAATGAAGAACTTGTCTTGGCAATGATTTACACAGAAACCAAGGGGAGAGAAGCAGATGTTATGCAGTCCAGTGAATCTGCAACAGGCTATACAAATACCATTACAGATAGTAAGGAAAGTATCCGCCAAGGAATAGTCTATTTATCAGAAAATTTACGCTTAGCAGAGGAAAAAGGAGTTGAGGTCTGGACTGCTGTCCAAGCCTACAATTTCGGACCTGCTTATATTGATTTTGTGGCTGAAAACGGCGGCGAGCATACCCTAGCTCTAGCTGAAGAATATTCAAAAACAGTAGTAGCTCCTAGTCTTGGAAATACAAGTGGAGAAACCTATACCTATTATCATCCAATTGCCCTCCTCCACGGTGGCAAACTCTATGTAAATGGTGGAAATATTTACTACGCCAGACAGGTTCGCTTTAATATGCACCTGATGCGTTTGATGAACATCTTTTAACAATCGAGAAAATTTCTTGGTTGTTTTTATTTTCCTGCTAAAAAATGATATAATGATTGTATAGACAGAATGAGGAATGATCGATATGAGAAATTGTATGGTTACTGGTGCAACCAGTGGCATTGGAAAAGCCATCGCCTACGCTTTCGCTAAGAACGGTGATAATGTCATTATTACTGGTCGCAGAAAAGATAAATTAGATGACATCAAATGTGATCTTGAAGAAAAATACGGGGTGCAGGTTTACGTATACTCTTTTGATGTTAGAGAAAACGACCAAGTTATTGCTTCTTGTCAAAAGATACTGCAAGAAGTGGGACAGGTTCATATCTTGGTGAACAATGCAGGTCTAGCCTTGGGCTTGGATAAATTTCAAGACTATGACTTAACCGACATGATGACCATGATCGATACCAATATTAAGGGCTTGTTAACTGTTACACGTCAGATATTGCCCCAGATGGTTGCACACAACGAAGGGCATATCATCAATATTGGCTCTACTGCTGGGATTTATGCCTATGCTGGCGCAGCGGTCTATGCTGCTACAAAATCAGCGGTTAAGGTGCTGTCAGATGGCATTCGGATTGATACAATCGATAAAGATATCAAGGTCACAACCCTGCAACCTGGTATTGTTGAAACTGACTTTAGTCAGATTCGTTTCCATGGTGATAAGGAAAGGGCAGCAGGAGTTTACCAAGGGATTGATGCCCTACAAGCTGAAGATATTGCCAATTGTACCCTGTTTGTATCTAATCAGCCTCAGCATGTACAAATCTCAGATATGACCATTATGGCTACTAAACAGGCCACTGGTTTTACCATTCATAGAGAATAGGAGAACAAGATGAAAAAGAATTATCGCCTAATTTTAGTAAGTATTTTGACTTTGTCAACTCTTTTTGCATGTAGTCCAAATAAAAATCAAGTAAGTTCTAGTTCAGCGACAAGTTCGACTACTACTAGTAGTGAAAATAGCACTTCAAGTTCTTTTAGTAGTGATAACACAACCTCTACTTCAGTAGAGATGGATGCAATATTATCTATGGATATTGATTCTTTAATGCAAGGAAACTATGATAGCATTATTGGAACCTGGCAAAATAGCAGTGGAGAAACTCTCGTCTTTAATATAAAAGGATTGGTTGATGAAAGCCAAAATTTGTTGGGACGAGGAAAAATTACGGATGGTATTTTTGAAACGGGCTACATTGATAATAATATCGGTGAAGTTAGTTTAATGATGGTCCCTAAGGATACTATTCTCAGCCAGTCCCTTTATTCAGCTGGGGCTGATCCAACCGACACAACACGGGATCGTATTTTGACTAAGGTTGGAGAGGCAGAACTGGATGTGGATGCCTTTTACCGTGTCAGCAATACGTCTAGCGAGGGTATAGATCCTCTCAAGAATACAGAAACTGGTATTCAACTAGAAAGCGGTCCAAAGACCATCGAATATGCTAATTCTATTCTTGGTGAGAATAATTGGCGAGTAATAGAAGGGAATTATACACGGACGGAAACCATTCCATATAATGTCTTAGAAGGCAATGACAACACTCACTATTCTGTCTATCAAAATGGTGTGATTGTCAATGCTAATTATCAGATTGTCTATCAACCCTAGGGATAGGTACACATCTTGGCATCATAAGGCTGGGCTCATTAAGCTCAGCCTTATTTTATGCGCAATTTGGCTGCTTGCTTTTGTTTTTCGATGATACTGAGGAAAGCGGCGAATTCTGTGTCTAACCGCTTTTGGTAGGTTTTATTTTGTATGATGAGATTATCCAAGAAAATGGGAAAGGAGCCTTTCTTATAAAGTTCTCCTTGGAAAAAGTAGCGTTCAGACAGCTTATCTACCGAAACTATCGATGAGCGCCATCGACTTTTTCTGGAATGAGATGGTTTCCAGGATATTTTTAACTGTTTCTCGTAAAAATACCAGCCCATGATATAGATTTTTGTTTCTCGATTTCTTTTATTGTCCTTGTAGTAACAAGGTACAGCATAGACATTTCCTCTATTTGTCTGTAAAAATGGATGAAAATCTCTAATTTTTTCGTATTCTTTACGGGGTACCAGATTTAATTGACTGGTCTTGTCAATTTTCTTCTCATCAATGGTATAGGAATAGCGGTAGGGGTCATAAATCGTTGAACGTTCACGTAGTCGATACTGCTCTGCTATTTCCTTAAAAACAGATAGGTGTCCGTAATGTTCAACTAAGTTAGCAAGGGCAATCCCCCTCTGATTGCTATTTTTCTCTATGGTAAGGATTTGGCAAGTAGGCCAGGTGCTGACAGGAACAGCCCCCAAACCAACCAAAAGATTGTCTTTATGAAAATGACTAGCAAAACGTGCCTCGTGAGTGTGACCAACTTCACTATTCAAATCAACAAATACAGCTTGACCATTCTGTTCAAAAACAACTATATAATTTTCAGGACCTCCCCAATTTTCACTAATAGGCAGGTTATAAAAATGATGAAAATGGGGTAATGCCAGCAATTTTCCAAGTGTCATAGTTTTCATATGATTAGTATAGCAAAAAATATATTTCAAATCCAGACAAAAGTTTAATTTGTTAAACGGTTATGTAGAAGATATCCCCTGTTTGAAGAACAATAGGGGATGACTTGTATATTATTCCTGTTTTTTATTAAGTTGCCTTGGCTCAAAACCTTCGAAGATTTGGAAGTCAAACATAGATCTGTTCTTTTCATACTCTTCTGGATTTTTGACTGTGTAGCAGACCAAGAGAATGCCAAAGACTGACTTCATCAGTCGTAAGCTAAGATTGTTTTGATAGAGATGGTCATAGGCCACAAAGTCTGGTCTAGCTATTACATTGGACAGCAATGAAGCAAGTAGAAATAGGGAAAATTTAGTTACAAGAAACCCGTAGAAATTAGCTTTCTACGGGTTGTAGTTATTCTTTCTTCTATAGTGCCGGGTAAAACAGTCTATCCCCAGACAACGACGCTCTTTCGTTTTTAAGCATCGGGTAAATTAGTCTTGATGGACTGGCTGATAGAGCCTATCCCCAGGCTCAGCGACGCTCTTTTATTTTTAGGCGTCGGGTAAAACAGTCTATCCCCAGACTGTTTTACTCCCACTCAATTGAAACAGGTATCCTCCTATCCCTTGTGGGACAAGGGATTAGAAGTAGTATATACATCAAAGGGGGGTGTTTTAGGGGGGATTGATTTTTTCATATGTTGGTTTCCATTAAATTTTACTCTAGTTTCATGTGCAGTTTGTATGTTAATTGCATTAGTGAGTAACTGGGCTATCTCTTTATCAGCACCACTGTACAAGTGAGCATAGTGACGCAAAGTTATCTCAGGACTTGAATGTCCTAATCTCTTTGAAAGCGCAAGAATAGAAGCTTTTAACTCATTTAAAACATAGCTTGCATGACTATGTCTTAGACCTTTAGGTTGAATCCTACGAACGCCCGCAAGCTCTGCATATCTATTTAATATTCGATTTATTGTTGACTTTATCATAGGGTAACCATCGTAAGTAAATATAAAGTCATTTTCTTTACCAAGTCCTATTTGAGTTTGTATTTCTCGCCATTGTCTCAATATACTGACAGTTGTATCATCTAATTCAATGATTCTTTTGCCATCATCTGTTTTTGTATATTCTTTTCTAATGTATTTTTTTCTTGATTGAACCTCAAGCATGTGGTGGATGCGTAATTGTTGTTGCTCAAATGCAATATCACTCCAAAACAAAGCAGTTCCTTCATTAACTCGAATACCAGTCGTATAATATAAATATAGCATTACAAAACACAAATGTTCATATACATCATCTAGGCATATTTGTTGCAAGACTAACTCGAATTCCGTCCTTGTCCAATAAGGGACAATTTGCTTTCCTTTCGGAATTGCCTTTACTTTTTTTGAAATATTGTATTCAAGAAAATTTCTCTCGACAGCTTTATCAAGTGTTTTACGAAACATACCAAAAACTAGGGAAGCATATGATTGACTGTAACCTGAGCCTCCATTGTTTTCATCTGTCAGTAGCCAAATCTTAAAATTATCAACATCGGTCACGCTTATTTCACGTAGTTTTATATCACCAAATTTTTCAATAATAAGTTGTAAAGCTGGATATCTAGTATTAAACGTTGAGGTCTCGACATATGAACGATAGTAAGGTATATATACTGTGTCCATAAATTCTCGATACTTCATATGATAAAAAGAATAGCCATCTACCTTATGATACTCTCTTTTTATTCTAGTAACTTCTTTATGTGCTTGAAGAGCTGATGTAAAGATATTCCCGAATCTATCTTTTGATTTTTTCCTCCTTATTCTCTCACCTGTTGCTTTGTCTGTACCTAACTCAATCTGGTAAAAAAATTTACCTGACTTTAGGTCCTTGTAAACACCTGGATACTTAGTCTTTTGTTGGGTTTTGTTTGCCATTCTCTTCTGTCTCCTCTGAAATTGTTACTCCAATAAAAGATTCGACAGCAGAAGCTGGAACAATACCAAGTCTCTTGTTATTATACAAATAATAACCTTGATTGACAAGGTTCAGCTTAACTTGTTTGATAATGCCTGTGGCTTGGTATTTTGTAAACCCCATCTTTATAAGATGGGATTTTTCAATCATTCTGTCTGTCATCATCTTCCTCCTGTGAAATTTTGAGAGTCATTTCTTTATATTTGTTATAAACATCTGAATTAAATTCAATTTTATCTTTATCGGACTCGTAGTAAGGATTGTCTATTCGCTCATATTCTACATATTTATTTTTTTCGTTATCGAATTTGTATGTAATAATAGATTTATCAGTTACTTCTTGAAGCAGTGTAATCCGTCTAATGAGCTGAATCACAGTGTCAATTTTCTTATCAAAGCCAGCTTGTTTACTAATTGATTCATAAAATTGAAAAGGTGAAAATGGGGTGTTTATTATTATTGTCGTCGCAATAATTGGTTTATCAAAGAAACGGCTGGAAGCAGTAGCATCAGCATTGAATGGGTCAATAATAAGTAAGAAATCAGCGTAATTAAAATTTCCTCCTCGACCTGGACGAATTTCCTCAATTATAATTGTTTCTTGTGAACCAACGTTTTGAAAAGGGTCACGAGAAGAGCCTGTAGTATAGAATGGTTTTCCAAGTGATTTTGCAAAGTGCTTGCATAATCTCGATTTTCCAGTTCCAGATGGACCATAAAGCCAAATAATTTCTCTCTTAAACCCATTTTTTAGTGCATTTTCTTTCCAATTTTCAAAATCAATTTCTGTTCGTCTTTTCTTAGCTTTTGAAAATTCTCTATCGTATTTCACAAGTGTATATCCATCAACCTCTTTAATTGCTTCGTCGAATGTTATATCTCCAGCGATTATTTTATTTATGAGATTTCGGACAACATTGATTGTTTTTTCTTTTCTAGAGTTAGAGTGGATTTTTGACTCAATACTCTCGATTCTTTCAGCATAGTCAAAATTTGCGATAACTTCATCTACTGAATATTGATATTTTTCACTTGCATCCTCCGTCCGATGGATTAAGTAAGAATAAGCATTGTTTACTTTACCTTTCCAGGCTTCGAAAAAGTTCGCTCGAAGCTCAAATCCATTTTGAGAAAGCTTGTTGATGATTGAATTTAACCAAATTGCATTTTTAAATCTAATGATGATATGAAAATGTGGTTCTGAATCAGTATCTTTATCGTGAATAATACCAGCTATTTCAAATGGATTCAGTGTTTCTTGAAATAATTTGATTATTTCTTCCAATTTTTTTATTGAGAGGCTTTCTACTGTTGAACAGAACATATAAGCAGTATGTCGAATTGAGGGTACCTTTTCTGACATTTTTCTCTTTTTCTTCATTTTATTCCTTTCAAATCTTGACAATGACAATGTATGATTTAATAGATGAATATTTAGGAAAAGCAATTGATTATAGCAAATATTCGAATGATTTTGAAAAGTCCATTATTCAATTATTACTTAAGGTTGAAGAAGCACTCGCAATTACAGATAATAGTGATAAATTGTATCTAGATATTAAAAAGAAACTTCAGCAGTCCAAGGAGGATTGCCTTGAATATGCCAAAATTATTGATATGAGATTAAAAAATTTCTTAGAAAACCGAATATACTAAAAGCCAAGCGATTGTGCTTGGCTTTTAGTATTCATCTAGTTCATGTTTGATTACGTCTTCAACATTACATTCAAGGATTTCACATAATTTATCAATTGTTTTTGTTGTTATTGGTTCACCTAATTTCATTCGATGTAACGTATGTGCGGAAATTTTTTCAACCTTGATTAAATAATATTCTGAAATTCCTCTTTTATTCAAAGTCTCATAGAAGGGTTTATATGAAATCATGTTATTACTCGCTCTTAAATTCTCTTATATAAACAATATGGTAACATTACCAACATATTGACTATATTCAATTTATTGAGTATAATTTTAGATAATAAATGTAGATAAAACATCTACTGTTTTGAAACAGACTAAAAACAGTGATTACGCAGATAAATAAATACGTTAGATTAATTCCTACCAGTGACTAATCTTATGACTTTTTAAACA
>NZ_POJH01000002.1 GCF_002960625.1 Streptococcus suis
TGTGCCACTTCAGATTTGACAACTCAATTATTCTATCATCTTCATTTGACCTTGTCAACTACTTTTTGAAACTTTTTTTCAAACGGTTAACAGGTTCTCTAAAAGACAACTCATTCATTCTATCATCTTCATTTCCTGTTGTCAATACTTTTTTGAAATATTTTTTCATGCCCTAAATTCTCAAAGTAAGTTCTAGTCTAACGCCAAAACTGGAAATTAGACTGAGACAAAAAAATAAGCTAGAACTTACTATGGGACAAGTTGGTAACTAATAATGAAAAAC
>NZ_POJH01000020.1 GCF_002960625.1 Streptococcus suis
TAATCAGACGAGCCTCGTGAGTAGCAGGTAAATCCCAAGCAAGATTTAATTCCAAACTTAACTGATTTGTGTTATACTGTTTATACATTTTCATGCCTTTCTAGTTGTTTTGTCGTTATTATAATTATAAAGCATGAAATGGAAAACGAGCAACTCCTAATTGGAATTGCTCGTTTTTTTATATGTGAGAAGCTAGTTTTTGCCCAGCCTCTTTTCTTGAGTTCAATATGTGAGTTGATATACAGGCCCGTCCTCCTGTAAATTGTCATTTTATGCTATACTGTATATAGTATTATTTTAACCGAGGGATGAAGATGCCAAATGTAGATTATACAAAAATCAGCTTACCTGTTGCGGAGTTGACTAACGGAATTGTTCTAGAAGAGTTTATAAAATCAGAACGTTACAATCGCGATATTTATCAGACTGAAAGCGAGATGGAGAAACGCCTAATAGATGATTTGGTGCAGGGACAGCAGTATGAACGTTTTTTAGGACATAGTCCTACAGAATTACTTGCCAATCTCAAACTACAGTTGGAAAATTTGAATGGTGTGAGTTTTTCAGCAACGGAGTGGCAACGTTTCTTGGATGAATACCTCAATAAGCCAAATGAAGGAATGGTTGAAAAAACCAGAAAAATTCAAGAAGACCATATTTATGATTTTGTTTTTGACGATGGACATGTGCAAAATATTTCACTACTTGATAAGAAGAATATTCATCGAAATAAACTGCAAGTGATGAACCAGATGATCCAGAAAGGTAGTCATACCAATCGCTATGATGTGACTATTTTGGTCAATGGTTTGCCTTTGGTACAGATTGAGTTGAAAAAGAGAGGTGTTCCCATCAGCCAAGCCTTTCATCAGATTCATCGCTATACCAAGGAAAGTTTCAATAGTGAAAATTCTCTTTTTCAATACATACAGCTGTTTGTTATTTCAAATGGGACATTTACACGCTATTTCTCAAATACTGTTGAGCGAAACAAGAATAATTTTGAGTTTACCTGTGAGTGGGCAGATAGAAAAAATCATGCTATTCATGATTTAGAGGATTTCGCTCAAACATTTTTAAATAAGACAACGCTTCTATCGATTTTGATCAAGTACTGTATTTTTAATGCTGAGGATGTTCTCCTAGTGATGCGCCCATATCAGATTGCGGCGACAGAATCCATTTTAAATCGTATTCATCTTGCTTATCAAAACAAGCTCTATGGGAAAGTAGAAGGAGGAGGCTATATCTGGCATACAACAGGATCAGGTAAGACTCTGACGTCTTTTAAGACAGCTCGATTGGCTACAGAATTGGAGTATATTGATAAGGTTTTCTTTGTGGTGGACCGCAAGGATTTGGACTATCAAACCATGAAGGAATATCAAAAATTCCAGAAAGATTCTGTTAATGGTAGCAATGATACCAAGCAACTAAAAGAGGCAATTGAGAAAGATGATAGTCGTATTGTTGTCACAACGATTCAAAAGCTGAATCATTTCACTAAAAAATACCCTAATCATCCAATTTATGATAAGCAATGTGTCATGATTTATGACGAATGCCATCGTTCGCAGTTTGGGGATTCTCAGAAGAAAGTAAACAGTAGTTTCCGAGCCAATTACCAGTTTGGTTTTACAGGAACACCGATTTTTGCTGATAATACTCTCACTGGTCAAACAACTCAGGACATATTTGGGCATCAGTTGCATTCCTATAGTATTACAGATGCCATTCGTGATAATAAGGTTTTAAAGTTTAAGGTAGACTATAACAACGTTGCTCCGAAGTTTCGTGAGGAAGAGGTCCAAGCAGGTCACGAAAAAGATCTCCGCATTCTTCGTCAAATTGAGAAAAAAGCCCTGTTGGCTCCTGAACGAATTTCTAAGGTAGTTGAACATATCCTATCCGTCTATCCGGTTAAAACTCATCGTGAGATTAGCCATATTGTTAAGATAAAAAATGTTGATGGAGATACGTTAAGAAAGCAACGCATGCGAGGTTACAATGCGATGTTGGCTGTACAAAATGTATATGCTGCTAAGATGTACTACGAAGAGTTACATAATCAGCAAGCAAGCATTCCAGAGGAATGTCGTTTGAGAATTGGGATGATATACAGCTTTGCTGCAAATGAGGAGCAGGCTGCTTATGGTGATATTTATGATGAAGATTTCAATCCCTCAGCGATGGAATCATCCGCGAAAGAATTTCTAGATAGGGTGATTGCTGATTATAATAAGTCTTTTAGTACTTCATTCTCAACAGAAAGTCAATCCTTTCAGAACTATTATAAAGACTTGTCTCAACGAACCAAAAATAAGGAAATTGATCTTCTGATTGTTGTTGGAATGTTTTTGACAGGTTTTGATGCCCCTACAATGAATACCTTGTTTGTAGATAAAAATTTACGCTACCATGGTCTGATTCAGGCTTATTCACGGACCAATCGTATTTTGTCAAAGGACAAGCCGTTTGGAAATATTGTTTGCTTCCGGGATTTGGAAAAAGCTACAATCGATGCTTTAAAGTTATTCGGTGAGGATAACAATATCTATATTACGCTGGAGAAATCCTATCAGGAGTATATGGAAGGTTTTGAGGATGAGGAAACAGGTGTTATAGTTCGTGGGTATAAAGAAGTTTGTCGAGAAATGTTGACAAAGTTTCCGGATCCGACTGAAATTTATCTGGAATCTGAGAAAAAAGAATTTGTTGGTTTATTTGGTGAATTACTGAAACTCGATAATGTATTACGAAATTTTGATGAGTTTACAGATGAAGAACGCTTGATTTCACTGGGACTTATGCAAGATTATCGTAGTAAGTATGTCGATATTCGTGAGGAATCCTATCACTCAGGGGGACGTGATGGTCACCAACCTGAGATTGATCTGTCCGATTTAGAATTTGAAATTGAGTTGTTAAAATTAGATGAAATCAACCTCGACTATATCATCGTCTTAATTTCTGAAAAAGCAAATGAAGATATTACAAAAGAACAGCTTCAAAACCAAGTATCACGTGTGATTCGTTCAACTATTGATATGCGTGCAAAAGAAAGGCTTGTTATGGATTTCATTCGTGATAGTAATCTAGATGAGTTAAAAGATAATCAGACTATATTAGAAGCTTTTTATCATTATGCTAGAAAGTCAAAACAGGAACAGATTGAATTATTCGCACAAACACAACAATTGCAAGGCGATTATAAACTATTTATTGAAGCAGCTATTTTGCGAGGTTTTGCATCAACTGCTGGAACAGATTTAAATGCTCTTATGCCACCAACTTCAAGACGGCAAGGTGCGCGTGAGAAAAAGAAACAAGAAATTTTACACCAGTTACAAGAATTGGTCGAAACATTTACAGGAATCTAAAGGAGTAAACCATGACATTTGAAGAAATTTTACCCGGCCTCAAGGCCAAGAAAAAGTACGTTCGCACAGGCTGGGGCGGGGCGGAGAACTACGTCCAGCTCTTTGACACCATCGAGGTACACGGGCAAAAGCTGGAGGCGACGCCCTATTTCCTCATTAACGTGACCGGCGAGGGTGAGGGCTTCTCCATGTGGAGCCCGACCCCCTGCGACGTCCTTGCGACCGACTGGGTAGAAGTCCATGACTAAGACAGCCCTCATCACCGGCGTTTCCAGCGGCATTGGTTTAGCACAGGCGAAGATTTTTTTGGAAAATGGCTGGCGTGTCTTCGGGATTGATTTGGCTAGCAAGCCTGATTTAGCAGGCGATTTCCACTTTCTACAGCTGGACCTGACAGGCGATTTAAGCCCAGTCTTTTCATGGTGCCAGACAGTTGACGTTCTCTGTAATACAGCAGGCATACTAGACGATTACCGTCCCCACCTGAATATCGAGGAGGATGAATTGGCTCGCATCTTCGCGGTCAATTTTTTCGCGGTGACTAGACTAACTCGTCCCTATCTGCAACAAATGGTGGACAGACAGTCTGGCATCATTATCAATATGTGCTCCATTGCCTCCAACCTAGCAGGTGGTGGAGGCTCTGCCTACACCGCCTCCAAGCATGCTTTGGCAGGCTTTACCAAGCAGCTGGCTCTGGACTATGCCAAGGACAAGGTCCAGGTCTTCGGCATTGCTCCTGGTGCCGTCCAAACAGGCATGACCCAGAAGGACTTTGAGCCTAGTGGCCTGGCGGACTGGGTGGCAGACCAGACCCCTATCGGACGCTGGACCCAGCCCAGCGAAATCGCAGAGCTGACCTTCATGCTAGCCAGTGGCAAATTCACCTCCATGCAGGGCCAGATTATTACTATTGACGGCGGCTGGAGTTTGAAGTAGAAAGGAAAATCCCATGACACCAACACAAGTCTGGCAAGAATTTCTTGCCATCAATCCCCAAGCAGGTCCTGAGCCGGAGGCCTGGGCCTTTGGGGCGGAAGCTGATCGACTGGCTGACTTGGTGGCTAGAGGCATCAAAACCTCGACCAGCTCTGCCCATGCCCTCTATGCAGTAGAGGGAGAAGAAATCCCAACAGCTGGTGGCTATGACATCATTCTGGACGGACAAGGTCAGGCTGTGTGCATTATCCAGACCACCAAGGTCTATGTGATGCCCTTTTCCCAAGTGACGGAAGAACATGCCTATAAGGAGGGCGAGTTCCGTCAGGGAGGTGACTTGTCTGACATAAAAGCGAAAAGTCTGATTCACTGGCGGCAGGTTCATGAAGAGCTTTTCACTATCTGGCTGGCAGAAGCAGGCCTGTCCTTCTCAGAAGATATGCTGGTTGTCTGTGAAGAATTTGAATTGGTTTATCCTAAAATGTAAGTTTTTTCTGGTTCGCCTCTGGTTTTTTGGTATAATAATATAAAAACAAAAAACTAGGAGGATCCTATGGATAAACAACGTGTTATTGATTTGTTGGACCAGCTTTCTCCCATTCTGGCCGGGAAAGAGGAAACAACCGGCAAAGAACTGACGGAGAAATTGCAGTCAGCCTTGCTTGTGACCAAGGAAGATGTGGCCAGTAAGGACGGTGTGGCTTTGGCAACCAGTTTATCAGGCTTTGTTCAGGCCATTTCCAATGCTAGCTTGCCTGGCGCCAATCTCCGTTTTACAGACCAAGAACGCCCTGTCTGGGAGGAGTTTAAAGTCCTGACGGAACAAATTAGAGAGGACGGTCTGCGAGGTCTTCACTTAACGATTTAAGGAGCTCAGGCTCCTTTTTGCTTGACTTAAAACTTGGCACACTTCTGGTATTTTCCAAAAAAGCTAAAATTTGCTATAATAGGGTCATATACAAATGAAAAGAGAGATACTTATGAGTAATAACTATGCAATTATCCTAGCAGCGGGTAAGGGAACTCGCATGAAGTCTGACTTACCGAAGGTCCTACATAAGGTGGCCGGAATTACCATGTTGGAGCATGTCAAGCGTGCCGTGGATGCCATGGAGCCTGCCAAAACAGTGACTATTGTTGGGCACAAGGCAGAATTGGTGCAGGCTGTTTTAGAAGGTCAGTCAGCATTTGCCCTCCAGTCTGAACAGTTGGGGACAGGACATGCCGTTATGATGGCTGAGCCAGCTTTGGCAGGTCTTGAAGGACAAACACTGGTCATTGCAGGTGATACACCGCTGATTACAGGCGAAAGCTTGAAGAACTTGATCAATTTCCATATCAGCCATAAAAACGTTGCGACAATTTTGACTGCCCAGGCTGACAATCCCTTCGGCTACGGTCGGATTATCCGCAATGCAGACGGCGAAGTCTTGAAAATTGTGGAGCAAAAAGATGCCAATGATTTCGAAAAACAGGTCAAGGAAATCAACACAGGAACCTATCTCTTTGACAACAAGCGTCTGTTTGAAGCCCTTAAGGATATCAATACGGACAATGCCCAAGGTGAATACTATTTGACGGATGTTATTTCGATTTTCCGTCAGGCTGGCGAAAAAGTTGGGGCCTATGTCCTCAAAGACTTTGATGAAAGCTTCGGAGTTAATGACCGCATTGCACTTGCGACTGCAGAGGCGGTTATGCGCAAGCGGATTAATGAGAAACACATGATTAACGGAGTAACTTTTGTTAATCCAGAAGCGACTTATATTGACATCGATGTGGAAATCGGAGCAGAAGCAGTTATCGAAGCCAACGTTGTCTTGAAAGGTCAAACAATTATCGGTGAACGCACCGTCTTGACAAACGGTACCCGTGTACGTGATTCTAAAATCGCAGCAGATGTGGTTATTAGCAACTCAGACATTGAAGAGTCTGTAATCGAAGAGGGTGTGACAGTAGGTCCTTATGCCCATATCCGTCCAGACAGCCATCTGAAAAAAGATGTCCATGTTGGAAACTTTGTAGAAGTTAAGGCTTCTACACTTGGTGAGGGAACCAAATCAGGTCACTTGACTTATTTGGGCAATGCGACCATCGGTAGCAATGTCAACGTTGGTGCAGGTACCATTACGGTCAACTACGATGGTAAAAACAAATTCAAGACTACCATTGGCGACAATGCCTTTATCGGCTCAAACTCAACCATCATTGCTCCTGTAACTATCGGTGACAATGCCCTGCTTGCTGCTGGCTCTGCCATTACCAAAGACATTCCTAAAGATGCTATCGGGATTGGTCGTGGTCGTCAGGAAAACAAGGAAGGCTATGCGACCCGCTTTCCCTTCCATCCAAGCCAAAAATAGGTACTATTATGAATTTTGAAGAAAAAACCATCAACCGTACTGAGATTTTCAAGGGTCATATCTTTGATGTTGTTGTCGATGATGTGGCTTTGCCAAATGGTGGGACTGGCAAGCGCGAACTGATTTTTCACAAGGGGGCGGTCTGCGTCTTAGCAGTTACTCCAGAAGGTAAGATGATTTTGGTCAAACAATATCGAAAGGCTATCGAGCGCGCTATTTATGAAATTCCAGCAGGAAAGTTGGAACTAGGCGAAGAAGATACGCTGGAAGATGCTGCCTTGCGTGAGTTAGAGGAAGAAACGGGCTATACCAGTGAAAAGCTGACCTTATTGGCAGATTTCTACTCTGCTATCGGTTTTTGTAATGAGCGCATTCGCCTCTATTTAGCTGATAACTTGGTTAAAGTGGAAAACCCTCGTCCCATGGATGAGGACGAGGTCATTGAACTGTCTTATGTAACCCTAGAAGAAGCCTTGGACTTGGTCGCAAGTGGGGATATTTGTGATGCCAAGACTATTATGGCGGTTCAATATTTACAACTCATGAGAAAGTAGGAAATTGGCAATGGGCAAGCCCTTGTTAACGGATGAAATACTAAAACGAGTGAAAAAAATGCAGGAGGCGGATACAGATGAACGCTTTGGACATTTTAGTCCCAAGCAAACTGTATCCATGGATGAAAAGATTTTTGAGCCCATTTTAGATGAAGACTACCAAGGCTATGAGGAAGGGCAGACCATCCGTATCCCTGTCAAACCATCGGTGGTCAAAAGTCGAAGAATTGAAACCATCAAACGCGAAGAATTTCGGGGAAAAGTCAACAAAATTCTCTTTTGGGTCATCCTTTTACTGATTGTCTTTATCATTGCTGTCTTGTTTATTTAAGGAGAAATCATGAAATTTGGAATTATCGCAGCCATGCCCCAGGAGCTGAAGATTTTGGTAGAGCAGCTCCAAGACAAGGTAGAAGTAGCTGTCTTGGGTCGGACCTATTACCAAGGCCGTATTGGTCAGCATGAAGTAGTGCTTGTCCTGTCGGGCATTGGCAAGGTCATGTCAGCTATGTCTGTGGCCATCTTGGCTGACCGCTTTGCAGTGGACGCCATTGTCAACACAGGCTCAGCAGGGGCAGTAGCTGACGGGATCGCCATCGGTGATGTGGTGGTAGCTACTCACTTGGCCTACCACGATGTCGATGTGACGGCTTTTGGCTACGCTTTTGGGCAAATGGCAGGGCAGGAATTGTATTATCCAGCTGACCAAGTTCTGTTAGAACAGTTAACAGGCGTTTTGGCAGAGCAGGAAATAACCAGCCATCTGGGTCTGATTGTGACTGGTGACAGTTTTATCGCCGGTCAAGATAAGATCGCCAGCATAAAGGAACATTTCCCAGAAGTTCTGGCTGTGGAGATGGAAGGAGCGGCTATTGCCCAAGCGGCCGTTAATACAGGTAAACCTTTCTTGGTTATCCGTGCTATGAGCGATACGGCCCAAGGGGATGCCAACATTACCTTTGATGAATTTATTATCCAGGCAGGTGAACGGTCTGCCCAGACTCTGATTGCTTTCTTAGAACAAGTTTAAAACCCAGCCAGGTGGCTGGGTTTTCTTTATTCAAAGGTGTAATCTTTCAGTATTTCAATGGCTTCGATTTTGACATCTGTTTTTGGCTTGTCACTGCTATCTGTTTCGACAGTAGCGATCTTATCCACAATATCCATTCCTTCGATGACTTGTCCAAAGACAGTATGCTTACCATCTAGGTTTGGATTTCCGCCATTCTTATAGGCTTCGATGATTTTCCCTGGATAGCTTGAGGACGAGAGTTGGCTAGACATATCAGTTGTATTCTGGTTGATAAAGAACTGACTGCCGTTGGTTCCTGCGCCAGCATTGGCCATAGATAATGAACCGCGGATATTGTAGAGGAAGGCAGAAATTTCATCTTTGAAACCATAGCCGGCGTCGATAGTTGTTCCCTTGCCAGCCCAGATAGATTCACCACCTGTGCCATTTCCTAGAGGGTCTCCTCCTTGAATCATGAAATCCTTGATAACCCTGTGGAAAATGGTGCCATTGTAGTAGCCGTTTTTGGCATGGGTCAGGAAGTTTTCCACTGTTAATGGTGCTTGCTCTGGGAAGAGTTTGATAGTGATGTCCCCTTGGGTCGTTTTGATTTTTACAGCCGCCTCGTTTTCAGCAATATCGCTAGATAGCTGTGGGAAGCTAGCATCGGGATTGTTGATGGCGTAGGCTAGGTCTTTGGCATACTTACTAGACGCAGTTGTGTCTGTGGTGGTTGCCAGGGTCGAACTGGAGCTAGATGAGCTTGATTGTTCAGTGCTGGTAGTGGAATTGCTCGCACAGGCAGTTAATAAAATTGTGGATGCTAGAGCAAAAAATAGTCGTTTTTTCATGGAAAATCCTTTCTGGGAAACGTAAAATTATGCTCATTTTACCATGATTTCATACAATTTTCAATTTTCTGCTGAAGTGACAAAATTTCTATAGATTTTTGTGGATAATTTGATATACTATTAGTAAAAAAGGAGCAGTTAAGTATGGAAGATTTGGTTAATAGTTCAGGTTTGGATATGATGTTTTTCTACGCTCTTGCGACACTCATACTAGGAACCGTTTGTTTTCAGATATTCAAAAATACGACGGAGTGGCTTCGTAATAATCAGTCACCAAGAGAAAGGTGTACTGCCAAGCTGGTTGCCAAACGGACCCATGTCTTTGGCAATGAAATGGCACGGACCAATTATTATGTGACTTTCGAATGGGAAGGCAAACGGCAAGAGTTTCGTGTTCGCTCGGATGAATTTGCCCTCTTGGCTGAGGGCGACAGGGGAACCCTACATTTTCAGGGGACCCGATTCCTAGGCTTTAATCGGAGCTAGGGTTCCTTTTCTGTTTGAAATCCACAAAATAGTGTATAATAGCAGGAGTTTATCAGTCAAAAATCTTGGTCGATCAAACCAGTCAGGCTGATAGAAATACCCTTGGAGAAAGTTGAACATGTCACTAGAAAAACGTATTGAAGAAATGTATAAGGACCACGAGGTCAAGCCCTATATCTCCCCAGAACGCGACCTAGCGACCTGGCTCTTAGAAGCCAAGCCAGTGCCCAAACGCAATATGGTTCGTCTGGAAGAAGGCATTTTGCCAGGTGATATTATTTTGCTATGGCGGATTAGCCTAGGTTCTTTTGAAACGACGACGCCCTACTCCAAGTACTTTGAGTACATGTATGGTATCAACGGTCCTGCTCACATGGAGCAGTTGATCGTAGACGGTTATGCCTATGTGGAATCAGCCTTTGATTCCCTAGACCATATCACCTCGACTGCTAAGAAAAATATCCTCAAAGCAGAAGGAGTGACAGGTCTGTCCAAGATGAAGGCAGCAGACCTGGACACTGCCCTCAAGGACAACTTGACAGAAGAAAAACTGGCACCTTACTTTACCGTCCGAGGTTATGCCCTGACGGAAAAAGGCAGAGCAGCTCTCGAGAATCACCCAGAAGTACTTGCAAAACACCCAATGAAGAAGATGTACAAATAAAATAGAAAAGATTTTTGAACGGCACCCAAAAGTTAGAAAAATTCTAGCTTTTTGGGTGTTTTTATTTGCTAATAAGTTTATTTCCCTTGACAGAAAACGCTATCAATGATATTCTAGTATAAATTATTGAAACGTTTCAAAAGAAAGGGGTAAACCATGGAAGAGCAAAAATCAATCACCATGAAAGACGTTGCGCGGGTTGCTGGTGTAAGCGTTGGGACTGTATCAAGAGTTATCAACAATGAGCCAGGTATTAAGGAAAGCACGCTTGAAAAAGTCAATACTGCCATTAAGGAATTGAATTACATTCCAGATGTTTATGCTCGTGGCATGAAGAAGAACAAAACCGAAACCATCGCCTTGATTATTCCGACAGTTTGGCATCCTTTTTTTGGAGAATTTGCCTATCATGTCGAAGTGGAACTGAGTAAGAAAAATTACAAGTTGCTCCTTTGCAATATTTCTGGTCCAAAAAGGGAACTGGATTATCTGACTATGCTGCAACAAAATAAGGTGGACGGTATTATCGCCATCATCTATAGCCCGATTGACGATTATCTATCGTCCAATATCCCCTTTGTCAGTATCGACCGCACCTATGAAAATAAGGCCATTGCCTGTGTCAGCTCGGACAACCAAGCTGGTGCGGAGTTGGCAGCTAATACCTTGATAGCAAAAGGAGGTAGCCATTTTGCCTTTATTGGTGGGCACAATAAAACCATCAACGAAACCAAGAAGCGCAGAATCTATTTTGAAAAACGGATAGTAGAAGCTGGTTTTTCTTGTCAAGTCTTGGATTTGGAAGAACCCTATGATGATTTTGTCGGTGCAGTCGAGAAATTTTTGATTGCCAACCCGCAAATTGATGCCATTTTTACCATCAATGATTTCGTAGCCTTAGACACCTTAGCAATATTGGAAAAACTGGGACGACGGGTTCCAGAAGATGTGCAGGTCATTGGCTATGACGGTATTCAGTTGGCGGGCGAACGTTCCTTAGAACTTTCGACTATTCGTCAACCTTTAGAGGCTATGGCCCAAGAAGCAGTTGCCTGTTTGATTGATATCATTGATAAAAAAGGACAACCACAACAAATCACCTTGCCGATTTCCTATGTTGAAGGAAAAACGACAAAAAATTGAAAATAGTGGTTTGACCTCAACCTTCTATGTAGAAGGGCAGACCTGTCTGAACACTTTATAATATTTGCTCCCTAAATTATTTTTTACTCCAAGAAGAGTCCTGTGAACGCAGGGCTTTTTCTGATATGAAAAATATTCTCAATTATGATAAAATAAAGAGATTGAGAAAGTTGAGGATTTTATGGCAAAAACTAGTAAAAAAGGAAAGGTGACCCGCAGGCCGACCAAGACAGAACAGGCCCAGCAAGATAAGGTAAAAAATGTCACATTACGAGTGGCTGGTATACTTTTTGTCCTCTTCGCTGCTATTCGTTTGGGAGCATTTGGGGTAACGAGTTATAATTTACTGCGCTTACTGTTTGGAAGTGTGACCTACCTAGTCTTGGTAGGTGCCCTTATTTTCCTCTTTGCGCCGGCACGTATTCGCAGTCGCAAGGGGACTAGATCGGGGTTCTGTTTCCTTCTTATCGGCCTATTGATTGAATTTCAGGCTTATTTGGATCTAGGTTATAAAGGAAGTGACTTATTCAACCAGACCTTCAAACTTATCTTGAGCGATTTATCTAAGTTTCAGGTGACCAACTTTGTTGGAGGTGGCTTGCTGGGCAGTATCTTTTATTGGCCGGTGTCCGTCCTCTTTTCCAATGCAGGTGCCTTCTTCATCGGATTCTTGGTCCTGGCCTTTGGGATTTTTAAGTTAGGTCCATGGTCTGTCTATGATGTGGCGGATGGCTTAGCTATAGCTAAGGATAAGTTGGCTGAGGGACAGGAAAAACGGGCAGAGCTTCGTGAGATTAAGCGGGCTGAACGAGAAGAAAAACGTCAGTTAGAATTGGCTCGCCTTGAGGAAGAACGACTTCAATTAGAGGAAATGGAAAACACTCAGACCATTGAGTTAGATGATAGACGGATTGACTTGGAAACTGGTGAAATCTTGGAAGAACAAACTCACCAAGTTCCTATTATCTCTGGCTATGACCATCAGGTAGAAGATGAATTTCCGGTTATGCTGGTGGAGGATGAGGAAGAAATTTCCCCTCAGAGTCAGCCTATTGCTGAAGATGATGGTCAAGATATTCAGATTGATTTCAAGCCTAAGAAGAATTTGGTTTACAAACTGCCGTCCATTGACCTATTTGCACCTGTCAAGTCTAAAGGACAAGGAAATGAGAAAAAGATTGTTCGTCAAAATATCAAGGTATTAGAAGATACTTTTGCGAGCTTTGGCATAAAGGTAGTGGTCGAGCGTGCAGAGATCGGTCCATCCGTAACTCGTTATGAATTAAAACCGGCTGTCGGTGTGCGGGTCAATCGGATTTCCAATCTGGCAGATGACTTGGCTTTGGCATTGGCTGCTAAGGATGTCCGGATTGAAGCACCCATTCCTGGTAAATCCTTGGTTGGTATCGAAGTGCCAAACTCAGAAGTGGCCATGGTTCCTTTCCGAGAACTTTGGGAACAATCCAAGACGGATGCTAGCAAGCTATTAGAAATTCCACTTGGTAAGGCAGTCAATGGCTCGGTTCGTTCTTTTGATTTGACCAAAATGCCCCATCTCTTGGTCGCTGGTTCAACTGGTTCAGGGAAATCCGTTGCAGTTAATGGTATTATCTCTTCTATTTTGATGAAGGCAGGACCTGACCAGGTCAAATTTATGATGATTGATCCCAAGATGGTTGAATTGTCCGTCTATAACGATATTCCCCATTTGCTTATTCCAGTAGTGACCAATCCGCGCAAGGCAGCTCGAGCCCTGCAAAAAGTCGTGGACGAAATGGAAAAACGCTACGAGCTCTTTAGTCATATCGGTGTGCGCAATTTGGAAGGCTACAATGCTAAGGTAGAAGAGTTTAACAGTCGTTCAGAAGAAAAACAAATTCCACTTCCCCTCATAGTCGTTATTGTCGATGAGTTGGCAGACCTGATGATGGTGGCCAGCAAGGAAGTGGAAGATGCCATTATTCGTTTGGGGCAAAAGGCGCGTGCAGCAGGTATTCACATGATTTTGGCCACCCAACGTCCGTCTGTTGATGTTATCTCTGGTTTGATTAAGGCCAATGTGCCATCTCGTGTCGCCTTTGCGGTCGCTTCTGGAACGGATTCGCGGACCATCTTGGGAGAAAATGGAGCAGAGAAATTGCTAGGTCGTGGAGATATGCTCTTCCATCCCATTGGAGAGTCTGCACCCGTTCGATTACAAGGTTCCTTTATTTCCGATGACGATGTTGAGCGAATTGTTAACTTTGTCAAGGAACAAGCAGAAGCAGAATATGACGAAACATTTGATCCTGGTGAAGTGGCAGAGGGTGAGGGCGAGGCTGGCTTTGGTGATGAGGGTGGGGATCCACTCTTCAATGAAGCGCGTGCTTTGGTAGTGGAAACACAGAAAGCTAGTGCCTCTATGATCCAACGTCGCTTGTCTGTCGGCTTTAACCGAGCAACTAGACTGATGGAAGAATTGGAAGCAGCAGGGGTTATTGGTCCAGCAGAGGGCACAAAACCTAGAAAGGTATTGGAAACACAGTAATGAAGTTTGATGCAGTCCACCATATTGCCATCATCGGCAGCCATTATGAACGAACACGAGAGTTCTATGTTGAAAAATTAGGCTTTGAGCAGTTGGATGAACACATCCGTCCAGAAAAAAATGACATTCTCTTCAATGTCAAAAAAGGAAATATGGTCTTGGAAATTTTTATCAAGCCGGATGCGCCTCTTCGCCCAGCCATGCCTCATCCAGAACACACTGGGCTTCGCCATCTAGCATTTAAAGTGGCAGATGTGGAAGCTTGTCTGAAAGAATTTGACCGTTTGGGCATTCGACACGAAGCCCTTCGCACAGATGATTTCGATGGGAAGAAGATGGCCTTCTTCTTTGATCCAGATGGTCTGCCATTAGAAATTCATGAATAAAATAAGCCCCTTGTAACAGCTTGATATACTCCCCTTATAGTGGACAGTGAAAAACCAAAAATTTTCACTAGAAACTATAAAGGGAGTTTTATTATGTCCAAAAGAAGTCCAAAGTCTGTCTCTGAGAAACTAGAAATTGTTTTACTCCACTTGGAAGCTGGGAAATCACTTAGCTGGTTAGCTAGGCACCATGGTGTGTTTAAAGACACCCTGTCGAACTGGGTTCGGAAGTACAAAGAAACTGGTATTGAGGGGCTAGAGGAAAGCCGTCGCTGGATGAAGTATAGTAAGGAACTAAAGGAACAAGCTGTTTCCGACTATCTTGATGGTTTGGGAAGTCTCAAAGATCTGACCAAAAAATATGGAATTTCTGACCCTCGTGTTCTCAGATCATGGATAAAAAGTTATACTAGTGGTAAAGAATTGAAAGCTACTAGTAGAGGAATGAGTCGCATGAAACAAGGACGCAAGACAACATTTGACGAACGGGTTGAGATTGTCAATTTTACCCTTGCCCACGAGAAAGATTACCAAGGGGCTGTTGAGAAGTATGGGGTTTCCTACCAACAGGTCTATTCGTGGGTCAGAAAGTTTGAGAAGGACGGTTCTAACGGCCTCCTCGACCGTCGTGGAAAAGGTTTGGAAAGCAAGCCTAATCTGACTTCGGAAGAAGAGTTACGTCTAAAAATCAAGCAACAGGAAGAACGGATTAAGTATCTTGAAATGGAGAACGGCCTGCTAAAAAAGTTAGAAGAAATCAAGCGACGAAACCAATGGTAAGACTAGGTCGCCACCTGGAATCCTTCCAAGCGATTAAAGAATATGCGGATGAACAGGAAGAGGCTTCTATCAGCCACTTGTGCCGTATTCTAAAGGTATCTCGCTCAGGCTACTATAAGTGGTTACAACATCAGGAAACAGCTTCTGAACAGGAAAATTTAGGATTGATGAATGTCATCAAGGACCTTCATAGCCAACATAATGGTATTCTTGGTTATCGTCGTATGACGCTATTTGTCAATCGCAAGCTTGGAACAAGCTACAACAAGAAACGGATTCGACGATTGATGCACATTTTAGGCATTCGTTCCATTATCAGAAGAGCTAAGGGCTACTGTACCAAGACCAGCTTTGTCAATGTAGAAGACAACATTCTCAATCGTGATTTTACAGCTACTGCCCCCAACCAGAAATGGTGTACAGATGTGACTTTCTTGAAGTACGGTCTCAGTTGTAAGGCCTATTTGAGTGCTATTAAGGACCTCTACGACGGCTCAATTGTCGCTTATGTGGTCGGTCAGTTGAATGATAATGAATTGGTATTAGAAACACTTCGTAAAGCCCGAAAAGTTAATACTGAAGCGACACCATTGATTCACAGCGACCGAGGTTCACAATATACTTCGAAAGATTATTACCGTTTAACGACCAAGTATCAGATGACCCGCTCCATGTCTCGTGTTGGTAAGTGTATTGATAACGCACCAATTGAGAGCTTCTTTGGGCACTTTAAGACGGAGTGCTATGATTTGAAGAAGTATAAGACTTTTGAGGAGCTGGTGTCAGATATTGATGCCTACATCTATTTTTATAATCATCAACGATTTCAAGAACGCAACAACGGCCTTGCCCCTCTTGAAATGAGGAACAAGGCCGTCGCCTAATCTTTTATTATTTCATTGTCCACTTGACAGGGAGCAGTTCAGCTAGCTACAGGGGGCTTTGTTCTAGGATTTGAGTGTCAATACAGCAATGACCAAGGCCAAATACATAAAGAAGGTCAGGATAAAGCTAGCTCTCCAAAATACTTTGAAAAAACGCTTATAGGAGAATTCCTTTTTCTTAAAGAGAAAGAAGGCGCACAATCCCATGGATAGTAGGGAAAGGGCTAGGAGCAGGTGTGGGAGTAGACTGCTATAGTAAATCCTGTCCGAGATAAGATAAAATTCCAGACCATAAAGTGGAAAGGCAATATCAGCAAAGTTTCGCCCGTATTTGTGTAGCTTAAAAAACTTGACGGCAATAATGGAAATTGCCAAGGTCAGAAAGATGAAAAGAACTGCAATGATTTTTATAAAGAGGATTGATTCAAACATACTTTCATTCTATAAAAAATGTGAAGAAAAGTAAACATAAAGCTTGCATTTCTTTTAAAATCATGTATAATGAAAAGGTATGTGTAAAACACATATTTGTGGGAGGTAAAAATCTGTAATTACCGCCAAAACCACAATAGGAGGATTTTTAAGATGGCTAAGAAAGTCGAAAAACTTGTAAAACTTCAGATCCCTGCTGGTAAAGCTACTCCAGCTCCACCAGTCGGACCAGCACTTGGTCAAGCAGGTATCAACATCATGGGATTCACTAAGGAATTTAACGCTCGTACAGCTGACCAAGCTGGTATGATCATTCCAGTTGTAATCTCTGTATATGAAGATAAATCATTTGATTTCATCTGTAAGACACCACCAGCTGCTGTTCTTTTGAAAAAAGCTGCAGGTGTTGAAAAAGGTTCAGGTACACCTAACAAAACGAAAGTTGCTTCAGTAACTCGTGCACAAGTACAAGAAATTGCTGAAACAAAAATGCCAGATTTGAACGCTGCTAGCTTGGAAGCTGCAATGCGTATGATCGAAGGTACTGCTCGTTCTATGGGCTTCACTGTTACTGACTAATTAGTAGCAAACCCAAGACCCGCATATCCTCATCGCTTCGATAGGTGACGTGGGAGATGAAAATCGATATGACCACATTACAAGGAGAATAAAAATGGCTAAAAAAAGCAAAAACTTACGTGCTGCTCTTGAGAAAATCGACAGCACAAAACTTTACAGCGTAGAAGAAGCTGTTGCACTTGCAAAAGAAACTAACTTCGCTAAATTTGATGCGTCAGTTGAAGTTGCTTACAACTTGAACATCGACGTTCGTAAAGCAGACCAACAAATCCGTGGTGCAATGGTATTGCCAAACGGTACTGGTAAAACTGCTCGCGTTCTTGTTTTCGCGCGTGGTGCTAAAGCAGAAGAAGCAAAGGCTGCTGGTGCAGACTTTGTTGGTGAAGATGATTTGGTTGCTAAAATCAACGGTGGTTGGTTGGACTTCGACGTTGTTATCGCAACTCCAGATATGATGGCAGTTGTTGGACGTCTTGGTCGTGTACTTGGTCCACGTAACTTGATGCCAAACCCTAAAACTGGTACAGTAACAATGGATGTTGCTAAAGCAGTTGAAGAGTCTAAAGGTGGTAAAATCACTTACCGTGCTGACAAAGCAGGTATCGTACAAGCTCTTATCGGTAAAGTATCATTTGACGCTGACAAACTTGTTGAAAACTTCAAAGCTTTCAACGAAGTAATGGTTAAAGCAAAACCAGCTACAGCTAAAGGTACTTACATGACTTCAGTTTCAATCACAACAACACAAGGTGTCGGTATCAAGGTTGATCCAAACTCACTTTAATCAATAGAAAGATTGTCTTCGGGCAATCTTTTTTTGGCTATCTTGACATACTTATGAAAATACCTTATACTGATATCAGAAAACAAGGATATAGGAGTTTCTTATGAAAAAAGCCAATCGTGAAGAATTTTACTCCCATTTATCAGCCCTTTATCAGTTGTCACCAGAAACTATTTCCCCTGTTTTGCGTGAGAAAATTGTTGAATTTGCCCAGAAACTTGACCAGTCAGACAATCTCTACTTGTTGGCGGATCAGCTTTCCGTGTATGTGAATAGGGAATTGCTTGAGCAGGCTGGAAAAGCACCAAAAGAGCTGCTTGATTTAGCTACTTATATCCAGGAATTGCAGATCAGCCATAGTTTGTATATGGCCCGTTTGGATAGCTTGTAGGAGGAACTTATGAAAAAAGCCAATCGTGAAGAATTTTACACCCATTTATCTGCCCTTTATCAATTGGCACCAGAAGTTATTTCACCGGTCTTGCGTGAGAAAGTAGTTGAATTTGCGCAGAAGCTCGACCAGTCAGATAATCTTTATTTGTTGGCTGATCAGTTATCGGTATTTGTCAATGCTGAATTGACCGGCTTGACCTGGAGAGCGCCAAAGGAGTTGGTAGAATTGGGGCGCTATATCCAGGAATTACAAGTGAACTATCGACGTTATGTACTAGGAATAGATAATTTAGAGGAAAAATGATGACAGAATACACAAAACCACTGGTTTGGAAGTGGGAAGATGAAAATGACAATCGTTCAGGCAACCGCCCAACTGCAGGTAGTCGATTTGAACAAAGATTACCCAAAGGAGAACAACCTCTCCAAGTTTATTCCTTGGGAACACCTAACGGTATTAAGGTTGCTATTATGTTGGAGGAGTTGAAAGAATTAGGTATTTCGAAAGCTGATTATGACCTCTTTCTCATCAATATCGGTCAAGGAGACCAATTTGGCTCCGATTTTGTTGCCATTAATCCAAATTCAAAAATTCCAGCTATGGTAGATTACTCTGAGAAGGAGCCGGTTCCAGTTTTTGAATCAGCCAACATTCTACTTTACCTGGCAGAAAAATTTGACGCCTTCATACCCAAAGCTTTGGCGGAACGTACAGAAGTCCTTAACTGGCTCTTCTGGCAAACTGGCGCCGCACCATTTGTTGGCGGTGGTTTTGGACATTTCTTCCATTACGCTCCGACAGCGCAGGAATATCCGATTAACCGCTATGCCATGGAAACCAAACGCCAATTAGATTTGTTGGATCAATTATTGGCGACTAGAGAATACATTGCTGGAAATGACTATACCATCGCAGATATTGCTATCTGGTCCTGGTATGGACGCTTGGTGCAAGGTCAACTCTATCCTGGTTCAGCAGAATTTCTGGATGTAGCCTCTTATCACCATTTGAATGCCTGGGTGGAGAAAATTGCAGCCCGCCCAGCCGTTCAGAAAGGCCTGGCAGTAAAATATGCTTCTATAGAAGATTAAGAACCTGTATTCACCCTTCAGTACTTCCACCTATGGCTAGATTTTTAGCTACTCAGCCTTTGTTAATATTCCCTAAAAAGCTGCCTTGATTAGCGAAAAACTAGCTCTTGTTTAAAAGTACTTCGCTTGTGAATTCTGGTTCTAAGTAACGAGGCTGGGCTCAAGCCCAGCACCACTTCTCAAAGTTAGCGTCAACATCTCAGAGCAGTGGTTGATTGGCTTTAACAGTCTGGGAGACTGTTAAAGGTAGGAGATAAGATTTGCAAAGCAAATCTCAGCAGTTCGTGTTTCACACTCCAAATCTGACCATTACGACTGTTGCGAACAAAGTTCGCTCTATTTCCAACCTCCAACAGTCACTACTCTGACTGTTGGAGCTATGCGGGGGTGGGAGTGAAACAGTCTGGGGATAGACTGTTTCAGCTCAACAACTGGAAATAAGGACTTGTTGACGAACTCTTCTTTTAATTGTTGAGTTCTGTCCCACTCCCTTTTGCTTGCTCATATTTTACAATGGTTTGATAAAAGTTTATAATAGAGGAGTTATACTCAATGAAAATCAAAAACAGACTAGCTCCAAAGGTTTGGGGAACCTTTGGAGGTTGGAGATGGGTGAACGTAGTTCGTTTCTACTTATGCAGATAGAACCCTGTTACTATTTTATTTCAAGGTAACAGGCTGAAAGGCTCCACTGGAGCCTTTCACTCATCAAATCAAGTCAACAACGTCTGATTTTGATTTTCGAAGAGTATTATCTTAAAAGAAAGAAGTTTTATCATGTCTGAACAAACAAAAACGGGCCAATCCCGTGAGCAAGAAACAATGGTGCGAGGCATGGCCTGGTTGACTGCCGGGAATTTTCTCAGTCGTTTGCTGGGTGTTGCCTATGTAATACCTTGGTATATCTGGCTGGGAGAACATCGGGCGGAGGCCAATGCCTTATTTAGCATGGGCTATCAAATTTATGCCAACTTCCTCTTGATTTCTACGGCTGGTTTGCCGACCGCCATTGCCAAACAGGTTGCCAAGTACAATGTACTAGGGAAAGAAGAAGTTTCCCTCTATCTGGTTCGGGAATTCTTTAAGCTCATGTTGGTCTTTGGTGCGGTCTTTGCCGGAGCCATGTTTATCAGTTCGCCTTGGCTAGCTGAAGCGTCAGGTTCCAAAGAAAAACTCATTCCAGTCATGTATAGTCTGGTTCCTCCCTTATTCATTTTTCCAGCTATGAGTATCCTACGTGGTTTTTTCCAAGGGCGGCACGATATGAAACCCTACGCTATCAGTCAGTTGGCTGAACAGTTGGTTCGTGTTATTTGGATTTTAGCAGCTACCTTTATTATCATGAAGCTGGGCAATGGGAACTATCTAGACGCAGTAGTACAGTCGACCTTTGCGGCCTTTGTAGGTATGCTGGCAAGTGTAGGCATTCTGGTTTACACTCTCTGGAAACAGGGCTATCTAGGAAAATTACTCCATGCCAAGAAGCAGAAAATATCGGTCAATACAGGTCAACTCATCAAAGAAACAGTCAAGGATGCCATTCCGATTATTATCTTGAGTTTGACCATCCAGTTGCTGCAATTTATTGACCAGGTTACCTTTGTCAATGTCATGGAGAAGATTACCAGCCTGACCAATTCGGAACTCTTGGAACTCTATTCCTTTATGTCTGCCAATCCCAATAAGATTACCATGATGATTATCGGGATTTCTATCAGTCTGGGCAGTGTAGCTATTCCACTCATTACTGAGAAGTTTGTAAAAAAAGATTTGAAGGCAGCTTCCAATTTGGTGGCGGATAACTTACAGTTGCTCTTTATTTTTACTATTCCAGCCATTGTTGGAACGGTCTTGTTGGCTAGACCACTCTACTCAGTCTTCTACGGTCAATCGCAGGATATTGAAATTCAGCTCTTCATTTGGAACTTGGTCATGATTTTACCTCTTGGCTTGTACTCTGTTATCAGTGTTGTCATTCAAGCAATTTTTGAAAATCGTCGAGCGATTATCTATTTTGCGATTGGGATACTGATAAAAGTGATCTTGCAGTTGCCAATGATTTATCTCTTCCAAGTTTACGGCCCCTTCCTTTCAACCCTGGTCAGTCTTACCGTCATGCTCTATTTATTCTATAAGCGTATTGACGCGGTCTTAGGTGTGGATGAAGGTTTGATTGTGAAAGATATTGTGACAATCAGCTGGATTTCCTTGGTTATGGGTGGCATTGTTTGGCTACTTGAATTGCTTCTCAATCACTTATTACCAGCTACTGGTTATCTATCGAGCTTGGTTCATTTGCTCCTTTCGGGAGGGGTGGGCGTATTCGTTTTTGTCATTTTGACCTTGAAGACACGACAGCTAGATCGTTTGATTGGCAGTCGGGCAGACTTGCTCCGTCGCAAACTAAAATTGGCTTAATAAACTCTAGGAAAATCTGGAATGGATTTTCCTTTTTTCGTGGAGATTTTTCTATAAAAAATTTTGATTTTGTGGTAGAATAGTAGGGATAAAAAAGAGGAGAGAGATGATGAAACCTAAATACGAACGTATTCTAATCAAACTATCTGGCGAGGCCTTGGCCGGTGAACGTGGTGTCGGTATTGACATCCAAACGGTTCAAGCAATGGCTAAGGAAATTCAAGAAGTAGCAGAATCAGGTGTTCAAATTGCCCTTGTTATTGGTGGTGGTAACCTTTGGCGTGGTGAACCTGCTGCTGAGGCTGGTATGGATCGTGTGCAGGCAGACTATACTGGTATGCTTGGTACGGTTATGAATGCTCTTGTAATGGCTGATTCCCTTAAACAACTTGGTGTGGATACGCGTGTGCAGACAGCAATTGCCATGCAGTCTGTGGCTGAGCCATATATTCGTGGTCGTGCCTTACGTCACCTTGAAAAAGGTCGGATTGTCATCTTCGGTGCAGGTATCGGTTCACCATACTTCTCAACAGATACAACTGCCGCTCTTCGTGCAGCAGAGATTGAAGCAGATGCAATCTTGATGGCTAAAAACGGTGTGGATGGTGTCTACAATGCCGATCCTAAGAAAGATGCAAATGCGGTTAAATTTAATGAATTAACCCACCGTGAAGTCATCAGCCGTGGCTTGAAAATCATGGATGCAACGGCCTCAACACTTTCAATGGACAATGACATTGATTTGGTTGTCTTCAACATGAATGAACCTGGAAATATCAAACGTGTTGTCTTTGGTGAACAGATTGGTACAACGGTTTCTAACTCTTCAGAAGAAAAATAATACATAAAATATAAAGAAGGAAGTCTTATGTCTAAAGAAATTATTGCTAAAGCCCAAGAGCGTATGAACCATTCTCATCAGAGTTTGGCTCGTGAGTTCAGTCACATTCGTGCTGGTCGTGCCAACGCTAGCTTGTTGGACCGTATTTCAGTAGAATACTACGGTGCGCCAACTCCCTTGAACCAGTTGGCTGGTATTACTGTTCCAGAAGCGCGTGTGCTCTTGATTACACCATTTGACAAGTCAATCTTGAAAGATATCGAGCGTGCCTTGAATGCTTCAGACCTTGGTTTGACACCACAGTCTGATGGTACAGTTATCCGTTTGGTTATTCCTGCATTGACAGAAGAAACACGTAAAAACTTGGCAAAAGATGTGAAAAAAGTGGGTGAAAACTCTAAAGTTGCTATCCGTAATATCCGTCGTGATGCCATGGATGAGGCTAAAAAAGCTGAGAAAGCCAAGGAAATCACTGAAGATGAATTGAAGACACTTGAAAAAGATATTCAAAAAGTCACTGACGATGCCATTAAGACAATCGATAAGATGACTGCCGATAAGGAAAAAGAATTGTTGGAAGTTTAATCTCTTTCCTTTCATTCCATCAAAAATCATCACGAACATGTCTAACGGAAGTGATGACCAAATAAGAAATCTAATGGGGGGAGTTAGACAAGACTTCCCCCACTTTTTAATCAGAAAGAAGAAAATCATGAATGATTTATTAGCACACTATATGGTTGGTCTTGTGACCGACCAAAATGACCAGTTTTACTTTGTTCAAAAAGAAGGACTGACCTTTGCCCTTTCAAAAGATGAGGGAGAGTTTAAACTGGGTCAATCTGTTAAGGGTTTTGCCTATACAGATATGAAACAAAAACTGCGCTTGACCACCAAGGAAGTTGAAGCAACGCGGACTAGCTTTGGTTGGGGTACTGTAACCGAGGTGCGCAAGGACTTGGGTGTCTTTGTGGACACGGGTCTTCCTGATAAGCAGGTGGTGGTTTCCTTAGATATTCTGCCTGAAATCAAGGAACTCTGGCCCAAAAAAGATGACCAGCTTTATGTTAAGTTGGATGTAGATAAGAAGGACCGCATTTGGGCTCTGCCAGCCTTTCAAGAAGATTTTCAGAAGCTGGCTGGTCCTGCTTATGATAATATGCAGAACCAAAACTTGCGAGCGATTGTCTATCGTTTGAAAATGAATGGGACTTTTGTTTACCTGCCAGACAACAATATGCTTGGATTTATCCATCCTAGTGAACGGTTTGCTGAGCCACGCTTGGGGCAGGTCTTGGAGGCGCGTGTAATTGGTTATCGGGCAGTCGACCGGACCTTGAATTTATCGCTCAAACCGCGTTCTTTTGAGATGTTGGAAAATGATGCCCAGATGATTTTGACCTATCTGGAGAGCAGTGGGGGCTTTATGACCTTGAATGACAAGTCTGCTCCGGAAGACATCAAGTCCACCTTTGGTATTTCCAAGGGTCAATTCAAAAAAGCCCTGGGTGGTTTGATGAAGGCTGGGAAGGTCAAACAAGACGAGTTTGGAACGGAGTTGATCTAAAAATGAGAGTATATATTGCAGGAAGTGGTGCCATGGGTTGCCGTTTTGGCTATCAGTTATCAAAGACAAAGCATGAAGTGATTTTGTTGGATAATTGGGATGCCCATATCGAAGCGATTCGTGAAAATGGTCTGAAGGTGACGGGAGATTTTGATGATGTCGTCCAGCTCCCTATTATGAAGCCGACTGAGGCGACGGAAGTTGCTGACCTGATCATCCTCCTAACCAAGGCGGACCAGTTGCCAAAAATGTTGCAGGATATTAAGGGGATCATTGGTGAAAAGACTAAGGTTCTTAGCCTCTTGAATGGACTTGGACATGCGACCACCATGCGCCGTTATGTGCCTGATGAGAGTATTATGGTCGGTGTAACGATTTGGTTGGCTGGTCTTAAGGGGCCTGGTCATGTGCATTTGCAGGGTCCTGGTTCTATCTCTGTGCAGAATATGGTTGGTGATGGTCAGTCAGTAGAAGGGATTGTTGACATGTTTAATGAAGCTGGTCTAAATGCGACCTATGATGACCACGTTATCAATGCTATTTGGCAAAAGGCCTGTGTCAATGGCACCATGAATCCGACTTGTACAATCTTGAATTGCACCATTG
Organism: Streptococcus suis; assembly: GCF_002960625.1. Lineage (GTDB taxonomy): Bacteria > Bacillota > Bacilli > Lactobacillales > Streptococcaceae > Streptococcus > Streptococcus suis_T. Next base: position 24,682 of record NZ_POJH01000020.1, read on the forward strand.
GAGAACTCTTTGGAACAGAGGGCGGGCTAAATTTGGTGCAAGGAATTTTCAAGGAATTCATCGCCGTTGCCAAATCAGAAACCGATGGAATTGATGAAGAGGCTATTTGGAAATATATCATTGATGCTTCTAAAAAAGCATCTAATCACTATCCATCTATGCATCAGGATTTGGTGCAAAATGGTCGTAAGACTGAAATTGATTACCTGAATGGCGCTGTTGTTTTTAAAGGCAAACGTGCAGGTATTCCAACTCCTTATTGCCAAATGATTACAGAGATGGTTCATGCCAAGGAAGCTATGCTTGGGTTGAGATAGGAGCTTGTCAGGTTGATTGAAGTGGAAACGATAGAAGAGTACATGGCCGCCCTGCCAGACAATCGCAGAGAGGCAGTTGAAAGGCTTCATCAGGTGATTGTGGAGTATTTGCCTGCTGGTTTTGAGGTCGGTGTGCTGGGTGGGATGATCAATTATTACGTCCCTCTGTCAGCCTATCCAAATGGTTATCATTGTACACCTGGAGAACCCTTACCTTTCTTGGCCTTGGCCTCACAAAAGGCTCATATTGCCCTCTATCATATGGGAATTTATATGGATAAGGAATTGAATGACTGGTTTGTAGAAAAGTATCAGGAACAGGTTCCGACCAAATTGGATATGGGTAAATCCTGCGTTCGCATGAAAAATCCCAAGAATATTCCTTATGAATTGATTGGCCAATTGGTGAGTAAGATGTCTATGGAGCGCTATATTACCCTCTACGAAGAAAATCATATTAGAAAGTAAGAGTTGTGAGAAGAAGTTTTTATTCTTGGTTGATGACCCAACGCAATCCTAAGAGCAATGAGCCTGTTGCGATTTTAGCAGATTATGCTTTTGAGGAAGTTGATTTTCCTAAGCAATCAGATAATTTTGATGAGGTCAGTCGTTTTTTGGAAGAATCTGCTAGCTTTGCTTTTTCCATGTCAGACTTTGATGCCATTTGGGAAGAGTATTTGGGACATTGATGATGTGAATATGTGAGAGTAGTTGTAAAAGTACACTACTCTTTTTTGAAAAATAGCTTAAAAATGAACAAGAATATTTTTTCAAGCCATATACTTGCATTTTTCGGGGGGGGGGGTAAAATAAATATTCAGGATGAACTTCGTCCTGGTATAGCTGCTAATATTTTGTAGGGGATAATGTCGTTACTTATATACAAAAGAGGCAGTTAAACAACTGGAAACCAAACTTTCCTTCCTTTCTTTATTATTCTACACCCCCAGATAGAAATTTTAAGTTTGGTCTTTCTCAAACAGTGAATATCGCCATGTTCACTGTTTTTCTTTTACATCGAAAATTCAGTTGTTGGAAAATTTTGGTATAATAATAGAAAAGCTACCAAAGGAGAAGTTTCTTGCAAGAACATTCGATTGATATTCACCTAAAACACCCAGATGATTTGTTTAGTCTTTTTGGTTCTAATGAACGCCATTTGCGATTGATGGAACAGGAATTGGGCGTGGTCATCCATGCACGAACAGAAAAAGTCCAAGTGATTGGGCAAGAAGACCATGTAGAACAGGCCCGTCTTGTTATCCAGTCCCTTCTTGTCTTAGTCAATCGTGGTCTAGTCATCAATACGCCAGATGTGGTCACGGCTATTTCCATGGTTAAAAATGATGAGATTGAGAAATTCGTCGCTCTCTATGAAGAAGAAATTATTAAGGACAACTACGGCAAACCCATTCGCGTAAAGACCCTTGGTCAAAAACTCTATGTGGATAGCGTAAAGCGTCATGACATCGTGTTTGGAATTGGACCAGCTGGTACAGGGAAGACCTTCTTGGCGGTTACTCTTGCGGTAACAGCCCTCAAGCGGGGACAGGTCAAGCGCATTGTCCTGACCCGTCCTGCGGTAGAAGCAGGCGAAAGTTTAGGATTCTTGCCAGGGGACTTAAAAGAAAAAGTAGACCCCTATTTGCGGCCTGTCTATGATGCCCTCTACCAGATTTTGGGTAAGGAACAGACCACGCGCCTAATGGAGCGGGAGATTATCGAGATTGCACCGCTGGCCTATATGCGGGGTCGGACCTTGGAAGATGCCTTTGTCATCTTGGATGAGGCACAAAATACCACTATTATGCAGATGAAGATGTTCTTGACCCGTCTGGGCTTTAATTCCAAGATGATTGTCAATGGGGATATTAGCCAGATTGACCTGCCACGCAAGGTTAAGTCAGGCCTGATTGATGCGACGGAGAAGTTGAGCAACATTCCACAGATTGATTTCGTGCATTTTTCAGCCAAGGACGTGGTTCGTCACCCAGTTGTTGCCCAGATTATCAATGCCTACGAGCAGGAGGCTCTGGCTGCGGATGGTCGGGCAAGTTTTGAAAGTATAGGGCAACCAAGTCGGAGTGAAGAGGATGAAGATTAGGTGCATTAACAGAATATTCATTGGTTGATACAAAAAACCTGCCTGGTTCAATCTGAACTAGGCAGGTTTTCTTGTCATCTAAAAAAAGGATTGAAATTTTTCTCATGTCCAACGCTGGTATTTTGACCATGACCTGGATGGACAGTGTAGTGGTTTGGCAGGGTGAAAATGTGTTCTCGGATACCCGCAATTAGGTCATCGAAGTTACTGGTTGGTAGGTCTGTACGTCCAATCGTTTCACGGAAGAGAGCATCTCCAGTGACAACAGCTTCCGCTTCTGGAAAGATAAAGGATACGCCACCGATGGAGTGACCTGGTGTTGGCACAACCTTGAAATGAAAACCGTCAAACTGATAGTCTTCTTGGTATTGGAAGATGTTTTCGGCAGGTCGGCAGACCACATTTTCCATATCATCGTGACGAGGTAGGCCAGATAGGTTCATCTCAGGTGTATAGAGCCAGCTAGCCTCGCTTTCAGCTACATAGACAGGTGGGAAATGATAGCTCTCGCGCAGGATGTCTAAGCTCATAATATGGTCGTAGTGGGTGTGGGTCAGGAGAATGGCCGCAATTGGTTTACCTATTTTTTCAATAGTGGCTTGGATTTTAGCCCAGTCGCTTCCTGGGTCGACGATAAGTAGGTGGCTATCATTTTCAATATAGTAGGTATTTTGAAAGGCAACAGGATTGACAGATTTGTGGATAATCATCATATTTCTCCTCACAGAAACGGTTTTTATACAAGTAGTCTAACAAAAAAATCCAGTGAATTCATGGATTTTGTTTGAGGCTTTTTCCTGACGGTCGATTGTGCTATAATGAACAGTATGAAAGATACGCGAACAAGCAATCGGTATGCCGTTGTCGATTTGGAAGCAACAGGTACAGGTGCCGATGCAAAAATTATTCAAATCGGGATTGTTCTGATTGAAAACGGAGAAATCATTGACAGCTATGCGACGGACATCAATCCCTACGAGCTACTTGATGACCATATTAAAAATTTGACGGGCATCACAGACCAGCAGTTGGAACAGGCTCCCGATTTTGGTCAGGTAGCTGGAACAATTTATGACATGATTGGAGATGCCATTTTTGTAGCCCATAATGTCAAATTTGATGCCAATCTCTTGGCAGAAGCTCTTTTCTTCGAAGGTTATGAACTGCTGACGCCGCGCGTGGATACGGTGGAATTGGCACAATTATTTTTCCCGACTTTTGACAAATACAGTCTGGGCAATCTAGCAGAGCATTTGGACTTGGGTCTGGACCAGGCCCACACGGCTATTTCAGATGCTCTGGCAACGGCTCGACTTCTTATCAAAATTCAAGAGAAAATCAAGAGTTTACCTCGAACTGTTGTTGAAAAAATTCTTGATTTAGCGGATAATCTGCTCTTTGAATCCCGTCTGGTCATTGATGAACTGGTGCCTTACCTGTCCGAAGCGATTTCGACCAGTTTAGAAAGTGTTCACGGCTTGGTTTTGAGAAAGCCAGTCAAAGCCCAGCCAGCCTATCATCTGTCAGAAGATTTTGCGACCAATATTGCCCTTCTAGGTCTACACGAACGTAAAAAACAAACGGCCTTTGCTCAACTGGTTGAAAAACGACTGGCTGATGTGGAACAAGTGCATTTTATACAGGCTCAGGCAGGCTTGGGCAAGACCTACGGTTATCTGCTGCCCTTGCTTGCCAGGTCAGAAAATCCTCTCTTGGTAACGGTGCCGACCAAGCTCCTTCAAGAGCAGATTATGGAAAACGAGGGGGACAAGCTGAGAGAGATTTTCCATATTTCCATGGCTTCCCTCAAGTCGCCCAAGCATTTTATTAAATTGGATAGTTTTTGGAAAACCTTGCAGCGACAAGACGACAATCGCTTGGTCAATCAATTTAAGATGCAGGTCCTTATCTGGCTGACAGAAACTCGAACAGGCGATATGGACGAACTCAAGCAGAAACAACGCTACCAAGCCTACTTTGATGAGATTGCCCATGATGGAAACTTGGAGCCTACCAGTCTTTTCTGGGGCTGGGATTTTTGGCAAGGATTGAACCAGCAAGCCCTATCCAGCAGGTTGCTCATTACCAATCATGCCTATTTCCTCAGTCATCTCAAGGACCAAGATCCCCTGATGGACAATCGTTTGGTGGTCATCGACGAGGCTCAGAAATTCCTCTTGGCTGCCGAAAATCTGGCGACGGCTTCTCAGGATTTAACAGTTTCCTTGCAGTTACTGCAGAGCAAAAAAGACAAGGCGGATAAGGTTCTAGACCAACGTCTTTATGAGTCCTGTCAATTTGAGCTCAACCACCTCTTGAATCGTTTTCGTCAGTATGGTCAAAGGGAAATAGCAAAAGAAGACTTAGGTCAACTCAAGCAGAATTTGGCTGAATTACAGGACATTGACCTGCAGGACCTGGCTCAACTCCTAGACTATTATGACAGTTTTTGGCTGGAAGAAAAGTATCTTGAGGACAAGCGAATTGCTTATTTGCGAGGCTCCAAGGACAGCCTCTTGAATGTGGCCAACTATCTACCAGATACCAAGATTTTCTGTATCAGCGCCACCTTGACCATCAGCAAAAAGGTCAGTCTGGCCGACCTACTGGGCTTTGAGCAGGTCACCATGGACTTGCTTCCCACACAAGCAGTGACCAACCAGCAGCTACTCTTTCCGACCAATCTCCCTGACATACTCTCTTGTTCAAAAGAAGAGCACGCAGCCTATTTGGTGCATTCCTTAGGGAAAATAGCAGAGCTGGGCAGACCGATTTTGGTCTTATTCACCTCTATTTCCCTGCTCTTACAAGTGTCGGATTTACTAGAAGACAATAACATTCCTCACCTAGCCCAACATAAGCATGGACAGGAAATGACCCTCAAACGCAAATTTGAACGTGGGGAAAGCCAGATTTTACTGGGAACAGGAGTATTCTGGGAGGGAGTTGACTTTGCCAGCCAGGACCAATTGATTCAGGTCATTACAAGACTGCCATTCGATAATCCCAAGGACCGTTTTGTCCAGAAAATCAATCACCATCTGCGTGAAGAAGGGAAAAATCCATTTTATGATTACAGCCTGCCTATGATGATGATTAAATTAAAACAGGCCATCGGACGTACCAATCGGCATGACAAACAAGATTCTGTGGTCTTAGTATTGGATCCTCGCATTCATACCAAGCGATATGGACAACAAATCCTCTCCTTCTTTGAGGAAGAGTATCAAGTTTTAAGTATGAATGAGAAGGAAATAGAAGGGCTTGTTCAGTATTTTTTTGAAGAAGTATAAGGGAGCAACAAGGCTTCCTTTTCTTTTAGTGTTTGAAAATATTATATTTTGTCATACTCCTCATCATTAGGAATGCTTTCCTCCGCTCCATACTACATACCAGTGATTTTCTTTATGATTAAAATATGGTATAATTTTCCAAATATTAGTTTTTGTGAGAAGAGATTATGACAGAAAAAACGATTGTTTTTAAAGTAGGGACCAGCTCTCTGACCCAAGAAAATGGCAGTTTGGACCGCATTAAGATTGCTCGGATTACCAATCAGCTAGCTCAGTTGCACCAGAAGGGTTACCAGATTGTGCTAGTAACATCTGGTTCGATTGCTGCTGGTTTTCGGAGATTGGGATTTGACAAACGACCGACCAAGATTGCGGAGAAGCAGGCTTCTGCGGCTGTGGGTCAGGGATTGCTGATTGAGGAATACACGCAGAACCTGATGAAAGATGGGATTGTGTCAGCTCAAATCTTGTTGACCCAGGATGATTTTGCGGATGCCAGACGTTATCAGAATGCCTCTCAGGCCTTGCAGGTCTTGCTCAAACAACGTGCTATTCCTATTATCAACGAAAATGACACCATTGCCATTGAGGAGATTAAGGTGGGGGACAATGATACCCTGTCTGCCCAGGTGGCTTCCCTCTTGAAAGCGGACCTCTTGGTGCTCTTGACAGATGTGGATGGCCTTTACACGGCCAATCCTAATAGCGATCCCAATGCCAAACATTTGCCAGAGATTAAGGAAATTACGGAAGACTTGTTTGCCATGGCAGCAGGAGCTGGCTCGTCCAACGGAACGGGAGGCATGACCACCAAATTGCAGGCGGCACAGATTGCTACCAAGTCGGGTGTACCTGTCTTTATCTGCTCGTCCAAGGAGGATACGGCTCTTCTACAAGCAGTCACCCAAGCCAACCGTGGGACCCTCTTTTTAGCAGATGACCATGCCATGAACCAACGCAAGCAGTGGATGGCTTTCTACGCTCGGACAGATGCAGCAGTTGAGGTGGATGCTGGTGCGGTTGAAGCCATGTTGCACCAAGGACGCAGTTTGTTAGCTGCTGGTGTCAAAGCCCTAGAAGGCGACTTTGAAGTAGGACAGGTCGTGGAAGTTTACAGTCAAGCAGACCACCGTTTGATTGGTAAAGGGCGGGTTAAACTCTCGTCCCGGGACTTGCAGGACCAGTTGGCAAATGGCAGAGCGGAAGGTGTGTTGATTCACCGCAACGATTGGGTTAGCTTATAGTCGTTCAGTTTATCTTTTATTACTTCGACGCATGAGGAAACTTCGTTTCCTTATTTCCAACTTCAAACACTCCACCGGATTGTTTGAACTCGCTTTGCCGTACTTGGTAGAAGTAACTTGCTTCGCAAGTGCAATCTCCAACCTTGTACAGTCACTCGACTGTACAAGCAGCCTGCAGCTTTTGGTGCGAACATCATTCGCTTTATTTCTGACCTCCAACAGTCTATTCTTAGACTGTTGGAGCAAATACTAAAAGCAAACTGAAAGACTAAATAGGAGAAAAATATGACAACAACACAAGCATTATTAGACAGTTTATTGGTCCATAAGGCCTCTATCAACCTGGCAACAACCGAACAAAAAAACCAGGCCCTATCAGCCATGGCAGACCAGTTGGTTGCCCAAACTGAGGCCATCCTAGCAGGCAATGCCATCGACATGGAACATGCCCAAGGCAAGATTAGCCAAGTCATGCAGGACAGATTACTCCTGACAACAGAGCGGATTGAAGCAATGGCTGATGGTATTCGTGCCTTAATAGCCTTACCAGATCCAGTTGGTTTGACCTTGGAAGAATACACTCGGGCAGATGGGTTGAAGATTAGTAAGAAGTCTATTCCCTTTGGCTTGGTAGGAATGATTTACGAAAGTCGTCCCAATGTGACTTCAGATGCCGCTGCCTTGGCCATCAAAAGTGGCAACGCAGTTATCTTGCGTGGAGGAAAGGAAGCCTTTCATTCAGCTCAAGCTATTGTCACAGCCCTCAAAGCTGGTTTGGAAGAAGTTGGCCTATCACCTAAGGTCATCGAACTAGTCCAAGATACCAGCCGAACCTCTGCGACAGAGTTGATGACGGCAAAAGGCAAGATTGACCTCTTGGTGCCTCGCGGTGGTGCAGGGCTCATTCAAGCTGTTGTGGAAAATGCGACAGTTCCTGTCATCGAAACAGGTACGGGTATCTGCCATGTCTATGTAGATAAGGATGCGGACTTGGACAAGGCCGTTCAGATTGTGGTCAATGCCAAAACCAGTCGTCCATCTGTCTGCAATGCGGCGGAAGTTTTATTGGTTCATGAAGAAATTGCCAGCCAATTCCTACCTCGTCTTGAGGAAGCTCTTTCTGGTCGGGTGGAGTTGCGTGCTGACAGTCAGGCTCAGGCTCTTCTCAACCAATCTACACCGGCAGGCGAACAAGATTTCGATACTGAATTTCTGGACTATGTCATGGCGGTCAAGGTCGTTTCAAGTGTAGAAGAGGCTATCAGCCATATCGCCCAGCATTCAACAGGACATAGCGAGGCCATTGTGACGGAAAACAGCCAGACAGCAGATTATTTCACACTCTATGTGGATTCGGCGGCTGTTTATGTCAATGCCTCGACCCGCTTCACAGACGGTGGCGAGTTCGGTCTGGGTTGTGAGCTGGGTATTTCCACCCAGAAGATGCACGCCCGTGGTCCAATGGGCCTGCGTGAGATGACCACCTACAAGTACATCATCACAGGCGACGGCCACATTCGTTAGGAGGATAGGATGAAGATTGGATTTATCGGACTGGGCAACATGGGAGCGGCATTGGCTCATGCAGTCAGTCAGCAGCCAGATACCCAGCTCCTCCTCAGCAATCATAACCCAGCAAAAGCCCAGGCTCTACAAGCTCAGCTGGGCGGTCAGCTCTTGTCTAATGGACAAATAGCAGAGCAGGCCGAGGTCATTTTCCTTGGGGTCAAGCCTCACCTGATTCAGTCAGTCTTGTCAGGCTTACAGGACCAGATTAGCCAGAATTCGTCAGCTATCTGGATTTCTATGGCAGCGGGTGTGACCCTTGACAGCCTGGCAGAATTTGTATCGGCAGACAAGATCATTCGTATCATGCCCAATACACCGGTTGCTATCGGCCAAGGCATGACAACCTATAGCCTGGTCAATCAAAATCTCGCTCCGCTATTGGAACAAATTCTAGAAAAATCAGGTAAGGTCCAGCAGGTGCCAGAGAGCCTGATTGACGCAGCAACGGCTATCGCAGGCTGCGGACCGGCCTTTGTCTATCAGATGATTGAGGCTTTGACAGATGCCGGTGTGCAGAACGGGCTGACGGCTCAGGATGCCAAGGTTTTGGCGGCCCAAACTCTGGCAGGCACCGCCCAGATGGTCTTGAATAGTGACAAGCACCCAGCCCAGCTCCGACAGGAAGTGACCTCGCCAGGAGGCTCGACCATCGCAGGAGTTGTGGCTCTTGAAAAAGAAGGTTTCCGCTATGCCATTATCAAGGCAGTCGCCGCCGCCCTCAAAAAGACTAGAAAATTGGGTAAAAAATAGATTTGATATAGAAAATTTTTGGTTGCAACGTATTTTTCAGTCTTTTAGTTTACTTTTAGTACTAGGCAACGAGCTGTAGGCTGTACTGAAGTACGGCAAAGCGAGTTAACGACGTAATAAAAGAAAAACTAAATGACGATAAGACCGATGGAAACGGTTGGCGGTTACGATATACTATAGTCAATCCTAAATATTTTCATAATCTCCTTAAAAACTTGGCTATTTTGGTCAAGTTTTTTTGGTGAGAAAGTACAAAAAAACAGGACTTTTAATCCCGTTTTGTTTTTTCTTTGATCCATTGACTGACATTGGAAAAGGTTTTGCTTTGCTCTGCCTTGCGTTTTTGTTCCTGGACAAACTCTGCAAAACTCTGCTTGACGCCATCCTTTTGAACCTTGTCCTGCAAGTCTTGCCATTTCTTCTTAAGGTTGCTAGAAGTCCGTTCGTAGTAGGTTTCCAAAATCTCTTCTTTGGACTTGTAATTGCGGTAGAAGGCATTGCGTGACACACCAGCCTTTCTGACCAACTCGGATACCGAAATCTGTTTGATGTCCTTTTTTTCTAGGAGAAATAGCAGAGCTGTTTCGATGGATTCTTTGGTCAGTTGATTGGTTTCTTTATTGGATTGATAGAGATTTTTTAAAGAAGTTGGTGAAATCTTACGTTCTGCCATAGCTTTCCTTTCCTGACTGTTACATCTGAAAGAAAATGCTTTCAGAAGGACTAGTTTAATGATATAATTGTAAGGAAATAGTCTGCTATTGTCAAATAAAAAAGTAACACTAGAAATGAGTAGAACATGAAAAAATGGAAAATCGTTGCAGATTCAGGCTGTGATTATCGTCAGTTAAATAACCTTGCCCCTGATACAGAATTTGTCAGTGTGCCCTTGACCATTCAGATTGGTGCAGACACCTTTGTTGACCGGGCTGACTTGGACATTGACAAGATGATGGAGGTGATGTATGCCTCTTCTGAAGCTGCTAGTTCTGCCTGTCCAAGTCCACAGGCCTATCAGACAGCATTTGAGGGAGCGGAAAATGTTGTTGTTATAACCTTGACAGGTGGTTTGTCAGGTAGTTTCAATGCTGCTCGTGTGGCGCGTGATATGTTTGTCGAGGAACATCCTGAAGTCAATATCCATCTCATTGATAGCCTTTCAGCTGGCGGGGAAATGGATTTGATTGTGGATGAAATCAATCGTCTGATTGCTACTGGATTGGAGTTTGATGAGCTTGTACAAGCCATCACCACCTACCAAGAAAACAGCAAATTGCTCTTTGTACTTGCCAAGGTTGATAATTTGGTCAAAAATGGCCGTCTCAGCAAGCTTGTCGGAACAGTCGTTGGTCTTCTAAACATCCGTATGGTTGGGGAAGCAAGCAGCGAGGGCAAGCTAGAATTGCTCCAGAAAGCGCGTGGCCATAAGAAATCTGTCACTGCTGCTTTTGAGGAGATGAAAAAAGCTGGCTACAATGGAGGTCGTATCGTCATGGCCCACCGCAACAATGCTAAATTCTTCCAACAATTTTCAGACTTGGTCAAAACCCAATTTGCTAATGCAACCATTGAAGAAGTAGCTACATCAGGCCTTTGCTCCTTCTATGCTGAAGAAGGTGGTCTTTTGATGGGCTATGAAATAAATTCAAAAACATACTAAGATTAGTAGTGAGGAAATCTCCGACGGGAGAAAGTACTCACTACTTTTTCTTTATGATAAAGTAGAGGTGTCTTGTTAAGTCGTAGGGCTTTTTGACT
>NZ_POJH01000021.1 GCF_002960625.1 Streptococcus suis
AGTAATTATAGCACTAACCTGAACGAAGTTCAGCGAACGTCTTTAGACGTCGCTGGAGAGAAACGGCTTATAGCCGGTGTACAAGCCACCCGTTTTCACGGGTGGTTATGACTTTCTGAAAAGGATGTTCTGTGGTATAATAGGAAAAATATTTGATGAGGTAGAGAGATGACCAAGACACCATTTGTTAGTAAAGAAGTTCTAGAAACCATTACGGAGCAATTTCCCACTCCCTTCCATTTGTATGATGAAAAAGGTATTCGTGAAAAGGCCCGTGCCTTGAATGCAGCATTTGCATGGAACAAGGGCTTTAAGGAATATTTTGCAGTCAAAGCAACACCGACGCCAGCCATTTTGAAAATTCTTCAAGAAGAAGGCTGTGGAGTGGACTGTGCGACAGATGTAGAGGTGCTCATGAGTGAAAAAATGGGCTTCAAGGACATCATGTTCACATCAAATGATACGCAAGCCCAAGAATTTGTCTATGCTCGTAAAGTTGGTGCAACAATCAACTTGGATGCCTACGAACACATTGAGTTTTTGAAAAATGTAGCCGGAATTCCAGAGACCGTCTGCCTCCGTTACAATCCAGGTGGTGTTTTCTCATTGGGAACGGATATTATGGACCATCCTGAAGAGTCTAAGTTTGGCATGACCAAGGACCAGCTGATGAAGGGCTACAAGGAGTTAAAAGAACTTGGTGTCAAGGAATTTGGTATCCATGCCTTTCTGGCTTCTAACACCGTTACCAATGACTATTATCCTGTTTTGGCGCGTCAGTTGTTTGAATTGGCCTTGGAAATTCGTGAAGAAACAGGAGTGACCTTGGACTTCATCAACCTATCAGGTGGTATTGGTGTCAACTATCGCCCAGATCAAGAACCAAACGACATCGCTGTCATTGGTGAGGGAGTTCGCAAGGTTTATGAGGAAATTCTCACGCCAGCTGGTATGGGACATGTCAAAATTTTTACAGAATTGGGTCGCTTTATGTTGGCGCCGCATGGTCACTTGATTACCAAGGTGCTTCATCGTAAGGAAACCTATCGGACCTATGTAGGTGTAGATGCCTCAGCTGCCAACCTCATGCGTCCAGCCTTCTACGGCGCTTATCACCATATCACTAACATCACTCGACCAGACGCTCCGATTGAAGTAGTGGATGTAGCAGGCTCTTTATGTGAAAACAACGACAAGTTTGCGGTTAATCGGGAATTGCCACGGGCAGAAGTAGGAGATACCTTGGTCATCCATGACAGTGGTGCCCATGGCTTCTCTATGGGCTACAACTATAACGGTCGTTTGCGTTCCTCGGAAATTCTTTTACAGGAAGATGGCACAGCTCGTATGATTCGCCGTGCTGAAACTCCTGAGGATTATTTCGCAACCATTTATGGTTTTGAATTTGACAGGTAAGTCTTGGAAAAGCTTGGGGAATTTGGTATAATAGTGTCAGTATGAGATTGCGCGATGCAATACCAGATGAATTATTTTTTAGAAAATCAGGAGATTGATATGCAATTAGGTATCGGTTTAGTAATTGTTTTGGTGCTTGTGGCACTTGCAGGTGGTGTAGCCTTGGGGATTTACTTGTCACGCAAACAAGTGGAAAACTACATTGCTGACAAGCCAGTTTTGGATGAAAATGCCTTGCGCTTGATGATGAGCCAAATGGGTCAAAAACCAAGCGAAGCAAAAGTACAACAAGTACTTCGCCAAATCAAGAGCCAGCAAAAAGCAGCAAGCAAGAAAAAATAAGTGACATGGGACTGGGATATTCTTTCCCATTCCCTTTTTTTGAGTAAGAAAGAAAGGTTAGTCAGACTTCTGGCTATTCTGAGCAGTATGGATAATAGACCTATAGGATTTTTAGATTCAGGTGTGGGTGGTTTGACGGTTGTGCGTGAACTCATGCGTCAATTACCCCATGAAGAAATCGTTTATATAGGAGATTCTGCACGAGCTCCTTACGGTCCTAGACCAGCTGAACAAATCAGAGAATATACTTGGGAATTGGTGCGTTTCTTATTGACAAAAAATGTCAAAATGATTGTCCTTGCCTGTAATACAGCTACAGCAATTGTCTTGGACGAAATCAAAGAATCTCTAGATATTCCTGTTTTGGGAGTTATCTTGCCAGGTGCCTCCGCAGCCATCAAGGCGACAAGGAATGGGAAGATTGGGGTTTTAGGAACCGCTATGACCATCCAATCGGATATTTATAGGCAAAAGATACAGGCTCTCTCTCCTGGGATACAGGTAGAAAGCTTGGCTTGTCCTAAGTTTGTCCCTTTGGTAGAGTCCAATGGACATCAATCTAGTTTGGCAAAGAAAGTTGTCTATGATAGTCTGCGTCCCTTGGTCGGTCAGGTAGATACGCTGGTTTTGGGCTGTACCCATTATCCACTTCTCCGTCCCATCATTCAAAATGCCATGGGCAAGGATGTCAAGTTGATTGACAGTGGAGCAGAGTGCGCACGGGATATTTCGGTCTTGTTGAATTATTTCGAAATCAACCGTAGCCGTACAGAAAAGGATGTTCAGCACCGTTTTTACACAACAGCTAGTCCAGCAGCTTTCAAGGAAATTGCTGAAAGCTGGATGGGCATTGATATTCATGTGGAGCATGTAGAACTATGACAGACAAGATTTACGAATATAGAGATGAGCAGAACTGGTTTATCGGAAAGGCTAGCTTTGCCAACCTATTTAGTTCCTTTGGAGAAACTGGCCGAGAACAAGAAATTTACCAGATTGGTCAATTATTTGACAAACTGATTGCTGGTAACTATGAAGATGAGAATTTCAACCAGTGTGTCAATATTGAGGTGATTAAACTTCAGTCTGACTTTGCCCTCTTCCAGTTTGCCTGTGGTGTTTTGAATGAGTTAAATAATAGACAGTTCAAGGCCCTCCAACACCAAGGTGCTATTCTGGTAACAGAAGCTGACAAATTGCTCTTGATTCATTTGCCAAAAGATGGAGTAGTTATGTCCGATTTCTTCGGTCAAGACAAGGGATTGGCAAGCGTGGGAGATACCATCTTGATTGCCACTAAAAATGAAGGTAAGACCAAGGAATTCCGTAAGTTTTTTGAGCGCTTTGGCTACCAAGTTGAGAACCTCAACAACTACCCTGACCTGCCAGATGTGGCTGAAACTGGGATGACCTTTGAGGAAAACGCACGGCTTAAGGCTGAAACCATAGCAGAGCTGACAGGCAAGATGGTCTTGGCAGATGATTCAGGCTTGAAGGTTGATGCACTTGGCGGACTGCCAGGGGTCTGGTCTGCACGTTTTTCAGGTCCAGATGCCACAGATGAGCTCAATAATGCCAAGCTCTTGCATGAGTTAGCTATGGTTTTCGACTTGAAAAATCGTTCTGCTCAGTTCCACTGTACCCTAGTCATGGCGGCTCCAAATCGTGATAGTTTGGTTGTCGAAGCTGACTGGGAAGGTTTTATCGGTATGGAACTCCGTGGGGAAAATGGATTTGGCTATGACCCGCTCTTCCTCGTCGGTGAAACAGGCAAGACCTCGGCAGAGTTGACCTTAGAAGAAAAAAATCAGATTTCCCACCGTGCACAAGCACTAGAAAAATTAGTGGAGGCATTTCCAGTATGGCAGGAGCAAGCAAAACAATCCTAGTCATGAGCGACTCTCATGGGGACAGACAGATTGTAGAAGAGATTAAAAACCACTATCTTGGCAAGGTCCATGCTATTTTCCACAATGGTGATTCGGAGCTAGACAGTCAAGATAGTCTTTGGGATGGCATCCAAGTGGTCAATGGCAACTGCGACTATTTTGGCGGTTATCCAGATCAGCTCATTACTCAATTGGGTGATGTGACCATTGCCCAAACCCATGGACACCTCTATGGCATTAACTATGGTTGGCAACGCTTGGATTATTGGGCACAGGAAGTGGATGCGGATATTTGTTTGTACGGGCATTTGCATGTACCTGATGCGGAAGTGCGTGGCAAGACCCTCTTTCTTAATCCTGGTTCAGTCAGTCAACCTCGTGGCTTGGTCAGAGAGTGCCTCTATGCCCTTGTGACCATCACTGAAGACCATTTCCATGTGGACTACTACAACCGTCAGCACCAACTTTACCCAGCATTGACAAAGGATATTTCAAGATGATTGCACGAGAATTTGAAGCCTTTTTGTTGGACCAAGAAGAAACCTTCTTGACACCAGCGGATAAATTGGCTGTTATTATCGATACCCATAATATTGATCATGCTAAATTGTTGCTCAGTCACATGACCTATTCTCGTGTGCCTGTGGTAACAGAAGACGGGCGATTCTTTGGAACCATTGGCTTGACGGAAATCATTCAATACCAGGCTGAGCATGAGTTGTCAGACGATGAATTGAACACGGATATTTCCCTGATTGCAAAGACGGATGTAGAAACGGTAGGTCTGGATTACGATTTGACAGAGGTCATGCGCAAGCTAGTTGATCAGTCCTTCCTACCAGTTCTTGGAGAAAACAGGGAATTCCTTGGGATTATTACCCGTAAATCCATTCTGAAAGCCATCAATGCGCTTTTGCATAATTTTCCCTTGGCATCAAAAGAAGGCAAGAAATGAAGCAGGCTATAGGAGAGTTTATCCAGACTAAAAAGGTCAGTGTCAACAGTCAAAAATCCTATACTTATGATCTACAGCAATTTGTGGAGTTGACCAAGGGCGACATAGATCAGCAGTCCCTCTTGCTCTATCAGCAGTCCCTGCTAGACTTGAAACCTGCTGCTCAGAAAAGAAAGCTATCGGCGGTCAATCAATTTCTCTTCTTTCTTTATGAAAGAGGTCACTTGGACAGGTTTTACAAGCTACAGGCTATGGCAGGACCGACTCGTGTCAAAAAGAAGTTGGAAAGTGAAGACCTGTCTTTACTCTTTCAAGAAAGTCCTTGGCTAGAAGGTCAGCTTATCGCACTTTTGATAGCATATTTAGGCTTGACGCCAAGTGAAATAGCAGAGCTGACCAGCCAGCAGATCAATTTGGATTTTCAAGTCTTGACAGTAGAGAAAGGTGTGACCAAGCGTGTTCTGTCCATTCCCAAGGAATTAGTTGGCTATCTTGAAGGGCATCTGACAGGGTACTATGTCTTTGACAAGAAAGGCCAGACCTACTCTCGCCAATGGTTTTTCAATCGCTTGACCGAATTTGTTCAGTCCATTGGGAAGTCGGATTGGACCGCTCAAAAATTGCGAGAGCAGTACATTCTAGCTCAAATCAGAGAAGGAAAATCCCTTGACCAGATCGCCAAGCAGTTGGGACTGAAAACAAGCATGAGTTTGGAAAAATTTAGATAATGGATATAAAATTAAAAGATTTTGAAGGACCCTTGGATCTCTTACTGCATCTGGTGTCCAAGTACCAAATGGATATTTACGAGGTTCCAATTACAGAGGTCATTGAACAATACCTGGCCTATATTGCGACCTTGCAGGCCATGCGCTTGGAGGTGGCGGGAGAGTATATGGTCATGGCCAGTCAATTGATGGTCATTAAAAGCCGGAGGCTCTTGCCAAAAGTCGTTGAACAGACAGATCCCGAGGACGACCCAGAAATGGATCTCCTGGATCAATTGGAAGAATACCGCAAGTTCAAGCTACTCAGCGAAAAACTGGGAGAGCAACATGATGAAAGGGCCAATTATTTTTCAAAACCCAAGCTGGACTTGATTTATGAGGATGTCCAGCTGGCCAAAGATAAGACTGTCATTGATATTTTCCTTGCCTTTTCTAAGGTTATAGCTGAAAAACAGGCCAGTCTCCGTCAGTCCCACGCAACTATTGCTCGGGATGAGTATAAGATCGAAGACATGATGGACCTTGTCCGTAGTCGTTTTGAGGCTAACCCTCGTATTGAACTGCGTCAGCTTTTTCAGGAGAGCCAGGACATCAATGAAGTGATTACCATTTTTCTTGCCACCTTGGAGTTGGTCAAGGTTCATGAGATTATCTTGGAACAAAAGGAAACCTTTGGAGATATTTATCTAGTAAGGAGTGAAGATGAATCGCTTAGCTGAAATCGAAGTCCTGCTTTTTGTGGCAGGTGAGGATGGCTTGAGTTTGCGCAATTTGGCTGAAATGTTGGAATTGCAACCCACAGCTGTCAGCCAGCAATTAGAGAAACTCAGTGAAAAATACATGGCCGACCAGGTATCAGGATTGGCTCTCTTAGAATCTTCCAACCGCTACAAGTTGGTGACGAAAAAGGAGTATGCCGACTTGTTGCGGATTTATGCTAAAACCCCCATCAACCAGACCATGTCACGAGCCCTTTTAGAAACCTTGTCAATCGTAGCCTACAAGCAACCAATCACACGGATTGAAGTCGATGATATTCGCGGAGTTAATTCCAGCGGAGCCATCAGTAAATTGCAGGCTTTTGACCTCATTCGTGAGAATGGGAAGAAAGAGGTACTTGGCAGGCCCAATCTCTATGTGACAACGGATTATTTTCTGGATTACATGGGGATTAACAGTCTAGAAGAATTGCCTGATGTATCAGAACTTGACTTGGTGGAGCAAGAAACCGAGCTATTCCTAGAAAGAAATGAGTTAGAAGATGAGAATTAACAAATACATTGCCCACGCTGGTGTAGCCAGTCGTCGTAAGGCAGAAGAATTGATTAAGCAAGGTCGTGTTACCGTCAATGGTCAAGTGGTTCGTGAATTGGCAACGACCATTAAATCTGGAGATATTGTAGAAGTAGAAGGGCAACCAATCTACAATGAAGAGAAGGTTTACTACCTCCTCAATAAACCACATGGAGTTATTTCCAGTGTGTCAGATGACAAGGGTAGAAAGACAGTTGTGGACTTGTTGCCGACCGTCAAAGAACGGATTTATCCTGTTGGTCGTTTGGACTGGGATACGTCAGGGGTCTTGATTTTGACCAATGATGGTGATTTTACGGATGAGATGATTCACCCTCGAAATGAGATTGACAAGGTCTATTTGGCGCGTGTCAAAGGAGTTGCCAATAAGGAAGTACTCCGGCCCTTGACCCGAGGTGTCGTCATTGATGGCAAGAAAACCAAGCCAGCTGTTTATGAGATCATCAAGGTTGACCCTGTTAAAAATCGCTCTGTGGTCGAGTTGACCATTCATGAAGGGCGTAATCATCAGGTTAAGAAGATGTTTGAAGCGGTTGGTTTGCAGGTGGACAAACTTTCTCGTACCCGCTTTGGGAATTTGGAGCTGACTGGTTTGCGTCCAGGAGAATACCGCAAACTTAATAAGAAAGACATCAGCAAACTGCATACGCTAGCAGTTACAAAACCGGTGAAGAAAAAATGACCAAGCTCCTTATCGGCTTAGTCAGGTTTTACCAGAAATATATTTCTCCCCTATTTCCGCCCTCCTGTCGCTACCGGCCCACTTGTTCGGCTTATATGATCGAGGCCTTACAAAAACATGGTCTCAAGGGCTTTTTGATGGGCTTGGCTCGCATTGGGCGTTGTCATCCCTTTGTGGAGGGTGGAGAAGACCCTGTTCCAGACAGGTTTAGTTTGAAACGAAACAAACAGAAGTAGGGCAACCTACTTTTTCTTTTGAATATTTATACAAAATCAATTGAAGTTTGTTTTATAACTATCAATTTTTAAAACTATTCAAGCAAAAAGATAAGAAATAACGAATATTTTTGTAAAATTTGTTGCATAATTATTCTTAGTTGTGTTATACTATAAAAAAATAAAAGGAGTTAGAATATGAAAAAAATGAAGAAGTTTGCTCTTGCAGGGGTTAGCTTGCTTTCCCTAGCAATCTTAGCAGCTTGTCAAAGTAAAGAAAGCACGAGCTCAATTGATTTATCTTTTGAGTCTGAAGTGACCCATGAGGGTCAGGCAATTAGTGGCGGGCAGTTTAAGTATGCCTTAGTTGCTTCTGCACCATCCACAGGTATTTTGTTAGATGAGCTTGCTCAGACGGGGGTGGATGCTCCGTTTGCCTCTATGGTTGACATTTCTATGTTTGGCTATAATGCAGACCGTAAATTGGATGATTCAGGACTTGCCAAGGCTGAATTCGATGTGGATGCCAAGACTGTCACTGTTAGTTTGACAGGCAAGGATTACAAGTGGTCAGATGGTCAGCCATTTACTATCGATGACTATATTTTTACTATTGAACAATTGGCTAGTCCTGATTATACTGGCGTCCGTGCTGATACAACCTACACCAATATCGTTGGCTTTGAAGAATTCCAAGCAGGGACAGCCAGCGAGATTTCCGGTGTGAAGAAAGTAGATGACTACACAATTGTACTGACTGTCAAAGAGATGTCGCCTTCTATGATGTATGCAGGTGGTGGAGTTCCTGAATTGGTTATGCCCAAGCATATTTTCAAGGATATTGCGGTCAAAGATTGGGAATCAAGTGAATATGCTCGTACTGCCAAAGTTGTTGGGATGGGACCTTACAAGGTCAAGGAAATTGTCAGCGGCGAATCAGTTACCTATGTACCAAATGAATATTACTTCAAAGGCAAAGTCAAGCTAGACAGTTACAAGATTGATATCGTTTCACCAGACACCATTGTTTCTGAGATGAAAGCCGGAAACTATGACTTGGCTGAAATGCCAACCGACCAATACGAAGCCTACAAAGACCTTACAAATATTACCTTGCTAGGTAGCTTAGAAGGTATCTACAACTATATCGGCTTCAATCTTGGTAAATATGATGAAGCAAGTGGTAAGAACGTGACCAATCCAGATGCCAAGATGAACAATGCCAAATTGCGTCAGGCTATGGGCTATGCCTTGGATAATGCTGCTATCGGCGAAAAATTATACAATGGCTTGTATCACCCAACCAACTCACTCATCATTTCCTTCTTTGGCGATGTACATGATGCTGATTTAGCAGGTTATAGCTATGACCCTGAAAAAGCTAAACAATTGCTAGATGAAGCTGGTTACAAGGATGTCGACGGTGATGGAATCCGTGAAGATGCCAATGGCAAACCACTGAAGATCAGTGTTGCTGCTCAGAAATCAACTGAAACGCAGGAAACCATGGTGCAACAATACCTGACCTGGTGGAAGGAAATTGGTCTGAATGTGGAGCTTTACACTGGAAGAACCATCGAATACAACACCTTCTATGAATCCATTGCGGCCAATGACGAGGGAATTGATGTTTACCTCGCAGCTTGGATTGCTGGTCTTGATCCAGATCCAACTTCTTTGTGGGGACCTGAAGCTATGTACAACTATACTCGATTTGTTTCTGATGAGAATACAGCTCTCTTAAACAAGATTGCTTCTGCAGAATCATTTGATGAAGCGAAGAACATTGCGAATTACAAGGCCTGGCAAGAACATGCCTTTGAGCAAGCATTTGCTATTCCAACCCTCGAACGTGAAAGTATTACTGCCGTAAACAAACGGGTTAAATACTATGACGTTTTCATCGGTTCGGACAGCAAGTCAAGTCCTGAAAAGATTGAATTGACAGCTGAAAAAGGTGTTGCTGCAAAATAATTCTATGACAGAGTCCAAGTGGGCTCTGTTTTTTGAAAAAAATAAATCAAAACTCTTGATTTTCAGCCTTTTTTAAGCTACAATAGAAACACGATTTCATTGATTTAACTCAAACCTGTTGTGAGTTAAGTGAATGAATCATCATTCACCATGCTGTTTGCTGAGCTTGACTCCGGGCAGTGTGGCTATTTTTTTGTCCGAATAATCACTGCCCTAGTTTGAGGAAATAAAAAGTATGAATATTGAAGAATTACAGTACACTGAAGAAACCGCAAAAAACCACATTGTTCTGTTTGAGCCACAAATTCCCCAGAATACAGGGAATATAGCTCGAACTTGTGCCGCGACCAATAGCCCCCTCCATATCATCAAACCCATGGGCTTTCCCATTGATGACCGCAAGATGAAGCGTGCGGGCTTGGACTACTGGGATAAGTTAGATGTTCGTTTCTATGAAAATCTGACAGAATTTATGGACTATGCAAGTAAGCATGGTCGAGTTCATTTGGTGTCAAAATTTGCGGATAAAATTTATTCGGAAGAAAGTTACCAGGACGGTATCCACTTTTTCCTCTTTGGTCGTGAAGATAAGGGATTACCGGAAGAATTTATGCGAATTCATCCTGAAAAAGCTATTCGCATTCCCATGAATGATGAGCATGTCCGTAGCCTCAATGTCTCCAATACTGTCTGTATGATTGTCTACGAAGCCCTTCGTCAGCAGAATTTTGCAGGTTTGGATTTGGTCCATACTTATGAAGAGGATAAGCTAAAATAAGACTTGAAAACAACTCAATGCCTTGCACTTGCAGGGCTTTTTTGGTATGATGAAATAGTCTTCAGGGCAGGGTGTAATTCCCGACCGGCAGTGTAAAACGAGGCTATTTTGTTTTAAGACTAGGCAGCGAATCGGAGACCATACTGAGTGTATGTCGAGATGAGCTAACGCAGTATTAGAACAAAATAGACCGTTGGAAGTCTGCGAGCGAAAGCTGATGTGGTTTGATTCCACAACCGACAGTAAAGTCTGGATGGGAGAAGACGAAGTGCAGTTTCTGCTGCCCTTCTAAGCTTCTTCAATTTTCAAAATTGGAGGAACCTTTATGACAAACACACGGAAAATGACGATTATCGCCATTCTTTCAGCACTTTCATTTCTACTCATGTACTTGAAATTTCCCTTGATACCAACGGCAAGTTTCTTGGAAGTAGATTTTTCATTGGTACCAATCTTATTTGGTCTTCTTATACTAGATGTAAAATCTAGTTTTGCTATTCTCTTGATTCGGACACTTCTCAAATTGATCTTAAATAATCAAGGGGCATCAACCATCATTGGGTTACCGATGAATATTGCAGTCATGGCAATCTTTATTCTATCCGTTTCATATTTCTGGAAAAATGACCAGACTGTCAAACATTATTTAAAAACAGCAGTCGTAGCAACACTTGGTTCAACCCTTGCCATGCTTGTCTTGAACTATGTCTATGCTGTACCTGTTTATGCTGCCTTTGCAAACTTTGATATTAAAGAAATCTTGGGATTGACTAATTACCTGCTTTTCATGGTCTTGCCATTTAATCTCTTGCAAGGTATTGTCCTATCCATTGTGTTTTACATCTGTTACACAGCAGCTCGACCTATTTTAAAGAAAGTTTAACTTTTTTAAAGTAAACTAGACCTATGAAAAATAAACAAATCCATTTACGAAACGCGTCTTTCTTTGCTCTGGCCTTTGTATTTTTAGGCTATGTAGCCAAGTTTTACCCAAGTAGCTTGACTGGTTTTGACTCAACTATCCAATCCGCCATTCGCGGAAATCTTCCTAGTGGAGCGACCCAGTTTTGGACTTCTATTACTGTCATAGGGAATACCGTTATTATTTTAGCGATTACCCTTATCTTGTCTGCTATCTTCTATTATTACAAAAGGTGGAAGATAGAAGCCTTTTTCCTACTTGCTAGTTTTGCGGCAATGGGGGTGGCATCAACAGCCCTGAAATATGTCTACCAACGCCCGCGACCTAGCATCGAATGGCTCATCGATACCATCGGTTATTCATTCCCAAGCTGGCATACTGCCTCAACCATGATGATTGCAGGAGCAGTAGTGATTGTTATCCAACAACGTATGAAGCAGGGCTTGGCCAAGCGAGTCCTACAAGCTGGCTTAATCGTTCTAGCCATGTTAGTTGCCATCTCTCGTATCTATATCGGTGTCCATTATCCGACGGATATTATTGGAGGTTGGCTTTTAGCTCTTACTCTCTTGCAGGTCATGTATCCTTTTTATGACCAGAAACGCTTTGAATGGCGTTTTCAGAGTAAACAGAAATAGTTGTATTTTGTGTCCCCTATCCGATGGATGGGGGATTTTTGCTTTATTGGCCTTTATTCTGTGAAGTGGTGTAGGAAAAGTCTAGCATGGTTTGTATAGTGCCTTAAAGTCAAAGATATTGAGTAGAGTATTAGATTATCTCGACCAATAAAAAAAATTCTCCTGTAATCTAAAGTTACAGAAGAATTTTTTATTTTAGTTTTTAATGGGTCCATTTTCTACAGCTTTGATAGCTTGACTGATAGTTTGGGCAAAAATTTCTGCACCGTTATTATCGATGTTGAAATGAACCAAGTCGGAGTTATACCAAATGGGTGGATTGTCCAGAGAGGCCTGGTACCAATCTGCAATTGAAATATAATCGTATTTCTCAGCCAGCTCTTTTTCATATTGACCTGTTTGGTAAGAAATAGAATTACTTGGACTAAAGTTACCATCATAAGGTGTCACGAAAATGAGGCGACGTCCTTTAGGAAAGTCCTTGACTAATTTGTCCAAAATCTCTTGGTAATTATCGCTTGTATTGGTACCGAGAGCAACGATAACTGTTTCTTTCAAGCTATTGTTCTGCTGGTAGAGCTTAATCAAACTTTCAATTTCTGAGAGGTTTCGACTGACAGTTCCATCAATTTGGATTCCTGGGATAGCTTCCTGAAGTGCCGTACTTGCTCGAACAGTAACAGAATCTCCAAACATGGTTACACCCTTTTGAATATCGAAGCTAGATACCTTTGAGTTTTCAGCGGCTGATCGAGTGGTTGACAGCTGGGTCTGGGCTTGATAGAGGCTACTAATCATATTCTCTTGCTCAAAGCTTCCAAGTCGTGGGGCAAAGAGGCAGATTGCTAGACTAAGTACAGTGAGGAAGCCGAAACTACCAGCCAACCATTTTTTATAGGGTTTGAGGTCAATTGCAAGCCCAAACAATTTCCCAACTCTTCCTGCGACAAAGGGTTCGAGGAGATAGGTTGAAATAGTTGCTAGAATGACGGAGAAGATAAAAGACAAGAGAGCAGCAGTCGTAGCGTTGCTTAGTTGAGTAAAGATAATCAATAGTGGCCAATGGAAGAGATAAATACCGTAGGAAATTGCTGCTAAGAATTGAATGAAGCCAGGTTCTTTAATGCTTTCTGTTTTTTCATGAAGAACACGCGCCGCGAAAATCATGGCAACAGTTGCCAGGCTAGATAAGAGGAAACCAATCAGGTAGGTCCAAATGGAACTAAATTGTAAGGTAAACAGTAGGATCAGTTCGACTGCCAATCCACCTACAAACAGGCCGAGGACCTTCTGTAAACTAAGTGCTTGAATACTTTTCTGGAAGGTAGTGGTTGTATATCCGATACCAGCAATAGTTGCTAGGATAGCACCCAAAAAGAAGGGGAAGGTATGGGTAAAAGTCGAATAATAGATAGATGAGAAGTTGTCCACGAAGAAACTGGATATAAACATTCCAAGGAAAGTGAGGACAAATAGGCTGAGGGAGGTTAAGAAAATCGTTCCACGCAGTTGTCCAACACTTTTGGAGATCCGAGCTAGAAGCCAAACCAAGCCGGCCCAGAAGATGTAGAATTGGACTTCAATAGCCAGTGTCCAGGTGTGAACAAATAGATGTGGCGTAAATTGATTTTCGTAGCTACCACCAGACAGGATTTCAAAGAAATTGGTCATAAAGCCCAGAGCAGCAGTGACCTGACCACCAATGTTGGCAAGGAAATCATTCCGAATAAGGAGGGCCAAAGGTAGCACCAACAGAACAGTCAAAACCAAAGGTGGTAGGATCCGATACAATCTTCTTCGGAAAAAGGAGATAAGATCAATTTTTTTATGCTTTGAAAACTCATCAATCAAGAGGGCTGTCGTTAGATAGCCAGATAGGGTGAAGAAAAGGTCCACCCCAACAAATCCACCTGGAAAAATCTTGATGAAGAAATGGTAGAGGAGAACAAAGGATAGACCGATGACACGAATTGTAGATAACCATTTAATTTTCATTTTGATAAATCCCCTGTTTAAATCTTCCTTCGTAGATAGCCTGTCCTTCGGTTGTTAATTTACCTTTGCCATCGGCATACCCATTTTTAAATTCTCCGGTGTAAACCCAGCCACTAGCAGACTTATAGGTTCCTTGACCGTGAAAAATGCCATTTTTGAATTGTCCCTGGTAGCTATCCCCATTTTCGAAGGTCAGTTGACCCTGACCATTCATTTTGGAGGCGACCACATAGCCATTGTATTGTAATTTACCATTGTCTAAGGTCAAGGCCTGCTTGTTTCCAATCCGACCTGTAAAAACAGATAAGGCACAAATCAGAATCAGTAGAAGAGAAAGTACTTCTACTTTTCTACGTGTGAAGAAACGGGAAACATCTTTCAATGTTAATCGTTTGTTTGTTAACTCTTTCATAGATAAACCCTTTCGATATAATCTACTGGATTTTTAAAACCCTTCTTTCTAGCATAAAACAAAAGCGTATCAATCCAGTCAGAAATAGTTTACCATTTTCTTACAAATATTACAAAAATATTACACAGAAGATATTATAATTTTTCTAACCAATCCTGACAACCCTGTTTGACTAGACGATAGGTTTCGTCAAAATCACCTGTGTACCAAGGGTCTGGGACTGATTTTTCGGCGAACTGGAAAATCTTATCTTGGGCATGGGCAGGGGCCATTTTTCGTAAATCACGGACATTGTTGCTATCCATTCCAATGATGACATCAAATTCTTCAAAATCTGTTTGCGAGATTTGTTGAGAAGTTTTGGTTTGGTCGTAGGGAATATTGTGTTGCTTGAAAATCTTTTGTGTACCTGGGTAGATGGGATTGCCGTGTTCCCAACTGGATGTTGCCCGACTTTCAATCTGCAGGCTATCAGTTAAATCTTTCATGACAAATTCTGCCATGGGGCTACGGCAGATATTACCCAAGCAAACAAAAACGATTTTTTTCATATAGAACTCCTTTTTTCTTTTATTATATCATTTATGTGGTGTAACTCTCTTAGATATGTTACAAAATTAGAACTTTTCTAATATAAGGTATATTTCTTGATTTTTATGATATTTTTATTTATAATAGTTATAAATAAAAACAAAAAGGTGAACACTATGAAACAAAAGTATTTCCAAACACCAGCAGAAATTGCTTCCTTCAGCCCACGTCAATCATTGGCTGATACCAAGGCAGTATTGAATCAGGCTGTAGCAGATCTATCAGTAGCCCATTCTATTCTCCATCAAGTCCATTGGTATATGCGTGGTCGTGGCTTTATGATTTGGCATCCAAAGATGGATGAATATATGGAAGAAATTGATGGCTATTTGGATGAGATGAGTGAACGTTTAATCACCTTAGGTGGGGCACCATTTTCTACCCTTAAAGAGTTTAGTGAAAATAGTCAGCTCAAGGAAGTTCCTGGTGATTACACTGTAACGATTGAAGAGCAATTGGCGCGTGTGGTAGAGGTATTCCGCTATCTGGCTGCTCTTTTCCAAAAGGGATTTGATGTCAGTGACGAAGAAGGTGACAGCGTAACCAACGACATTTTCAATGTGGCTAAGGCTAGTATTGAAAAACATATTTGGATGTTGCAGGCAGAACTAGGACAAGCTCCGAAATTATAAATAGATGAAGGGTCCAGTAGGACTCTTTTTTGCTGCATAGACGATAGTCGAATGAATTAGATTTTAGACTGGATTGTGGATGAAACTTGCAAGCAAGTCACTTACGAAGAGTGCAGCAAGTCGAAAGTATCGATGTATCTAAGCAAATTTAAATGAAAATAATCAAAGATAAACTAAATGACGATAATATGACATTTGTCACATGAGTCAATGACAAAGGCTTCTAGTGGGGTTGTTTATGATAGGTTATACTAAGTGTGTAAAAGAACTTCAGTCCATCATCAGTTAGGAGAGGATTATGAAAGCAGTTGTTCAAATAGGTACATCCTATTTCACTAGAGCCTTTGTGCTTGTCTATGCTTCCTGCATTTTGTTTGGGCAAGGATTGCGACCGCTGACCTACTTGGCTTGGTCCTTGCCAGCAAGTATGATGATTGGGATTGTCGGAGCGGTAATGTGCCAGAAAGGAGACCAAGAATGATTCAAGTTAATCAATTAGAAAAAATCATCAAAGGACGGACGATTTTGTCCAATATTTCCTTTGAAATCAAGTCTGGGGAATGTGTGGCTTTAATCGGTCCAAACGGGGCTGGAAAGACGACCCTTATGTCTTGTTTGTTGGGCGATAGGAAGGCGACGAAAGGGCAGGTTTTGTTGGACGGTCTGGCTCCACAGGCTCAGTCTAATAAGGAAAAGGTGGCAGTCTTACCTCAAGAAAATGCCATTCCGACAGACCTGAAGGTCAAGGAATTGCTCCGCTTTTTCCAAGCCATCTACAAGGATAGTCTGACAGATGTGGAAATCGACAGCCTGCTCTGCTTTTCCCCAGAGCAAAAAAATCAACTGGCAGGTAAGCTATCGGGTGGTCAGAAGCGGCTCTTGGCCTTCGTCATATGCCTGATTGGCAAGCCCAAGTTGCTCTTCTTGGACGAGCCGACGGCGGGCATGGATACTTCGACCCGTCAGCGTTTTTGGGAGATTGTCCATGAACTCAAGGATCATGGTGTGACTATTTTTTATACCAGCCACTATATCGAGGAAGTGGAGCATACGGCGGAGCGGATTTTGGTCTTGCACCAGGGGCGGCTACTAAGAGATACCACGCCATTTGCCATGCGGAGTGAGGAGCAAGAAAAAGAAGTGACTTTGCCGATTGCTTTTGCGGAGGTGGTGGAGAGCTTGGCTGAAATCAATGAGATTAGCTACAAACAAGACACGGTCAGCTTCAAGACCCGAGCTATTGAGCAGGTTTGGGCTAGTTTGCAGGAGGCAGGTTGTCGGATTTCAGACCTAGAGGTTCAAAACAAAACCCTGCTTAATAGCCTATTTGACAAGACAAGGGAGGAAGAATCATGAAAGCATTAGTTCAAGTAGAGGCGGTAAAATTATCCAGAAGTTTGGGAGTTTTTCTCCTATCTATCGGCATGCCCGTCATCTTTTTCCTGATTTTCTCATCAACGATCCAGTTTGATGATGCGACCATGCAAAAGGCCTTTATCCAGTCCTATATGCTGACCATGACAGGTTTTTCCATGTCGGGCTTTGCCCTTTTCACCTTTCCCACGATGCTGGCAGAGGACAGAAAAAATAGCTGGTTGACCTTTATCCAGCATTCGCCCCTGCCAATCTGGCACTATTACCTGTCCAAACTGGTTCGGGTCTTGCTCTGCTTTGTATCTTCCAATGTCATTGTCTTTGCGGTCGGTGGCTTGGTTAAGGGTGTAGAGATGACAGCTCAAGAATGGGTAATTTCGGCTCTCTTACTTTTAGTAACCTCTATCGTATTTCTAGCTATTGGCTTGCTCTTGGTGCAAATTCAGTCGGAACAAACCATGTCGGTGGTGGCAAACTTGCTCTACTTTGTTCTGGCTATCATGGGTGGCTCTTGGATGCCTGTTTCCCTCTTTCCAGACTGGGTGCAGCGGATTTGTAAACTCATGCCCAGCTACCATGTCAACCAGCTGGTGACCACCTATGCCCAAGAGGGAGATTTTCTCTGGAAATCCTTGCTAATTGTCCTAGGCTATGCGATAATTTTCTTAGGAATTGCTCTAGTTCTGAATAGAAAATCCGAGAAGCAGTGAGGTGACAGATGATATTTGAAAAAAGAAAGGTACCACTCATGTTCTTCGTGGGCATGGTCTTTCTCTATTTTCCCTTTTATTACGCCCAGTATAGTCCTAATCCGACGGCAGTTGTCCTAGCGACCATTCTCTTTGCCCTGGTCTATTGCTCCCTCTTTTATACCGACCACAAGCTCTATTCCCTGCTGGCTTGGTTTTACCTGATTGGCTATATCGCCGTCATGAGTTTTTGGGGCAATCTGCAATTCTCCCTCTTTATCTTTAATCTGTCCACTATGCTGGGCTGGTATTATAAAGAGAATCGACCGACCTATCGGACGGTGTCCTACGGGCTTTTGTTGCTGGCTATTATCCTATGGGCTCTCTTTGGTCCAGTTCCTTTTGAGATGAGAGCTTTTGCACTCATCATTCATTTTTTCGGCTTGGCCTTGCTGATTTTCAGCTGGATTGAGATCAAGCGGGAAGCCCTTCAGCAACGCCTACAGGAGCAGAATGCGTCTATCAATCTCCTGCTGGCTGAGAATGAACGCAACCGTATCGGTCAGGACTTGCACGACACACTGGGTCATGTCTTTGCCATGCTGTCTGTCAAGGCCGAGCTGGTCCAGATACTTTTAGACCACGATCAGATTGACCAGGCCAAGAAGGAGGTGGCAGCCCTTCAGACCTTGGCTAAGGACTCCATGCAGGAGGTCCGCCAGATTGTCCAGTCCCTCAAGCAGCACACCGTGGCAGAGGAACTCCAGATTTTGCAGCAGATGTTGGACTTGGCAGGAGTGGACTTAGTTGTCTTGGGCGGGGAAATAGCAGAGCAGCTCAGCTTACCTGTCCAGAACAAACTGGCTATGGTGCTGAGAGAGTTGGCCAATAACCTACTCAAACACAGCCAGGCTAGCAAATGTCGTTTGGTTTTTGAAAAAGACCAGCAAGAATTGGTTGTATACTACGAAGACAACGGTGTGGGCTTTGCCCAGTTGACTGGTCAGGAATTGCATACCATAAAAGACAGGTTGGTAACGGTGAAAGGGAGCTTGGAATTTCTCTCTTTAGCCAAGCCCACCCGCCTGTCCATCCGAATTCCGTTTGAGGAGGTGGTAGAATGAGAATCTTAGTCGCAGAAGATCAAGCAATGCTGCGGGACGCCCTCTGTCAGCTCTTGGGCTTTCAAGATGCGGTTGAGGCTGTTTTACAGGCAGAAAACGGCAGCCAGGCCCTTGCTCTTTTGGAAAAAGAGCCCGTAGATGTGGTACTGCTAGACATTGAAATGCCTGAGAAGACGGGGCTGGATGTCTTGGAATGGGTACGAGAAAAATCCCTGCCTGTCAAGGTTGTCATCATGACTACCTTCAAGCGACCAGGCTATTTTGAGCGGGCGGTCAAGGCAGATGTGGATGCCTATGTACTCAAGGAACGCTCCATTTCGGACCTTATGCGGACCATTGAAACGGTCTTGGCGGGGCGGAAGGAATACTCGCCAGAGTTAATGGATATTCTCCTGACCCAACGTAGTCCCTTGACGAACTTGGAAAGTCAACTACTCAAGCTGGTGGCAGAAGGTCTGTCCAATAAGGAAATCGCCAGCCAGCTCTACCTGTCTGACGGGACGGTCCGCAACTATATGACTTCAATCCTGTCCAAGCTAGGTGCAGAAAACCGCACGGCTGCTGTTAAGGTGGCACAGGAAAAGGGTTGGTTATGATACTGGAATGAGATTGGGAAGAACCCAATCTTTTTTGGCTTTTAAAATAACAAGGTCTATTATGTTTTTGTATTGAAAATCTTCGGATATTCTGCTAAAATTTTATATATGAAACGACTATACGATGTACAGCAGTTGCTAAAACGTTTTGGTATAATCATCTATATGGGCAATCGTTTGTATGACATTGAGATGATGCAGATAGAGCTAAATCGTGTCTATCAGGCAGGTCTTCTGGATAGGTTGGACTATATGGAGGCTGAGTTGGTTTTGCGACGGGAACATCGTTTGGAATTAGAGTATCAGCAGTTGAAGGAGAGTAGATAGTGGAAACCTTGTGGGTATTTATTGTTTTTGTCGTCATTTTAGGTTCGTGGATGGGCTTTAATTATTGGAGATTGCGTCAAGCAGCGACAGTTATTGACAATGCTGCCTTTGCAGAGAAAATTCATGGAGGTCAGCTGATTGACCTACGAGATCCAAGTGAGTTCGGTCGCAAGCATATTCTGGGTGCCAGAAATATTCCCTACCAGCAATTACGCCAATCAACAGCAGCTTTACGCAAGGACAAGCCTGTTTTGATGTATGAAAATGATCGTGGGCAATTAGTGACACCAGCAGCCCTTCATTTGAAGAAACAAGGTTTTAATGAAATCTACATTCTAAGTTACGGTTTGAATGGCTGGAATGGGAAAGTAAAGACTGCTAAATAGAATAGCAGGTCTAGAGTGAGTGGTAGGGGAGGCAAACCTTTTTGACCTACCAGATAGCATAAGGAACGAATGATGAATAGAAAATTTGAAAAATTGTCACCAGCAGAAATGGGTATTATTGCCTTTATGGTACTTGTCTTGCTGATTAGTTTAGTTGCAAGCTGGTATAAAGGAACTCAGACAAAAACGGAAACTTCGGTAGCTAGACAAGAACTTGTTAGCGAAGATCCTGCCTATAAGGCGGCAGAGAATGCTGTGATTGCGCTTGAAGGAAATCCTAGCAAGGAGAAATTAGAAGCAGCTCAAGCTGCAGTTGATAAATTGAAATCGGCTATTAAAAAGCAAGAGCTACAGACCAGAATTGATAAGGTAAAGGTTGCAGCAGATAATTTGACGGATGCCCAGACTAAAGCTAGATTACAGGCTGAATTGATTAGGGCTGAGGCAGCTAAGAAATTAGAAGCTGAAAGGAACGGTTCCTCAGCAAGTTCGACTAGCAGTGAAGTGACAGAAGAGGTTGTAACAGCAACAAGCACGGTATCTGAAGAGGAAGTTTATCAAGAAGAAACTGCCTACCAGGAAGAAACGACTTATCAGGCAGAAACCAATACCTACATAGCTCCGGCACAAAATACCTATAGTAGCCCAAATGCTACGACGACTTACACTCCACCTGCTAGCCAAACAGAAACAAGCACAACTCCTGTGTCTGAGGTCAGTGAAGCGCCCGTTGTGGAAACACCAGTGACGGAAGCGTCAACTGCTACTGAAACTAGCGCAGAAAGTCCAGTTGCAAGTGAAACGCCAGCAACATCATCTACAGATAATCCATAGATAAAAGGAGAGCAATCTCCTTTTTTTAGTTTGATTGAGCCGTCCAGTCGTTTTTTTGTTATAATATTCTTTATGAGAATTGTATCAGGAATTTATGGCGGACGACCGCTAAAAACTTTAGAGGGTAAGACAACTAGGCCTACATCGGACAAGGTCCGTGGAGCCATGTTCAATATGATTGGTCCTTATTTTGAGGGTGGTCGAGTCTTGGACCTCTATGCAGGAAGTGGCGGTTTGTCTATCGAGGCTGTTTCTCGCGGCATGGAGGCTGCAGTTCTGGTCGAGCGTGATCGGAGAGCGCAAGCTATTATCCGCGATAATATCCGTATGACCAAGGAAGACAGCAAGTTTCAGCTTTTGGCCATGGAGGCCAAACAGGCTTTGGTTCACTTGAGCGGATCCTTCGACCTGGTCTTTCTGGACCCTCCCTATGCAGCCGAGGACATCGTAGCAGATATCACTGAGCTGTGTCAGCGCCAGCTTTTGTCCCAAGAGGTCATGGTGGTCTGTGAAACGGATAAGGCAGTTTCTCTTCCCGAGGAAATAGCAGAGCTGGGCATTTGGAAGGAAAAAATATATGGAATTAGTAAGGTAACAGTCTATGTCAGATAAGATAGGAATGTTTACAGGATCCTTTGACCCCATTACCAATGGGCATTTTGATATTATTGAGAGGGCAAGTGGCCTGTTTGATAAGCTTTATGTAGGTATTTTTTTCAATCCTAATAAAATTGGTTTGTTTACAGGGCAGGAGCGTCTAGCCCTCCTACAAAAAGTTTTTGAGGGAAATGAGAAGATTGAGGTCTTTTTAGCTGGTCAGGAATTGGTGGTTGATGTGGCCCGTGAGCGACGGGTTAGTCATATCGTTCGAGGTCTGCGTAATGGAATTGACCTTGAATATGAAGCTAATTTTGACTATTTTAATCGCCAACTAGCTCCGGAACTTGAAACGGTTTATCTCATGTCTAAACCAGAGTATCGGAATATATCTTCTAGTCAAATCAGAGAATTGATTCATTATCAGCAAGATATTAGTCCCTATGTTCCCCCAGTTGTCAGTGAGGAGATAAAAAAGAATGAAGAAAAATAAGAAATTACTACTGATTAGCTCCATTGTCTTAGGTACTTTATTGATTTGGTTTACGGTCTTTGTCCCCCTGCCATACTATCTGGAAAAGCCGGGAGGGGCTTCGGATATTCGTCAGGTTTTGACGGTTAATGACCAAGAAGACAAGGAAACTGGTTCTTACAATTTTACCTACGTTTCAGTCCAGCAGGCAACGGCCTTGCAACTCTTGGCGGCCCAGTTTGACCCTTACACAAGTGTTAGTTCAGCAGAGGAGATGACAGGTGGGGCAGATAGCGAGGAATACTTCCGCATTGCCCAGTTCTACATGGAAACTTCGCAAAATATGGCTAAGTACCAAGGTTTGACCTTGGCTGGTAAAGAGGTCAGCATGGATTTCTTCGGAGTGTACGTTCTAGCTTTAGCCGAAGATTCAACTTTTAAGGAAATTCTCAATATTGCGGACACTGTTGTCAGCATCAATGGAAAAACCTTTGAATCCTCACCAGACCTCATTAAATATGTCAGCAGTTTGGAATTGGGCAGTGATGTGACCGTTGGTTACGTAAGCGGTGGTCAGGAAAAATCAGCTGATGGTCACATTATCAAGCTTTCAAATGGTAAAAACGGGATCGGGATTACTCTTGTAGACCATACGGAAGTGAAGAGTTCAGTACCGATTGAATTCCAAACTGGCAATATTGGTGGCCCAAGTGCCGGACTGATGTTTACCCTTGCCATTTATACGCAACTGGCTGATCCAACCTTGCGTGATGGGCGCGTGATTGCGGGTACCGGAACCATTGAGCAGGATGGTAGTGTCGGTGATATTGGTGGAGCAGATAAGAAGGTTTTATCTGCAGCCAAGGCTGGAGCAAGTATCTTCTTTGTTCCCAACAATCCAGTTGATGAGGAGATCTTGAAAGAGGATCCAACAGCTAAAACCAACTATGAAGAGGCTAAAGAAGCGGCTGAGAAAGCAGGTCTGGACATTGAAGTTGTGCCTGTCAAGACAGCTCAGGATGCCATTGACTATTTGAAGCAAACCGAGGGCGAGTAAATCGTCCTTTTTGCTATTTCATTAAAATTGTCTGAATTTTCTTTGATAACCTAAACTAGAAGAATTTCAGTTCAAATCGTGGTATAATAGTAGGGTTAGATAGAATTGATTTGTATGAATATTTTACAAGATTGGAGGATTCATGAAAAAAGATATTTCACCAGAAATGTATAACTACAACAAGTATCCTGGACCAAGTTTTGCTCGTGTGGGGGATAAGGTTGTATCTGAAAATATTGAACTAGACCTTGTGGAAGACTATAAAGAGGCTTTTGACCAGACTATTTTCGGTCAGCGTTTTTCACAGTTGATGCTCAAGTTTGACTATATTGTCGGCGATTGGGGCAATGAGCAACTGCGTTTGAAGGGCTTTTATAAGGACGATAAAACTGTTAAGTCTGATTCAAAAATCAGTCGTTTGGATGATTATTTGACGGAATTCTGTAATTTTGGTTGTGCTTATTTCGTCTTAGCCAATCCAAATCCTCAGGACTTGCCTGTTGAGGAGGAGGACAGACCCCGTCGCAAGCGGAGTCGTTCTCGTAATCGCAACAGAAATCAGCAGCGGACGGAGCCGATTGCGCCAAAGGAAAGTAAGAATAGTCGTAATGACCGTCAGAAAAAAGGGAAGCAGCAGAACAAGCAGTCGGAACAGCGTCATTTTACTATGAAAAATGCGGGTGCCAAGGCTAGTCAGACGGAGCGTAGTCAGAAGCGTGACCGTAAAGAAAATAATCGGGAGATGAATGAAGCCAAGCGTAGCTTTGTTATCCGTCAGAAGTAGGGAGAAAGATGAAACCATCAATTTATGCCTTTAGTCAAGCCAATCTTGTGGATTGGATTTTAGAAAATGGGGAAAAGAAATTCCGTGCGACACAGATTTGGGAATGGCTCTATCGTTCCCGTGTCCAGTCCTTTGCGGAAATGACCAACTTGCCTAAGTCTTTGATTGAAAAATTGGAAGAAAACTTTGTGGTCAACCCACTCAAACAACGGATTGTACAGGAGTCTAAGGACGGTACTATCAAATACCTATTTGAATTGCCAGATGGCATGCTGATTGAAACAGTTCTCATGCACCAGCATTATGGTCTGTCAGTCTGTGTAACCACTCAGGTAGGTTGCAATATTGGTTGTACCTTCTGTGCTTCTGGTTTGATTCCTAAGCAACGGGATTTGACCAGTGGTGAAATTGTGGCTCAGATTATGTTGGTGCAGAAATACCTGGATGAGCGTAACCAGAATGAGCGTGTCAGCCATATCGTTGTCATGGGGATTGGTGAGCCATTGGATAACTACGACAATGTTATGACCTTCTTGCGTGTAGTCAATGATGATAAGGGCTTGGCAATCGGAGCCCGTCACATCACCGTTTCCACTTCTGGTTTGGCGCCAAAAATCCGTGATTTTGCCCGTGAGGGAGTTCAGGTTAACTTGGCAGTATCCCTTCATGCGCCAAATAACGACCTTCGTTCCAGCATCATGCGCATCAACCGTCGCTATCCAATCGAAGTCTTGTTTGAAGCGATTGAGGACTATATCAAGGTGACCAACCGCCGTGTGACTTTTGAATACATCATGCTCAACGAGGTCAATGATGGAGTGGAGCAGGCTCAGGAATTGGCTGATTTGACCAAGAACATCCGTAAATTGTCTTATATCAACTTGATTCCATACAACCCTGTAAGTGAGCATGACCAATACAGCCGTTCAACTAGAGAACGGACCTTGGCTTTCTTTGATGTTTTGAAGAAAAATGGGGTCAACTGCGTTGTTCGCCAGGAACACGGTACAGATATTGATGCGGCTTGTGGTCAGTTGCGTTCCAATACGCTCAAGAAAGACCGCGAAAAAGCGCGTGCTCGTATTGCAGCAGCAAAAGCCAAGGCAGGTATTGGAGCATGAGAACATTCTTCCAAGCAGATGGAGACTTGACCAAGCTAGGAAGACAAATTTGTAAAAGCTTAGCTGGGGCCTATGCTCTGGCTATTGTTTTACTCTGTTTTCTTCCTCAGACCTGGTACCCTCAATACAAAGACTTTTCCACACCAGGCATTATTCAGATTGGGCGGCTCTATCTACTCCCCACTCCCTTTAATAGTATTGTCAACGGTGATAAGGTAGATAGCCTAGCAGATTTGGGCTGGATATTCTTGCAGAACTTCACCAATATTTTTCTACTCTTCCCTCTGGTTTTTCTTCTCCTTTTCCTTTTTGAAAAATGGCGGAGCCTTGGAGCTGTTATTCGGTATAGTTTTTGTATGAGCTTGTTTATCGAATGTACCCAACTCTTGCTAGACCTGCTCATAGATGCCCAGCGAGTATTTGAAGTGGATGACCTCTGGACAAATACCTTAGGCGGTGTCTTGGCTTATCTCATTTATAAACTAACGAAGAAATTAGTCGCCTCTTTCAAATAATGCTCGTTTTTTACTTTGAAAAACCCTATATTTCTGACAGTTGTTCGTGTTTAAATGGTGTGGTCGATTTTATTTTGAAAGAATAGTGGAAATTATTTGAAAACACTTGACATTATGTAAGGTATGACTTATAATCGTATGTAGTTTAAGAAGAGTTCAATTTATCTATGCCTACTTAGCAGTACTTGGTTTCAAATTGTTCACTTTTTTAAGAAGTCCTTTTGAATAAAGAAAATTTTGTTCAAGCTAGGCAAAATAGAATACGGATCCCCTTATATCGTGCAATTCCTAAACTTAGGACTTTTCTATCCGTATTCGCATGTATCCTCTCGGGTTATCTTCGAGAGGATTTTCTGTAAGTTAAAGTCATAATCAAAACCCCTGACGATTGAATATGGTCA
The DNA here is from genome assembly GCF_002960625.1 of Streptococcus suis. Lineage (GTDB taxonomy): Bacteria > Bacillota > Bacilli > Lactobacillales > Streptococcaceae > Streptococcus > Streptococcus suis_T. Next base: position 25,761 of record NZ_POJH01000021.1, read on the forward strand.
GGGGTTGATTGTTATTTCCAAAAGTCATCAAAAATCGTGATTGGCAGGTGGCGTTTGTGGGCTGTTTTATTCCACCATCCTTCGATAATGGTTTGGGCTTGAGGGTCGATGATTTTGCCTTCTAGATAGTCGTCAATTTGGTTATAGGTAACACCAAGAGCGACTTCATCCGCCAGGCCTGGTTTGTCCTCTTCCAAGTCAGCGGTAGGGACTTTGAGGTAGAGTTTTTCATCTGCTCCCAAAGCAGCTAGAAGTTGCTTACCTTGACGCTTGTTAAGGCGGAAGAGGGGCAGGATATCTGCACCACCATCACCGTGCTTGGTGAAGAAGCCGGTAATATTCTCGGCGGCATGGTCGGTTCCAATCACAGCTCCCTTGCGTTCGCCGGCAACTGCATACTGGGCAATCATACGCATGCGAGCTTTAGCATTTCCCTTATTAAAATCAGACATAGACAGCCCGTTTGCATTGACAGCCGCTGCCATAGCATCTGTAGATTCCTTGATGTTGATGGTTAGGCTGACATCTGGTTGAATAAAGGCTAGGGCTGCTTGGGCATCGGACTCGTCAGCTTGCACACCATAAGGGAGGCGGATAGCGATAAATTGGTAGGAGTCGTCACCTGTTTCCGCCCGCATTTCTTCCATAGTCAACTGGGCCAAACGACCAGCCAAGGTCGAGTCTTGTCCACCCGAAATTCCCAAAACGTAGGTTTTCAAAAAGGGATGTTTTTTAAGGTAATCTTTGAGAAAGTCGATGGAGCGACGGATTTCTTCATTTGGGTCAATGCTTGGCTTGACACCTAGTTCCTTGATAATGGTTTCTTGTAGGGTCATTGGCTACCTTTCTTAGATGGATTTGGCTTGGCTTTGTTTGCGGATGCGATTGATGATGTTCATCTTGTTATCCCAGACATCTTGGGCCAGGTCAACTGGATAGAGTTGTGGGTTGAGTACACGTTTGTATTCGTCCCAGAGCTTGTCAAATTCTTGGTTGGCATAGGCTTGAATTTCTGCTAGACTTGGTAATTCATAGACTTGCTTGCCCTCTTCAAAAATTGGGATTAGGAGAGGACGGGCGTCGAAGTTTTCAACGGTCTTGTTGATGTAGGTATAGGTTGGATGGAACATATAAATGCTGTCCATTTGGCTGACATCCGTATCCGCAAAGGTAATATAGTCGCCTTCTGACTTGCCCTTTTCTTTTGAGGTGATGCGCCAGACTTGTTTTTTGCCAGGTGTCGATACTTTTTCCACGTTGGAAGACAATTTGATGGTGTCTCGCATCTTTCCATTTTCCTCTTCAATGGAAACAATCTTATAGACAGCTCCCAAGGCTGGTTGGTCATAGGCCGTGATCAACTTAGTGCCCACTCCCCAGACATCAATTTTTGCCTTTTGCATTTTGAGGTTGAGGATGGTATTTTCATCCAAGTCGTTGGATGCGTAGATTTTGGCTTCTGTAAAGCCTGCCTCATCCAACTGTTGACGGACCTTTTTGGAAATATAGGCCATATCACCAGAATCAATCCGCACCCCTTTGAAATTGATTTTATCGCCCATTTCCTTGGCGACTTTTATGGCAGCTGGAACACCGATACGAAGGGTATCATAGGTATCTACCAAGAAAACACAATCGTGATGGGTTTCAGCGTAGGCCTTGAAAGCCTTGTAATCATCGCCGTAGGTTTGGACTAGGGCATGGGCATGGGTACCAGCAACAGGAATGCCGAAGATTTTACCTGCTCGAACATTGGAAGTGGCAGAAGCGCCGCCGATAAAGGCTGCGCGGGTGCCCCAAATGGCAGCATCCATTTCTTGGGCACGACGGGTACCAAATTCCATAAGCGCCTCTTCTTCAATGACTGCCTTGATACGACGGGCCTTGGTAGCAATCAGGGTTTGGTAGTTGACGATATTGAGAATAGCCGTTTCAATCAACTGGCACTGGGCAAGAGGACCTTCAATCTGCATAATAGGTTCGTTGGCATAGACCAGGTCACCTTCCTTGGCAGAACGAACGGTCAAGTTCATTTCTAGATTTGCCAAATAGTCAAGGAAATTCTTTGGATAGCCTAATTCAGTCAAATAGTCAATATCTGTCTGGCTGAAGCTGAGATTGTTGAGGTATTCTACTACACGCTCCAAACCAGCAAAGACGGCATAGCCATTTTTAAAGGGCTGAGAACGGAAATAGACTTCAAACACGGCATGTTTGTTGTGGATCTTTTGATTAAAATAGACCTGCATCATATTGATCTGATAAAGATCGGTATGCAGGGTTAAACTGTCATCTGTAAAAACTGTCATAGCTTTCTCCTTTATTCTTCCTATTATACCAAAAAAATCGAGCTAGGCTCGATTTAGAGAGTGATATTGATAATGAGACTGGCCAAAAATAGAAAAGGTACATAAGGAAGGGATTTTGGTTTGAAGATGAAAAAGATAGCCAGACCCAAGATGGAACTAATTTGGATAATCCAGAGAATTTCGGTAAAACCAAATAAAAGAGAGAGACTTGCCAGATAGAGAAAATCGCCAGAACCAATATTGAGTTGCCATTTTTCAGTCAGATAGGCCAGGACCAAAAGGCCGCAGAAGAGCCAGTTGAGCTGGGAGAGTAGCAGAGCTATAAAAGTAAAAACGAGCCAGACAGCAAAAGGATATTCCTGATGCTTGATGTCATAAATGGTCAAAACAAGCCCTGCCAAGATAAGAATGGTTTCGGTTAGGTTTAGGACTTGAAAATGGCAGAGCAGGACCAATAGACCAGCTAAAAATTCTAGTCCCAGATACCAATAAGGGATCTTCGCCTTGCAGTAACGGCATTTGGATTTTGTTGAAAGCTGGGAAAGGATTGGAACTAGGTCCCAGGCTTTGAGCCGTCGCTTGCAGGCATTGCAGTGACTAGAGGGTGCGATAATGGACTGTTCAGGGAAACGGTCGATGACCAATCCCAAGAAGGAGCCGATAGAAGCTCCAAGGAAAAATAGGATAATTGTCTTCATACCTATTTATTCGCAAATGGGTGAGGAAAATGTGATATTTTTTTATTTTTTTTTACAAAATTTCGATGGTACTCTGGACAATACCAAAGGTGATAAGAGAATTTCGTATTTTTGCTTTGGTCTTGTCTGCTACAGCAGGATTTGTTAGTGTCACCGTCACCGTCGCGCAATGTTCATATCCATCCATGGTCCAGACATTTAGCTGAGTGATTTCGTGAACATTTTCAAGAGTCAGGAGGACTCCTTTCACTTCTTCAAGATTTACTCCTTGCGGACTGGTTTCAAGTAGAATCTTGACATTGTTCCAGGCTTTTGGCAGGGCTTTGGCGAGGATGAAGATAGCAATACCCAGTGAGAGTAATGGGTCTAGAAAGTACCAATCAGTGAATTGAAGAATGATGGAAACAAGGATGACCGCCAGCCATCCCAAAATATCCTCTAAAAAGTGCAAACTGAGAATGGATTCATTATGGCTATGGCCATTTTTTACAATACGGGAAGCAAAGAAATTGATGATGATAGCGATAATGCCGAGGACCAACATCCCATCTTGATTGACAGGGTTGGGATGGAAAAGATTGGGAATGTTTTCTACAAGGATCAAGCTGGAGCCGATAATCAGAATACTAGAAGTCAATAGAGCGGCCAAAATATTCCATCTCTTGTAGCCAAAAGGATAGTTCTTGTCAGCAGGTTTATTGGCATAGGTTTGCATGATGGCAGAGCTTCCGATGGCGAGGGCGTCACCCAAATCATGAACAGCATCTGCTAAGATAGCGCTGGAACCAAAGAGCCAGCCAAAGATAAACTCGATGATAGAAAAGCTGAGATTGAGGAGAAAAGCGATAAATGTATTTTTAGAAGATGACATGAGATTCCCTTTCTGTGTTATACTGTTTATAGGTTTATTATATACTGTAATGGGCCGAAAAACTAGAAACAAGAGAAACGGTTTGTCTTTTTCTGAACAAATTGTTTGAAATGTACGAAAAATGGATAGACGAATTGCAAAAACAAAAAGAGCTATTTTTCAGGCTTTTTTGACCTTATTAAATGATAAAGGTTATGATGACATGCGCGTGCAGGATGTTATTGACCTGGCAGATGTGGGGCGTTCCACTTTCTATGCCCACTATGCCAGTAAAGAGGCTCTTTTGGAAGAACTTTGTCATGACCTCTTTCACCACTTATTTACAGGTCGTGAAGATGCGGATGTGAAGACTTTGTTGGCCCATATTTTCAAACACTTTCGGACCAATCAAGACCGAGTTGCCAGCCTTTTATTGTCCCGCAATGCCTATTTTCTAAGAGAACTGGAAGCGGAGCTGAAACACGACATTTTTCCAAAAGTGGTTGAAGACTACATGCAGGGCAAGGGGAATCTTCCAGAGGATTTGCTGGTACATTTTGTTGTGACCACTTTTGTGGAGACGGTCAGCTGGTGGTTGCAGCAACGCAAAAAGGTGGACGAAGCCACCTTGACCGAATATTATGTAAGATTATTAGCTTAAGGAGTGAAAATGCTTAGACCTTTACACATGGCTCATGCCTTTTTAGATGAAATTTTAACCGACCAAGACCTAGCGGTTGATGCGACGATGGGAAATGGCCATGACACACTATTTTTAGCCCAGCGAGCAGGAAAAGTGGTGGCCTTTGATATTCAGGAACAAGCCCTGACCACAACGGCTGAAAAACTAGAAAAAGCTGGCTTGACCAATGCCCAATTGGTTTTGACAGGACACGAAAACCTCGACCAATATGTAGAGGAATGCAAGGCAGCCATTTTCAATCTGGGCTATCTTCCTTCGGCGGATAAGTCAGTTATTACCTTGCCTGCAACCACCCTTCAAGCTGTTGAAAAAGTTCTTGACCGACTGGTGGTTGGTGGTCGCCTAGCCATCATGATTTATTATGGACATGAGGGTGGGGCGGTTGAGAAGGATGCTGTCTTAGACTTTGTCAGCCAGCTAGACCAGACCGTCTTTACAGCCATGCTCTACAAACCGCTTAACCAAGTCAATACCCCACCGTTTTTGGTCATGGTGGAACGATTAAAATCCAGCTCAAACTAGGGCTGGATTTGTTTTTTATAATATGGGCTTAATGAACAATCTTCCCTCCCCCAAGTCAATCAATTCCACCTGATTACCATAAAAATCGCTGAGGAGTTCAGGGGTTAAAATGTCTTGTTTTGGTCCCTGGGCCAAGACCTTGCCATCTTTGAGCAGGAGGACATGGGTAAAATTGTCAGTGATTTCCTCTGCGTGATGGGTGACGTAGATAATGGCAGGAGCTGTTGGGAGTTGGCAGATGTGGTCAATATGATGGAGCAGGCGTTCTCTTGCTAGTAAATCCAAGCCGACTGTTGCTTCGTCTAAAATCAAAATAGCAGGTTCTTCCATCAAACTGCGGGCGATGAGTAGCAATTGGCGTTCGCCTTGTGACAAACTGGCATAGGCCCTGCCAATCAAGTGGTCAGCCTTGATTGTTTTCAGCATTTCAATAGCCTGGTCTAGCTCAGCTTGTCCATACTCACGGTAGAGGATGGAGGATTTGTATTTTCCAGTCAAGACAATCTGCTCAGCTGTCAAATCAATGGGAAATCGTTCTGCTAAAAAGGAGCCAACCACCCCAATCTTAGTGCGTAGGCCGGGAATATCACCCTTGCCAAACTCCACTCCCAGAACAGTCAACTCGCCAGAAGTCTTCCAAAACTCTGCCATCAATATGCGTAGCAGTGTTGATTTTCCAGCACCGTTAAGGCCTAAAATAGCCCAACGCTCCCCTTTTTTAAATTCCCAGTTGATGTCTTTTAATAGATACTTCCCCTGTCTTTTGTAGGACAGTTCTTTCATGGATAAAATCATATGGACCTCACTTTTCTTTTTGACTATTTTATCACAGAAGTGTAGATTTACAGATATTTTTGCCGAATGTCACCTCGATTATACCAAAATGAAAAGAATATGGTATAATGGGAATGTTATAGATTTTATTATAGGAGAATATCATGGAAGACCCTGGTAGTCAGACCATTCATTTACAATTATTATTACTTTTATTGTTGACCTTGCTCAATGCCTTCTTTTCAGCTTCAGAAATGGCCCTTGTTTCCCTCAATCGTTCACGGGTGGAGCAAAAGGCAGCTGAGGGTGAGAAGAAGTATATTCGCTTACTGCAAGTTTTAGAAAATCCCAATAATTTCCTTTCTACTATTCAGGTTGGAATTACCTTTATTTCTATCCTTTCGGGTGCCAGCTTGGCCAATGATTTAGGTGCTGTTTTTGCCAAGTGGATGGGTAATTCAACAACAGCTCAAACTGCTGGTTACTGGTTGGCTTTAGCGATGTTGACCTTTGTATCCATCGTACTGGGTGAACTATATCCCAAGCGGATTGCCATGAATATGAAGGAAAATCTGGCAGTTGTTACGGCGCCAGTGATTATTTTCCTAGGGAAGATTGTTAGTCCTTTCGTTTGGCTCTTATCAGCCGCGACCAATCTCATCAGCCGCATTACGCCTATGAATTTTGATGATGCGGACGAGCAGATGACCCGGGATGAGATTGAATATATCTTGACCAAGAGCGAGCAGACTTTGGATGCGGAAGAAATCGAGATGTTGCAAGGTGTATTCTCCTTGGATGAGCTGATGGCGCGTGAAGTCATGGTTCCCCGTACGGATGCCTTCATGGTTGATATTGAAGACGATACGGAAACCATTATGGCGGCCATTCTCAAACAGAATTTTTCTCGCGTTCCCGTCTATGATGGGGATAAGGATAACATCATCGGCCTTATTCATACCAAGAAAATTTTATCTGCAGCTTTTAGCAATGGTTTCGACAATCTTAATATCCGACGTATTATGCAGGAACCTCTCTTTGTTCCAGAAACGATTTTTGTAGATGATTTGCTCAAATCCTTGCGGAATACCCAAAATCAGATGGCTATCTTGCTGGATGAGTATGGTGGAGTTGCTGGGCTGGTGACTTTGGAAGATTTGTTGGAAGAAATTGTCGGGGAAATCGATGATGAAACGGACAAGACAGAGATTTTTGTCCGTGAAATTGCAGAGAATACCTATATTGTCCAAGGGAATATGACTCTGAATGACTTCAATGAGCATTTTGATACGGAGCTAGAAAGTGATGATGTGGATACCATTGCAGGTTATTATTTGACCGGAGTTGGCACTATTCCAAGCCAGGAAGAAAAGGTGACCTTTGAAGTGGACAGTAAGGACCATCATTTAGTCTTTATCAATGATAAGGTGAAAAATGGTCGGGTGACCAAGCTTAAAATGATGATGACTACTCTGGAAGAGGAAGTTGAAAAAGAATAAGATAAGACCAGTTGCTTTAAGGTAGCTGGTTTTTCATAGCATTTTAAATAGTTAGTTAAAAACAATCAAATACAAGTATAGAAGCGTTTTCATTTTTATGGTATAATAACTATATTAAGAAAACGAGGATGAGATGATGGAAGAAGTAGATTACCGAAAAGTAACAGGGCTTGTTCATTCGACTGAGAGTTTTGGCTCTGTGGATGGACCAGGTGTACGTTTTGTGGTCTTTATGCAAGGTTGTCATATGCGTTGCCAGTATTGCCATAACCCTGATACTTGGGAATTGGTCAATCCTGCGGCCAAAGAACGAACTGCAGAGGATGTTCTCAATGAAGCCTTGCGTTTTCGTATGTTCTGGGGGAAAGAAGGTGGGATAACGGTATCTGGTGGTGAAGCTACTATTCAGATTGACTTTTTGATTGCCCTTTTTACCTTGGCAAAAGAAAAAGGCATCCACACGACCTTGGACACCTGTGCTCTGACCTTCCGTTCGACAGAGCGTTATCTGGAAAAATACAATCGTTTGATGGAAGTGACAGATTTGGTGCTCTTGGATATTAAGGAAATCAATCCAGACCAGCACCGCATTGTAACGGGGCATAGCAATAAGACTATTTTAGAGTGTGCCCGTTACCTATCGGATATCGGTAAGCCAGTTTGGATTCGTCATGTCTTGGTACCAGGACTGACAGACCGTGATGATGACCTAATTGAGCTAGGAAAGTTTGTCAAGACCTTGAATAATGTCGAGCGTTTTGAAGTTTTGCCTTATCATAATCTTGGAGAATTTAAGTGGCGTGAGCTGGGTAGACCTTATCCACTTGAAGGGACCAAGCCACCAAGTAAGGAACGCGTTTTAAACGCTAAGACCTTGATGGAAACCGAATCCTATCAAGACTATATGAATCGAATAAAGGGATAGTAGTAGTGCGTAAAGCTAGAGTAAATAAAAGTCTAGGTGTAGTCGGACCGCTTTTGGCATGTTTGTTGATTGCAGTCTGTGCATCCCTAGCATATTATGTGTTTAATAAAAGAGAAGGACAGTTCAGCAACAGTCCTTCTTTTGTGGCTGTTCAAGAGATTTCTGTCAAAGAGAAACTAATCTCTGATTACCTACAACAAATGACCCTAGAAGAAAAAGTTGGTCAGATGATTTTTGCACGTATACCTGCTGAAAATCAATTAGAGGATCTTGCTTCCTATCACTTTGGTGGTTATATCTTATTTTCACGGGACTTTGAAGGAAGGACCTTAGAACAAGTCAAGGAAGAAGTTGCGGCTTATCAAGCTAATTCCAAACTACCACTTTTAATGGCTTCTGATGAAGAAGGTGGAACGGTAACGCGGGTTAGTCAGTTATTAGAAACTCCCTTTGCCTCCCCCTTGGAATTGTATCAGTCAGGGGGGCTGGAGGCTGTTTTAGAAGATACTAAGCATAAAACCAGTCTTTTGAAAGGGATAGGTATTCATGCCGGTTTCTTTCCAGTTGCGGACTTATCTACAGATCCATGGTCATTTATCTATGATCGGACTATTGGTCAAGATGCTGCTACAACATCCACTTATATCAGCCAAGAGGTCCAGCTACTGAAACAAGAGCAATTTGCTTCGACTTTGAAACATTTCCCAGGCTATGGGAACAATGCTGATTCACATACAGATTTGGTATATGACAATCGTAGTTTAGAAGAATTACGAGCAAATGATTTTCTTCCCTTTAAGGCTGGAATTGAAGCGGGGGCAGACTCCATCATGGTCAGTCACAATATCGTCCCTGCCATTGATGATGTCCCGTCTTCCATTTCACCTGAAATCAATAAAATATTACGGTCCGAGCTTGGTTTTGAGGGGGTCATTATGACCGATGACTTTGATATGCTGGGTCTATCGCAATTCGTTGATCAAAATTCGGGTGCCTTGCAGACTATTCAAGCTGGGACAGATATGATCTTATCTTCGAGCTATGCTAGTCAAATTCCTTATATTGTGGAACAAGTGAAAGCTGGAACTATTACAGAGGAGCGGCTTGACCAATCTGTCAAACGTATTTTGGGAATGAAATATGATCTTGGCTTAATCAAATAAACAAAGAAAGGGAGCGGGAAAGAACTCGACTGGTCAAAAAAAGAGTTCGTCTTCCCGCCCCCGCACAGTTGATTAGGTCAGATTTGGAGTGTAAAACACGAACAAATCTGCCAATCAACCACTGCGCTGAGATGTTGACACGAACCCTGAGAAGCGAGGTTGGTCTTTTTACCCAGCCTCTTTTCGTATTATTCTAAAACAAGCTTAGTTCTGATGCCGTCTATATCGACAAAGGCTGCAGAACTATTCGTTCTTTCTACCTTTAAGTTTGCAGCTGTGGCGCGTTCCAAGGTTGCTTCAAAAGCTTCTTGATTGGAATAGATGACCGTATAGTAGGAAAGTCCTGGCATGCCTTCTGTTCGTGTTTGGAGATGTTTTCCACCCCATTCATTGACAGCCAGCTGGCATCTGATAGGCTGCGTCAGCTTTTTTTCCTAAAGCATAGATCGCTTCTGCATCCATAGGCTCAGTGATGCCAACAATTCGTCCATCTGGGCGGACATCCCAAGTGTCTTGAGGTAGGTCGCGGTAAATCTCGATTCCGTTGCCTTCGGTGTCGGCTAGGTAAATGGCTTCGCTGTAACCGTGGTCGCTGGCGCCTTGGAGGGGAATCTTATTGTCGATAAAGTGGCGGAAAATGGTCCCCAGGTCCTCACGGCTAGGTAGGACAATGGCCAAGTGGTAGAGTCCGTAGCTGCTGTGGACTTCGTCTTTCTGCTCTGTTTGAATCAGGCGGACAAGGGTGGTCTGTCCGACACCAAGGTCAATCTGTTTAGAGTTTTCAGTCAGAACTTGGAGCCCCAATACCTGCTGGTAAAATAGGCTTTGTAGTTCTAAATTGCGGACATTGAGGGCAACATGACCCAGCTCAAATTTGGAATTGTACATGGGAATACCTAGCTTTCTGATACAATTTATAGGAATTTTCGAGTTACTTAGTATCTTTTGGTGAACTAATATGTAACGAATAGACTTTTGAAAATTGATTTTTATCTCATAGCTTTCTCAACAAGTGCGCTGTCTACGATTTGGATAAAGTGTGTAATTCTATTTTCAGCATTAAAATCGTAAATATGGACAAAGTCTGCTTGAAAGGATTTCTGAGTAAGGTTGTAGGTTCCCTTGTAGTAGCCATAAACCATGACACGGTTTCCTGAAAAGGCGTAATCAACAGGTGTGGCACTATAATTGGTCCATTCAGAACCTAGTCTTGCATGGACGTTTTCAATCACTGCATCTGGACCGATATAGGTACCAGCATAGGGAAAGCCTGCAGCTTCTGTCCAAGAGACATCAGCAGCCAAATGGCTCTTGAAATCTTCTATTCGACCTTGAGCAGTAGCTAGATAAGTTTCTTCTAAAATATTTTTATATAATTGATTTTTTGACATACATTACCCCCATGGTATTTCACCTGTTAAGACTTTAGCACTTAATTCCAAGACTGCCTCGTTACGAAGATTAGGGAATTTTTCTTTCATTTTAGCGACAAAAGTAGCTGAGTCTTTGACTTCTTTTTTTAATTTGATTGCTACTTCAATATAGGCAATTGAAAAATCAAGTGCTTGAGAATCAAATGAACCTTCACTATCTGCATGACCTGGAATAATGAGAGAGGCATCCAGTGCCTTCATATCTTTTAATCGATCTTGCCAGGCTTTCAATTTCTCGGTAGTTTGTGAATCTGCTAAGAAGAGGTGAATTTGATTAAAGGTATTGATACCGCCAATAATGGTTTTGGTTTCTGCATTCCAAAGATTGATTTGACTTGGTTCACTACCGAAAAACTCCCATTTATCACCTTCAAATTCTAATGTAGATTCTTGAATGAGCGCTGGTAAAATAATATTTTTAGGAGCTTGGTCACCTAAAGAGCCTCCCCATACCTGTAATTTTTTCGATACTGTTTTTAAAATATGGTCGATAACATAAGACGTTGCATAGACAATGACTTCTGGGAATGATTTTTTGATAGGCTCAAGAGCAAAATAATAGTCTGGATCCCCTTGAATGATAAAGATTTTTTCTAATGTCAGTTGCGCGTCTTGTAGATAGCGAACAATTCGCTCTCCTTCTGATTGTTTAAACCCTGAACCTACAAGGAGAGCCTTGCCATTTTTAATGATTAAGGTCGCCGTAACCATAAAACTTGATTCGTCATTTGTAAAGATGTGTAATTCTGTTCCATTTTGTAGCTTATAATGTTTTTCCATAAATAGTTGCCCTTTCTATTGCGTAATAGCTGTTTGGAAATTTTTTTCCAAATCGTCTACTGTGCGAACTTTATTGATAAGATTAAAGAAGTTTCCGTCTTTTTCAAGTAACAAGGTTGGGAAAGAGGTTACCCCCATTTCATAAGCCTTGATAAAGTCTGGGTGTAGATTTTCTGGTTGATTCAAGATGCTTGATAGTTCTTCCATAGCCTTTGTAGGTAGCTGATAGGTACCGATTAGGCTGGTGTAACTGTCTGCTTGACTGAGGTCTAACCCATCTTCAAAAAATAAGGCTTGAATGTCTAATGTTAGCTGAGCATGGTTAGGTGTCTCAACATAGTTTTTCAAGACTGAGTAGGCTCTAGCAGGACCAAGGGAGTCCATGGTAAAGTCCTTATCCTTAAACAATTGATTGTAGTTATCGCCAAAAGACATTTGGTAATAGCTTTCGATTTGTTTGTTGATGGTCTGTGCCTGCTGGAAATCAACCATTTTCTTTTTGTTATCTCCGACAAACAAGCCTCCGTTAATGACCTCTATTTCTATGTCAGGATGGTCTTGCATGAATTTTGTGAAAATGTGGTTAAAGCCGTAGGTCCAACCACAATAAGCATCGATGATGTAATATAGTTTCATATTAAATTTCTTTCTTTTCGATTTCTTGGTTTTGATTAGAATTTACCATTGCTATTGGCAGCTTTGGAATCTTCCTCGATTGGTACAACAACATCCCAGAGTTCTGCAATTTTATCATCTTCAACTCGATAAAGGTCATAGAAGGATGTATATTGACCTGTAGAATCTAAGCTTCTAACAAAGCTTGAGCTTGCGCTTGCAGACCAGCGATAGCTTCCTCTGACAATACCAACTGTCCATTTCCCCATGCTTCTGGATTGACAGTTGTACCTGTAAATTCACCAACCACTTGCATACGAACAAACGGTAGGAGTGCATGGTAGCTAGCGAACATTGGCTCATGTCCAGCATTGGCAACAGATGATACAGTAACAATTTTATCTTGTAGTGCAGATGGGCCACGTGTTTCTGACAAGTCTAGGGCACGGCTGAGCCAGTTAATCAAGTTTTTCACTGTGCTTGGAATAGCAAAGTTGTAAACTGGTGAGAAAATCCAGATAGCATCTGCAGCCATAATCGCATCGCGTGCAGCTTGGACAGCTGGCAAGACTGGTGTTTCAAGATCTTGGTTCATAAGCGGAATATCCTTATAATCAAGGTAAGTTACAGTTGCTTGTCCTGATAAGATGCTTTCAGCCTGTTTAGCCATTTGGTGGTTGAATGAACCTTCACGTAGTGAACCAACGATAAATAGAATGTTTTTCATGTTATTTTCTTCCTTTTTTGTAAATATATTTTTGAAAACTGAGATTAGTGACATAGGTACTCCTTTATATTATATAGTGCAATTGATGTTCATTGTATCGCTCCTTTTGAGAAAATACTTTCCTGCTTTCGCAGTTTATGGTATTATTGTAACAGGTACTAAAAATAAAACAAGTACGATTTTTTTGAATAGTCGCTATCTTTTTGTGAAGTAATGTGTAATATCAAGGAAAAATAAAGGAGAAATTATGGCAACTTTCACACACCATACAGTTCCGGAGTGTCCTTACGTGACCACTCAGAGTGTTTTATCTGGGAAATGGAGTATCTTATTACTACATCATATCGAAGAAGGTCCCATTCGGTTTAATGAAATGCACCGTCGATTGACAGGGATTTCCCAAGCAACCTTGACCAAGCAGTTGCGTCAGCTAGAAGATGATGGTTTAATCACTCGGAAGGTTTATGCACAGGTTCCGCCAAAAGTGGAGTATGAACTGAGTGAGATTGGTCAGGAATTTAAGTTGGTTTTGGAGCAAATTGAAGTTTTCGGCGATAAATACATCAACTTCGTCAAATCAAAAAAATCTGAATGAGTTTGAATCTCATTCAGATTTTTGTCTTTTATAGTTCGTCATCCTTAACTGCATTTAACCAATCGGCAGCAGCCTTGGCTGTGCTTTCAAGGGCACCTTCCTTGAATGGTGATTGGAGGTTTGCGGCTTCAACCACTTGCAAGAAGGACTTGGTGCCACCCAAATCACAGATGCGGATGTAGTCTGCCCAAGCTGTTTCATCGTGGTCCACCTGCGTGCGTTTCCAGAATTGGAGGGCACAGACTTGGGCCAAGGTATAGTCGATGTAGTAGAATGGGCTAGCAAAGATATGACCTTGACGGTACCAGAAGATACCACGGTTGAGGGCTTCTGACTCAGAATAATCACGGTCTGGCAAGTAGAGGTCTTGGAGTTTCTTCCAAGTCGCCTTGCGTTCTGCTGGTGTCATCTCTGGGTGTTCATAGACTTCGTGCTGGAAATGGTCTACCAAGACACCGTAAGGCAAGAAGAGTAGAGTGCCAGCCAAGTGGCTGAATTTATATTTATCAACTTGTTCCTTGAAGAAACGGTCCATCCAAGGCCAGGTCATAAATTCCATAGACATGGAATGGATTTCACAGGTTTCGTAGGTTGGCCAGACAACTTCTGGACTTTGAATCCAACGCGAACGATAGACTTGGAAGGCGTGACCTGCTTCGTGGGTCAAGACATCAATATCACCGCTAGTTCCGTTGAAGTTGGAGAAGATGAATGGGCTCTTGAAATCAGGGATGTAGGTGCAGTAGCCACCGCTATCCTTGCCAGTTTTGGCAACTAGATCAAGCAATTCGTGTTCCACCATGAAGTCGAAGAACTCGCCTGTTTCTGCGGACAATTCACGGTACATGTCCTGGGCTTGGCTGACGATAAAGTCTGGATCGCCCTGAGGAACGGCATTTCCGTCCAAGAACTCGAGGTTGAGGTCGTAGTGTTTGAGGCTTGGCACCTGCAAACGGTTGGCTTGGCGTTCACGAAGATTTTGTACAATCGGTACGATATGCTTGAGGATTTCCTCACGGTAAACCTTGACCATATCGCGATTGTAATCGAAACGGTTCATCTTAAGGTAGCCGTATTCTACATAGTCCTTGAAGCCAAGTTTGTGGGCGATTTCCGTGCGGACTTTGACCAATTCATCGTAAACGCGGTCGAAATCAGCTTCCTTGCTTTCAAAGAAGGCAGTTGTAGCAGCAGAAGCAGCCTTGCGGACTTCACGGTCAGTTGATTGACCGAATGGCCCCATTTGTGCCAAGTTGTAAGTCTGTCCTTGGAAATCAATCTCCGCACCTGCGATCAGTTTGCTGTACTCATCAGTCAATTCATTTTCTTTTTGCATCAATGGAATGACATCAGATGAGAAGGTCTTGAGCTTGTTTTCTGCTAGCATGAAGAAGGTTTCAGGCAAGATGTCTGACAACTCTTCCTTGTAAGGCGTCTGCACAATGACACGGTAGTAGTTGGTGGTCAATTCTTCAAAAAGTGGAGAATGTTGGTTCCAAAACTTGGTTTCTTCATTGTAGAACTCATCGTTCATATCAATAGAATGGCGAATCATCCAGAGGTTGTACTGGGTGTCGACCAAACTGAGTAGTTTGGTGATGTCTGTCACAAGTGTGCGGGTTGTTTCCAAATCGCTAGCCGCAGCCAACTGGTCTGTCAGGTCAGAAAATTGTGCTTTAATCGCTGCATAATCTGGACGAACGTAGGTATAGTCTGAAAATTTCATATGGTTCTCCTTTTGCATTGTTATCTACTATCTTACTCTTTTTGAAAACGTTTGGCAAATCCTGACCTATCTATGTTCACAAGTCATCAGTTTTGTGGTAAAATGTAGGAGATTATTAGAAAAATGAGGTTGTAGACATGTCTAAATTTTTAGTTTTTGGTCACCAAAATCCTGATACAGATGCCATTGCATCATCATACGGCTGGGCTCACTTGGAACGCGAAGTGTTTGGTCGTGATGCGGAAGCAGTTGCACTTGGAACGCCAAATGAAGAAACAGCTTTTGCACTTGACTATTTTGGTGTTACTGCACCGCGCGTGGTTGAGTCTGCTAAGGCAGAAGGCGTTAGCCAAGTCATCTTGACAGACCACAATGAATTCCAACAATCAATCGCAGACATCAAGGAAGTGGAAGTGGCAGCTGTTATTGACCACCACCGTGTTGCAAACTTTGAAACTGCAAACCCATTGTACATGCGTTTGGAGCCAGTTGGTTCAGCATCGTCTATCATTTATCGTGCCTTCAAAGAAAACGGAGTAACACCTCCAAAAGAAGTAGCTGGACTTCTCCTATCAGGTTTGATTTCAGACACCCTCTTGCTCAAATCACCAACCACTCACGCAACAGATCCACAAGTAGCAGCTGAATTGGCTGAAATTGCTGGTGTGAACTTGGAAGAATACGGCTTGGCTCTTTTGAAAGCAGGAACCAACCTTGCTAGCAAGTCAGCAGAAGAATTGATTGATATTGACGCAAAAACATTTGGCTTGAATGGCAATGACGTGCGTGTAGCCCAAGTCAACACAGTGGACATTGCAGAAGTCTTGGAACGTCAAGCAGAAATCGAAGCGGCTATGACAGCAGCATCCGCAGCCAATGGCTACTCTGACTTTGTCCTCATGATTACAGACATCGTTAACTCAAACTCTGAAATCCTTGCGCTCGGTAGCAACATGGACAAGGTGGAAGCGGCCTTCAATTTCAAGTTGGAAAACAACCATGCCTTCCTAGCAGGTGCTGTTTCACGTAAGAAACAGGTTGTACCACAATTGACAGAAGCATTTAACGCATAATGAATTTTTCTACCGACCTCGAACGTGACGTTGGTAGGGAAACCTAACCTAGCACCTTCGGGTGCTTTTTTTAAAAAAAGGATAAGAATGCCTTATTCTGTTAATTTTAAAGAAGTTGAAAGGACAGGTGTGCCTACAAACGCTCCAAACTGGCAGGCGAAATCCGTGGAACCTTCTTTGTGGTCAAGGGTAACTATCTATAAGGTGGTCATGGAAAGTTTAGGAAAATAAAAAAGGCTGAGAATAACTTCTCTGCCTATTTTTTTACTTTGTTCGATATTCTTTTTTTAAGTCCAACTTGAACCAAACGAAAACCGATGAGGCCTGTAGCACTTGCTAGTGCGAGGGCAGGAAAAACAGGGATATCTAAAGCTAGATAGATATAGCTAGCAATAACTGTAATTAGGCTAAATAGAACAATATTCACAAAGAACAAGAGTTCATTGATGCGTTCTTTTTTTGCATTTTTTACCTGATAGGCTTGAACAGTTGTGTTTTTCTCTTTCGGGATAGACTCTTCGTACTGGTATTCTTGGGACTGATAGTGTCTTAATGCCATATCGTCTCCTTTTCTGCTTCTTAAGCATATCATAACATTTATAAAATTTTATGTCAGCAATATTACAATATGGTTACAAGAAAAAATGAGAAAAGTCTGAACATTAAAATGCTGGTGGTGACTTACCAGACATATCTCTTTTTGATATAATTATCTTTATGGGAAAAATTATCATTACAGCAACAGCTGAAAGTATTGAACAGGTCAAGGAACTGCTTGCGGCAGGGGTTGACCGCATTTATGTTGGTGAAGCTGACCATGCTCTTCGTATTCCGACAAACTTTACTTATGATGAGTTACGGGAAATAGCAGAGCTGGTCCATGGTGCAGGCAAGGAACTGACTGTTGCCGCAAACGCCCTTATGCACCAAGACATGATGGACAACATCAAGCCATTTATGGACTTGATGAAGGAAATCAAGGTGGATTATCTGGTTGTAGGCGATACAGGTATTTTTTATGTCAACAAGCGAGATGGTTACAATTTTAAGCTGATTTACGATACCTCTGTCTTTGTGACTTCTAGTCGCCAGATTAACTTCTGGAAGGACCATGGGGCTGTTGAGGCCGTTTTAGCACGGGAAATTCCGTCGGAGGAACTCTTTGACATTGCTAAAAACTTGGAAATCCCTGCGGAAATCTTGGTTTATGGTGCTTCGGTTATTCACCATTCCAAGCGAACCCTGTTACGGAATTACTATAATTTTACCAAGGCTGATGAAACTGACTTGTCACGTGGACGTGGTCTTTTCTTGGCTGAGCCGAGCGATCCAGATAGCCATTATTCAATTTTTGAGGACAAGCATGGTACCCATATCTTTATTAACAATGACATTGATATGATGACCAAATTGGCAGAATTAGATGAGCATGGCTATCGTAACTGGAAGTTGGATGGTATCTATTGCCCAGGTCAAAACTTTGTTGAAATTGCTAAGCTTTTTGTTCAAGCAAGAGATTTGATTGAAAAAGGCGAATTTACTTATGATCAGGCCTTCCTTTTGGATGAACAGGTACGCAAACTCCACCCAGCTGAACGTGGTTTGGATACAGGTTTCTATGAGTTTGACCGCAATAAGGTTAAATAGAGTTTACTGTACTTTATTGATTCGTGTCTTTTCACACTAAATTCCCCATCTGACTGGTGTGAGCGAATATGCTTGATTTTCAACTCACTTGGAAAATTTGCCTATCATTTTTATAAATCATCTATATTGCAAATAGAGGAGATTGTACATTATGTCAAAAACATTAAAGCGTCCCGAGGTCTTGTCACCTGCTGGGACTTTGGAGAAATTAAAGGTTGCCATTGACTATGGTGCTGATGCGGTCTTTGTCGGTGGTCAGGCCTATGGTTTGCGTAGCCGAGCTGGTAACTTTACCATGGACGAGATGCGGGAAGGGATTGAATATGCCCACGCCCGTGGCGCCAAGGTCTATGTAGCGGCCAACATGGTCACCCATGAAGGAAATGAAGAAGGGGCAGGAGCCTGGTTCCGTGAATTGCGGGATATGGGCTTGGATGCCGTTATCGTATCTGACCCGGCTCTCATCGTCATCTGTGCCACTGAAGCACCAGGTCTTGAAATCCACCTGTCCACCCAGGCTTCATCGACCAACTATGAAACCTTCGAATTCTGGAAGGAATTGGGCTTGACCCGTGTCGTCTTGGCCCGCGAAGTGACCATGGAAGAAGTGGCTGAAATCCGCAAACGGACAGACGTTGAAATCGAAGCCTTTGTTCACGGTGCCATGTGTATCTCCTACTCAGGGCGCTGCGTTCTCTCCAACCACATGAGCAAGCGCGATGCCAACCGCGGCGGTTGCTCCCAGTCTTGCCGTTGGAAGTACAATCTCTACGACCTACCTTTCGGCGAAGAACGTCGTTCCATTAAGGGGGAAATACCAGAGGAGTTCTCTATGTCTGCGGTGGATATGTGTATGATTGACCATATCCCAGACATGATTGAAAATGGGGTCGATAGCCTGAAAATCGAAGGTCGGATGAAATCAGTCCACTACGTGTCAACCGTGACCAACTGCTATAAGGCTGCGGTCGATGCCTATCTAGAAAGTCCAGAAAAGTTTGAAGCGATTAAACAAGACTTGATTGACGAAATGTGGAAGGTTGCCCAACGGGAATTGGCAACAGGTTTCTACTATAGCCCACCGAGCGAAAACGAACAGCTCTTCGGTGCCCGCCGTAAAATTCCAGAGTACAAATTCATCGCCGAAGTAGTGGCCTTCGACAAGGACACTATGACTGCAACCATTCGCCAACGCAATGTCATCAACGAAGGCGACCAAGTTGAGTTCTACGGACCAGGTTTCCGTCACTTTGAAACCACTATTCAAGACCTTCGCGATTCGACAGGTGAGAAAATTGACCGCGCCAACAAGCCGATGGAACTCTTAACTATTAAGCTGGACCGTGAAATCTATCCTGGTGATATGATTCGTGCCTGCAAGTCAGGTCTTATCAACCTTTACCAAGAAGATGGGCAATCATTGACTATTAGAGCATAAAATAAAAGGCTGAATGTCAGCCTTTTGTTTGTTTCTGGGAGTTTTTCACACTTTCTGGAACCAGAGTGATTTTCTTAATATCTTGGATATTGATAATGCTGGTTACCCGACGTTTGAAATTTTTCATGATAATCCGTTGGCGTTCCTTATCGTATTTGACAATATCGCCTGTAAAACTGCGGTCGTTGTAGATAACATGAATGGCGGCTTTCTTGTAGAGTGCTAGTTCTAAATTGTTCTTAATCTCTTCCTTGCTGTCAGGCTCAATGGTCTTAGGAGCTTTGCTATTGCCCAAAAAGATATTGACCTGCTCTAAAATAACTTCCAAAAATCTCTTCATGGCATTATCCTTTCAAACTTGCTATAATTATAGTATCCAATTTTCGCAAAAATGACAAGTTTTTTCGAACAAATAAGTGAAGGAGGTAACAAATGGCAGAATTTACATTTGAAATCGAAGAAAAACTCTTGGTCCTATCTGAAAATGATAAGGGCTGGACCAAGGAACTTAATCGTGTATCATTCAATGGTGCACCAGCCAAGTATGATATCCGTACCTGGAGCCCTGACCACACTAAGATGGGCAAGGGAATCACGCTCAGCAATGAAGAATTCCAAGTGCTTTTGGATGCATTTGCTAATAAATAAAAGAAGCCTAAGCGAAAAAGGCTTCTTTTTTTGTAATGGGCTGGAGAAGGCTGTGGCAGACAGTCACCAAGGTAATTTTTGCTAAATCTGGAAGGATAAAGGGTAGAACCGTCCATGCCAATGTATCTGACCAGCTCGCTCCTGAAACAAACTTAAAGACCAAACAGCCTAAAAGGAAGCAACTTGCTGTTCCGAGAAGGCAAGCTGAGAAAACAGTCATAGGTGAGGAAGTTGACTTGGTGAGGACAGAAGTAATAGCAGCATAGACTAGGAAGCCCCATAAAAAGCCGGCTGTTGGTCCGAAAAGAGCAGCGAATCCGCCTGAAAAACCAGCAAAGACAGGAAGGCCGATAGCTCCCAAAGTCAAGTAGAGGGCTACACTTGCAAGGGCCTCTTTAGGCGTGTACAAACAAGCTACTAAGCCAATAGCCAAGGTCTGTAGAGTAAAGGGAACAGGCCCGATAGACAGGCTGACTTGTGACAGGGCAGCAATGATAGCTGTTCCGATAGCGATGTAAACAAGAGATTTCGTAGAATGGTTTGTCATTTTGTTATCCTTTTTATTTTTCTAGGTTAACAAAATTATAGACATTCTAGTCGTGAAAGTCAATGCTAGGGTCATCGGATGTAACAGGGTTATAGTTTTTATTTATGGGAGTAGATAGAAAATATATATTAGTAGAGTTACTTCTTTCATGTTAGAATAATAAAAAAAGAAAGCGAGAATTGCCATGTCAGAACTACTTGAAATTTACCGTACCCTTAAATCTAAAACCTGGGTGGACTTGACCCATCAAATCAATGAGAATAGCCCGCATTTTCCAGCTCTTCCAGCCTTGGAGAAAAAGGCCTTGTTTACTCACAAAGACGGATTTTTTGTTGAACAATTTACGGTTGTCGGTCAGTACGGTACCCATATCGATCCGCCTATTCACTTTGTAGAAGGAGCTCGCTATCTAGATGAAATTGACTTGAAAGACTTGCTCTTACCTCTCTATGTGATTGATAAGTCGGAGGCAGTTGCAGCCAATAATGACTACGAGATTACCAAGCAAGATATTCTGGATTTTGAGGTTGAGCATGGTCCAATTGCACCTGAATCTTTTGTTGCTTTTCGTTCAGATTGGTCAAAACGTTGGCCAAGTCAGGATGCTGTGCGAAACTTGGATGACCAAGGGGTACAACATACACCAGGTTGGAGCCACGAGGCCTTGCAATACTTGATTGAAGAGCGTAAGGTAAAAGCGGTTGGACATGAAACCTTGGATACGGATTCTGGTCTGTCTGCAGCTAAGCATGGTGGTAGCTTGCCAGAAGAATACTATCTCTTGTCTAAAGACATTTATCAGTTGGAAGTCTTGAATAATTTGGACCAAGTACCAGCAAGAGGAGCCTTGATTTCTATTGCCTTTCCACATTGGGAAAAGGCTTCGGGATCGCCAGCGCGTGCCATAGCTATTTTACCATAAGAAAAAGCCGGACAGTCTACTTACCTACACTTGTCTGGCCTTTTTTCTTATACTTAATGAAAATCAAAAGCAGACTAGGCGACGCAGATGCGGATAGAATTGAAGTTCATCAAATCAAGTCAACAACGTTTGCTTTTGATTTTCGAAGAGTATTAACGCATGGTGACAAATTCTTCCGCCCCTGTTGGATGGATGGCCACAACGGCATCAAATTCTTCCTTGGTTGCTCCCATCTTAATGGCAACGGAGAAACCTTGGATCATTTCATCGACACCATAGCCAATTCCGTGTAAACCGACGACCTGTTCATTCTCGCCAACTGTGACTAACTTAAACTTAGCCATTTGGCGATTGTTTGCTAGGGCTGTGTACATGGAAGTAAAGGCCGAAGTATAGACTTTTACCTGTTCTTGACCGTATTGGGCGATGGCTTCTTCTTCGGTTAAGCCAACTGTTCCGATAGCAGGATGAGAAAAAACAACAGTAGGAATGTTTGTATAATCCATTTTAGCAGTCGGTTTATTGTTGAAGAGGCGTTCTGCCAATAAGCGACCAGCCTTGATGGCTACGGGTGTCAACTCTTTTTCACCTGTCACATCACCAAGAGCATAGATGCCAGGGACGCCAGTTTCTTGGTATTCATCCACAGCGATATGCCCAGAGGGTGTCAACTGAACACCTGCTGCTTCAAGATTGAGCTGCTCCACATTTGGTTTACGACCAATTGCCCAGAGAACTTTTTGGGCAAGATGGCTACTTCCGTCTTCAAAGTTAATTTGAATGAGGTCATCCTCCGTTTTTTCTAAGCTGACAGGGGTTTTCCCAGTATGGAGAGGGAGGTTAGTGCGCTCCATTTCTTCCATAAGAGCTTGGATGATATAGCTATCGAAGTTGCGAAGAGGTCGATTGCCACGAACAAAGAGGTCAGTTTGGACACCCAGTCCGTGGAGAAGTCCAGCCATTTCCACAGCGATATAGCCAGCTCCGATAACTGCCACAGAAGTAGGTAATTCTTCCCAGGCAAAGACATCATCAGATACAACACCAAGTTCACTTCCAGGAATAGTTGGCACAGCAGGCTGAGCACCGGTTGCAATGACGATGTGTTTGGCACGAATGAGTTCACCATTGACTTCCACCGTTTGAGCATCGACAAACTGGGCAAAACCGTTGATTACTTGTACACCATTATTGTTAAAAGTATTTCCATAAGAAGTACGAGAACGTTCGATATAGGCCTCACGGTTTTTTCGCAAGGTAGCAAAATCAAATGTCACATCCTGGCTGGTAAAACCATACTCAGGTCCATAGTGATGAATAGCTTCAGCCACTTGAGAACCGTACCACATGATTTTTTTAGGAACACAGCCCAGGTTAACACAGGTTCCGCCAAGGTGGCTTCCTTCGATCACAGCAGCCTTAGCCCCATAGATAGCAGCACGGTTCATAGTAGCAATACCGCCGCTGCCTCCACCAATGGCAATAATATCAAATTCTTTCATGAGTTTTTCTCCTCTAAATGATAATTATCTTCATTCTATCGTTTTTTTAGTTATCAATCAAAAATCCGCTACGTTCTCTTACAAAATTGTAAGTAGGAAAAATACCGAACTTTTTGTAAAATGATTAAGAAAACACTTGCAAAAAAACGTGTATTTGTGTATTATAAAGACAATACAAAATAAATATGTTTTGATTTAGAAAAGGAGTATCATATGTTAAAGACAAAGAAGGCTAAAATTGCTTTGTTTAGTGGTCTTGGTGTTGCGGCTGTTGCCTTAATTGGTGGTGCCTTGGTATTTGGAGGTGTATTAGGTGGTTCCTCACCAACTTCTACAGAGCAAGTTGCGACCAGTTTGACCTATACAGTAGCTAAAGAGGGATCGATTGCTTCATCGACCTTATTGACAGGAACCATCTCAGCTGCGGAAGAACAGTATGTTTACTATGATGCGTCCAAGGGTGATTTGAGTGAGGTCTTGGTTGAGCCAGGCACTCAAGTAGAAGTCGGAACTCCTTTGGTTAGTTATGATGCGACAGAATTACAAGCAGCCCTAGATACAGCTGTGCGTGGTCGGGATAAGATTGGGCGTCAGATTTATGATTTAAAAAATAATGGTCAAACTGTTCAAGCAACAGGTGATGCGGCGGCAGATGAAGCAGCTACTGCAGCAGCGCAACGCTCCGTAGATTCTCAATTAGCAGATTTGAATGATTCCTATGCTGATGCCCAAGCAGCTGTGGACAAGGCCTATACAGCATTGACAGAAGCAACTATTTACAGCACTGTCGCAGGTACAGTGGTTGAGGTCAATAAATCGGTTGCCAAGAGTTCGGCGACCAGCCAGACCGTTGTTCATATCGTCAACCAAGGTAGCTTGCAGGTTACAGGTAATTTAACAGAATATGATTTGGCTAACATTGCAGTTGACCAAGAAGTAAAATTGACCAGTAAAGTTTATCCAGATAAGACATGGACTGGTAAGATTACCTACATTTCTAACTATCCATCGACAGAACAAGCTACAAGTGCAGTAGCAGGTGCAGGTGGTGGTTCAGGTGCCAAGTATCCATTCAAGGCTGCCTTAACCAGTGAATTGGGGGAATTGAAGCAAGGTTTTACTGTTAATATTGAAGTTGTTAATACTACCAACCATATTTTAATTCCTGTAACAGCAGTTGTTCCAGAAGGAGATAAAAACTTTGTGTGGACAATTGTGGAAGGGAAGGCTAAAAAAGTAGAGGTTACTCTTGGAAATGCGGATGCTCTTAATCAAGAGGTGACAGCAGGTATTGCAGTAGGAGATCAGGTCATCACCATTCCAACTCCAGACCTTGAAGAAGGAAAAGAGGTTGAAGCCTATGAAGAACCAGCTAATTAGATTAACCAATATAAATAAATCCTATAAAAATGGTGACCAAGAACTTCGTGTCCTCAAAGATATCGATTTAGAGGTGGAAGAAGGTGAGTTTCTTGCTATAATGGGACCATCTGGTTCAGGGAAATCCACCCTGATGAATATTATCGGGCTTTTGGATCGGTCTACAACAGGAAACTATTGGTTGGAGGGAGAAGAAGTCAGTCAACTGTCTGAGAAGAAATTAGCCTCCGTCCGCAATGACCAAATTGGTTTCGTCTTCCAACAATTCTTCTTACTCTCTAAACTCAATGCTCTTCAAAATGTCGAGTTACCTTTGATTTATGCAGGGGTTCCAGCCAATCAACGGAAAAAATTAGCCAAACGTTATTTGGAAAAAGTGGAATTGGCTGAGCGGATGACCCACCTACCGTCAGAATTGTCAGGTGGTCAGAAACAAAGGGTGGCTATTGCGCGCGCCTTGGTCAATACACCAGCTATTATCTTGGCGGATGAGCCAACAGGTGCCTTGGATACCAAGACAGGCCAACAAATTATGGAACTCTTAACAGAGTTGAATAATGAAGGCAAGACTATTATCATGGTCACCCATGAACCTGAAATTGCTGCCTATGCCAAACGTAAAATCGTTTTGCGTGACGGTATCATTACCGAAGATAGTAGAAGGGAGGATGTGTAGATGGAAAACTGGAAATTTGCCCTCAAGTCTATCCTAGCCCACAAAATGCGTTCTCTTTTAACTATGTTAGGTATTATCATCGGTGTGGCTTCAGTTGTTATCATTGTAGCCTTAGGGACTGGGGTATCTAAGAGTATCGAAAAGGCCTTGGCTGGTGATCAGAATAATGTTCAAGTCTACTTTACTCCTTTTGTTGGAACAGAAGAACGAACCCAAGGTGCATTTACCTACACAGTTCCTGGCGAGGTTTCTGAAGAACAGGAGCCAGATGTAACCGACACAATGTTAAAGGGGCTTTTGGAAATCGATGGGCTCAGTGGCTACTACATTAGTGCTTCAAGTACCTCTACTGTAGCAGCGGGCAATGCGCAAGCTGATAATGTCTTTATTACTGGTGTTAGTCAATCCTATTTTGGTATTAAAGAGTTGGAGATTTTGGGTGGCCGTCGCTTCACGGCTAACGATTACAGCCGCTTTTCCCGCATTATCATGTTGGATGTAGCTCTGGCAGAGAAACTCTTCGGTTCACAAGAAACGGCACTCAACCAAGTAGTGAGTGTCAATGCCAATTCTTATCTTGTAGTTGGTGTTTACAAAGATCCCAAAGCAGGTACTTCCCTCTATGGTTTCAACTCAGGCGGAAATGCCATTATGACCAATACACAGCTGGCTGCTGAAATGGGTACCAAGGAAAATAGTGGCCTCTATGTCCATGTAGAAGATGTGAG
The DNA here is from genome assembly GCF_002960625.1 of Streptococcus suis. Taxonomy (GTDB): domain Bacteria; phylum Bacillota; class Bacilli; order Lactobacillales; family Streptococcaceae; genus Streptococcus; species Streptococcus suis_T. The sequence goes on from NZ_POJH01000021.1 coordinate 51,641, forward strand.
TAGAGCTGCTGAGGTTGGTCAGGCTGCCGCAGCATACTTGACCAACATAACAGGTCTAAAGGAAGCCCGTTATGACATTTATGACATGTCTGCTATGTTGGATACCTATAGGACTGAAATGGCAGGGGTTACCACGTTTATCGGTTCCGTTGCAGGAATTTCACTTTTTGTTGGTGGTATCGGTGTTATGAACATTATGCTGGTATCTGTTACTGAGCGAACCCGTGAAATCGGTCTTCGTAAAGCTCTAGGAGCAACTCGTGGGAATATCCTTATGCAGTTCTTGATTGAAGCCATGGTATTGACTACCTTGGGTGGTGCTATTGGATTGATGATTGCTCAAACAATTGTATTTATTCTCAATACCACCAAAGCCATGGGACCAAATATGACGGCTGAAATTTCCCTTCCGGCTGTTCTAGGAAGTTTAGCCTTCTCAGCAGTAATTGGTATTGTCTTTGGTGTTCTACCAGCCAGCAAGGCTTCTAAGTTGGATCCGATTGAGGCCTTACGTTACGAATAATTTGATGAAACGATTAGGTTCTCCTAGTCGTTTTATTTTTTGTGAGCAAAGGTCTTGACTTTATCACTAATTAGAGATAAAATAAACGCATCAATTAAGAAATAGTGATTTCAAAGGAGAATACATCATGGTAGAATTAGGTATTTCAACATTTGGCGAAACAACTCCACTAGAAAAAACAGAGGAAACATATAGTCACGACGAGCGGATCCGTCAACTGGTTAAAGAGATCGAGCTAGCTGATGCGGTGGGTTTGGATGTCTATGGGATTGGTGAACATCACCGCGAAGATTTTGCGGTTTCTGCACCTGAGATTGTGCTGGCAGCTGGTGCCGTCAATACCAAGCATATTAAGTTAACATCAGCAGTTTCCATCCTTTCCTCCATGGACCCTGTAAGGCTCTATCAGCAGTATACCACCATTGATGCTTTGTCAAATGGCAGAGCGGAAATCATGGCGGGTCGTGGTTCCTTTACGGAGTCATTCCCCTTGTTTGGTTATGATCTCCATGACTATGAAGAACTCTTCGATGAAAAGTTGGATATGCTTCTGGAAATCGACAAGGAAATCAATCTCAAGTGGGATGGACATTTTACTCAGTCTGTCGATAACAAGCCTGTTTATCCGCGTCCTGTACAAGAAGATTTTCCCATTTGGGTGGCAACTGGGGGCAATGTAGAGTCCACCATCAAGATTGCTCAAAAGGGGTTACCTATCGTGTATGCAGTCATTGGTGCTGGTGCCCATCGCTTTAAACCTTTAGTCGATGCCTATCGTAAGGTTGCTCGTAACTCAGGTCACGATCCGAAGAAAACAAAGGTTGCAGCTCATTCTTGGGGTTGGATTGCAGACGACCATGATAAGGCTGTGGAAGAGTATTACCATCCGACCAAGGTAATTACAGATAATATTGCTAAAGACCGTCCACATTGGAGCGAGATGACCAAGGCGCAATATCTCTACTCCCTAACAGACGAAGGGGCAACCATCGTCGGAGATCCAAAACGAGTCGCTGAAAAAATTATTAAGACCATTGAAACGCTTGACTTGGACCGCTTCTTCCTCCATCTCCCAATCGGCTCCATGCCACATGAAGATGTCCTCCGTGCCATCGAACTCTACGGAAAAGAAGTCGCGCCAATTGTCCGAGATTATTTTGCTAAGAAAGAAGAAAATCAGTCCCAAGACTGATGAGATAGTTGATAAGATGAGCTATACTATAGTCAATCCTAAATATTTTTCATAATCTCCTTAAAAGCTTGGTCAGTGGGCCAGGCTTTTTTGTAGAGTTCGATACAAAAGAGTTATATTAAACAAAAACAATATTTTATAGTGAAAATATATAGTAAAGTGTATTGTGACGATTGCTATCTGTCTTCAGATGAATATTTTTGGTAGGGGAGAATACAGACCTGATATTATTTGAATAAGGTTTATTGATCCGAAGGTACTAACTTATAATTGATAATTTTGATCAAAATGGAACTCATAAGTCCCATTTTTCTTTTGATTTTTTTATGAAAACGGTATAATTTAAATATAAATTATACAGGAGTAACACAAGATGGATTCTATTTTTAAAGAAAAAAATATAGTAGCAACTACCCTTGAAAAAAGAATGGTACATGATCAAACATTTTTTGATTATATTAGACTGATGTCTAAATCTAAATTGAACAGAAATGGTGATGAAGGAGTAAAAACAAAAGAATTAGCAGAACGAGTTGGCATAAATTATGAGATGTTCAGAAAAATTCTAAATAAAACTAAGCCTAATCAACCTAGAGATTGTGTTATTGCTATTTGTGCAGCACTATTTTTGTCGGAATCTGAAACAAATAAAGCTTTATTTTATTATGATGATTTACCCAGGCTTGATGATACTATGGGCTGCCGAGATTACTACATTATTCGTACTCTTGAGGGGAATATCGGAAGAGAATATGATGCTGATTACATTGATAAAGGAGTTGATGAAATAAATAATATTTTAACTAACTATGGATTTGATCAGTTGAGACTTTCGAATAAAGACAAGACCAAAGAGAAAATTATTGACACTAGCAATCAAAAAACAGTAAACATTATTGAGACAAGTACAGATATTAGCTCAATAAGATACGATTACTTTTCTTCACTTTGTGATACCTATCATCCAGATCAATATCAAGCTAGAACAGATATGTACATTCAAGATATAAATAATGAGAAGTATATTCTTAGAGTGGATAATTTAAGAAATGGTTTTCAAATTAGAAGTAAAGCAAAACCATATTTTGAAAAATTAGATGAAGCAGATGATAAATTTGTAGCTCTTTTGAATGGCTTAACAGACGCTAATTTAAGAGCACTTAGAAACTGTTATGAGACTATATATGATACGAGAAATTTTTACATGAGGGAAAGTGCTGTTTATAGAGATGGAAAAATAATACTTTTTGCAGAAACTTTCAATTATTGTCAACCAGAAAAAAATGAATACTTCTATGCGACGATTATTGATGGTGAATTTAATTTTGCTATATCTAAAAAAAGTCAATTTATGAAAGACTACTTATCATCTGAAGACTTTAAAGAATATTTTCCGCACAAGAAGTTGAAAAAAGATTTTGAAATCCATTCTATAAAAACTGTTGAAGAAATTAAAGAGTACTGCAGAGAAAAGTATGACAATAACCCTTACGAAAAGTTCCCTTACATTAATTGCTTTCAATCACTCAAACGATCTTTAATTAAACTTTGGGAAGGTTTGAAAAATAGGAACAACTTTATCCGTAAATTTGATGATTATTTTGAGTCAGATGAAAAGTGGAAAATATACGAACATTACAATCTGCTTGAAAAATTTGATTGTGTTGAAAAAGAAGAAATTTGGCCAGTTTATAAAGAATATAGTCCATTGGATGAAAAATATGGAATTGATGATGGTAAAGCAGTTGGTGATTTATTGTGTTATGATGGTGAGAAAAGGATTGAACCCCAAAAGAAATCAGCAGAATTTGATTTTAATGGGCAAAATATAAATCTAACATACGATGATTTGAAGTTTTCCTTTGAATTAGGGATTGATAAAGTGGAGGAGATTTTGAATTTAAAAATGAAATATCCTAATCTAACAAAGTTCTTTGAAAAAAATTATGAGACAATTTAAAACGGGACTAAAAAGTCCCGTTTTAAATTGTCTAGTACTTTTCAAAGTTGTAAAATGAGTTTACAAAATACAGGAAGGTGATTACGATGACTAACAAAGAATATGTACAGACTTTATTAACCACAAATGATATTATTTACATTGATACTTCATCCTTGATGAATGTTACAGCATTTGAAAATTTTATAGAGAATTATCTTGAAATGTTTATGGAGCATTCCAAACAAATCATAGTCACTCGTGAGGTGTGTCTTGAGATTGTGAAACACTTAAGTTCACAAAATGTGGGAAAACAAGATATAGCTAAGAGAGTTATTGCAATATTTAAAGAGTATGAAAATATATTTATTTTTGAAGATGAGAATTTAAATGATGTTGAAGCTAATATTGCTTTTGCTGACTCAGAGTTACTGTCAAGAATGACTAGAGATAGGTCCAATTTTCGCCAGTTACTTATTACAAATGACAAAAATTTAAGTATCGATGCATATAACTTAAACTCATTAAATTCATGCAAGGGACAAAGAATTATGGTTTGCTATATCAATAAAAATGGCAAGTTAAATAAAGGTGATACTGGAAATATAGAGCAATTATCTAATGAAAAGAACATGTCTGAAGTACATATGGAAGTAAGCACTGAAGAAAAGAAAGAATTAGCACCCGAGGAGAGGGCAAAGGGATTGAAATATTTTTTCTATGGCTTTTGTCTGCTTTTAACTGGATATGGTCTAGGAAAGATTTCTAAATAAGGTTTACAAAAAAGGAGTATGCTATGAATACTGAACTTATTGATTTCTTAAAAACAAATGATGCTAAATTTTATGCTATTTTACTAGCAGGAATAACAATTTTCTATGGCTACAGAGGATTAGTAGTCGAATATGAAGGAGTTAAAGTAGAGTTTGGGTCAAATACTTCCAATCAAGCATGTATTTAATTTATAACTATCGTTTATCCATTTATTATATCTTTAAAGCAAGAATTTACCGGGTACACTAGATATTTATTTGGTATACTTTATTTTGCTCACTTGCATCAAATGATTAATACTATTTACTATAATGAACAAAAGGATTTTTCATTTGTTAGGTTTAATTAGGGTATAATGAATTCGCAAATAATAAATTTTATGTAATTTCACATGTCCTATCTAAAGTGAAATATAATCGTTTTCATTGATGAAACTTGTAAAATTTCAAAAATAATATATGAATTTTTCTTGAATGTGTACAAGCAAACTAAAACTGCTCTTGGAATGAACCGAGAGCAGTTTGCTTTATAGAATTTGGATTAGCAAGCCACTAGTAACTATCATCTTCGGGAGTGACAAGGTCTAGCAGACCTTTTCAGCCAATCGCCAAGAAACTTGAAAGCGATTGGAACATCCTAGTGAAAACAATCCTAGCAAGCTACTGTTTCTTATTTCATCGTCGGAAATAGGAGCACATCCCGAATAGTAGTGGTATCTGTCAGTAGCATGCAGAGGCGGTCAATACCGATTCCAAGTCCACCTGTTGGTGGCATACCGTATTCGAGGGCTTCGATGTAGTCGTAGTCAACGCCTGTCGCTTCGTCGTCACCGAGTTCTTTAGCCTTGGCTTGGGCTTCGAAGCGTTCTAATTGGTCGATTGGGTCGTTCAATTCTGTAAAGGCGTTTCCATATTCCTTGGTCATGATGAAGAGCTCGAAGCGGTCTGTGAAGCGTGGGTCTTCATCGTTTTTCTTAGCCAGTGGAGATACGGCTACTGGGTGACCATAGACAAAGGTTGGTTGGATAAGAGTTGCTTCAACATATTCTTCAAAGAAGCTGTTGATGATTTGACCAACTTCTGTATGGTGTTTTTCCACAGGAACCTTATGCTCAGCTGCAAGGGCTTTGGCTTCCTCGAAACTCATCTCTTGCCAGAAGTCCACGCCAGTTTGTTCCTTAATAGCATCGACCATGTGGATACGCTTGAATGGCTCGTGGATGTTAATAACAGTATCTTGGTAAGTCACAGGACCATCACCGACAACTGCCTTGGCAGTGTGCTGGATAATGCCTTCTGTCAAGTCCATGATGTCCAAGTAATCCGCATAAGCTTGGTAGACCTCGATTGACGTGAACTCAGGGTTGTGGGTCGCATCCATGCCTTCGTTACGGAAGATACGGCCGATTTCATAAACGCGTTCCATACCGCCGACAATGAGGCGTTTGAGGTGGAGTTCGGTCGCGATACGAAGCACCATGTCAATGTTTTGGGCATTGTGATGGGTGATGAATGGACGGGCTGCCGCACCACCAGCTTCGTTGTGAAGGACAGGTGTTTCCACCTCTAAGAAACCAAGTCCGTCAAGGTAACGGCGGATTTCTGAGATGATTTTTGAGCGGGTTACAAAGCGGTCAAAGCTTTCACGGTTGGTAATCAAGTCCAAATAACGCTTGCGGTAGCGGGTTTCGATGTCTGTCAAACCGTGGAATTTTTCTGGCAATGGGCGGAGCGCTTTAGACAAGTGAGTCAACTTGCGAGCATGGATAGACAGCTCACCAACGTTTGTCTTGAAGACATCCCCCTCGACACCGATAAAGTCACCAAGGTCTGCTTTTTTGAAGATTTCATAGTTTTCTTCGCCAACATCATCCTTACGAACGTAGATTTGAATCTGGCCTTCACGGTCTTGAATGTGAGCGAAACCTGCCTTACCCTTACCACGCTTGGTCATGATACGGCCAGCGATGATAGCTGTTTGTCCCAATTCTTCTAAGTCTTCTTTCGATTTGTCTTCGTACTGGGCCTTCAATTCAGCTGAGTTAGCAGAACGCTCAAAGCGTTTCCCAAATGGGTCAATTCCCTGTTCAGCAAGGGCCGTCATTTTTTCACGACGGACAATCTGTTGGTCATTTAATTCTTCAAAATGTTCAGTTGACATAAAATTTTCATTCCTCCAAAGTCTGTTCCTTCTATTTTATCATAGAAAAGAGAAAAAATCAGCAAAAAGAAAGCAGGTAACTGCTTTCTTAGTGAGATTTATAGCGAGTATCATTCCAAGCCAGCTCGGTAAAGTGTTCAAAGTCAGTTGTTTCCAAAATGCTTATGGAAGCATTATCCAAGCCACCGCGGTGACGGAGCTGGGCGGGTGTAAATCCGAGCAGTCGGTGGATGGAGGCGGTTAGGATAGCTCCGTGGCTGACAATTAGGACCCTATCCATGTCTTGCCCTTTCAGCGATTGAACAAAGTTCACCATTCGTTGAGTAACTTGATGGACACTTTCTGCTTCAAATAGGTCATTGTCAAAAAGGGCTAGATTATGTTTGAGAGCGCGTGCTTGCTTGGGATAGATAGAACGAAAAATCGCCATCTTGCTTCCCTCTAATTTTCCAAAACTCCATTCCCGTAGCTGAGGGGTGGTCTGGACAGTTTGACAATGCTGATTGGCTCTGGCAATCTGTTCAGCAGTAATTTTTGCACGTTGCAAATCACTAGAGTAGATAGCATCAAAAGGCAGGTCTGATAAGTGTTTTCCTAGCAATTCAAGCTCTTCAAAGGCTTGTGGCAAGAGGGCAGAATCTCCAGAATAACCTTGGAAACGCCCTTCCAAGTTCCACTCGGTTTTTCCATGACGGACAAAATAGATTTTCAAGTCTAATCCCTCCCTTCAATCAAATCGGCAAAGTCAGCTTTTACAAAATCAGCCAAAACTTGACTGTCAATGCGGATAGAACGCCCAATTTCACCAGCAGACACAATCATCTGGCCTTTTTCGAGTGCAGACTGGTCAATGTAGATAGGGAAATTATGCTTCTGACGAATACCGACAGGATTGTTGGCACCATGAATATAGCCAGTTGTCTTTTCCAAGTCTTTTTGTGGAATCATGCTGACTTTTTTATTGCCAGAAATCTTGGCTAATTTTTTTTCAGACAGGTGTTCTGTGATTGGGATAATGCCGATAATTGGTCCAGTTTTATCTCCAGTTAACGCCAGCGTTTTGTATATATCTTTTTCTTCAATTCCTGGTGGCAATTGGCCTTCAAGAGCATTTAAAACAAGGCTATCATGATCGATCTTAGCCTTGTCTAACATTTGGTCCACCAAGGTTTTTTTGATTTTAACCTTTTTAGCCATTATTTATACTTTTCCTCTAATTTGCTCATCCAAAGTCCTAGCCATGTTCCCAAAATGAAGAGAACTACAGCGGAAATCCATGTACCAAATCCTGCACCAGCATAGGAAATAGCTTCTTCATTGCCAGCTTGCGGAATTAAAATCAAGAGGGTAGATGATAAAACAATTCCGATGATGAAGTGGTAAACACGTGAATGGTAAACCTTTAAAGCATGATCCATAGCTTTTGAGAATGCGACCATTGCTAAGGCTCCACCAATAGCGATTGGCAAGAAGGTCCCCAACAAATCAAGTGACTTGAAACCATTGAGCATTGGCGTGTAGATACCTAAAATCAAGAGTAAGTTTGAAGGGCTAAGACCAGGGACGAGAATACCCAAAGCAATCAGGGCGCCTGCCAAAATAAAACTAGCAAAGTTTGCTGGAAGGGTTCCAACTAGACTATTGAGATTATAAAGGAAAATTCCAGAAATGATAAAGGTTCCAATCAACCAAGCCCAGTCAATCGCATCACGTTGGCTTTTTAGTGTCGATTCTTTGACCAAGCTAGGAATGGTTCCGATGATTGCTCCGGCAAATGCCCACAAAACAGGAGCTTGAAAATGTTGCAATAAAAATTCAACAGGGAAAGAAAAGAGAGCAATCCCTAAAATTCCACCAATACCAACAGGTACAAAGAAAAGAAAGTTTTCCTTAAAATCCTTGCGAATATTTGCCAAAAATCCAATCAGTCGTTCATATATTCCCAAGATAGCAGCCAGTACTCCCCCAGAAACACCAGGTAAGATAAAACCAAGGGCGATAATCATCCCTTTGATTATTCTTGAAATCCAAGCAGTCATAATATCCTCCATATCTATTTATAACGTTCCCATTATAGCATAAAGACCAGTAAAAAGTTTAAAAAGAAAGCCTGTCAGGAAAAATTGACAGGCTGTTTCGATTAAAGAGTGTAAAAATTTGGTCTTGCTTTATAGAGTAGAATGAGTAAGACACAAGCGATGATAGTTGAAGGGAGAATATAGCTGATATTATAGGTAAAGGAATAGAGCCAGACAGGTGTACCAGCAGGAGCATAGTCAGCATAGAAGATGATACCAGATAGGAAGGTAGCAAGTAAGCGAATGCTACCACCAAGTAAACCAGAAAGGCTGATGATGAGGGCAGCTTGTCTGAGGTCCTTATGTTTAGTAAGAAGCGGTGCCACTAATCCTGCTAAACCAATTCCAGCGTAGGAGAGCGCATAGTCCAGGAAGACTTGGAAGATATTCAAAAAGTAACCGCCATAGAAGAGTTGAATGGTTCCTACAATTCCACCGGTTACCAAGCCAATTTGCCAACCGTGGCGAAGAGAAAGGAGTAGGATGGGTAACATGACCAGAGAAACTGAACCACCTTGGGGCATGGTAAAGAGTGGGAACTTGTCAAAGACCAGGGCAATGGCAGAGAAAATAGCTACTTCAGCTAACACACGCATTTTGGATGGAAACATAAAAATACTCCTTTGTTTAGTGGACAAAGGAGTGTTTATAGTGGACAGAGTAACCGTCTATAAAGCACACAATCCCTACGCTAGTTCTAACTAGATCAGGTTCGAGGATTTCGCAAAAGCGATCTCAGCCGAAGCACTCCTTTGTGTATATGAAATTACTAACAGTCTATCATTTTATTATGGGGTTGTAAATAGTTTTTGATAAACTTCATTAGGATCTTTTAGGGTTGTGATAAGATTGAGGTCTAAATGATGGGCAAAGCCATTGACATAACCTCGAGATGTATATTGGTGTAAGTCGTAGTCGAGATCAGTATTTGGAGCAGCATTGTAGTAGCCAGAGTCGTCCCCGTAAGTTGGTATCCAGATGGCATCAAACTTGTCCACATTGATACTGTGGTCCTCCATGAAATAGGTCCCGATATAGATACCGATATTCTTAGCACCTAGGGTTTCCAACTCCTTGCGGAAGGCTTCTACCCCAGCATTCATATCATTCATGGTGTATTCTTCTACGTCTAACCAATAAAAAGTAGGGTTGTATTGGTTGGCAGCCTTATAGAAACTACGAGCCTCTTCCTTCATATTTTCAATGCTGTTACCTGTTACATAGGCATAGACTGCAACTGGGATATTGCGAGCTTGAAACTCTTTGATATGGGTTGCAAAAGACTTATCTAGTCCATTCTTGTCAGTGGCTGTATTTTCACTCTTGGTATGTGAACCACTCTGAATACGGACGATAGCACCAGAAATATTCTGGCTTAGTGTGTCGTAATCAATCTCGGATGGTCTTTGCCAGGCTGAAACGTCAATGATTGGTTTCATTTCAAGGGCATTGGTGATATGATAGCTAGGCTTTGTTCCTGATTTTTTCGAGCTGGAGCTAGCAGTTGTACTTGATTGGGCTGTTACGGTTTCTTTCTTATTGGCAGTATTTCCCAGAACACCAGTTATGGAAATCAGAATAAAAAAAGATAGGAAAAAACCAATAACAACCATTGGATTTATTTTCTTTCTCATCCCTATTATTTTATCTTAAATAGCAAAAAAAATCAAAAAAATAATATTGAAAAGAGGATGTGAGGTAGATACTATTGACAAATGAGCTATAATAGGGTAATCTAAAGTTATATGGGTAAAAATCATGATACAGTGAAACGCTTGAGTAGAATAGTACTATTAACTTCCTTAACCATCGTGTTACGGATTGTTTTTGGTGCTTTTCCAAATATTAAACCCTTGACAGCAATATTCCTTGTCAGTCTTTCTTTTATGGGTTTGATGGATGCTTGGCTAGTCATGGCTCTGACTATGGTTGTTAGTGGTTTCTTATTTGGGTTTGGTCCAGTAGTCCTGTGGCAAGTGCTTAGCTTCGGTCTAGTCCAACTGCTTTGGTGGTGCTTGGTGAGGCCTTTGGTGAACAAGGAGCGATTGTCTATCTGGCTACAGTCCTTGCTAGCTGCTCTATTGGTCTATGTTTATGGCCTGATTATTAGTATCTTGTCTGCTTGGCAATTTGGTCTGTCACCTCTTATCTTCTGGTTCAATGGTTTATTCTTTGATAGCCTTCATGCGATTTCGACTTTCTTGTTCTATCCCATTATTGACTACATTTTTAGGAGATTTTATAAATGAAACGAATACTTCTTATTGTTACATTTCTTATGACAATGGTTCTAGCTGCTTGTCAGGCAAATCCTGTAGAACAAGCTGAAACCAAGATAACAGTCACTTTGCAAATTACCAAAGACGGTAAAACAGCTAGTCAGGAAGTAGTGGCTGAGCAGGGCGATAGTGTCATGGATGTTTTAGAGGACTACCATCAAGTAGAAGAAGATAATGGCATGGTAACAGCTATTGATGGTGTTAGTCAAAATCCAAGTACCAATACCTACTGGATGTATAAAATCAATAATCAAATGGCAGACAAGGGGGCAGAAGAGCTGAAACTAGCTGCTGGCGATAAGATTGAATTTTATCTTGAAACATTTGAATAACGGAAGGAGGGGAGGTCCCCTCTTTTTTGTGCTAAGGTAGATTTCCGAAAGATGTCTTTACTTTATAGACCCTACTGGGTAATTTATAGTAAAGTATGCTATAATAGAACCCAGTACTCGAAAGAAGGTTGGATTAGAAATGAAGATTGACAAACGGCAGTTATTGAACTATTCCATTCTCATACCCTATCTCATCTTATCAGTGATAGGCTTGATTATTGTTTATTCAACAACCAGTGCCACGCAAATTATCAATGGAGGGAACCCTTTTAGAACAGTCATTAACCAGTCGCTTTTCTGGGGTGTCAGCCTCTTTGCAATTTACACGATTTACCGTATGAAATTAAGCTTTTTGAGAAGGAAGGCTGTCATTTACTCAGTTATTTTATTCGAGGTGTTTCTCTTAGCCATTTCTCGATTGTTTCCGCCTATCAATGGGGCCCACGGTTGGATTCCCTTGCCTGGAGCTGGTAATTTGCAGCCTGCCGAATACCTCAAGTTGATTATCATCTGGTATTTGGCTCACGAATTTGCCAAACAGCAGGCTGATATTCGGACCTATGACTACCAGGCTTTAATACAGGGGAGCTGGATTCCTAGAGAATTCACTGATTGGCGTGTGGTCAGCCTCCTCTTGTTAGCCATGGTAGCGACCTTGCCTGACTTGGGAAATGCTACCATTGTCGCTCTGATTATGGTTGTCATGATTAGTGTCAGCGGTATCGCTTATCGATGGTTTGTGACGGCGGTCTTGAGTATCATCGCTGTATCTGGCTTTGTTTTAGGAACTATATTTATTTTGGGTGTCGAAACAGTTGAGAAAATTCCTCTGTTTGGCTACATCGCCCGTCGTTTTGCAGCCTTTTTTGACCCCTTTGGAAATGCCACAGGTGCAGGCCTGCAGTTGACCCATTCCTTCTATGCCATGAGCAATGGTGGCTGGTTGGGTCGTGGTTTGGGTAACTCTATTGAGAAAAAGGGTTATCTACCAGAAGCCCAGACAGACTTTGTGTTTTCAATCGTTATAGAAGAACTTGGCTTTGTTGGAGCCAGCTTGATATTGGCCCTGCTTTTCTTCCTCATCATTCGCATCATCATTGTTGGTGTACGGGCTCGCAGTCCCTTTAACTCGATGATGGCCTTGGGGGTTGCAGGAATGCTTCTGATTCAGACATTTATCAATATTGGTGGGATTGCTGGTATTATTCCTGCGACGGGAGTTACTTTCCCCTTCTTATCACAAGGAGGGTCTAGCCTACTCATTATTTCGATTGGTATTGCATTTGTCCTTAATATTGATGCTAATGAGAAGAATAAATTGATTGAAGAAGAGCTTGAGCGCACAATCGGCTAAATAAAGGAAAGAGAGTAAATATGTCTATCCAAAAATTAGAAAACTATAATAACAAAGAAACCATTCAAGAAGAAATTGCGATTTTAACCACTATCCTTGAAGAAGTAGCGGCCCAGATGATGCCTCAGGAAACCTTCAAGAAAATCCTTGAATTGTCCCAGCTCTCTCGTGAGGATGATTACCAGGCCTTGATTGAGATTATTGGTCAATTAAATAACGAAGAATTAGCAGTTATTTCTCGTTACTTTGCTGTTCTTCCTCTCCTAATCAATATTTCAGAAGATGTGGATTTGGCCTATGAAATCAACCACCAAAACAACGTTGACCAAGATTACCTGGGGAAAATTTCAACGACGATTGATATGGTGGCCAAGCAGGAAAATGCAGCAGAAATCTTGGAGAAGCTCAATGTTGTTCCCGTCTTGACAGCCCATCCGACCCAGGTTCAACGTCAATCCATGTTGGATTTGACCAAACATATTCATGAATTGCTTCGCCGTTACCGTGATGTGAAAATGGGCTTGCTTAACAAGACCAAGTGGGAAGACCAACTTCGTTGCTACATCGAAATTATCATGCAGACAGATATGATTCGTGAGAAGAAGTTGAAGGTAACCAACGAAATCACCAACGTTATGGAATACTACAACTCTTCCTTTATCAAGGCCGTGACCAAGTTGCAAGGTGAGTATAAGCGATTGGCAGCTGAAAAAGGTATTGTGCTCAACAATCCTCGTCCCATTACCATGGGCATGTGGATTGGTGGTGACCGAGATGGCAATCCCTTCGTAACAGCAGAAACTCTGAAATTGTCAGCCTTGACCCAGTGTCAAGTCATCATGAATTACTATGATGAGCAACTCCATAAACTCTACCGTAATTTCTCTCTCTCGACTTCTATTGTGAAGGTTTCGACAGCTGTAAAAATCTTGGCTGAAAAATCAGAAGATAGTTCAGTTTACCGCGAAAATGAACCATATCGCCGTGCCTTCCATTATATTCAAATGAAATTGGCCAATACGCGCGATTATTTGGTGGATAATAAGCCGTCGGATGTTCGCTACGCCAATGTCACTGAATTTAAAGAAGATTTGCTTGCCATTAAACAGTCCTTGATTGACAATAAGGCAAGCGCCTTGATCAAGGGTGATTTTACAGAATTGCTGGAAGCAGTAGAAGCCTTTGGTTTCTATCTGGCAAGTATTGACATGCGCCAGGATTCTTCTATTCACGAGGCTAGTGTTGCAGAACTTTTGGCGTCGGCCCGCATTGTAGAAAATTATTCTAGTCTGTCTGAAGAAGCCAAATGTCATGTTCTTTTGAAACAGTTGGAAACAGATCCCCGTATTTTATCTGCTACCCATGTTCCCAAATCAGAGCAGTTACAAAAAGAATTGGCTATCTTTGCTGCAGCGCGGGAATTGAAAGATAAGCTGGGTGAGGAAATTATCAAACAGCACATTATCTCGCATTCTGAAAGTGTTTCTGACTTGTTAGAACTGGCCGTGCTCTTGAAAGAAGTTGGGCTGGTCGATATGGACAAGGCGCGTGTGCAGATTGTTCCACTTTTTGAAACCATTGAGGACTTGGATAATGCAGCTGCTACCATGCGCCAGTATCTACAACTTGATTTGGCAAAACGCTGGATTGCAGGCAACAAATACTACCAAGAAATCATGTTGGGCTACTCGGATTCCAATAAGGATGGAGGCTATCTTTCATCTGGTTGGACACTCTATAAGGCCCAGAACGAGTTAACTGAAATTGGTCGAGAATTTGGTGTTCATATTACCTTCTTCCACGGTCGTGGAGGGACAGTTGGCCGAGGTGGAGGTCCATCCTATGATGCCATCACTTCCCAACCATTTGGTTCCATCAAAGATCGCCTTCGTCTAACAGAACAGGGGGAAGTGATTGGTAACAAGTATGGTAACAAAGACGCTGCCTATTACAATTTGGAAATGCTGGTATCGGCAACCCTTGACCGCATGATTACCCAGATGATCACCGATCCGAATGAAATTGACGGCTACCGAGAAACCATGGATGCCATTGTGGCAGACAGTTACTCTATCTATCGTGACTTGGTCTTCAATAATCCGCATTTCTACGATTACTTCTTTGCAGCTAGTCCAATTCGTGAGGTGTCTAGCCTCAATATCGGTTCACGTCCAGCTGCTCGTAAAACCATCACGGAAATCGGTGGGCTCCGTGCTATTCCTTGGGTATTCTCCTGGTCGCAAAACCGTGTCATGTTGCCAGGTTGGTATGGTGTTGGTTCTAGCTTTAAACGCTTTATCGATAAGGAGCCAGGAAACTTGGCAAAATTACAGAAAATGTATGAAAGCTGGCCATTCTTCCGTTCTCTTCTATCGAATGTGGATATGGTCTTGTCCAAATCCAACATGAACATTGCCTTTGAGTATGCGAAAATGTGTGAGAGTGAAGAAGTACGAAATATCTTCCATATTATCTTGGATGAATGGCAGTTGACCAAGGATATTATCTTGGCTATTGAGCAAAATGAGGAGCTACTTGCAGAACTTCCTTTCCTCAAAGCCAGTCTGGACTACCGTATGCCATACTTTAATGTCCTCAACTATATTCAAATTGAACTGATTAACCGTCTTCGTCGTGGTGAACTCAGTAAGGAACAAGAAAACCTCATCCACATCACCATCAACGGTGTGGCGACTGGTTTACGAAATTCTGGTTAATAATAACTCAGCAACTTCTTCGGAGGTTGCTTTTTTAATACGGTAAAGGATATAATATTTAAAAAAATGTAACCAAATAAGTTCTCGTTCGTTTTATTTGTGAAAGGAGGAGATGAGCATCAAATTAGATGAATATGAAAAAGAAGTCATCGGTATTGCCGAGGAAATTTCCTACTACCTGCAAAAATCTGGCGCCACATTTGCTGATAGTCAGGATATAGCCCAGGATATACTAGTGAAAATCTTAGAAGCAGAACTTGTCCTTCCTTTCGACAAATTACGAGCCTGGCTTTATCGTTCGGCAGTTAGAGCCTACATCGATAAATACAGGAGGGACAAGCATTATCACGAAATCTTACAAAGAGAGTTTTTTACCAGTGAGAATGTATTAACTTATGACATAGAAAACTATGAAGAGCTCTATCAGGCGGTTGCAGACTTGCCAGCCAAGTATCAGCATGTCATTGACCTTTATTATTTTCAGGATATGAGTGTCAAAGAGATTGCCCATATCTTAGGATATAGTCAGAGTTTGGTGAAAATCAATCTTTACCGCGGTCGAAAAATTCTAGCAAAAAACTTAAAAGAGAAAGGGTATGAATATGAAAACTTTTGAAATTGCAACAAAGAAAAGTAAGAAAAAACACTTATGGAAAACGGTTGGTCTATCTATATTAGGGCTCTTGCTGATAACGGGAGCGACCTTGAAGACCTTGCAGATTTTGACTGCCAATAATGGTGAAAAAATCTATCAAGAACACGAATTATTGTCACAAGTTGCCTATCCAAACATTGAATACTCAACCTACTATTATAAAGCGACCTCTCTATTTGCTGGAGCTGTCCATGCAGATCGCCACAAAGACTTAGCAGGGGTTCCAGTTGCCTTTGGTGACTATGAATACCACTATGATTGGTTGGGAACGTATTTGAATTTTTCTCAGGATGGACCTTCTTATAAGGGAGAAATTGCCTATGATCGTCAAACCTGGTCAAAACTCCCTCTCTTCTATAATACGGAGAAAGTTGACACAGATGACTTTGCAACTGTTCCAAGTCAAGAACTTTCTTTAGTGAAAGACATGTCCAATCAGCTAGTAGAAGTAGCCATCACCTTTGACAAAAAATATAGTTTTGCAGACTTGCAGACCATGCTTCCTCAAAATTTGAAAAAGAATTGGTACTGGATTGGAACAGCTTCTAAGGAGAACACAGCTGATTTTCGCATTGACCAGTTGTTTGGTTTTCAAGGAGAGGCTCTAAAGGTTTATGAATCAGATGCTGAATTACCAACAGAAGTAGCTGCATGGAATCCTTTAACACCTATGAAAAAAATGGCTGAACAGTATAATCATTATTTAGGGGAATACGCACTCGTCACAGATGTCAAAACTTTCTTGGACAAATTTGGTAAAACGGACTTCTCTAAACAAGAAGAGATTGATAAGCTAGAATTTGCAGGCATTATCCTAACAGGCAGAGCAGAAGACTTTGCACAGTTGGAGGGTAAGGACTGGATTTATGCGTCAAGTATCGGTGCTTCAACTCCAAATCAACCCTACTATCGATTAGATTTTGAATAGCAGATGGCTAGTACCTTGTTTGAAGTGTATTCAGACAAGGTTTTTATATTTTGAAGAAAATTAAAAAAATATCTTATTTTCATCATTTTTTTGTATTTTTTGCGAATAGTATAGATAGGGGAGATAAATATTTCTTTCTCGATACAAATATTACAAAAATATTACAAATGTTACAATTTTTACTTGTTTTATGACATAGATAAGTATATAATATAAGTGAAAAGGATAACAGAAAGGTAGGATATGATTTATGCGTCGCACAAGATTTGGTCAAGAAAAACAAAATTTTTCTATTCGTAAGTATTCTCTAGGTGCTGCTTCAGTACTGATTGGAACCAGTTTGGTCTTTGGTTTACAGGAAGTAAAAGCGGAAGAACAGGCAGGGGCGGTTGCTTCAAGTAGCCTACCATTGGTACAAGTCCAAGAGAGTAGTCAGGTTGATAAGACAAACTCTCTTTCAAATCAAGTTGCCGCAGAAACACAGGAAGTGATCGCTCAGACAAGTAAGGTGGAGGGCGAGCAGGTTCCGGAGGTTCTCACAAGTCAGACAGGTGAAGAACCAGCTTCAAACAGTCAATCATCTTCAGAAGAAGCACGTACAGAACAAGCAGTAACTCCTACTAACCAGGAAGTAGCTGTTCAGTCAAGTCCTGCAGTGGAGCTTCCGCAAACTACAGTAGTAGTTGTAGAAGAACCAGCTGTCAATTTAGCACCTCAAGGACAATACGTCTACGAAAAAGAAACAGCTGTCAGAAATCAACCAAGTAAAACTGCTCTAGCAGTCTTTTATGCACAGGTGGGTGACAAAGTTAATTATGATAAAAAACTAGAGGTAGACGGACATCAATGGATTTCTTATCTATCCTATAGTGGCACCCGTCGCTATGTAGATTTGGGTCAGGTCGCAAGTTCACCTGCGACCGCCCCTAGTCAACCAGCCCCAAGCACCCCTCCAGTGACTAGTCAGTCAAATCCATCTCCGCAGGTAGAAAAACTAGCCAGCCGTGGTAGTTATCTCTTTAGCAAACAGGTCGCGGTGAAAAATGAAGCCAAGGCAGGTGCCCCAACTCAATTTACATTTGAAAAAGGTGACAAGGTCAATTACGACAAGACACTAGTAGCAGACGGACATCAATGGATTTCTTATCTATCCTATAGTGGCACCCGTCGCTATGTAGATTTAGGTCAGGTAGCAAGTTCACCTGCGACCGCCCCTAGTCAACCAGCCCCAAGCTCTACTCCCGTGGCTAGTCAGTCAAATCCATCTCCGCAGGTAGAAAAACTAGCCAGCCGTGGTAGCTATCACTTTAACAAACAGGTCGCGGTGAAAAATGAAGCCAAGGTAACCGCGCCAACCCAATTTACATTTGAAAAGGGCGACAAGGTCAATTACGACAAGACGCTAGTAGCAGATGGACATCAATGGATTTCTTATCTATCCTATAGTGGCACCCGTCGCTATGTAGATTTGGGTCAGGTCGCAAGTTCACCTGCGACCGCCCCTAGTCAACCAGCCCCAAGCACCCCTCCAGTGACTAGTCAGTCAAATCCATCTCCGCAGGTAGAAAAACTAGCCAGCCGTGGTAGCTATCACTTTAGCAAACAGGTTGCGGTGAAAAATGAAGCCAAGGCAATTGCCCCAACTCAATTTACATTTGAAAAGGGCGACAAGGTCAATTACGACAAGACGCTAGTAGCAGACGGACATCAATGGATTTCTTATCTATCCTATAGTGGCACCCGTCGCTATGTAGATTTGGGTCAGGTCGCAAGTTCACCTGCGATCGCCCCTAGTCAACCAGCGCCAAGCTCTACTCCCGTGACTAGTCAGTCAAATCCATCTCCGCAGTCAGAAACTCTAGCCAGCCGTGGTAGTTATCTCTTTAACAAACAGGTCGCGGTGAAAAATGAAGCCAAGGCAGGTGCCCCAACTCAATTTACATTTGAAAAAGGTGACAAGGTCAATTACGACAAGACGCTAGAAGCAGACGGACATCAATGGATTTCTTATCTATCCTATAGTGGTACCCGTCGCTATGTAGATTTGGGTCAGGTCGCAAGTTCACCTGCGACCGCCCCAACAACCAATCTACCAGCTTCCGGTCCAATCGAGAATAAGAATGAGCAGAAAACAGTTCTTTCCCAGAGTGGTAGCTACACCGTTATGAAAACTGTCCCAGTAAAAAACAAGGCAGAAAATCAAGCTCCAACTCAATTTGAGTTTACAAAAGGTGAAAAAATCAACTACGACCAAGTTGTTGAGGCAGATGGCTACCGTTGGTTGTCCTATCCTTCTTACAGTGGTACTCGTCGCTATGTCCGAACAGAAGCATTGCGTTCTACACACACTCAGCAACATCTAGGTTCCTCAGCGACAGAACAGCAAAGATTGGCAGCTCAAGGAGTTTATCAAGTGACCAAGAGAGTATCAATTACAGCACAACCAAGTATCCAGGCAGCTGAAATTACCTACTATACAAGTGGTAGTTCAATTACCTATGATAAACTTATTCAAGCGGAAGGGCATCAGTGGATTTCCTACCTTTCTTATTCTGGACATCGTCGTTATGTCAAAATTGATAATTAGAACCAAATAGGCCAAATTATTCCGTACTCGTCAGCAGGACTTGTTGGCGAGTTTTTAATGCTCAACGAAGGCGATAAAACAAGACTTTCTGGCAATAAATAACAAAAACGATAGAAAATGCTTGCATTTCTGCTACAATTTGATAGAATAGTAAGGTAAAGTTAGACCGTATTGCCTACTGTCTATCTATAAAATATATTTTATTGGAGGCTTTTACCAAAATGGCAAAAGAAAAATACGATCGTAGTAAACCACACGTTAACATTGGTACAATTGGACACGTTGACCACGGTAAAACTACTTTGACTGCAGCTATCACAACTGTATTGGCACGTCGCTTGCCTTCATCAGTTAACCAACCTAAAGACTATGCGTCTATCGATGCTGCTCCAGAAGAGCGCGAGCGCGGTATCACAATCAACACTGCACACGTTGAGTACGAAACTGAAAAACGTCACTACGCTCACATCGACGCTCCAGGACACGCGGACTACGTTAAAAACATGATCACTGGTGCCGCTCAGATGGACGGTGCGATCCTTGTAGTAGCTTCTACTGACGGTCCAATGCCACAAACTCGTGAGCACATCCTTCTTTCACGTCAGGTTGGTGTTAAACACCTTATCGTCTTCATGAACAAAGTTGACTTGGTAGACGACGAAGAATTGCTTGAGTTGGTTGAAATGGAAATCCGTGACCTTCTTTCAGAATACGATTTCCCAGGTGACGATCTTCCAGTTATCCAAGGTTCAGCTCTTAAAGCCCTTGAAGGTGACGCTAAGTACGAAGACATCGTTATGGAATTGATGAACACAGTTGATGAGTACATTCCAGAACCAGAACGCGATACTGACAAGCCATTGCTTCTTCCAGTCGAGGACGTATTCTCAATCACTGGTCGTGGTACTGTAGCTTCAGGACGTATCGACCGTGGTACAGTTCGTGTCAACGACGAAATCGAAATCGTTGGTCTTCAAGAAGAAAAATCTAAAGCAGTTGTAACTGGTGTTGAAATGTTCCGTAAACAACTTGACGAAGGTCTTGCCGGCGATAACGTTGGTGTGCTTCTTCGTGGTGTTCAACGTGATGAAATCGAACGTGGTCAAGTTATCTCTAAACCAGGTTCTATCAACCCACACACTAAATTCAAAGGTGAAGTTTACATCCTTACTAAAGAAGAAGGTGGACGTCACACTCCATTCTTCGACAACTACCGTCCACAGTTCTACTTCCGTACAACTGACGTAACTGGTTCAATCAAATTGCCAGAAGGTACTGAAATGGTAATGCCTGGTGATAACGTTACTATCGACGTTGAATTGATCCACCCAATCGCCGTTGAACAAGGTACTACTTTCTCTATCCGTGAAGGTGGACGTACTGTTGGTTCAGGTATGGTTACAGAAATCGAAGCTTAATTCGATTGAGTTCCCAGAAATAACAATTATAGTCAGACAACTAAATTGTAACTCTCTACTTTCGGGTAGAGAGTTTTTCTGTAAGTATTCATAAAATGCACGGAAATGCTTTATCCTTGCCTGATTTTATGCTATAATAGGGACTGTAAAAATTTTTAAGAAGAGGTATGTGAAATGTCACGTAAACCAATCATTGCAGGAAACTGGAAAATGAACAAAAATCCTCAAGAAGCACAAGCTTTCGTTGAGGCTATTGCAGGTAAATTACCTTCAGGCGACAAGATTGAAGCAGCAATCGCAGCTCCAGCTGTAGATTTGAACGCTCTTTTGTGGTTCGCTAAAGATTCTGAATTGAAAGTTGCTGCTCAAAACTGCTACTTTGAAGATGCTGGTGCCTTCACTGGTGAAACTTCTCCAAAAGTATTGGCTGAAATGGGCGTGAACTATGTGGTTATTGGTCACTCAGAACGTCGTGATTACTTCCACGAAACAGATGAAGACATTAACAAAAAAGCACACGCTATCTTCCGTAACGGTTTGACACCAATCATCTGTTGTGGTGAGTCACTTGAAACTTACGAAGCTGGTAAAGCGGTTGAATTCGTAGGTGCTCAAGTTTCTGCAGCTTTGAAAGACTTGACTGCTGAGCAAGTTGCATCACTTGTTATTGCTTATGAGCCAATCTGGGCAATCGGTACTGGTAAATCAGCTACTAAAGATGATGCACAAAACATGTGTAAAGCTGTTCGTGACGTTGTTGCTGCTGACTTTGGTCAAGAAGTGGCAGACAAGGTTCGTGTTCAATACGGTGGTTCTGTAAACCCATCAAACGTTGCTGAATACATGGCTTGTCCAGACGTTGACGGTGCCCTTGTTGGTGGTGCTTCACTTGAAGCTGAAAGCTTCTTGGCATTGTTGAACTTCTAATAAAAGTATAGAAAAAGACATCGGATTTTTAAATCTGATGTCTTTTTTTGACTTTAATATGTTATTGCAGCACCCATTCTCGCAAAGCATGAGCAACACCGCTCTCGTCATTTGATTTGGTGATGTACTTGGCAATTTTCTTGAGTTCTGGATTGCCATTTTCCATGACAACTGGATTACCGACGACTTCAAGCATGGGACGGTCATTTTCCTGGTCGCCGATAGCCATGGTTTGATCCATTGTCAGTCCCAATTTTTCAGCCAATTGGATGATAGCTTGCCCCTTATTAACTGTTTTTGGTGTGATTTCTAAGTAGAATGGTGCAGATTTGGCAACATTGTATTTGGCAGTCAGGCTAGCAGGCAGTTGTGGGATGGCAGCGTCAAGAATGTCTGCCTCGTCTACCATCATGACCTTAATGATTTCCTTGTCAGCCATCTCCTCTGGAGTTCGGTAGAAGACAGGGGAGCTGACTAACATGGATTCATAAATGGTATATTTTCCAATATCGCGGTTGGCAGTGTACATACCTTCTTTGGTACTGGCATGCATAGGAAGCTTGAGTTTGCGGGCAGCGAGTTCGATGTCCAGATAATCGTCATAGGTCAAGGTATCTTTGACAATATCTTCACCAGTTGCTGCATCCTGCACCAAACCACCGTTAAAGGTGATGACATAGTCGCCAACTTCGGTGAGATTGAGTTCTTCTAAAATGGCACGAACTCCTGAGATGGGGCGGCCTGTGGCAATAACAATTTTTACACCTGCTTTTTTGGCATCCTGAATGGCTGAAAATACTTGGGGTGTGATTTGGTGTTGGCTATTTAAGAGGGTGCCATCGATGTCGATGGCAACAAGTTTAATGGACATGTTCTTCTCCAGTCGTAAAATGATCGTTATGAATATGGCTGATAAAATCAGTAGTGTGCTGGCTAAAAATACCAGTATCTTCCAGCATTTCTTTTGGGAAATAGAAACGGCTATCACCATGGATGGTTCCAGAAAGAGAGTGGACAATTGGTGATAGGGTGGAAAGCTCGACCTTGGTATCATCCTTGCGATAGATTTCAATCTGTGTCCGTTTCTTCTCGGCATTGGGACGGTAAATATCGTAAGGCAGATCAAAATTATGATGAATAGCTGTATAGTATTCTGGATCAAAGCCGACATCGGCTACCAAACTCCGCAGTTGGTTGAGGTCTTCTTCATTCTCTGCCTTGAAGGTGATGGATTTGAAGACCTTGCGGTTCATGTAGCGTTGGGCCAGGTCAGATAAGATGTGGTCAGGTCCGTCAATCCAAGACTGGAAATAGGTATTCATGACACCATCATCCAGGGCTAGGTAGTCAGAAAGGCTAACACGGTGTTCAAAAAAAGGAACCAGGCGTGGAGAGGTTCGAGCAAAAAAATCTTGTTCGCTCTTATAGAGTAATTTTGCTCGATTGAGCAAATTTTGTAAGAGAACTTCCATGGAGCGACTGGCTGGATGGAAGTAAACCTGCATGTACATTTGGTAGCGACTGAGGACATAGTCTTCAACTGCGTGCATACCTGATTCTTTGAAGGCGATGCCATTTTCTGTAGGACGGATAACTCGTAATATTCTGGTTAGGTCAAATTCACCATAGTTGGTACCTGTAAAGTAGGAATCACGGAGTAGATAGTCCATGCGGTCGACATCAATTTGGCTGGAAATCAGCTGGACAACCTGTTTATTGGGATAGGTATGGTTGATGACGGAAGCAATTTTATCAGGAAAATCGGGAGCTACCTGTTTTAATATTTGATTGACCTCCGTTTCAGGACTGGTGATAATGGCACAGGTCATTTCTTCATGGTCGGTATCGAAGAGGCGCTCAAAGGTATGGGAATAGGCTCCGTGTCCAATATCATGTAAAAGAGCAGCAACCATGGTAATCAGACTTTCCGAGGGGTTCCAGACTTGTGGATATTTCTCTTCAAATTTTTCTGTAATCCTTCGTGCTATTTCATAGACACCAAGGCAGTGCGAAAAGCGGCTATGCTCGCCACCGTGGAAGGTATAGGAAGTGGTCCCTAGTTGCTTGATGCGGCGTAGTCGCTGGAATTCCTTTGTATTGATGAGTTTGTAAATCAATTCATGGTCAACATGAACATAGTTATGGACAGGGTCACGAAAAACTTTTTCTATCATAGATTTATTATACCAAAAATCGTTAGAATTTCGGCTTTTTTTCTCATAAAACAAGGATATTGCTATGTACCAAATACTATCTTTTGAGTATAATGGAGGAATGACAAATACACTTATTTTACATGCTATCCAGTTTATCCTTGTGGGGATGATTGCCTGGATGCTTTACTTGATTGTTAGCTATGCTCGGAAAAATAAGATTTCTTTGAAAGACAGATTTTGGACGGGCTTTGCCATTGGTTATGTAACAGACTTGTTGGATACCTTGGGGATTGGGACCTTCGCAACAACGACAAGTTTGCTGAAGGCGACAAAATTGATAGAGGATGACCGACGGATTCCAGCAACTATGACGACGGCTCACATCATTCCTATCTTGTTGGAGGCCTTGCTCTTTATCACCATTGTAGAAGTAGAAATGACTACCTTGATTTCTTTGGCTATTGCTGCATTTACAGGTGCCTCAGTTGGTGCCCGTGTGACGCAACATTGGGATACCAAGAAAGTACAGCGGGTCTTGGGGATTTTGCTTATTGTCGCAGCAGGGATTATGGTCTATCGGATGGTGACCAACCCTGGTGCTGACTTGGCCAATGATGTTCGTGGTCTGACAGGTTGGAAGCTGCTTGTTGGGATTATCTTTGACTTTTTTATCGGTATGCTTTTGAGTATGGGCTTGGGCAACTACGCACCAGAATTGATTTTCTTCTCCTTGATGGGCATTAGTCCAGCGGTGGCCCTTCCTGTCATGATGCTGAATGCAGCTATGATGTTGTCTGCTGGGGCCAAGCAATTTATCCAATCGGGCCGGGTCAATTGGCCAGGAGTTCCTGGAATTATTGTAGGAGGAGTTTTGGGTGTCTTGACAGCGGCCTTCTTCCTATCTAATTTGGACATCAATAATTTGAAAATCTTAGTTGTCTTTATCGCAGCCTTTACAGGTCTGACCTTGCTTCGTTCATCATTCATTACCAATATTAAAACATCATAGGAGGTAACATGAACATTCGTCTACGGAATGAAATTGATTTAGATGGCCAATTGGAAGTGATAGATCAGACTTTCTCAGTAGAGGTAAAGGAAAAAGATGAGAAGCTTTACCTCATCTATCAGAATGATGAGGAAGAAAAAGTTGTCATTAAGTGTGATGAAAACGAACTGGTTATGACACGTTTTTCCAATCCCAAATCTATCATGCGATTTGTGAAGAAACAAGAAGCAATAGTGACTATTCCAACGCCGATGGGGATCCAGCATTTTACAACACAAACCAGCCTGTATCAGTTGAGTGTTGAACAGCAAGAACTAATCCTTCATTATGATTTAAATGGGTTAGAAAATCAGCAGAAATTTGCTAGCTATAAGATGCATATTGAATGGAAATGAAAAACGTTTTCATAGAAAATATTCTTTGAAATTCCCTAGAAATTTGTTATAATAGTTAGCAAATCGAGGGAGTAGCTAACGGAATTTTCCGTGGTAGTGTCGTCATTCCGAAAATCGTTTCCGGCACTATCTTAAATAGCGAGACTTGTTTTAATAAAACAGGTCTCTTTTTTATTGTACAAGGTAGAGAAGAGGCCGAAAAGGAGAAGGAAATTGTCAAAAGAACAAAAACGCGATTTGTTTTACACACAAAGCGAAGAGCAAGTATTGTCAAGCATGGAGTCTTCTTTAGACGGTTTGTCTAGCAGCGAAGCTAGCAAACGTCTGGCAGACTATGGTCGTAATGAATTGGATGAGGGTGAGAAACGCACACTCTTGGCTAAATTCTTGGATCAGTTCAAGGACTTGATGATTATCATCTTGATTGCAGCAGCACTCTTGACGGTGATTACTGAGGGTTCTCATGGTTTGACAGATGCTATTATCATCTTGGCTGTAGTTATCTTGAACGCTGCATTTGGTGTTTATCAGGAAGGTCAAGCAGAAGCGGCTATCGAAGCTCTAAAGAACATGTCAAGCCCTGTTGCGCGTGCCCTTCGTGACAGTCATGTAGTCGAGGTTGATTCTAAGGACTTGGTGCCAGGTGACATCGTCTTACTTGAGGCAGGTGACGTTGTTCCAGCTGATATGCGTTTATTAGAAGCTAACTCCCTCAAAATCGAAGAAGCTGCTCTTACAGGTGAGTCTGTACCTGTTGATAAGGATTTGTCAGCAGTCTTGGCTGAAGATGCTCCAATCGGTGACCGTGTCAACATGGCCTACCAAAACTCTAACGTTACCTACGGACGTGGTCTTGGTGTGGTTACCAACACTGGTATGTACACTGAGGTGGGGCATATCGCAGGCATGCTTGCCAATGCAGATGAAACAGACACTCCATTGAAACAGAACCTGCACCAATTGTCTAAGGTCTTGACCTATGCAGTATTGGTTATCGCAGTGATTACCATGTTGGTATCTGTATTCGTACGTGGTGAAGGTATCTTACCAGCCCTTATGACCTCTGTAGCTCTTGCGGTTGCAGCTATCCCAGAAGGATTGCCTGCTATCGTAACGGTTGTCCTTTCACTTGGTACTCAGGTCTTGGCTAAGCGTAACTCTATCATTCGTAAGTTGCCAGCGGTTGAAACACTTGGTTCGACAGAAATCATCGCATCAGATAAGACTGGTACCTTGACTATGAACCAAATGACGGTTGAGAAGGTTTATACAAACGGTCAATTGGTCGATGCAAAAGAAGCCTTGGATGCAAGCAATACAACGCTTCGTGTTATGAACTTTGCCAACGATACAAAAGTTGACCCAACTGGTAAATTGATCGGTGACCCAACTGAAACGGCACTTGTTCAATTTGGTTTGGATCAAAACTTTGACGTTCGTCAAGTCTTGGTTTCTGAGCCTCGTGTAGCAGAGTTGCCATTTGATTCAACACGTAAGTTGATGTCTACTGTTCACCAACAAGCTGCTGGCAACTTCTTTGTAGCAGTTAAAGGTGCACCAGACCAGTTGCTCAAACGTGTGACACAAATTGAAGAAAATGGTACTGTTCGTCCGATTACCGATGCGGATAAACAAGCCATTCTTGCAACTAACAAAGAGTTGGCAAAACAAGCCCTTCGTGTCTTGATGATGGCTTACAAATATGTGGATGCTATTCCTGAGTTGGAGTCTGAGATTGTTGAAAATAATCTTGTCTTCTCAGGTTTGGTTGGTATGATTGACCCTGAACGTCCAGAAGCAGCAGAAGCTGTTCGTGTCGCTAAGGAAGCGGGTATCCGTCCAATCATGATTACAGGTGACCACCAAGATACAGCTGAGGCGATTGCAAAACGTCTTGGTATCATTGATCCGAATGATACAGAAGACCATGTATTTACTGGTGCGGAGCTTAATGAGTTGACAGATGAAGAGTTCCAAAAAGTCTTCAAACAATACTCAGTTTATGCGCGTGTATCTCCAGAACACAAGGTTCGTATCGTCAAGGCTTGGCAAAATGATGGTAAGGTTGTTGCCATGACTGGTGACGGTGTGAACGATGCACCATCACTTAAGACAGCCGACATCGGAATCGGTATGGGTATTACAGGTACGGAAGTTTCTAAAGGTGCATCTGATATGGTCCTTGCTGATGATAACTTCGCAACCATTATCGTAGCGGTTGAAGAAGGACGGAAGGTCTTCTCTAACATTCAAAAAACAATCCAATATCTCTTGTCAGCTAACACGGCTGAGGTATTGTGTATCTTCCTTGCAACCCTCTTTGGATGGGATGTATTGGAACCAGTTCATCTCCTATGGATCAACTTGGTAACAGATACTCTTCCAGCTATCGCTCTTGGTGTTGAGCCTGCAGAACCAGGTGTCATGCACCACAAACCTCGTGGACGTAACTCAAGCTTCTTCTCAGGTGGTGTCTTGAGCTCTATCGTCTACCAGGGTATCCTTCAAACAATTCTTGTGTTGGGTGTTTATGGTTTTGCTCTTCTTTATCCAGAGCATGCTGGTGACGACCATGCCATCCACGCAGATGCTCTTACAATGGCTTACTTGACGCTTGGTTTAATCCAGCTGGTACATGCTTTTAACGTCAAGTCTGTTTACCAATCAATCTTCACAGTTGGTCCGTTCAAGAATAAACTCTTTAACTGGTCTATCGTGGCTGCCTTCTTACTCTTGATGGCAACCTTGGTTATTCCAGGCTTCAATACCTTCTTCAAGGTATCTATCTTGACTCCAACTCAATGGTTGGTAGCTGTTATCGGTTCTGGCCTCATGGTTGTCGTTGTTGAAATTGTTAAATTTGTTCAACGTAAGTTGGGCTTGGATGAAAAGGCTATCTAATATAGTTATTCAGTTTATCTTTTATTACTTCGTTAACTCGCCTTGCCGTACTTCAGTACAGCCTGTGCCCCGTTGCCTTGTACTAAAAGCAAACTGAAGACTATATCATTTGAAAAAGCTCAGATTTAGTGGTCTGAGCTTTTTTCTGTACTGATAAGGTATTTTGGGAAGATTGCTTGTCCCAACAAAGTGATGGCTAGTGCTAGTATGGAGAGGATGGTTTTTACAAGAGTTGGTAAGTTAAACAGTAAGACGATTGGTAGGATAGCCAAGCTGAAGTAGTAGAGAATGAAGTATTTGCTGTTTTCTACTATTTGGACCCTATCGCCCTCCTTAACTTGAATGGCTGATTTTTTATCCCCTCGAACGCTTAGTGTAACAGATGGTTGTGTAATTGGTAAGCTTAAAATTTTTCCTTGAGTAACTGTCCCAGCAATTTTTCCATCTACCAGGAGTGGAAGTCTTTGGGAGGATAGTTGCTTGATAGGTTTTGGATAATGAATAATAACTCTCATAAGAACCTCCTTGTAATCTAGTTTCATTATAGCAAAAAAAGAAAAAATGTAAACGATTTCTGTCGCTGTTTTCCCCTTCAGGCTTGCTTGAAGAATAAGAAACTGCTATAATTTCTGTGAGTGAGGGATCTATATGAATTATTTACAAAATTATGTGTTTAGTAAGAGTAGTTATTTACCATCTGATAAGTTAATTCTGCTTCAGAAAGAACTAGAGGATTTGGACGAGGGAGCTTTGAATGCGCTGATGATGGTTGAATTGCGACAGCCAGTGATTGCCCTTATCTTAGCCATCTTTTTTGGTGAGTTTGGCATAGACCGTTTTTATATTGGGGACAAGCGGATGGGCTCGGCCAAGTTGATTACCTTTGGTGTGTCTTTTGTGACTCTTTTTATTCTCATTGGTATGCTCTTGTTTATGGGCTTATATGTGTGGAAATTCATTGACTGTTTTTTGATTATGAAGGCCTGTAAGGAGGCTAACTACCAACGGCTCATGGCTCAAATTCAACAGTTCAAAGCCTTTCAGTATGGCAATCGGACATTTTCCTAATAGAATGGGGAGGGAGGTTTTTCAAAACCTTCTTTTCTTCATTTCTTGTAAACTACTTGTAACAAGACCTGTGTATTGTCACAAAAGTGACATTTTTCATGTCCGTATTTGTGCTATAATGGTAAAATATGCTGGAAAGGGGGAGTTTTTATGCAGACTAGAAAAATGAGTATCCTTTTATTTCTAACCTACCTCCTTTTACTGACCTGGATGATTGTCTTTAAGATGGACTTGTCCATCCTGTACGGTCGGTATGATTTAGCCCAGTTCAATCTCATCCCTCTGGCAGGGACAGCCGTTTATAATGGGATTTTGAATTTTCCAGAAATTTTCTTTAATATTATTAGTTTCATTCCTTTTGGAATTTACATGGAAATCTTGTTTCGTAAGGCATCTTGGGTTTCCAATCTTATGCTGATTTTGTTGGTCAGTCTTCTATTTGAAGTGACCCAATATTTGCTTTTGTTAGGGATTGCAGATATAACGGATTTGCTGGCAAATGGTTTGGGCGGTGCCATCGGCATCAATATCATGTATGTATTGACGAGCATTTGGCATGAGAAAACTTACGCTCGCATGAATGTCTTTTCTTTGGTTCTTACGATTTTTGTTATATTAACAACTTATTTTCTTGTGTAATCCTTGCCAAAGATGGGAATGTTTTGTTAAAATGAAGAAAATGAATATCAAAGAAGAGATTATTAAGCTCTCTCAGGAAATAGGGATTTCTAAGATTGGTTTTACCACGGCAGATGATTTTGATTATCTGGAAAAATCCCTCCGAGCTAGCCAGGAAGAGGGGCGTTCGTCTGGATTTGAACATAAGAATATTGAAGAACGTATTCGTCCTAAGCTGTCTTTGCAGTCAGCTAAAACCATTATTTCTATAGCAGTAGCCTATCCACGACACTTGCCTGTCAAACCTCAAAAGACTCAGTTCAAACGTGGAAAAATCACACCCAGTTCTTGGGGCTTGGATTACCACTACATCTTACAAGATAAGATGGAACGTTTGGCTCGTGGGATCGAGCAATTGACGGACGGTCTGGAATATAAGGCTATGGTAGACACGGGGGCCTTGGTGGATACTGCCGTTGCTAGAAGAGCAGGAATTGGCTTTATCGGCAAGAATGGATTGGTTATCTCTAAGGAATTTGGCTCCTATATGTTTTTAGGGGAACTGGTGACCAATCTAGAAATTGAACCAGATCAGCCAGTTGACTATGACTGTGGGGACTGTAATCGTTGTGTTGCAGCCTGTCCTACGTCTTGTCTATTAGGGGATACGACAATGAATGCCCGTCGTTGTCTGTCTTTTCAGACCCAAGATAAGGGCATGATGGACTTAGAATTTCGCAAGAAAATCAAGACGGTCATCTATGGTTGTGATATTTGTCAGATTTGTTGTCCTTACAACAAGGGAATTTCCAGTCCTCCTGTGGTAGAGATCGATCCAGATTTGGCAGAACCAGAGTTAATTCCCTTTTTGGATTTGTCGAATGGACAGTTCAAGGAAAAATTCGGCCTGATTGCTGGTTCTTGGAGGGGAAAAAATATTCTTCAGCGCAATGCCATCATAGCCTTGGCCAATAGCAATGATCGCTCTGCCATTCCCAAACTCTTAGAAATCATCGATAAGAAACAAAATCCTGTCCACATGGCGACGGCTATCTGGGCTTTGGGACAGTTGGTGAAAGAGCCTAATGATGAGATGATAGATTTTATCGCAGGCATTCAATCAGATAACGCAGATGTCATAGCGGAGCAGACAGCATTTCTCAACTTGGTAAATAGACTACAAATGTGATATAATACAAAGATAAATAAAAAATGAGGTGTATATGGATACAGCAGAAATTCGCCAAAAGATTGAAGAACTTGGCAAGAAATTAACGTCTTTTAGGGGGTCTCTTTGACTTAGAAGGTCTGGAAGAAGAGATTGCCATTCTTGAGAATAAGATGACGGAGCCAGATTTTTGGAATGATAATTTGGCGGCACAAAAGACTTCCCAAGAATTAAATGAATTAAAAAACACCTACGGAAATTTCCATCAGATGTTGGATTTATATGATGAATCTGAAATTCTTTTGGATTTCCTCGCAGAAGACGAGTCGGTACGGGATGAGTTGGTAGAGAAGTTGGCGGAATTGGATAAGTCCATGACTGCCTATGAAATGACCTTGCTCTTGTCAGAACCCTATGACCACAATAATGCCATCTTGGAAATTCATCCAGGTTCGGGTGGTACCGAGGCTCAGGACTGGGGAGAAATGTTGCTTCGAATGTATCAGCGTTTTGGTAATGCCAAAGGTTTTACAGTAGAAACTTTGGATTATCAAGCTGGAGATGAGGCAGGCATTAAGTCAGTAACCCTTAGCTTTACAGGTCCAAATGCTTATGGTTTGCTCAAGTCTGAAATGGGTGTTCATCGCTTGGTGCGTATCTCACCATTTGACTCAGCAAAACGTCGCCATACTTCCTTTACATCGGTAGAAGTCATGCCAGAATTGGATGATACTATTGAAATTGAAATCAGGGATGATGAGGTCAAGATGGACACCTTCCGTTCAGGTGGTGCTGGTGGACAGAACGTTAACAAGGTATCGACAGGTGTGCGTTTGACGCACATTCCGACAGGGATTGTGACTCAATCCACAGTTGACCGTACTCAGTATGGCAACCGAGACCGTGCCATGAAACTTTTGCAGGCTAAATTATATCAATTAGAGCAGGAGAAGAAGGCGGCAGAAGTGGACTCACTCAAGGGAGATAAAAAAGAGATTACTTGGGGCAGTCAGATACGTTCCTATGTCTTTACGCCGTACACAATGGTTAAAGACCACCGGACAGGCTTTGAGGTAGCTCAGGTCGATAAGGTGATGGACGGTGATTTGGATGGCTTTATCGATGCTTACTTAAAATGGCGAATTAGCTAAAATCTAAAGAAAGGACTGTCTTAGACAGAATATCCTATGAGAATTATTGAAATGAAGAACGTTTCCAAGAAATATGGAAACGGAACGACGGCCCTTCGAGGAGTGTCCGTCAATGTTGAGGCTGGAGAGTTTGCCTATATTGTAGGTCCTTCAGGTGCAGGTAAGTCAACCTTTATCAAACTTTTGTATCGTGAAGAAAAGCTTGATAAGGGTAGTTTGACAGTTGGGAAGTTTGACCTGGCTAAAATCAAGAAGAGAGATGTCCCTTTGCTCCGTCGTAGTGTCGGAGTCGTTTTCCAGGACTATAAACTCTTACCGAAAAAGACTGTGTTTGAAAATATTGCCTATGCTATGGAAGTTATTGGCGAAAAACCGCGCAATATTAAAAAACGTGTTATGGAAGTCTTGGACTTGGTTGGTTTGAAGCATAAAATCCGTTCCTTCCCAAATGAATTATCTGGTGGTGAGCAGCAGCGTATCGCCATTGCCCGTGCTATTGTCAACAATCCTAAGGTATTGATTGCTGATGAGCCGACTGGTAACTTGGACCCAGAAAATTCCTGGGAAATTATGAACCTTTTGGAGCGGATCAATTTGCAGGGGACGACCGTTCTGATGGCGACCCACAATAGTCAGATTGTAAATACCCTCCGCCACCGCGTTATCGCGATCGAAGACGGTCGAGTGGTACGGGATGAAGAACAAGGAGAGTATGGATACGATGATTAGACGATTTTTTAGACACTTTATTGAGTCGCTCAAGAGTTTGAAGCGAAATGGCTGGATGACCGTTGCGGCTATTTCTTCAGTAACCATCACATTGGCTATGGTTGGTTTATTTGCTTCAGTTATTTTAAATACGGCAAAATTGGCTTCTGATTTGGAGCACAATGTTCGTATCAATGTTTACTTACGGGCCAATTCAACAGATCAGGCTGAAACGATTGTCAATGAGGCTGGTGAAACAGTAGCCAACCCTGATTTTAATAAGGTTTACAACCAAATCACAGCCCTTCCAAATGTGCAAACCGTTACTTACTCAAGTAAGGATGAACAGTTGAAAAAGCTGACCGACACTCTTGGTGAAACCTGGAATCTCTTCCAAGGAGATGCTAACCCGCTTTACGATGCCTATATTATTGATACGACAGATCCCCAGTATGTAAAATCGGTTGCGGCAGAAGTTGCAAAAATTGATGGGGTGACAGAGGTCCGTGATGGTGAGGTGGAGACCGAGCGTATTTTCAAATTGGCTTCAATGGTTCGTACATGGGGTCTTGCGGCGACAGGCTTGCTCTTGTTCACAGCCATCTTCTTGATTTCCAACACCATTCGGATTACCATTATTTCTCGTAGTCGTGAAATTCAGATTATGCGTTTGGTGGGTGCCAAGAATAGTTATATCCGTGGTCCTTTCCTTTGGGAAGGTGCCTGGGTGGGTCTACTTGGTGCGATTTTACCATCTGCCTTGGTTTATTTCCTCTATCAGATGTTTTACAATTCAGTCAATGCCAGTCTTGCCAGCCAAGACCTGTCCTTGATTAGCATGGATATTTTCATTCCAAGTATGGTTGGTTCCCTATTTGTAATTGGTATCCTCATCGGTTCGCTTGGTTCCGTTATTTCCATGAACCGTTACTTGAAAATTTAATGACAATAAAAGGTCCGCACTGATGCTAGTGACGGACCATATTTTTTTAAATTATGCATACGAGTGGTGAGAAGGGGAATCCATTTCTTCTTTGCTTGTGCAGTTATAGGAATATTTTATTGTATTAGTTGGCGCGGGTCATCTGTAGTGTTGTTAACTAAAAGCTAGGAAGAACTTTCAGGATTGAGGGGGTGCTTTTTTAAATAAGTGTTGACAAATAGATAAAATATGGTAAACTAATAAAGTACTGCTGGTTTAGCTCAGTCGGTAGAGCGCATCCATGGTAAGGATGAGGTCGCCGGTTCAATCCCGGCAACTAGCATAAAATAAGCTGAAAAACCCTTGAAACACAAGGGTTTTTGTTATGTCTGCCCCAAATTCTCCTCTGATATCAAAAAAATCTTGACTTGTCAGTTTATTATGTTAGAATAGGGCTTAGAAAAAAGAAAGGAGTAAAACAAATGAACACACAACTTGTCCTTCAGCAAGCTATTTTTTATCATACACTCCTTTCTAAGCAGGAAAACAGGGCTCATTGAAAGACTTTTGAAGTTTTCGTGGGCCTACTCTGGAATAGTGGGAAAGTCAGGCATGTCTTATCATGGTCAGGTGGGCTTTTCAGGGCTATTCGAGAGTTGGTCTATTTTTGTGGACTGAGCCATGCCTAGGTGGAGTGATAGACACCTAGGCTTTTTTGTGCTTAGAAAGGAATAGTTTTAACTTAAAGGAGAAATATGTTTAAATTGATATTTGATTACGTCAAACAACACAAGTGGCTCTACTTGCTGGTTGTTGTGACCTTGATTATTTACGATATAACCCTCTTGATACCAACGCAGATTATTCAGAGGATGGTGGATACGCTGACCAAGAATGGCTTGACTGAGCGGATTTTAGTCCAAGAGATGGGCCTCTTGCTTTTGGTGACCTTTCTCAATTATGGGATGGGTTTTATCTGGCATCTTAAGCTTTTTCAGGCTTCGGTTAATTTCAAATTTGATATGCAACAACGAGCCTTTAAAAAGATGGTGACAATGCGGACACCTTTTTATGAAAAATTTCGGTCTGGGGATGTCATGACCCGATTTTCTACGGATGTCGATGGGCTGATGGAGATGGTCGGCTATGGGCTCATGATTGTGGTCTATTCCGGTGGTATGTTGGCATTTATCATTCCTACCATGCTTTTGATTGACTGGAAGATTTCCTTCCTGGCTATCTTACCGATGATTTTTATGGCAGTTGCTTTCTTTTTCATTGGTCGCAAGCAGGATTTGGCTATTGATGCCAACCGTGAGGCAGTTGCACAGCTCAATAATGAGGTCTTGGAAGTTGTCGAGGGTATTCGTGTAACCCGTGCCTATAGCAAAAAGGCAACTCAAAAGGGGCAGTTTCAGGCTCGAACCAAGGAATTGGCGGATGGTGGGGACCGGATTACTACCCTGCAATCTCTTTATAACCCCTTGGCTACGGTCGGTCTGGGTTTGTCGACTATCTTTGTCTTGGTGCTTGGAGCAGGGGCAGTCAAGTCTGGTCAGCTTAGTCTGGGGCAGGTCATCGCCCTGCAACTCTATGTCAGTTCCCTCCTAGAGCCTTTCTGGACCCTGGCGGATTTCATACTAGTTTATCAGACAGGTAAGACTTCATTTGAAAAACTGCAGGAGCTGATTGAAACAGGAGATGACTTGGAAGTGGATGGCTCGGTAGAAATAGCCGAGCTAGATAGTATTTCTTTCAAGAACTACAGCTTTAGCTATCCTCAGTCGGACCGTCCGAGTTTGCAGGAGATTAACTGGACCTTGAAAGCCGGTCAGACAGTCGGGATTGTTGGGAAAACGGGTTCCGGCAAGACCAGTCTGGTTAGACAATTGTTACGTCAGTATCCAGTTGGGCAGGGTGAGTTTCTTGTTAATCATCAGTCTGTCCTTGACTTCAAACGCTCAAGCCTGGAGCAAAAAATTGGCTATGTTCCCCAAGAACACATTCTCTTTTCAAAATCTGTTGGGGAAAATATTGCCTTTGGTAAGCGTGACAGTAGTTTGGAAGAAATTGAAGCGGCTATCGCAACCGCAGCCTTTAGCCAGGACTTGGAGCGGATGAGTCATGGACTGGACACCATGATTGGCGAGCGGGGTGTGTCTATTTCTGGCGGTCAGAAACAACGGATTTCTATTGCGCGTGCCTTTTTACGAGAGCCAGACTTGCTCATTTTAGATGATTCCCTGTCAGCAGTTGATGCTCGAACAGAAGGCCAGATTATCCAAAATATCCAGAAAGAACGTGCAGGCAAGACCAATGTCATTGTGACCCACCGCCTGTCTGCTGTCAACCATGCGGACTGGGTACTGGTCTTGGATGAAGGTCGCATTGTAGAAGAAGGACGACCGGCAGACCTGCTAGCCCAAGAAGGCTGGTACTATGAACAATACCAGCGCCAACAAAGTCAGGAAGGAGGAGAATAATGAAGGTTTTAGGATTTTTATTGAAGCAAATTGGTCGCGTTAAGTGGCTCTTTACGTTTGCT
Organism: Streptococcus suis; assembly: GCF_002960625.1. GTDB lineage: Bacteria > Bacillota > Bacilli > Lactobacillales > Streptococcaceae > Streptococcus > Streptococcus suis_T. The sequence continues at coordinate 88,145 of NZ_POJH01000021.1, forward strand.
GTTATCTGTTACTTAGCAGCTTCTAGTCTTTTGCGATTTGCCCCTCTCATTATTCAAAAAGCCATTGATGGACCTTTAAGGGCCTTGAGTGAAGGCAGACCCTTCCAAGAAGCCCTTTTCTTGCAGATGGCAAGTCAATATGTGGCCATGATTTTCTTGGGTGCACTTGGCTATTACCTTTCCATGCGGATCTTGATGCACTCGGCCAATAGGATCGCAGAGTATTTGCGCAACCAGGCCTATGATGTTATGCAGCACCTGCCCATTTCCTATTTTGATGATAAACCTGCCGGTAAGATTGCCACTCGTATTGTTAACGATACTGAAACCTTGCGCAATCAGTTTTACGGTACTCTTGTTAATGTCTTTAATAGTTTTATTCGCTTGCTTCTTACCTACGGGATTGTTTTCTACATCAATCCTAGTCTAGGTTTTGCTCTCTTGCTACTAATTCCAGTCTTTATCGGTATTCAATTTATCTATAAAAAGTTGACCGATAAGCCTATGAAGGATTTTTACGATGCTCGAAGTGAGGTCAATACTCAGGTCAATGAAACCATGAATGGTGCTAGTTTGATCCAGCTCTATGGTCAGGAAGAGAGAGTGCTAGCTGAGTTTGAAGCGACAGCAGATAAGATGCGCCTTGCAGATAACCAGATTATCTGGGCCCAATCCTGCTCGACATGGACCTTGACGGAGTTTCTGAAATTTCTGGTTGTGACAGGGATTTTAACCATTATTGGCTATCAATTCCTACAAGGTCAATCGAGCTTGTCACCGGGTAAATTATTTGTGTATATTGATTATATTGAAGGGATTTTTGTGTCCCTTGGTGCCTTGGTCAAGCAGTTTCCAAATCTCCTTCGGTCGATTGAAACAGGTAAGAGGTTGATGGGCTTGCTGGAAGAAGAAACGGAGCCCGATAGTAGTGCTGAATTGATGGTGACAGACGGTCAGGTGGTCTTTGACCAAGTGACCTTTGCCTACGAAGTTGGCAAGCCTATTCTCAAGGACATCTCCATTCAGGCAGAAAAGGGAGAAACCATTGCACTGGTGGGTCACACAGGCTCAGGCAAGTCCTCCATTATGAACCTCCTCTACCGTTTCTATGATCCTCAGGAGGGGCAGGTTTTGATTGATGGGAAAAATATCCGTGATTATTCCCGTGAGAGCCTGCGCAGTCACATGGGGATTGTCCTTCAGGATCCCTATCTCTTCACTGGAACCATCGCTAGCAACGTGGCTATGGATAAGGAGAAGATGGATAGACAGGCAGTCATAGAGGCCCTGGAAAAAGTTGGAGCAGGTCCAATGCTTGCTCGCTTGGAACAAGGTATCGATGAACCAGTATTTGAAAAGGGGTCAACCTTCTCTAGTGGGGAACGCCAGCTAATTGCTTTTGCCCGCACCCTTTACTCCAATCCCAAAATCTTGATTTTGGATGAGGCGACTTCTCATATCGATACGGAAACAGAAGAAATTATCCAGCACGCTATGGAAGTGGTCAAGGAAGGGCGGACCACCTTTATCATCGCCCATCGTCTGTCCACTATTCAAAATGCAGACCAGATTTTGGTCTTGGACCAAGGTCGTATTATTGAACGTGGCAAACATGAGGAGCTGCTTGCCTTGGGCGGTGTTTATGCGCAGATGCATGAGATACAGGCTAGGGTGTAGGAGAAGGGGAGTATAGTCATTTTTTATAGGATGGATAAATAATATATATTAGTAAGGATCTTCTTTTTCTGATAGGATAGGGGTAACTCGTTTAAACTTGTTATAATCAGTCATCATATCTATCACGGAGGTCCAATATGAAAAGAAGTTTAGTCCAAGTCCCCCTAGCCCTTTCAGGTCTGCTACTGGCTCTGGTAGCTTTGGCCAATCTATTAGATCCGGTTCATTCCCTTATCAAGCCAAGTTTGCAAGCCCTTGCCCTGCTGGGCTTTAGTCTCTTGTTTACCAGAATTTTTGCTGTCTGGTCAAAAACAAGAGGCTGGGCAAAAAGTCCAGCCTCTCTTCTCAGGGTTCGCATCAACATCTCAGCGCAGTGGTTGATTGGCAGATTTGTTCGTGTTTCACACTCCAAATCTGACCTAATCAACTGTGCGGGGGTGGGAAGACGAACTCTTTTTTTGTCCAGTCGAGTTCTTTCCCACTCCCATTGTTGCTTCTTGTTTTGCTACGCTTTTTATGGGCTTGTTATTGCTGATAGCCAGTCTTCCTCCTCTACCTTTGGGAATTGGTAAAGGAATTTGGCTGACTCTGGTCGCCCTGTATGGAATCTATATTGTCTATTTCTCAATTCGTTTTATCAGTCAAAGGAAGTTGGAGTTAGTTTTTCCAAGCTGGTTTATCGTCTATGTAGGTTTTGCCATGGTCGGGGTGACTGCGCCAGTCTATCAGGCCTTTAGACTAGGATGGTTTTCTCTGATTTTTGCGGGAATTTCCTTTGCTATCTTGTTGCCAGTTGTTGTGTATCGTTTGCTGCGTGTTAAATTGGTTCAGGCTCAATTTCCCCTGTTAGCTATCTTTGCAGCTCCGACTGCCCTGCTCTTAACTGCCTATCTTCAATTGGCAGAGCAGGTAGATTTGCGCTTGCTTGTGTTTTTGTTAGTCCTGTCACAATCCTTCTATCTAACAGTGGTTCTCTCGCTCAGACGATTGACCAAAAATGGTTTTAGTCCTCTCTTTGCAGCCTTTACTTTTCCACTTGTCAGCTCTGCTATTTCCCTAAAACTGACCCTAGGGAAGTTGGTGGGACTTCAATCTTTGCTGTTCTTTGTCTTGCAAGTGGAGATCATCCTGGCGACGCTTGTGATTGCGGGAGTAGCTTTTCTGTATATCAATCACCTGTCAAGAGAGTTAGTCAGTGTTTGGTCCTCGGCTGAGGAGAGTGTGTAGGTCTGTGAAGGGATCTGGCAATGATTCAAAGCAGAAAATCTAGTCAAGAGGCTAGGTTTTTTGTTATAATCAAAGCATGAAAGCAGTGATTTTTGATTTAGATGACACCTTGTATGACCAAATCCAGCCCTTCAAAAAGGCTTTGGATAGGCATTTGCAGGTGGATGATGAGCTAGTCGGTCCCCTTTATCTAGCCTTTCGTCATCATGCGGATCAGGTATTTGAAGCAGCAGCGACTGGCAAGATGAGTTTAAAGGACAGTCATATCTATCGGATGAAAGCAGCTCTAGCTGACTTTGGATTTCAGGTATCGGATGCTCTAGCTTTGACCATTCAGATTGATTATGATTATTTCCAAGGGCAGTTGGAGCTTAGTCCCATATTTCCGGCGATTTTTTCCTATTGTAAAGAAAGGGGACTTGCACTTGGGATTATAACAAACGGTCCTCATCGCCACCAATTGCGTAAGGTACGTACCTTGGGTCTCTTGAATTGGTTTGAGCAAGACTTAATTCTTATTTCAGGTCAGTTGGGTGTAGCAAAACCGAATCCTCATATTTTTAAGGTTATGGAGCAACGTTTAGGATTTACCTCTGATGAGATTTGCTATGTAGGTGATTCCTTTGAGAATGATGTCATAGGGGCCAAGGCTTGTGGTTGGAAGGCTATTTGGTTTAATCATAGGTTACGTCCAGCCCCTGAAACCAGTGTCAGCCCAGACAAGATAGTGGACAAGTGGGAGGACTTAAAAGAGGCGATTGTCCAGATGGATTAGCCTTTTTTTATGGGTGTGATAGATAAAATATATTAGTAGGTTGCCTATTTTTATGATAGGATAGTGCTATATCATGGAAGTCAGGATTGATGACTTGATGTAAAAAAATCATGAAATGGAGTATCCTATGACACAAGCAATTTTCCCTATTCATACCTTGGACACTGTTAGACCTGATTTGAAAGAAAATTTGGAAACGGTCAAGAAAAATAATGGCGGCTACATCCCCAACCTGATTGGACTTTTAGCCAATTCTCCAACTGCCTTGGAAACCTATCAGACAGTAGGAGGTATCAATCGCCGCAACAGCCTGACACCGACTGAACGTGAAGTCGTGCAAATCACAGCAGCGGTTGCTAATGGGTGTGGCTTCTGTGTAGCAGGTCATACTGCTATATCGATCAAGCAAATCAAGATGCCATATGAGATTTTGCAGGCTCTTCGTCAGGGGACGCCTATTGAGGCAGATGCGAAATTGGATACACTGGCTCGTTTTACCCTAGCGGTAATTCATGAAAAAGGTAAGGTCGGCGACCAGTTACTAGAAGAACTCTTCCAAGCCGGCTATACAGCTGAGAATGCCTTGGATGTTGTGCTAGGTGTTAGCCTTGCAACCCTCTGTAACTACGCAAATAACCTGATTAACACCCCAATCAATCCCGAACTGCAGCCCTATGCTTTGAAAGATGAAGAATAGAATTTGAAAACCAGTCGAACTAGCCGGCTGGTTTTTCAATTTTAGCAAGTGAAACTATTTTTATAAAAAAGTTAGAAAATAGAAAGTAGTTTCAAAAAATCCCCTTTTCTTTCTTCAGACAGAAATTAAAATTTAAATGTAAAAGTCTGTTGAAAAGATGTCAATATATTGTATAATAATAATGTAAGCGCTAACTCGGATCCGGTAATAGAAAGGAGAAATGAATGGCTACCATCAGCAAAGAAGCCTTAAAAGAACAAATTAAAGATGGCATTATTATTTCCTGTCAAGCTTTACCAGGTGAGCCTTTATATAGTGAAGAAGGCGGAGTTATTCCTCTATTGGTCAAGGCAGCCCAGGAAGCGGGTGCTGTAGGTATTCGAGCAAACAGTGTTCGAGATATTAAAGAAATCAAGGAAGTAACCGATTTACCTATTATCGGAATTATCAAGAGAGATTACCCTCCTCAGGAGCCTTTCATTACGGCAACGATGAGAGAGGTGGACGAGCTAGCTGAGCTAGACATTGCAGTTATTGCCCTGGATTGCACCAAACGTGAGCGTTATGATGGTCTGGACATTGTCGATTTTATCAAACAAATCAAAGAAAAATATCCACATCAACTCTTCATGGCAGATATTTCCACCTATGAAGAAGGGGTGGCAGCCTACGAGGCAGGTATTGATTTTGTTGGCACGACCCTATCAGGCTACACATCCTATAGCCGACAAGAAGATGGACCGGATATTGAGCTGGTTGACCGACTTTGCCGTGCTGGGATTGATGTCATCGCAGAAGGAAAAATCCACTATCCAGATCAAGCTAGAACCATTCACGATTTAGGTGTGGCAGGTATCGTCGTTGGCGGAGCCATTACTCGTCCTAAGGAAATAGCAGAGCGGTTTATCCAGGCTCTGAAAAAATAGTTACATAGTCTAATAACCCCATATGGGGAAGCAAAAAAATAAAGGAGAAGAATGATGAAAAAAATCATACATTCATTGTTAGCTGGTGTGGCAGTTTTGTCACTCGCAGCATGTAGTGGTGGTAGCAGTAATACAACTGCTGAAAAAACAGCTGAATCAAGTGCTTCTGGTAAGACAGAAATCACTTGGTGGGTCTTCCCAGTATTCACACAGGAGAATACAGAAGACGGTGTTGGTACCTATGAGCAAAAAATTATTGCTGCTTTTGAGGAAGCTAACCCAGACATTACTGTAAAACTGGAAACCATTGACTTTACATCTGGTCCAGAAAAAATCACGACTGCTATTGAAGCAGGTACTGCTCCAGACGTTCTCTTCGATGCACCAGGCCGTATCATCACCTACGGAAAAAATGGTAAATTGGCTGAATTGAACGACCTCTTCACAGATGAATTTGTCAAAGATGTGAACAACGATAACATCATTCAAGCATCTAAGGCTGGTGATACTGCCTACATGTACCCACTCAGCTCTGCTCCATTCTATATGGCCTTCAACAAAGCGATGTTGAAAGATGCTGGTGTTCTTGACCTTGTAAAAGATGGCTGGACAACAGACGACTTTGAAAAAGTCATCAAGGCTTTGAAAGACAAGGGTTACAACCCTGGTTCCCTCTTCTCTAACGGTCAAGGTGGTGACCAAGGTACTCGTGCCTTCTTGGCAAACCTTTACAGTGGTAGCATCACAGACGAAGGCGTAACTAAGTATACTACTGATTCAGAGCAAATGATCAAAGCCTTGGATAAGGCAGCTGGCTGGATTAAAGACGGCTACATGATGAACGGCTCTCAATACGCAGGTGGCGATGACATCCAAAACTTTGCAAACGGTCAAACTTCTTACACTATCCTTTGGGGTCCTGCTCAAAATGGTATCCAAGGACAATTGTTAGAAGCATCTAAAGTAGAAGTTCTTGAAGTACCATTCCCATCTGAAGATGGTAAAGCAGCTCTCGAATACCTTGTAAACGGCTTTGCAGTCTTCAACAATGGCGACGAAGCTCGTGTAGCAGCGTCTAAGAAATTCATCCAGTTCATCGCAGATGACAAAGAATGGGGTCCTAAGAACGTTGTTCGTACAGGTGCCTTCCCAGTTCGTACATCATTTGGTGCTCTCTATGATGACGAACGCATGGCTACTATTGACAAGTGGACTGGTTACTACTCACCATACTACAACACAATTGATGGATTTGCTGAAATGAGAACTCTTTGGTTCCCAATGCTTCAAGCTGTATCAAATGGCGAAAAAGAAGCAGAGGCTGCTTTGAAAGAATTCACTGAGCAAGCAAACGCAACCATTAAATAAATGAATTGAATGAGGCTCCTTTTCTCTGTTAGCTATTCAATAGATATGGAAAAGGAGCCATTCCTTTCATGCTTTGTGAAAATCAAGAATTATTTTTTCAGTAGGTATTTTGATTTTCATAAAGAATGATTACGAATAGAATTGAGGTGTTCTAAGTGCAGATAAATAAGATTAGAATGCGGGAAACCATTGTATCCTATACCTTCTTGGCTCCTATTCTCATTTTCTTCACCATTTTTGTACTAGCTCCAATGATCATGGGATTTGTCACCAGTTTCTTTAACTATACCATGACAGATTTCACCTTTGTTGGACTGGATAACTATGTACGGATGTTTAATGATCCGATCTTTATCAAATCTCTGATTAACACGTTGATTATCGTGGTTGGTTCAGTGCCAGTAGTTGTCTTCTTTTCAGTCTTTGTCGCTTCGCAGACCTATGAAAAGAATGTCATCGCTCGTTCCTTCTACCGTGCAGTTTTCTTCCTGCCTGTTGTAACGGGTTCCGTTGCTGTAACGGTTGTTTGGAAATGGATTTACGATCCACTATCAGGTATTTTGAACTTTGTCTTGAAATCTGGTGGAATCATCGAGCAAAACATCAGTTGGCTGGGAGATAAGCAATGGGCCTTGTTAGCCATTATCATTATCCTTTTGACAACTTCAGTTGGTCAGCCTATTATCCTCTACATTGCAGCTCTGGGAAATATTGATAATTCCTTGGTAGAGGCTGCGCGTGTGGATGGTGCCAATGAGCATCAGGTTTTCTGGCAAATCAAATGGCCAAGCCTCTTGCCAACAACTCTTTATATTGCAGTTATTACAACCATTAACTCCTTCCAATGTTTTGCCCTTATTCAGCTCTTAACTTCGGGTGGTCCAAACTATTCGACTTCGACCCTCATGTACTACTTGTACGAAAAGGCCTTTAAGTTGTCTGAATATGGTTATGCAAATACCATGGGTGTTTTCCTAGCAGTCATGATTGCCTTGATTTCCTTTGCCCAATTTAAGATTTTGGGTAATGATGTGGAGTACTAGAAAGGAGGAGACCATGAAAAAGAAAAACATTACGCCTTTTGGTGTCATTTCAACCATTATTTTGCTCTTGTTGACTATCCTTTTCATCTTTCCTTTCTACTGGATTATGACAGGGGCCTTTAAGTCACAGCCTCATACCATTGTCATTCCACCTCAGTGGTGGCCAACCCAGCCAACCTTGGAAAACTTTACCAAGTTGACAGTACAGAACCCAGCCTTACAATGGCTATGGAACTCTGTCTTCATTTCCTTGGCGACCATGATTTTGGTTTGTATGACTTCCTCCCTAGCAGGTTATGTCTTGGCTAAGAAACGTTTCTACGGACAGCGGATTTTGTTCTCAATCTTCATCGCTGCCATGGCTCTTCCTAAACAGGTTGTACTTGTGCCTCTGGTACGGATTATCAACTTTATGGGTATTCATGATACCTTAGCGGCAGTTATTCTACCCTTAGTTGGCTGGCCATTCGGTGTTTTCTTGATGAAGCAATTCTCAGAAAATATTCCGACAGAACTCTTGGAATCTGCTAAGATTGATGGTTGTGGAGAAGTGTCTACCTTCTGGAATGTTGCCTTTCCAATTGTCAAACCAGGTTTTGCGGCCTTGGCTATCTTTACCTTTATCAACTCTTGGAATGACTACTTCATGCAGTTGGTTATGTTGACTTCTCGTCAGAATTTGACTATTTCGCTAGGTGTTGCAACCATGCAGGCTGAAATGGCAACCAACTATGGTGTTATTATGGCGGGAGCTGCTATGGCTGCAGTGCCAATCGTTACTGTCTTCCTTGTCTTCCAAAAATCCTTTACTCAAGGTATCACCATGGGAGCGGTTAAAGGCTAAGAATTCGGATAGTTGGTGGAGAAAGATACATGATTTATGATCATATTGACAATTGTTCACAATATAAGGGACTACATCCCAATTTGGATCTTGCCTTGGCTGTTTTGGAAAAGGGTGATTTTCGCGAGCAGGATCTAGGCAGGTATGAAATCGCTGGTCAGGCCGTCTATTATTTCCTCCAGGAAAATACTCTTTCAGAAGAGTTCAAGGAGGAATTTGAATACCATCGTTCCTACGCGGATATCCATTTTGTTATCAGCGGACAGGAACAAATTTCTTACGGTTGTCGTCTGGTTAGAGAAGATACTGGTTTTGATCCAGCAAGTGATATCGGTTTTGTTCCGAGTGAAAAATGGGTGGATTGCCTACTTGATGGGAATTACTTTGCCATTTTCCTACCTGGTGAGGTTCATCAGCCAAACCAATGGGCAGGTGGACAAAAGACTGTCCGCAAGTTTGTCATTAAAGTCTTACTAGACGATTAGTTCTCAACTACAATAGAAAGGGGAAGATGTAAATGAAAGGAAAGGGTGGTAGAACACTGGTTCAGTCCTTGTTTGATGTTAATCATCCAGCATGGCAACTGGTAGAAAAACTCTTTGATCTCATGCTCTTAAATGGCTTAACTGTTTTGGCAAGTCTTCCTCTTTTTACCTTGGGAATTGCCAAACTAGCTCTCCAAGCGAGTTTATGGGACATGAATGAAGAAGGGAAAATCAAGGTCTGGTCGACCTACTGGGGTCATTTTGGTCGCCAGTGGAAACAGGGCTTGGTCTTGTCACTGGTAGAAATTGGGCTAACGACATTTTGCCTCTTGGATCTATATCTGATTTGGGGTCAGGCTGGTCTGGTATTTGACAGTTTTCGTGCAAGCTGTATTGCCATCCTACTCTTTAGTCAGCTACTTTGGGTCTATCTCTACCCGTTAGCCAGTCGATTTGATTTGCAGTTGAAAGACTTATTCCTAAAAGGAATTTTATGCCTGGGGAATATGCTGTCCTTGACCGCTATGGTTGGTCTGGTCTTTCTACTTGTAGCTACTATCCTCTTTTATTCAGACCTGACATTTTTAATCGGTCTGGTTTGTCTACTATTTTTTGCCTATGCGGGCCTATCCTTTCTATTCATTAGAGAATTTGGGTCAAGAATAAAAACAGTTAAAAAGGAATTAGAATGAAAGATTTATCGAAATATCATGGAATTATCCCAGCCTTCTATGCCTGTTATGACGAGGCTGGTGAGATTAGTTCAGAACGTGTAAAAGCTCTGGTTCAGTATTTCATTGACAAGGGTGTTCAAGGGCTTTATGTCAACGGTTCGTCTGGCGAATGCATTTACCAAAGTGTGGCAGACCGCAAGCAAATTCTTGAAGCGGTCATGGAAGTTGCCAAGGGTAAATTGACCATCATCAACCATGTGGCTTGTAACAATTTGAAGGACAGTGTGGAGCTAGCTCGTCATTCGGAAGAATTGGGTGTTGATGCTATTGCAGCCATCCCACCGATTTACTTCCGTTTGCCAGAGTACAGCATTGCTGCTTACTGGAACGGTATTAGTGCAGCCGCACCAAATACAGATTTCATCATCTACAATATTCCGCAACTGGCAGGTGTGTCCTTGACACCAAGTCTTTATAAGGAAATGCTGAAAAATCCACGCGTGGTCGGTGTGAAAAATTCCTCTATGCCGGTGCAGGATATTGATACCTTTGTAACCCTTGGTGGCGAAGACTATGTGGTATTCAATGGTCCAGATGAGCAATTCTTAGGTGGTCGCCTCATGGGCGCTAAGGGTGGAATTGGGGGCACCTATGGTGCTATGCCAGAACTCTTCCTGCGTTTGAACCAATTGATTGCGGACAAGGACTTGGAAACAGCCCGTCAATTGCAGGCGACTATCAATACTATTATTGGTAAACTGGTTTCCGGTCATGGTCATATGTACGCTGTCATCAAGGAAGTCATCCGTATCAATGATGGCTTGGATATTGGTTCTGTTCGTGAACCTCTGACAGCCTTGACGGAAGAAGACTTGATCATTGCCCAAGAAGCAGCTCAGGTCATTCGCGATGCTAAGGAAAGATTTGGTGCCTAGGAGGTGTCTATGAAAACCTATCTTGCTATTGATATTGGCGGAACTCAGATTAAATATGGTCGTCTGGATGAAGCGGGTCAGGTCCTAGAAAGTTATAAGATAGACACGGAAGCCCACAAGGGCGGCCCCCATATCCTAGCGACAGTCAAAAAACTTGTGGAAGATTTTCATGCCCAAGATGCCCTTTCAGGTGTAGCTATTTCATCAGCTGGGATGGTTGACCCTGACAAGGGAGAGATTTTCTATTCAGGGCCACAAATTCCAAACTATGCTGGTACCCAGTTTAAGTCTGAAATTGAAACAAGTTTCGGACTTCCTTGTGAGATTGAAAATGATGTCAACTGTGCAGGACTAGCAGAAGGTATTTCAGGTGCTGGTCAAGGTAGTCGGATTTCCATTTGCTTGACCATTGGAACGGGCATTGGAGGTTGCTTGCTAGTGGACGGTCAAATCTTCCATGGCTTTAGTAATTCAGCCTGTGAGGTCGGCTATCTCCACCTTTCAGATGGGGCTTTCCAAGACCTGGCTTCAACGACGGCTCTTGTCCAAGAAGTGGCTCGTTTACATGATCAGGATCCAGCAGACTGGAACGGCTATAAGATTTTCCAGGAAGCCAAGGCAGGAGATGCTCACTGTATTGCTGCCATTGACCGAATGGTCAACTATCTTGGTCAAGGTATTGCCAATATCTGCTATGTAGCCAATCCAGAAGTGGTCATTCTTGGCGGTGGTATTATGGCGCAAAAAGAGTATCTTTATGAGAAAATCCAAGCAGCTCTTAAGGCAAACCTGGTTTCAAGTCTAGCAGACAAGACCAAGCTAGCCTTTGCAGAGCATGAGAATGCAGCTGGTATGCTGGGTGCGTTTTATCATTTCCAACAAAAGCAGGGGCTACTATAATATAGTATTTTAGTTTATCTTTTATTACTTCGTTAACTCGCTTTGCCGTACTTCAGTACAGCCTGCAGCTCGTTGCCTAGTACTAAAAGCAAACTAAAAGACTACATACAATAAGATGGAGAGCTTCCTTCCCTTTCTCTTCTCCTTTAGATTTGGAAGCTTTCCGTCTTTTTTCTAGTTGTAGAGAGGTTGAATGATGATTGATAATATGACCTTGCAGGATATGCTGACCTATCGTGGTCGGCAGGAAATACCTGCAGATTTCGATGCTTTCTGGCAAAATGAAAAAAATCAGTTGACAGGTCTAGCAGACCATGTATTACTTGAAAAAGAATGTGGCTTGCCTCATGTAGCTTGCTACGAACTGACCTTTACGGGTACAAATGGTTCCAAGGTTTTTGCCAAGTGCCTCTTTCCAAAGAGTGAGCAAGCTGTTCCCGTTCTCTTTTATTTCCATGGTTACCAGGGTCAAGGACCCGACTGGTCTGAGAACTTGAAATTTTTAGCAGCTGGTTATGGGGTAGTAGCTATGGACGTCCGTGGGCAGGCTGGTCGTTCTCAAGACTTGGGGCAATTTGATGGTCTCACTGTTAAGGGGCAGGTTATTCGAGGGATGCTTCAAGGACCAGACCACTTGTTTTATAAGGATGTCTATCTGGATGTCTATCAGCTGATTGAGATTATTGCCAGCTTGGACTTTGTTGACCAGAAGCGCCTGGTGTCTTACGGTGCCTCACAGGGAGGGGCCTTGGCCTTGGTGGCTGCTGCTCTCAGTCCCCACATCAGTAAAACGGTAGCCATCTATCCTTTCTTATCTGACTTTAAACGGGTCTTGGAACTTGGCAATAATAGTGAAGCCTACGACGAATTGTTTCGATATTTCAAATTTTCAGATCCGTTTTATGAAAGGGAAGAGGAAGTTCTTCGAACCCTATCCTATATTGATGTAAAAAATCTGGCTCACTTGATTTCATGCCCAGTAGCTATGGTGACGGGCTTAGAAGATGGAGTTTGTCCTCCATCAACCCAATTTGCTATCTACAATCGACTGGAAGTTGAAAAAGAAATGAAAATCTTACCAGAATATGCCCACGATGCCATGCATGTAAAGGTTAATGACTATGTCTATGATTATTTAATCGGGACACGTTTTTCGGCTAACTAATTAAAGGCACTACTTGAAATACAGTAGTGCCTTTTGTGCTTATTCCTTGATGGTTTGTTTGAAAATACTTTCTTTTCTGTCCTTGTCGATGGATAAAAAATAGGCGTAGATAACATCAAGCATGATGAGGAGGGGAATTTGAGGGGAAATACGGTTGCCATAGTTGAGATGGCGGACAGAGGCGACTGGAATGACTTGGTCAAAGGGGGACTGAGAAGGTGTCTTGGTGGTTAGAAGGGCAGTTGTGCTCCCTTTCTGAGCAGCCAAGTGTAAGTGTTCGATGACTTCTTCTGTCTGACCGGACAAGGAGAGTCCAATGACCAAGCAGGTCTGATCTAGGATATTGGTTGTCCAAATGAGGTTGTTTTTATCTGTAATGGCATCACAAACGACCCCCAGTCGCATAAAACGGGATTTGATTTCCATGGCCACTAAGCCAGAACTACCTATACCATAGAAGTAGACACGTTTACTACTGTCAATGAGCTTGGCAATTTCTTCCAATTTTTCTTCATCCACTAAATTGTTGGTGGCAGTCAAGATTTCTTCGTAGTCGATCAAGACTTTTTTCGTCAGGCTGCGCTGCAATTTCTCAAAATGCTTATCCAAATACTGCTGGTTATTTTGAAATGCGAAAACAAATTCCCTGTAGCCAGAAAATCCACATTTTTTAGCAAACCTGGTCAGAGCAGATGGGGAAATATGCAGGGTTTGGGTGGTGTTTTCAAGGCTGAGATCAGCACTGGCAGGGTCCAACTGGGTAAAGTAGCTGGCTATTTGCTTTTCAAGCCTTGTCATTTGGTCCAAATGAGCTTCGATAATTGCAGTAATATGTTTCGGTGTTTGTAACATTTTCCATTCCTTTGATAGCTTCTGAGGATATTATACCACTAAAAACTCCTCATTGATAGGTTTTGTGTTATAATGGAACTGTAAAGGGAACGTAGTGTTATGTATATTGAAATGATTGATGAAACAGGGCAGGTTTCTGCTCAGATGCAGGAGCAGATTACGGATTTGCTCCAGTTTGCTGCCGAAAAAATTGGCAAGCAGAATAAGGAAATGGCTGTGACCTTTGTGGATAATAAGCGTGTCCATGAAGTGAACTTGGAGTACCGTGGGATTGACCGTCCTACAGATGTAGTCAGCCTAGAGTATAAGCCAGAAAACGAGATTTTCTTCGACGAGGAAGACTTGCAGGACAATCCTGAATTGGCTGAAATGATGGAAGATTTTGATGCCTATATTGGTGAGTTGTATATTTCTATCGATAAGGCGCGTGAGCAAGCTGAAGATTATGGTCATAGCTACGAGCGCGAAATGGGCTTTTTAGCTGTACACGGTTTTCTGCATATCAATGGCTATGATCATTATAGACCAGAAGATGAGGCAGAAATGTTTGGTTTACAAGAAGAAATTTTGACAGCTTATGGACTTACAAGAAAATAATTCAAAAAATCGTTGGAAAAATAGGGAGTTGATGGCCAGTTTGGACTTTGCTATGTCAGGTCTTTTGACGGCTTTCAAGGAAGAGCGCAACATGAAGAAGCATCTAGCTTCAGCTGTCCTAGTTGTGCTTGCGGGATTGATTTTTCAGGTATCTGTTACAGAATGGCTTTTCCTCTTGCTTAGTATCAGTTTGGTCATTGCTTTTGAAATCATGAACTCAGCTATCGAGAGTGTAGTGGATTTGGCTTCTGACTATCATTTCCACCTATTAGCTAAGAATGCAAAAGACATGGCAGCAGGGGCAGTCTTGTTTGTGTCAGGCTTTGCCCTGGTGACCGGTCTTATTATCTTTGTGCCGAAAATTTGGGACTTTATTTTTTAGAAGTTAAGGAGAATTCATGACATTTAAGTCAGGTTTTGTGGCGATTTTAGGTCGTCCAAACGTTGGGAAATCAACCTTTCTCAACTATGTAATGGGGCAAAAAATTGCTATCATGAGCGATAAGGCTCAAACAACCCGTAATAAGATTATGGGCATTTATACGACAGAGGAAGAGCAGATTGTCTTCATTGACACACCAGGAATTCACAAACCCAAGACGGCTTTAGGAGATTTTATGGTGGAATCTGCCTACAGCACCCTGCGTGAAGTGGACACGGTCCTCTTTATGGTGCCAGCTGATGAAAAAAGAGGCAAGGGTGACGACATGATTATGGAGCGGCTCAAGCAGGCAAAAGTTCCAGTTATCCTCGTTGTTAACAAGATTGATAAGGTTCATCCAGACCAGTTACTTGAGCAGATTGATGATTTCCGTCAACAGATGGACTTCAAGGAAATTGTGCCCATTTCTGCTACCCAAGGGAACAATGTCAATCGCTTGATGGAAATTCTCAAGGAAAACCTGGACGAAGGTTTCCAATATTTTCCTGCGGACCAAATCACTGACCACCCAGAACGTTTCTTGGTGTCTGAGATGATTCGGGAGAAGGTTTTGCACCTGACCCGTGAGGAAATTCCGCACTCTGTCGCCGTTGTCATCGAGTCCATGAAACGTGATGAATTTACCGACAAGGTTCACATTCGTGCGACCATTATGGTAGAGCGTGATAGCCAGAAAGGCATCATCATCGGCAAGCAAGGAGCCATGCTCAAGAAAATTGGTTCCATGGCCCGCCGCGATATCGAACTCATGTTAGGCGACAAAGTCTTCCTCGAAACCTGGGTCAAGGTCAAGAAAAACTGGCGTGACAAAAAACTAGACCTCGCCGATTTTGGTTATAATGAGAAGGAATATTAAGAAGGTTAAAGTAGATTGCTGAGCTGAGCTCAGCAATTTCTGTGAGGAGGATAAGTATGCCCGAATTACCCGAGGTTGAGACGGTTCGTCGTGGTTTGAATAGGCTTGTCAGGGGAAAGGTCATCGCCAAGGTGGAGGTGACCTATGCCCCTATGATTAAGACTGGTGTGGATGTCTTCTGTCAGGAATTGCTTGGTCAGGAGATTTTAGATGTGGACCGTCGTGGCAAGTATCTCTTGATTTACCTGACGGACCATGTCCTCATTTCCCACTTGCGAATGGAGGGCAAGTACAATTTCTTTCCTGACCAGGTGCCTGCCAACAAGCACTTCCATGCCTTTTTTACCTTCACAGACGGTTCAACCTTGGTTTATCAGGATGTCCGCAAGTTTGGGACCATGGAACTGCTGGGCAAGGCAGATGTGGATACCTATTTTATCAGTCGAAAAATTGGTCCTGAGCCGACGGAGGAAGATTTTGACTTAGAAGAATTTGCACTCAAGTTAGCTAAGTCGAGAAAGCCCATTAAGTCGTATCTTTTGGACCAGTCTTTGGTGGCTGGTTTGGGCAATATCTATGTCGATGAGGTCTTGTTTAAGGCCCAAGTTCATCCTGCACAGACGAGTAATCTGTTGTCGGCAGAGCAGGTGGCGGACCTCCGTCAAGCCACCATAGAAGTTCTGCAATTAGGTATCGAAAAAGGTGGCTCAACCATTCGGACCTATAAGAATGCCTTGGGCATGGACGGGACCATGCAGGATTATTTACAAGTTTATGGAAAGACAGGGCGGGTCTGTCCCCGTTGCCAGACAGAGATTGTCAAAATCCAGTTGGGCGGTCGTGGGACACATTTCTGTCCTCAGTGTCAGGTGAAAGATGGCTAAAGTTATCGGTCTAACAGGCGGTATCGCCTCTGGAAAATCAACCGTTACAGCTTTTCTGAGAGAACAAGGTTATCCAGTCATCGATGCGGATGCGGTTGTTCACGAATTACAGGTCAAGGGCGGCAAACTCTATCAGGTCTTACTGGCTGAGTTTGGGGAAGCAATCCTGTCAGCTGATGGCAGTCTAGATAGGGCTAAGCTGGGTCAGGCTGTTTTTGCGGATAGCAAATTGCGGGCTCGTTTATCTGTCTTGCAGGACCAGATTATCAGGCAGGAGCTGTTGGCTAGAAGGGATGCCCTCAAGCAGACCGAACCAGTGATTTTCATGGATATTCCCCTGCTCTACGAGGCGGATTATAGCGGGGAGGTAGATGAAGTCTGGCTGGTCTATGTCGATAGAGCGCAGCAGTTGGAACGGCTTATGAAACGCAATGGCTTAGCTGTTCAAGATGCGGAAAATCGGCTGGCAGCTCAGCTTTCTTTAGAGGAAAAACGGTTGCAAGCCCAGGTGGTGATTGACAATAGGGGAGCGGTTGAGGCGACCTTAGCACAGGTTGCGCAACTTTTGGAGGAAATGAAAGATGGACGAGGCTAGTCATTATTGGCAGCGAAATTTGAAGGTAGCTTGGTTGGGCAACTTCTTAACGGGTGTCAGCTTTACCTTGGTCATGCCCTTTATCTCGGTCTTCGTAGAGGAGTTGGGAGTGGGAGCGGGGCAGGTGGAATACTATGCAGGGCTGGCGGTGTCGGCAAATGCCTTTGCAGCAGCGGTCATGGCACCAATATGGGGGAGTTTGGCGGACCGTTACGGTCGCAAGCCCATGATGGTGCGGGCTGCTTTTGCGATGATTTTTACTATGGGTGGTATGGCCTTTGTGCCTAATGTTTTTTGGCTGATTGTCCTACGGGTCTTGAACGGGATGTTTACAGGCTATATTCCTAATGCCACGGCCTTGATTGCCAGTCAGGTACCCAAGGACAAGACAGGTTATGCTCTGGGGACCTTGTCAACGGGAGCTGTTGCTGGAAACTTGATTGGACCAACCCTTGGTGGCTTTCTAGCCGAGTTGGTTGGGGTTCATGCTGTTTTTCTCCTTGTTGGACTTCTCTATGCCTTGGTTGTAGTGCTGACCATTTTCCAAATTCGAGAGGACTTTAAACCTTTGAAGAAAGAAGACCAACTGACCATTTCAGAGGTCTTTGCCCAGGTCAAAGATAGGCAGATGTTGGTGGGGCTTTTTGTGACTTCTATGGTCATCATCGCAGCGGCTCAGGCTGTGGTGCCAATTCTGACCCTCTATGTGCGCCATTTGGGTCAGTCGGATAACCTGCTCTTTGTGGCTGGTTTTATCATCTCCCTGCCTGGCATGGCTTCATTGGTAACATCGGGTTATCTTGGAAAATTAGGTGATAAGATTGGTAATCATCGACTGTTGTTGCTGGCCTTGTTTTATAGTCTGTTGATCAATGTTCTCTGCGTCTTTGCTCAAAATCCTTTCCAACTTGGTCTTTTGCGGTTCCTTTATGGATTTGGAACAGGTGCCCTATTGCCTTCGGTCAATTCTCTTTTGACAAAGCTGACGCCTAAAGAAGGGATTTCAAGGATATTTTCCTATAACCAGATTTTCAACAATATGGGGTCTGTTATCGGGCCCATGTTGGGGTCAAGTGTAGCAGCTCAACTGGGCTATGACTGGGTCTTTTACTTGTCCAGTGGCTTAGTATTGTTCAATTTATTGTGGTCCTTGACCAATTTTAGAAATTACTTGAAAGTAAGGGATGTTTCGTGAGAGTAAAAATCAATTTGCAATGTTCAGAATGTGGCAGTAAGAATTATCTGACGAGTAAGAATGCCAAGACCCATCCAGATAAGATAGAGGTCCTAAAATACTGTCCAAAAGAGAGAAAAGTGACCCTTCATCTTGAAACCAAGTAGGTTTTATGGTACAATGATAAAAGTTATTGTAGAAAGTGAAAAAAATATGTATCAACTATTGTTAACTGTTCTGTTGATTTTATCTGTTATTTTGATTGCAGTGATTTTTATCCAACCAGCCAAGAACCAATCTAGCAACGTTTTTGACTCAACGAGCGGTGCCTTGTTTGAGCGTACAAAGGCGCGTGGTTTTGAAGCGGTTATGCAACGTATTACAGCTATCCTTATTTTCTTATGGATGTTGGATGCACTCGCACTTGTTATCATTTCAAGTAAATAGATAAATCAGACTGGGACTTGTTCTTGGTCTATTTTTTTGGGAGTGGGCCAGAACTCGACAAGTATAAAGAGTTCGTCTGCCCACCCCCGCATAAGTTGAATAGGTATGGTTCGGAGCGTTACGCGAACTATTGAGATTTGCTTTGCAAATCCTATCTCCCACCTCCAACAATCATTTGATTGTTGGAGCAATCAACCACTGCGTCTGGATATAACGCACACTAAGAGAAATAGTGCTAGGTTTTTATCCTGCACTCTGGTAATTACAACATGAAAAACGAAATTATTAACTATATTAAAGAAGTTGGTCCTGTGACCATGGACCAGCTGGCAGATCAGTTTGGAGCCAGTTCTGCTAAGAGCTTCACAGACTTGGTCAAGCTGGTTTCCAGCATGGAAGGAAGCCGTCAACTTGTCTTTGACCAAGCAGGGCGAATCGCTCTTCCTGCTCCAAAAATCTCCAAAAACAAGGTGACCTTGCAGGGTATTTTCCGTGCCCATAAGTCAGGGTTTGGCTTTGTGACCATTGATGAGGAGGAAGATGATCTCTTTGTCAGTCGTGACGATGTCAACTTCGCTATTGAGGGCGACCGAGTGGAAGTGGCGATCAAGAAAGTGGCGGACAGGCTCAAGGGGACGGCTGCGGAAGCGGAAGTCATTGATATTTTAGAACATAGTCTGAAAACTGCGGTGGGCTTGATTGTTTTTGACGAAGACAAGCCTGAATATGCAGGTTACATCAAGTCTAAAAACCAGAAAATCGCTCAGAAGATTTACATCAAGAAGTCACCTCTGGTATTGACCGGAACGGAAATCCTCAAAGTCGATATTGAAGCCTATCCAAATAAGAAGCGGGACCACTTTGTTGCGACCATTCGGGACGTGGTGGGCCACAAGGACGATGTGGGAATCGATGTCTTGGAAGTTTTGGAATCCATGGACATCGTGTCGGAATTCCCTGATGAAGTCTTGGCGGAGGCCAATCGAGTACCAGAAAGTCCGTCTGAGAAGGATTTTGAAGGACGCTTGGACCTGCGAGATGAAATCATCTTCACCATCGACGGTGCGGATGCCAAAGACTTGGACGATGCGGTCCATATCAAGCAGCTCAAGAACGGTAATCTGGAGCTAGGTGTCCATATCGCTGATGTCAGCTACTATGTGACCGAAGGCTCTGCCTTGGACCAGGAAGCTGTCAAGCGTGGGACTTCTGTCTATGTGACCGACCGTGTGGTGCCGATGCTGCCAGAACGCCTGTCAAATGGCATCTGTTCCCTTAATCCAAATGTGGATCGTCTGACCCAGTCGGCTATTATGGAAATTGACCGTAAGGGCAAGGTAGTCAAGCACTGGATTGGCCAGACGGTCATCAAAACCACCTTCCGTATGACCTATTCCGATGTCAATGATATGATTGCGGGCAATCAGGAAAAGTTGGACAAATACAAGGCAATCGTACCGAGTGTAGACCTCATGGTCAAACTCCATGAAACCCTGGAAACAATGCGGTACAAGCGTGGGGCTCTCAACTTTGATACAGCTGAAGCTAAAATCATCGTCAACAAGGACGGTCTGCCAGTCGATATTCAACTGCGTCAGCGGGGCATTGCCGAGCGGATGATTGAGTCCTTCATGTTGGCGGCCAATGAGTGCGTTGCCGAGCATTTTGCCAAGCTGGACCTGCCTTTCATCTATCGGATCCACGAGGAGCCTAAGTCAGACAAATTGCAGAAGTTCATCGACTATGCGACTAGCTTTGGTCTGACCGTCTATGGAACGGCTAGCTCTATCAGCCAGGACGCCCTTCAGGACCTCATGGAGCGGGTCAAGGACCAGCCTTACGCTGATGTCCTCAACATGATGCTGCTGCGTTCTATGCAGCAGGCACGCTACTCGGAGCACAACCACGGTCACTACGGACTGGGTGCGGAGTTCTACACCCACTTCACCAGTCCTATCCGCCGTTATCCCGACCTGCTGGTTCACCGTATGGTACGGGAATATGGTCACAATCCTGCGGAAAAAGCAGAGCATTTTGAGCAGGTCATCCCTGAGCTTGCCAAGTCTTCGTCCAGTTTAGAACGCCGTGCCATTGAGGCAGAGCGGGAAGTCGAAGCCATGAAGAAGGCAGAGTTCATGCAAGAATTTGTTGGGCAAGAGTTTGATGGTGTCGTGTCTAGCGTAGTCAAGTTTGGTCTTTTTGTCGAGTTACCAAACACGGTTGAAGGTCTGATTCATATCACCAACCTCAACGAATACTACCAGTTCCACGAGCGGACTCTGACCTTGCAGGGTGAGAAATCAGGTCGGGTCTTCCGTGTCGGTCAGCCAATCCGTATCAAATTAACGCGGGCAGACAAGATGACAGGGGAAATTGATTTTGCCCACGTGCCGTCCGAGCTGGATATTGTGGAAAAAGCTCTGAAAGCCAAACGGAGAACGGCCAGTCACTCCAACCGTGACCGTGATGATCGGTCAGGGCGAGGACGGGGCAAGCACCACAAACAAGAAGCCGCTGGTCGCGACAGCAAACGTCACAAGTCTGGGAAAGACCACAGGTCAAAAAGTGGGAAAAAAGACAAGAAAAAGAAACCATTTTACAAAGAAGTGGCTAAAAAGAACAAGAAGAAAAGGAGATAGGCATGGCCAAGGGTGAGGGCAATGTGATTGCACAGAATAAAAAAGCCCGCCACGACTATACCATTGTCGATACAGTGGAGGCGGGGATGGTTCTGACGGGGACGGAGATTAAGTCTATTCGTGCGGGGCGGATTAACCTCAAGGACGGCTTTGCCCAGATTAAGCAGGGCGAGGCTTGGTTGGTTAATGTTCATATCGCTCCCTATGATGAGGGCAATATCTGGAACCAGGAGCCAACGCGGACCCGCAAGTTGCTCTTGCGGAAGAAGCAGATTGAGTCCTTGGGCAATGAGGTCAAGGGAACAGGGATGACCCTGGTTCCCCTCAAGGTCTATATCAAGGACGGCTTTGCCAAGGTCCTGATAGGGCTTGCTAAAGGGAAACACGATTATGACAAGCGGGAGTCCATCAAACGCCGTGAGCAAGACCGTGATATCAAGCGAACCATGAAGGCTATCAATAGTCGCTAAGACTGGGAAAAATCCTGGTCTTTTGTTGCTTGCAAACTTCATGAAGTTTTTCTACAATATTAGCATGGAAAAGGAGAGATAATGACAGTTTTAGTTCCTTACAAACGCATGCCCATTTGGAATCAGGATACGGTTCCCCAGCATTTTTTGACCAAGCACAATACTAAAGTGGGTACCTGGGCTAAAATCAAGGTTTTGAAGGGGCAGCTCAAATTTGAGCCGATTTCAGATGATAATGAGATCTTGGGAGAATATGTCTATGGTCCGACAGATGATGTTCCTTTTGTCGAGCCACAGGCTTGGCATCGGGTGACCTTGTTGACAGAGGATACAGAGTTTTTCTTGGAATTTTTCTGTCAGCCAGAGGATTATTTTGCTAAAAAGTACGGCTACACGCGGACGCATTCGGAGGTCTTGGAGGCCTTGAATACTATCAAACCTTGTAAGGTCTTGGACTTGGGTTGCGGTCATGGTCGTAACAGTCTTTACTTGGCTCAGCAGGGTTTTGAGGTGACGGCAGTTGATAAGCATGTGCCGAGCATTCAGACACTTTTGCAGGTCAAGGAAGTGGAGGACTTGGACTTACAGGCGGGGACTTATGATATTAACTCAGCTAGTTTGGAGCAGGACTACGACTGGATAATCTCAACTGTGGTTTTCATGTTTTTGGAGCGTGACCGTGTACCCGCCATTATCCGCAATATGCAGGAGCAGACACGGCCGGGTGGCTATAACTTGATCGTGGCGGCCATGGATACGGAGGATGCACCCTGTCCGATGAATTTCTCCTTTACCTTCGGAGCGGGAGAGTTGAAGGAATACTACCGTGACTGGGAATTGGTCAAGTACAATGAAGATTTTGGTCAGCTCCATAAGCGTGATGAAGATGGTAATTTCCTCAAAATGCGATTTGCGACCATGTTGGCTAGGAAGAAGTAGAGGGCAACCTCTCTTTTTTTGAAACAAATTCGTTTACAAATGTAGTCGTTTTGTGTATAATGTGATTACAAATGTAGTCAAAGGAGAAGGATATGAAACATGCAACCTATCCCATTTCAGGCATGACCTGTGCCTCTTGTGCCAGGACAGTTGAAAAGGCTGTTGGTAAATTAGCAGGAGTAGAAGAAGTCAGTGTCAACCTAGCAACTGAAAAATTGAGTGTTAACTACGATGAAAAGCTGTTGGGACTAGAGGATATTCGTCAGGCAGTTGAAAAGGCGGGTTATCAGTTAGTCGATAACTTGGTGACCGAGTCTTATGACATTTCAGGCATGACCTGTGCCTCCTGTGCCATGACGGTTGAAAAGGCTCTGGGCAAACTAGAGGGCGTAGAAGAAGTCAGTGTTAATCTGGCAACAGAAAAGGCAACCATCCGTTATAGCCGTGATAGGCAAAATCCAGCTAGTCTTGAAAAGGCAGTTGAGCAGGCAGGCTATCAGCTAATCAGACCAGAAGATGTAGAAGAGACGGTGGACAAGGGACCAAGCAAGGAAGACATTCTTTGGGAACGATTTGTCTGGTCAGCAGTCTTTACTCTTCCTTTGCTCTATATTGCTATGGGGCCTATGTTGCCCTGGGGTGGGCTTCCATTACCAGCCTTGCTCCATCAACCGCTAGTTTATCCGGTCAGCCAAGTCATCTTGCTCATCCCTGTCCTTTATTTGGGACGCAGTTTTTTCCAAAAAGGCTTTAAAACTCTCGTGCAAGGCCATCCCAATATGGATTCCTTGATTGCCGTTGGGACTGGGGCAGCCTTGGTTCAAGGTCTTTTGATGATTGCTTTTCTTCTGATAGGGAAAGAAGTAGCCATGCACGGTCACCATCCAGAACTGTATTTTGAATCAGCCGCCGTTATCTTGACCTTGATTACCCTAGGAAAATATTTTGAAGCAAGGTCCAAAGGTCAGACTTCTGAGGCCATTAAGAAGTTGATGAATCTGGCTCCCAAGACAGCCCAGGTCCTACGAAATGGGCAGGAAATGCAAGTGCCGATTGAAGAAGTGGTAGTCGGTGACCAGGTCATTGTTCGCCCAGGTCAGCAGATTCCTGTTGACGGTCAAGTACTAGAAGGTCAGACACGTGTCGATGAATCCATGTTGACAGGTGAGAGCCTGCCAGTGAAGAAGGCTCTAGGCGATACTGTTTTTGGCGGTACCCTTAACCAGCAAGGCGCCATTACCATGCAGGCTACCAAGGTTGGCCGTGATACGACTCTGGCACAGATTATTCGCTTGGTAGAAGAGGCCCAAGGGTCTAAGGCACCTATCGCCAAATTGGCTGACCAAGTATCTGCCGTCTTTGTGCCAGTTGTCATGGGCTTGGCATTCTTGTCTGGGCTGGCCTGGTACTTCTTGGGGCAAGAATCATGGATTTTTTCACTAAGTATTATCATCGCCGTCTTGGTCATCGCCTGCCCTTGTGCTCTGGGTCTAGCAACTCCGACGGCTATCATGGTTGGGACTGGAAAAGGGGCAGAAAACGGACTTTTGTTCAAGTCTGGTCAAGCTATTGAAACCCTGCAAGGTGTGAACACCCTTGTCTTCGACAAGACAGGGACCATTACAGAGGGCAAACCTCAGGTGACAGACATTCATCTCTTGTCTACTAAAAATCGTGAGCAGGTCCTCCAGCTGGCAGCAAGTAGTGAGCAATTTTCCGAGCATCCCTTGGCTCAGGCTCTCCTGCAAGCTGCTCAGACAGACAAGATTGATCTCTTGCCCGCCACCGATTTTCAGGCTCTTTCAGGTCGTGGTCTTTCGGTGACAATAGCAGAGCAGACCATCTATCTGGGAAATGAACGGTTGATGCGGGAACAGGGAATTGATGTTTCCCAAGGACCTGCAGTTGCGGAGGCATTTGCCCAGCAAGCCAAGACGCCTGTTTTCCTAGCAACCCAGCAAGAATTACTAGCAGTTATTGCCATTGCTGATAAAGTAAAAGAGACCAGCCGTCAGGCTGTCCAGGCTCTGCAAGCTATGGGATTAGAAGTGGTCATGCTGACAGGGGACAATGAAAAAACTGCCCAGGCCATTGCCAAGGAAGTCGGCATTGAGAAGGTGGTCAGTCAGGTCCTGCCAGATGACAAGGCCAACCAAGTCAAGCTCTTACAAGAACAGGGCAAAACAGTCGCTATGGTGGGGGATGGCATCAACGATGCCCCAGCCCTAGCTCAAGCCCATGTGGGGCTGGCTATTGGTTCTGGGACTGATATTGCCATTGAGTCTGCCGATATTGTTCTCATGCATAGTGACATTTTGGATGTGGTCAAGGCTGTCAAACTCAGCCAGGCAACCATGCGAACCATCAAACAAAATCTCTTCTGGGCCTTTGCTTATAATGTGATTGGCATTCCAATCGCCATGGGTCTCTTACATGTATTTGGTGGACCTCTGCTCAATCCTATGTTTGCAGGTGCAGCCATGGCCCTCAGCTCAGTGTCCGTCGTCTTGAACGCTCTGCGATTGAAAAGGGTGAAAATGTAGAAAAAAGATTTAAGAGAAATATCTGACAAAAAAATGGATAGTCTGTTAGTTATTTGTGTAACATGGGACAATCCTCATAGAATATTTCCTTAATATTATAATACTAAAAATAAAAGTCCTTAGAAACCTAATTCTATGGACTTTTTCTTTGGTCTGACAGTTTTAATTTTTGAGTACAAATCAAGTATTATCCAATTCCTTCAAATAATTTTCTATCTTCATTAACATCAAAGGATTGTTATAAATCTTGCATAGTTCTTTCGCTTCTATGTAATAATTTTTAACCTGTTCCTTGTCTAGAAATTGTGCCCCAGCATTTCCGACGAGAATAAGAAGGGGAGCCAGTTGGTAGCTTGTTTGTTTTTCTTTACAGAGTTCAATTGTTTCAAGAGCTTCTTGGATGGCTTCGTTATATTTTTTCTTTGATACTAAATAGTGAGCGTAGTTGTGGCGGACTCTGATGTAACCAAATAAAAACTCTTGATGATCTAGATTTTTTGTCTGATACAACTCCATTAAATGAGAGTAGTTTGCTTCATATTCTTGTTCACGGCCAACAAGGGAGTAGAAATTAGATAGTGTATTCAATACCTTTAAGTAAATTAAAGTAGTTGAGGATACTTTTGATAATATATTTTCCAAGTAGGAGATAGCCTCAAACTGAAGGTTATATTGATAGAAGTCAATAATAGCTTTAATCCATTCAAGGTAAGTTCGATCTTCTAGTGTTAGAAAAGTACTTCGGTCAACCTCTATTTTATAAAGATATTCTAAATCGTCATAATTTCTATCGTCTAGTAGACGAGAAGATAGGTGCTTGAAGTTGGACAGGTTAGATTTAACTTCAATTTGTTCATTGAAAAAGTAATCTAGTGGGACTTCAAGTCGTTGAGAGAGTTTGAACAAAAGGTCTGCGGAAGGGATGAAATGCCCCCTTTCAATTTTACTAATCTGACTTTGTTCACAAATTCCTTCAGCAAGAGTTTGCTGGGATAGTCCTAGTTCTTTTCTTTTTAATCTGAATTTCTCGGAGAGTATATTCATAAAAGATAACAGTCCTTTCTATTTATTCAACTTAATTATATTTCTTTTAGTTCAAAATGGCAAGTTACAAGAATAAAAAATTACATATTGTGAAAAAAAAAAAAAAAGTTCAAAAAACAATAAAAATACTTGACTAAATAAAATATATATTTTAGTTT
>NZ_POJH01000022.1 GCF_002960625.1 Streptococcus suis
ATGAAACACGCCAAAGTAAACAATTTAAGTACCGTTACTTATGAGCAAGTATTGTCTATTTTTAATAGTTATCTATTATTTAACGGGAGGAAATAATTCTATGAGTCGCTTTTGTAAATTTGGAAAGTTACACGTTACTAAAGGGAATGTAGATAAATTATTAGGTATACTACTGACAGCTTCCAAGGAGCTAAAGAGGTCCCTAGCGCCTACGGGGAATTTGTATCGATAAGGGGTACAAATTCCCACTAAGCGCTCGGGACCCCTTGTAGGAAAATGTCCTAAGTGTGGCAACAATATTGTATTAAAAAAATCGTTTTATGGTTGTTCAAATTATCCTGAATGTAAGTTTACTTTAGCTGAACATTTTAGAAAGAAAAAATAAACGAGGAGTATGTAAATGAGATCAGAAAAAGAAATGATGGATTTAGTACTTTCTTTAGCAGAACAGGATGAACGTATTCGAATTGTGACCCTTGAGGGGTCACGCGCAAATATTAATATACCTAAAGATGAATTTCAGGATTATGATATTACATATTTTGTAAGTGATATAGAACCGTTTATATCTAATGATGACTGGCTTAATCAATTTGGGAATATAATAATGATGCAAAAGCCGGAGGATATGGAATTATTCCCACCTGAAGAAAAGGGATTTTCCTATCTTATGCTATTTGATGATTACAATAAAATTGATCTTACCTTATTGCCCTTGGAAGAGTTAGATAATTACCTAAAGGGCGATAAATTAATAAAGGTTCTAATTGATAAAGATTGTAGAATTAAAAGGGACATAGTTCCGACTGATATAGATTATCATGTAAGAAAGCCAAGCGCAAGGGAGTATGATGATTGCTGCAATGAATTTTGGAATGTAACACCTTATGTTATTAAAGGATTGTGCCGTAAGGAAATTTTATTTGCTATTGATCATTTTAATCAGATTGTTCGCCATGAGCTGCTGAGAATGATATCATGGAAGGTCGGCATCGAAACAGGCTTTAAATTAAGTGTAGGCAAGAACTATAAGTTTATTGAAAGGTATATATCCGAGGATTTGTGGGAGAAACTTTTGTCCACCTACCGGATGGATTCCTATGAAAACATATGGGAAGCATTATTTCTATGCCATCAATTGTTCAGGGCGGTATCCGGTGAGGTGGCGGAAAGGCTTCATTATGCCTATCCGGAGTATGATAGGAATATAACAAAATATACCAGGGACATGTATAAAAAATACACTGGTAAAACCGGCTGCCTGGATAGCACATATGCCGCTGATATAGAAGAGAGGCGGGAACAGTGATTACAGAAATGAAAGCAGGGCACCTGAAAGATATCGATAAACCCAGCGAACCATTTGAGGTGATAGGTAAGATTATACCGAGGTATGAAAACGAGAATTGGACCTTTACAGAATTACTCTATGAAGCGCCATATTTAAAAAGCTACCAAGACGAAGAGGATGAAGAGGATGAGGAGGCAGATTGCCTTGAATATATTGACAATACTGATAAGATAATATATTATATCTTTACTACCAAGACGATAAATGCGTCGGAAAAGTTAAACTGCGAAAAAATTGGAACCGGTACGCTTATATAGAAGATATCGCCGTATGTAAGGATTTCAGGGGGCAAGGCATAGGCAGCGCGCTTATCAATATATCTATAGAATGGGCAAAGCATAAAAACTTGCATGGACTAATGCTTGAAACCCAGGACAATAACCTTATAGCTTGTAAATTCTATCATAATTGTGGTTTCAAAATCGGCTCCGTCGATACTATGTTATACGCCAACTTTGAAAACAACTTTGAAAAAGCTGTTTTCTGGTATTTAAGGTTTTAGAATGCAAGGAACAGTGAATTGGAGTTCGTCTTGTTATAATTAGCTTCTTGGGGTATCTTTAAATACTGTAGAAAAGAGGAAGGAAATAATAAATGGCTAAAATGAGAATATCACCGGAATTGAAAAAACTGATCGAAAAATACCGCTGCGTAAAAGATACGGAAGGAATGTCTCCTGCTAAGGTATATAAGCTGGTGGGAGAAAATGAAAACCTATATTTAAAAATGACGGACAGCCGGTATAAAGGGACCACCTATGATGTGGAACGGGAAAAGGACATGATGCTATGGCTGGAAGGAAAGCTGCCTGTTCCAAAGGTCCTGCACTTTGAACGGCATGATGGCTGGAGCAATCTGCTCATGAGTGAGGCCGATGGCGTCCTTTGCTCGGAAGAGTATGAAGATGAACAAAGCCCTGAAAAGATTATCGAGCTGTATGCGGAGTGCATCAGGCTCTTTCACTCCATCGACATATCGGATTGTCCCTATACGAATAGCTTAGACAGCCGCTTAGCCGAATTGGATTACTTACTGAATAACGATCTGGCCGATGTGGATTGCGAAAACTGGGAAGAAGACACTCCATTTAAAGATCCGCGCGAGCTGTATGATTTTTTAAAGACGGAAAAGCCCGAAGAGGAACTTGTCTTTTCCCACGGCGACCTGGGAGACAGCAACATCTTTGTGAAAGATGGCAAAGTAAGTGGCTTTATTGATCTTGGGAGAAGCGGCAGGGCGGACAAGTGGTATGACATTGCCTTCTGCGTCCGGTCGATCAGGGAGGATATCGGGGAAGAACAGTATGTCGAGCTATTTTTTGACTTACTGGGGATCAAGCCTGATTGGGAGAAAATAAAATATTATATTTTACTGGATGAATTGTTTTAGTACCTAGATTTAGATGTCTAAAAAGCTTTAACTACAAGCTTTTTAGACATCTAATCTTTTCTGAAGTACATCCGCAACTGTCCATACTCTGATGTTTTATATCTTTTCTAAAAGTTCGCTAGATAGAGTTCTATATTAGAGATGTAAAGAGTTTTGGTGAAGAGGTTTGTGAGTATGGCTTTTATAACCAGGGTGCAATGAGAAGCACTAACAGCAGCTAGCTTAAGAACGCATAGGATATACTTTTTATGGAAGTCACAGAGGAGGAATAAAATTTGAACAGGATTAACAGAGTAACCTCTATTCTTATTCAGCTGCAATCAAAAAAAATAATTCCTGCCAAAGAAATTGCACAGCGATTTAATATAAGCTTAAGGACAGTTTACAGAGATATCCGGACACTTGAAGAAGCCGGAATACCAATTGGATCTGAGGCCGGAAAAGGATATTTTCTTGTAGAGGGCTTCCTACTTCCGCCGGTAATGTTTACAGCGGCGGAAGTGGGTGCATTGATTACAGGGTTCTGTTGCAAAGTTTTAAATAAAGAATAAAATCCCTTACGGTATCTATGATTTAATCTGGGATTCCCAATAATACCTTGATTTCAGTACAGACCGAAAACCCGAAGAGAGTGCCTTCTTTTCGGGTTTTCTTATATAATCCTCGGATGGCTTCCATGCCTTTAATCGTGGGTGAGGCAGTGCGTAAACTTCGATAGAATTTATTGCGTCTCTTTACTGGACGATGGTCTTGTTCAATCAAATTATTCAGGTATTTAATGGTACGATGTTCTGTCCCTTGATAAAA
>NZ_POJH01000023.1 GCF_002960625.1 Streptococcus suis
CGTCAAAAAGCCCTACGACTTAACAAGACACCTCTACTTTATCATAAAGAAAAAGTAGTGAGTACTTTCTCCCGTCGGAGATTTCCTCACTACTAATCTTAGTATGTTTTTGACCAGTCGAGTTCTTTCCCGCTCCCGCTCACATTTATCTCTAAAACTTATCTTTCGAAATTGATTTTTTTCGCTAACTTATCAATGACTACTGCACCAACCAATAGGGACAGCAATTCTCCACCTGCAGTTGTCAACCAAGTCAAGAAGAATGGCAAATCATACAAGAATTTCAATTCTAGAGCGATTGTAAACATGGTCGCTGCGAAAAAGAATGAGAAATAGAAGAATGCCTTGTTAAACAAGCCTCCGAAGAGATAGTCTTTCTTGTATTTTTCAAAGAGGATCACCCCAAGTGTAACAAAGATAAGGGTTGAAAATCCACCTACAAAGAGGTCAATGACACCAAATCCAATCAAGTTAGAAATCATACAACCGATGGTCACAGCGATGATATACTTACGGTTGTAAAAGGCCAAGAAATTGAGCATTTCTGACAAGCGGAACTGAATGGCTCCGAAGGAAATGGCGTTCAATGGTGGTGTCAGGGTAAGAGCGACATAAATAGCCGCGACAAGTGCAATCTCTGCCAAATCTCTGGCAGTCCATTTAGATGTATTCATGAAAATTCTCCTTTAGCAAAATGCTTGTAATATGCTTGGGTAAAGTGAGCAAGCCCCAAGGGTCGTTGAAAATTCAACAACGTTGTATAGTATAGCATATTTTCCAAAAAAATGATAGACTATTTCTTATGAAAAAACTATTTTATCAACTCATAAACAACGAAGTCATTCTTTATTTGATTGCTGGTGTCGCAGCAACCCTGGTCTATATGGTCACTCGAATGGGACTATTTTTAGTCATCCCTTCCATTCTCCTAGTCACCCTTTTGGCCAATGCAGTTGCCATCCTCTTTGCCTTCTGGACCAACGACCGTTTTGTCTTTAAGCAAGAACTTAATGGCTGGCCTCAGCGACTGGTCAAGTTTGTATCTGCCCGCATCGCAACCTTGGTTATGGATATGGCCCTAGCCTACTTACTGGTTCAAGCCTATCCACAATTGATTGGACAATTTGTCAATCATGACCTGACTCTTGTCAATGCCATTGCCACACTCTTCTCACAAGTATTGGTTATCGTACTCAACTATTTCTTGAGTAAATTGTTTATTTTTAAAGATACGAAATGAGGCTCCGAACGGAACCTCACTTTTTTTACAAATATAGCTTGTTTTTCCAAGTTTATTCTTTATCTATCGGTGTAAATCGGCTTTTTATTCTGTTCAAGATGGAAACAATATCCCCATCTCTTGCATGAAATTCTTCCACTTGCATACTTTGAACGCTGGCATTGATAACCGCTCCAACAATCAGGACTTGCGCCATAAATATAAACCAGAGCATGAAGACTAGGAAGATAACGGCTGTAACCATACGAAAATCCAACAAGCGATTGGCATAATTATCCACATAGATAGTGAAAAGCTTGCCAACCGATGTCATAACCAAAAGAACAAAGCTTGTTCCAGGCAGAATATAGCGGATTTTCTGAATACGAATATTGGGTAAGAAAAAATAAAGCATGATCAAGCCTGTAAATAAGGCGATTAGACCCACTAATTGCGTCTGACTAAGCAGACCTTTTAGCCACTGGTTATCCAGCGGAAAAAGTTGACTAAGGTAAGAAATAATGACCTGACCAAAAGTCAGGAGGGTCATACTCAGCAGAATAATGACTTGTAAACCAATTCCTAAAAATATGCCTATCAAATGCCCGACAATAAAATCTCGATGCTCAGTGATACCATAGGCCTTGTTGACGGCCTTTTGCAAGATGGTCATACTGCGCGACAGGGTCCACAGGGTCGTCGCAATCGAAATTCCTAACCAAGACGACGACGGCTTGGTCAAAATAGAGGTGATAAAGTCCGATACTGAAGGATAGAGCCTGTCAGGTACAAATTCAGCCACAACCGACAAAACCAAGTCAATGTCGAATGGAAAATACGGAAGTAGATTGGCCAAGGTTAACAAGATCGGAAAAATACCGATTAGCAAATAGTAGGCCACCGCCACACTGGTCACATCAATATCCGCATTCCGATAAAAAGAAAAGAAGGTCGAGCAGAATGTTTTCAAACCTTCAACAATTTTGGTTTTCTTCATTCCCTCTCCTTCTCTCTAGCTATTTTAATAGGTTCCCTCTTCACCTTGACTTGTCAAAATGACCGGACCATCTTTGGTAATGACAAATTGATGTTCATATTGGCAAGATAGACCACCATCAAGTGTCTTATGAGCCCAGCCAGTCTTCATATCCGTGTCAATTTCCCAGGTACCAGTGTTAATCATAGGCTCGATAGTCAAGACCATTCCTTCACGCAAGCGAAGTCCGCGACCTTTTGTTCCATAGTGGGGAACCATTGGCTCTTCGTGGAAGGTTGGACCCACACCGTGACCCACCAAGTCACGAACAACACCATAGCCAAGCCCCTCAGCATATTCTTGAATAGCAGCACCGATATCTCCGATACGATTGCCAACAACCGCTTGCTCGATACCACGATACAAACATTCCTTGGTCACATCCATCAAGTTTTGCACTTCTTCAGACACCTGACCAACTGCGTAAGCCCAACAAGAATCCGCACAACCACCACGATAAGACTGGGTGATTTTCTTCATAGCCTTGACATCATTGAAGTTTAGCTTAGACACGTCAACAACTGATTTGTCCAGGGGCTCACTGAGTACCATATCAACCTTGAGCAAATCGCCTTCTTTCAGCTTATAATGGCGTGGAAAGGCATGGGCTACTTCATCATTGAGCCCGCAGCAAGTTGCATAAGGATAATCCATCAACTCACCATCAACACCAATTTGAAGGGGCAAGACATTTTTCTCCTTGCAGGTTTTACGGACATATTCTTCCACTTCCCACATATCCACGCCTGGTTTGATAATCTCACGCAAACCGATATGGACACCTGCTAGCACATCGCCAGCACGGTTCATGGCATCAATTTCTCTTTGTGATTTAATGGTAATCATTCATTTTCTCCTACATTTCTCATCTAAAATCAGCCCTTTTCAAGCTAAATCTTAGGTATTTTCTCATTTTATGGCTGTAGCGGTCACTGCCACGATATTGCTCCACTTGCACAAAACCTGTTTTTTGGGCAACCATCTGACTGGCCCGATTTTCCTCATGGGTGATGATGGTCAATTCCTTTAACCCGATTTCATAAAAGGTCAGAAAAACCAGATTTTTCACCGCTTCCGTCATCAGCCCTTGACCCCAGTAGTCTTTTTTTAGGAAATAGCTGAGCTCCGCAGTAAGTTGACCTTCATCGATTTTTTCAAAACAAAGCGCACCAATCATCCGCCCTGAAACCTTGTCAATCAAGGCCCAATTTCCCAAAGGACTACGCATAAATTTCTCAACCATGGTCGCAAGAGCCAGGTTCTTATCTTTCAAGGCTGGAAAGATAAAAGGAAGATTTTCAGGATGTGCAACAATCGCATAGAAATCATTCCCATCTTCATAAGAAAAGGGCCTCAAAATCAATCGTTCTGTTTCAAAGCAAGCACATTTAGCCAGACTTGTCCAAATTGTCATAGTGTACCCAAGGGGCTGAGAAATTCTCCCAGCCCCAGTTTGTTTGATTAAGTAAAAATTGTATTTGAGGGCCGTCCTAGTCCTCAATCAACTGAATGTCAGCCCCAAGCTCAGTCAATTTCTCAATAATGTTTGAGTAGCCACGCAAGATAAACTCAATATTGGTAATTTCCGTGCGACCTTGAGCCATCAAACCTGCAATAACCATGGCAGCACCAGCCCGCAAGTCTGTCGCCTTAACTGATGCACCAGTCAACTGATTTGGACCTTCAAAGGCAATGTAGTTGCCACGTGTTGAAATGTTTGCACCCATATTGGCCAATTCCTGCACATGACCAACACGTTTTTCATAAATGGTATCGATAATTTTTCCAGTTCCCTCTGCTGTCAAAAGGAGCGGAGTAATTGGCTGTTGCAAATCTGTCGCAAAACCTGGATATGGAGAGGTTTTGATGCTCACAGCCTTCAATTTTTCTTGTTTTTCAACAAAGATACTGTCTTCAGAAACGGTCATGCGAACGCCCATTTCTTCCAACTTAGCGATAAAGCTTTCCAGGTGTTCATAAAGGACATTATCAATGCGGATACCTTCACCTACTGCGGCAGCAAGCGCAATATAGGTTCCAGCTTCAATCCGGTCTGGAATCACTTGGTGACGGGTTCCATGAAGGCTATCGACACCGTCGATAGTGATAATATCTGTACCAGCACCACGAATATGGGCACCCATGTTATTCAGAAGTGTTGCAACGTCAATGATTTCAGGCTCACGAGCTGCGTTTTCAATGACTGTACGACCCTCAGCTTTAACAGCAGCCAAAATCGTATTGATGGTTGCCCCAACGCTGACCACATCCATGAAGATATGAGCTCCTTGGATACGTTGACCATTGGTCGCCAAACGCATATAGTCACCTTCATAGGTCGTTTCAGCACCCATAGCCGCAAAAGCCTTCAAGTGCAAGTCAATGGGACGTGGACCCAAATCACAGCCACCAGGCAAGCCCACAACTGCTTGACCGAAGCGACCAAGGAGGGAACCGTAGAAATAGTAAGAAGCTCGCAAGCTATTGATTTTACCAAATGGCATAGGCATATCTTGTACACCACGAGGATCAATTTCAAGCGTTTCCCCATCACGCTTAACAGTCGCCCCCATAGTTTCCATAATATCAATTAAACTATCAACATCTGAAATTGCTGGAACACCGTCTAGTGTGACAACACCGTCCGCCAAAATGATAGCCGGAATTAAGGCCACAACTGAGTTTTTGGCACCGCTAACGGTTACAGCTCCTTTCAGTGTCTTTCCACCATTGATAACAATCTTTCTCATACTAACTAATCACTTTCTCTTATTAACCTCATTAGAGTGGGGAATTACCATTTCCGAAAAGTCAATACCAAGTATTGAACCATTGCTTTTGACAAGTAGTACACCCATCCCTAATTGATTGCCTTAAAAAAGGCATACGTTTTATTCTACCACAAGGCAAGATAAAAAGCTAGATATTTGATACATAAAAGAAAGACGAGGCTGGGCTCAAGCCCAACCTCGCTTCTCAGGGTTCGTGTCAACATCTCAGCGCAGTGGTTGATTGGCAGATTTGTTCGTGTTTTGCACTCCAAATCTGACCATTACGACTGTTGCGAACAAAGTTCGCTCTATCTCCGACCTCCAAAGGTTCCCCAAACCTTTGGAGCTATGCGGGGGTGGGAGTGGAACAGTCTGGGAATAGACTGTTTCAGCTCAACAACTGGAAATACGGACTTGTTGACGAACTCTTTGAGATTAGTAGAGTTCTTTCCCGCTCCCATCCTAAAAATCATCTATTTCTATCACTCATTTACAGCAGACTTTAATGCTTCTACCTTATCCAAGCGTTCCCATGGCAAGTCAATATCTGTCCGACCCATGTGACCATAGGCTGCCGTTTGCTTATAAATCGGACGTTTGAGGTCTAGCATTTGAATAATACCTGCTGGACGTAAGTCGAAAATCTGACGAACAGCTGCTTCTAACTTGCTCTCTGCTACTGTGCTCGTACCAAAAGTATCGATACGGACAGAAACTGGGTGGGCAACACCGATGGCATAAGCCAGCTGAACTTCCGCCCGCTTAGCCAAACCAGCTCCTACGATATTTTTAGCGATATAGCGTGCTGCATAGGAAGCTGAACGGTCCACTTTGGTCGCATCCTTACCAGAGAAGGCACCGCCACCATGACGAGAGTAGCCACCGTAGGTATCCACGATGATTTTACGACCAGTCAAACCAGAGTCC
This sequence comes from Streptococcus suis, assembly GCF_002960625.1. Classification (GTDB taxonomy): domain Bacteria; phylum Bacillota; class Bacilli; order Lactobacillales; family Streptococcaceae; genus Streptococcus; species Streptococcus suis_T. Next base: position 5,954 of record NZ_POJH01000023.1, read on the forward strand.
CCTTGAGGTCCACCAATGACAAAGCGACCAGTTGGGTTGATAAAATAGTTGGTTTGTTCATCCAGGTATTGAGCTGGAATAATGTCCTTAATGACACGCTCAATGACATCTTGACGAATTTGTTCTTGACTGACTTCCGGATCATGCTGGGTTGAGATAACGACTGTATCCACACGAACAGGTTGATTGTTTTCATCATACTCAACTGTTACCTGTGACTTAGCATCTGGACGCAGATAAGCAATTTCACCAGATTTTCGTAATTCTGCCAAACGGCGCACCAATTTGTGACTTAGTGAAATGGGCAATGGCATGAGTTCAGGTGTTTCATCCACTGCAAAACCAAACATGAGCCCCTGGTCACCTGCCCCAATCAAATCCAATGGATCTTGACTAGCATCTTGGCGTGCCTCCAAGGCTTCATTGACGCCTTGGGCAATATCTGGTGACTGCTCCACAAGCGACGGGTGAACCCCAACCGACTCCGCAGCAAAACCATACTCACCCTTGGTATAGCCAATCTCAGCAATGGTATCCCGTACCACACGGTTAATATCTACATAGGCAGTGGTTGAAATCTCACCAAAGACATGAACACTACCTGTGTAAACAGCCGTTTCCGCCGCTACGTGCGCATCTGGATCCTCTGCTAAAATAGCATCCAAAATAGCATCTGAAATCTGGTCAGCAATCTTGTCCGGATGTCCTTCCGATACTGACTCAGACGTAAACAACTTACGTTCTGACATAAAAATGTCCCCCTTAAAATAAATTGTTACTAAGGTTACAAAGAACTAGTCGAAGACTAGTTCTTTGCGAAAGACACCTGTCTTGAGCAAAGGGAAAATCCTATTTGCGAAAGACGCCTGTCTTGAGCAAAGGAAAAATCCTATTTGCGAAAGACACCTGTATTGAGCAAAGGGAAAATCCTATTTGCGAAAGACTTTTGTCTTGTGCAAAGGAAAAATTCCAGATACTCAGCGAGAAAGACAATACCAGACTATATGAGAGTAGCCTAGCTTGGAAGAAAATGGTTACTGAAGTGTAGTAGAGTTTTTGCGCTTACTATTCACTGTTACCAATTACTTTAATTGTTTTTCAAATGTTTCTGCAAATATTAACTAGTCTATAAACTACCTTTTCGGGACCTAATAACGTTTCTAGTATAGCATAGATTAACCGACTATCCTAGTATTTTCTAAAAAATAAAGAGAGGTGTGCAAGACAACCTCCCTTACTAAATAAATTCTGCTTCTGCAATCGCCTTTTTAACAGTTTCCAGTGGTAAATGAACCAGCTCACAGCCCTTTTCCTTGTAGAGATACTGGGCATAGTCGTCCATTCGGTATTCATTGATATAGACGACACGTTGGCAACCAACCTGTAGCAATTGCTTGGAACAATTGAGGCAGGGGAAATGGGTCACATAGGCAGTAAACCCTTTTGGAATTCCTCGCTCTGCTCCTTGTAAAATGGCATTGACTTCCGCATGCAAGGTCCTAGCACAATGACCATCAATCATGAGGCATTCCTGATCCAAACAATGCTCGGTTCCTGAAACAGAACCATTATAGCCCGTCGCAATGACCTTATTATCTTTAACCAAAACCGCACCGACCTTGGCCCGCTTACAAGTTGCCCGATTGGCAATCAAGAGCGCCTGAGCTGCAAAATATTCATCCCAGGCTAAACGATTTGTTGACATGATTTCTCCCTTCCACTCAATCCACCATTCCATAGATCTCTGCTATATCTTGTGCCGTAATGATACCAATAATATCTTCAGGAGAATGAAGCTTCTCATTATTTTGACGAGTGACCAAAACAGTTGTCCGTTTTCTTCCTTCAAAATGATTGATCAGCTGGTAAAGGCTTGTATCAGTTGGCAAAATAAGCACCTGAATACTATCCTCCTCGCAAGCCAAGACATCCGCCAGACTGGCTTTTTCTAATTTTTCACGGATAGAGCCCGTTTCCTTACTAGCCTTGGCCAACCAATTTGCCAATCCCTTATCTGACACCAAACCCTGATAGGATGTGCCTGAAAAGATAGGAAATTTGGAAACATGCTCACGCTCTACGATTTCTAAAGCCCTGGTCAACTTATCCCGACTATCAAACAGAATAGGCTTGAGTTTCTGGGTCTTTTGCAAATAGTCTGCGATAGTAATCGGTTCTTGGTACTGGGCAATAACCTTTTCCAAAACAGAAATTAACTCTTGTGAAGGCTGAGCCACTTCTTTCAAGCCTGTTCGTCTTTCATGGACCACAAGATTGCGTAACTGCCGAGCTACATAGAGATTGTCCCAGTTGGCTTGGACAGGATTGACTGGGCTTAAGTCCTTGGCCTTGGCCAACATGGAACCAACATCCGCATGTTCCCCATCCTCAACTTGACAGACCTTGCGCAAGACCTTATCCAAATCATTAAAGAGTTCTAAAAAACGGTTTTCATTCATCTTAGTCTACCATTGCTGATTTCAAATAAGCATCCACCATTCGCTCAGTCGCAACTACAGAATCCAAGTGGGTCCGCTCGTATGAATGGCTAGACTCAATCCCCGCACCTAGTAGGGCGTGCTTGATATCTGCACCAGCTCGCATAGCCGCTGAAGCATCCGAACCATAATATGGATAAATGTCTAATTTATACGGAATTCCATCCCTCTCCGCCAAGGCTACCAAGTGTTGACGGAGTTCGTAATGATATGGGCCTGAACCATCTTTGACACAGATAGAAACCGTGTACTCATCTGTCTGCTGGTCATCTCCCATTGCCCCCATATCCACCGCCAGATACTCAACCACCTGAGCAGGAATGCTGGAGTTGGCACCGTAGCCTATTTCTTCATTATTGGAAAAATAGAAATGGGTCGTGTAAGGCAGGCTCACTCCTTCTTCCTTATAAACCTTCAAAAGATGGAGCAAGATAGCAGCTGAAACCTTGTCATCAAGGTGACGGCTCTTGATAAAGCCGGTTTCTGTCACAATAGTCCTTGGATCAAAGGAGATAAAATCTCCGACTTCAATCCCTAAGGCCCGCGTCTGATCGGCACTGGTCACTTTTTCATCCAAACGAATTTCCATGTTGGTCTGGTTCCGCTCGGCTGTGCTGGCATCTCGATAGACATGGACAGAGGTCTGGTGCATCAAAATCGTACCCGTAAAGGTCTTGCCATTTTTGGCACAATGGATAAGGCAGTTTTCTCCCTCAATAGAAGGGTAGCCAAATCCCCCTACCAAATCCATTTTAAGTCGGCCGTCTGGCTTGACTGCACGGACCATGGCACCCAAAGTGTCCAGATGAGCAGTCACCATCCGGTGTTCTTGGTCATTTTCTCCAAAAACAGTAACCAAAACGCCACCCTTGGAAGTTTTGACAGCCTCATAGCCGAAACCTTCCACTTCTGTCTTGATGTAGTTCATTATATCCGTCGTAAAGCCTGTTGGCGACGGAGTGTTGGTCAATTTAACGATGTAATCAAGTGTCTTCATGAAAACCTCCTTATTTTAAACTATTATATCATGTTTTAGGACATTTTTTTGCTATAATGAAGACATGAAAACCTACCAGAAGATTTATTTACTATTAAAAGAAAAAGAAGACTATATCAGCGGAGAAGATTTAGCTCAGGAACTGGGCATTTCTCGGACTTCCATCTGGAAAGCCATTCGCCAGTTAGAGGCACATGGTCTGACCATTGAGGCAGCCCGCAACCGTGGCTACAAATTGGCTGAAGGCGACTTACTCCTGCCTGACTTGATTGCTGAGGAAATCCAACTGCCTGTCCATCTCAATGCTGATAGTGACTCGACCCAGCTAGATGCCAAGCAAGGCATTGAAGCCGGTCATAAAAGTCCAGCCCTCTACCTAGCTCCCCATCAAAATAGAGCAAAGGGTCGCTTTGGGCGTCCATTTTATGCTTCCAAGTCAGGCGGTATCTATATGTCCCTCCGCCTTTCTCCAAATGTCCCCTTCCTTGAATTTAAGCCCTACACTATTCTGGCTGCCGCTGCAGTTGTCAAGGCCATTCAGTCCCTCTGCGACCTAGATGTCCAAATCAAGTGGGTCAATGACATTTATCTGGGGCAGAAGAAAGTTGCTGGCATTTTGACCGAAGCCATTTCTTCCATGGAAAACCAACGGGTGACCGATGTCATTATTGGAGTGGGTATCAATGTCCATATCGATGATTTCCCAAAAGAGCTCCAGCAATCCGCTGGAAACCTCTTTGACGACCAGCCACCATTTACCCGCAACCAACTGATTACAGCCATTTGGAAGGCATTTTTTGAAACCGATGAAAAAGAATTGATTGCCCTTTATAAAGAAAAATCACTTGTCGTGGGGCAACAAGTGAGCTTTGTAGAAAATCAGGTTGAATTCAGGGGAACTGCCATTGCCGTCACCGACACAGGCAATCTAGTCATCCAGCTAGATAACGGCAAGGCAAAAATCATCTCCAGCGGAGAAATCAGCCTTACTTCTTGGTCTGCTTCTCCACCAAACGAATAAAGCGGGTCACCTTGTAGGCAAAGTGGAGATTGCGAAAGGCGATAAAGGCAAAAATACCCGCAAGCAAAAAATCCTTGGAGAGAATAGAGATATTCATAAAGTAAACTGCAATAAGTGTCGAAATAGACAAGAAAAGAAATTGTGACATTTTCATAGCTAAATTATACCAAAAAATCAGTCAACTGGCTGATTTTTTATACCCCTTCTTTCTATGTATGCTAGCTAAACAAGAAAGCACCAACTCAGTCGGTGCTTTCTTAAGGAGATTATGAAAAATATTTAGGATTGACTATAGTATACCTTAGTCAAGTACATTCCACATCAGTCCTAAGACCGATATTGCTATCAATCATTTACTATCTCAACGGTGTCTGCTAGAAAGCCAAATTCTTCTGGAACAGGGCTTTCTTCTTTTTCCCTTTCTTGCGTTTTTTGCCCCTTTGCTTTCGCCGAAAATTCAGCTCGGATGCTGACCCAATCTTCCTGAGCAATGGCCAAAATCTGTGGTGAAAAACCTGCGGCCTTGCTGAGAATATTGCCAAACATGGTGTTGAGATTATCACGTTTCATGGTCTGTTCGGCATTGAGTGGGGACTCAAAAGCAAGGATAGCGTGGTTTTCATTGGCGGCTACTGGCTGGGAACCAACAAGCAAGGCACGATCAGCCCCAGATAAGCTCTCAATTATTTCACCCCAGGCATTTTGCAGGCGGGTCAAATTTTCACGCGCCTGAGCTGGATTTTCCATGGCTTCCTGCAAAATAGCATGAACCTTGCTGGTATCCAGTCGGTATTTTTTCGGTGCTTGTGGCTTGCGTGAAACTGGCTTAACAGCACCTGGCTGGCTAGAGAGTTGGCTCAATTGCTTCTGTAAGTCAGCCACTTGTTCTTGTAGTTTACTAATTTGGCTGACCAAATCCGCTGGCAGCTCTGCCATTGCCCCCGAAGGAGAACTATCTTCAGCCAAACGAATGGTCATCATTTCAGCGTAAATCTTGGGTTGGGGACTAGACTTGATATCCGCCAATCCCTTGGTCACCAGCTCAATCATGGTAAAAATTCGATCCTGAGCCAGTGATAGATTGTCCGTAAAACCAGTCGTCAGATGGGTATTCTCACCACCCGTCTGCACAATCAGCAAATCCCGCAGATAATGCAAGAGGTCTGTCGCAAAACGGCTCATACTCTTGCCCTGGTCAAACAAGGTCTGCAGGTGTCCCAGTGCCGACACACTGTCCGCCTGGCGCAGACTTGCTATATAGTCATCTAGAGCGCGCAGGCTAATGGAACCCGTGATTTCCTCGGCAATTTCCAAACTAACCGTCTGGTCAGGACTAAGGCTGAGAGCTTGGTCAAGAATAGACAGGGCATCCCGCATCCCACCTTCTGCCCGACGGGCAATGATGGTCAAAGCCTGCTCGTCAAAAGCCAGACCTTCCTGGCTCAAAATCTTAGCCAAATGGGCCTGAATATCCGTCACCTTGATAGACTTAAACTCAAAGCGTTGCACCCTAGACAAAATGGTCGCAGGAATCTTATGCAACTCCGTCGTGGCTAGGATAAAGACCACATTCTCAGTCGGCTCCTCCAAGGTCTTCAAGAGGGCATTAAAAGCCCCGGTTGACAGCATGTGGACCTCGTCAATGATATAAACCTTGTAGGTGGCAAGACTTGGTGCATAGGTCGATTTGTCCCGAATATCACGGATTTCATCGACACCATTGTTTGACGCAGCATCAATCTCAATCACATCTTCCAGACTACCCTCAGTTATGGCCTGACAGATATAGCAATCGTTACAAGGCTCGCCAGCCACTTGATTGGGACAGTTCATGGCCTTGGCAAAGATTTTAGCTGCCGAAGTCTTCCCCGTACCACGCGGACCTGAAAAGAGATAGGCATGGCTGATTTTCCCCTGCTCAATGGCCTGCTTGAGGGTGGTCGCCACCACCTCCTGCCCCACCATCTCCCCAAAGGTCTGGCTGCGGTACTTCCGATATAAAGCTTGGTACATTAAGATTTTTCTCCAAACATAGCAAAATTCCAGTCCGTTTTCTCTACAAGGAGGGCAACGAACTCTTCTAGATATTCTTGGTCAATGGCATCATAATCAGCCACCAGTCTGGAATCCAAGTCCAGAACGCCCAGCAACTGACCGTTCTTCACCATGGGCACCACGATTTCTGACAGGGCTGCCGCATCGCAGGAAATGTAGTTGTCATGCAGACGAACATCGTCTACGAGAATGGTCTGGCGCTTGGCAGCAGCCTCACCGCAGACACCCTTTCCAAGTGAGATATGGACACAGGAAACGCCACCCTGAAAAGGCCCCAAAATCAATTCCTGACCATCATACAAGTAAAAACCTGTAAAGACAGAATTAGGCAAAGCCTGATTGAGAAGAGCTGAAGCATTTGACAGATTAGCCAGAGCATTGGATTCGCCCATTAAAAGCGCCTCCAATTGAGCCAACAGTAGCTGATAATTTGAAATTTTTTCTTCTTTAGTCATAAAAACATTATAGCATAGAAAGACGGAGCTTGACAGTACCGACTGTTAGAAAACAGCAAAAAACGAGATCTTTCAATCTCGTTTAAAGGGTTCTTGATTAAGATGACTTGCGTGAGCGTCTTTTCACAACTAGACCTGCTAGTCCCAGTAAGCCCAGACCTGTCAGGTGTAGGACGGAGCTGACTTCACCAGTAGCTGGTAAAGTTTTTGCCTGTGACTGACTAGTTGATGCAGGTTTGACAGTTGTCCCTTTAGTCTGCGTGTGGCTACTTGAGCCAGTCTGATTGCTTTGAATAGATGGAGCTACCACTGGCTGCACTGATTGGCTTACGGAGCCTGGTTGAACCTGACTAACAGGCTTGCTAGCCTGATAAACGATACCATAGTGTGAAAAATGACTCACAACAAAGCTAACTTGATTAGCTGCCTTGTCTACAGTAAATGGTAATTCTTCAACAGCTCCTGTACTTGCTAGGAAGTAGATAACCTTTTCAATCTCTTTTCCAGCTGCCACTGGCAAGGTTACGGTAGCTTCTTCAGTGATTTGGACAAACTGACCTCTAGTATCAAGCGTCTTAATATCGTATAAATCAACCTGATGTTCTGCCAAGCCTTGAGGAAGTTTGGCAAATACTGCAGGATCATTTTCCTTCGTAACGGATAGTGAGGCAACCTTACCCATATCTTGACCATGAACTCGTACATTTACAGAAGATGATGCTTCAGTCACATCTTTATATGAATCAAGTGATGCTACCTTACTTGGTTCCTGCTGTACATTTACAATAGGTGTAATTTCTTCTGCTACAGGCTTAGTAGTTTGACTAGTGCTTGTCTGGGCAGGGTTAGTAGAGGTATTGATAGATTGGCCTGCTGATGCAGTCGTCTCAGCTTCTTTCTTAGGCTGCGAATTCGTTTCGCTCGGCGTGGAAGGAGTCGTAGTTGCAGCATCAGAAGTTGGCTTCGCTTCGTTAGGAGTAGTATCTTTCACTTTCTCAGAACTTGAAGCTGGAACAATCGTCGGCCACACTCCTTGTGCCAATGGGATTCTGGTAACAGTATTTTCTGGAATCTGATTTTTAGGATACTGATAACTCAAGGTAAGTTGCCTTCTGTTATTTTGAGAACCATAAAAATCAGATACAACATAGCTCGATAACTGACCATAATTAGAATTGACTAAGAGCTCTGGAGCCACGGAGTTTTTAGAAGGAATAGAATAATAAGTTAGAGCTCTAAATTCTCCATTTATTTCATGTACTACTTTCAATAAATAAGAATGATCAACTGCCGACAATACCTTTCCAGTATAGTCTTTAGGAGGTATAGGAAGCTCATTTCTTTCCTTCCCTTTCCAAGCATAGATAAAAGAATACATCCCTTTTATTTCTGATTTTCCATCATTGGTAAGCGTTTTAGGGGTATTCGGCAACTCCGAATCTAATGAATACAATTCAAAATCTTCATAGACAGGTGGGGCAAGTGTGATACTTTCTCCAAATTTTAAAGTAATTGATTTGTGCTCAATTGGATAGTCACCAACTCCGCCACCCTCATGGAACAACAATCTAGTTATTACATCAAAAGTAACAGACTGATCATCGGATTTCTTTGCTTTTTTTACTAAATATAAGCTCAGAGAATCGCCATCAGTCACCTCCTCATAACTATATTCTAGTTTCTGAGTTTCTGAAGAGAGATGAGTTTCAGGATTGAAACTAAATGTATAGCTATCACCAGGATTTAAATTCACTACCTCTTCTGATAAAACCTGATCGCTATCATCATAGCTTGTAAATCGTACTGTTTTCGTCACGCCCTCTTCTGATTTACTCGCTTTCTTGAACTGGTCGCTGGTATAAGTTGCTCCATCTTCAACTTCATCGTAATGATAAGTTAAATCTTGTCCCTCTTTCAATGAATAATCAATTTCATTAAAATCAAATGTATAGGCCCCATCTGGATAAAGCGTTACCTGTTCAGAGTTGGTGTAGCTTTCGCTACCGTCTTCATTATAAAATTTAACAACAAAAGTAGCAGTTTTAGGTACTTGATGAACTGAAGCATCTGACTCTGACTTGCTATTTCCCTCAGTTTCATTAGCAGTTGTTTCGACGGACTTGCTATCTGACGATGGAGCAATTGGTTTGTCTGTCGGAGTTTCAAGAGATTTTGAAACAGGAACTAAATCTGTCATCGCTTGCTTCAGAATTGGAATAGCATTCTCAACAAATTGATAACCAAATAAATAGGTTGCATTTAACTCATTTAATGTTTGGTGACTATCAACCCCATCTAAGCTCAATGAAGAAAAGGTTAAATCATCATTGTAAGCAGTAGCAATACTTTGTGCTCCAAGATAAATCCGAACATCGCCATCATAGTTCTTATTCCACGATTCTTCCGTATAGTCCGCTGGATTAAGAGCTTTTATCTGACCGACTAGATCACGGTAGCTCTGGATCATGGTCTTTATTTCAGCCTTTCTTGCTTCCAAAGCTGGATCCACCTGCTCATTTGCATATACCTCTGTCGAACCAACTCCCTTAAAATCTACTGGCTCAACCAGTCCACCTAAAACTGCGACCGCAAGCAATCCAATACCTAGTCGAGTCCATTTGTGAACTTGTTTTTGGCTAGAACTTCTTTTGATTTTCATATAAAAACCTCCGTTTTATAATAATACTTCTGTATCAAAAACACTTTCACCAGTATACTAAAAAAAAAAAAAAACTGCGTCAAGCAATTTTGTGCTTTATAGATAAATGTTCGGTTCTTTCAGCTATTTCAAAGGTCTTTTCATGGTTTTCAGAAAAAGAAAAAGGCTTTCGCCTATTTCCAAATCCAAAAGATAATAAGGACATCAATCAAAACACCCACAGCCCAGGCTAATTGAAAATACTTTTTCTGGGTTTTGTGGCGGAAATGGGTTCCACCTGCCCAGGCACCTAGACCACCACCCAAGTAAGCCATAAGTAATAAGTTTTTTTCAGAAATTCGATAGGCATCCTTTCTAGCCTTGCCCTTATCCAGACCATAGGTCAGAAACACGACTATATTCCAGACCATCAAGACCATACTCACCATTTGTTGAATGGACATTGTCTTCTCCTTCTCTCACTTTGCTTTTATAACTCTAACATAATCTATCTTAGAGTACAAGAAAAAACGGCTCAGATGTCCGAACCGTTTATAAACTTGCTAGGGTATCTTCCAACCACTTGAGCTGGGCACGATTGCGCTCAATTGCTCGGGTCAAAATCAAATAATGACCATAGTTGTCTTGAATACTCTCCTTGGTTGAGAATAGCTCAACCTTGCGACTGTCTAGGTGTTTCAAGTGCTTGGTGACTAATTCAATTTGATTCTCCAACAAACCTGGTATCCGTGGATCTTTCTTATCACGGATAAAGAACATCTTAATAGAAAACAAATCCTTTTGTTGAGGAGTTTCATCATTTGGAATGGATAGCCAATCTTCCAAAATCTGACGACCTGTCGCAGTCATAGCATACTGCTTCTCTTTTTCATTGCCAGGGACCGCATGACAGGTAATCAATTCTTCCTTGGTCATGCGTTTTAGCTCTGGATAGACTTGGCTATGAGCTACCTGCCAAAATTCTCCTAAATCGCGTTGAACATAGTCGGTAATCTGCTTACCAGTTACCATCTGACCGCTAGCACCCATTATCCCTAGTATTATATGGGGTAATATTCTCTGCTTGGGCATCTTAACCACGCTCTCTTAATATACTCTCCACCTTGGTGTTGATCAAGTCGATGGCTACAAGATTGCTGACGCCTTCAGGAATGACGATATCTGCATAGCGCTTGGTCGGCTCGATAAACTGGTGATACATAGGTTTCACCACCGTGGTGTACTGTTCAATGATACTATCTAAGCTACGCCCACGTTCTTCCATATCTCTCTTAATACGGCGAATGATGCGAATATCATCGTCAGTATCGACGAAGATTTTAATATCCATCAAATCCCGCAACCGCTTGTCTTCCAATACCAAAATACCTTCCACAATAAATACATCTTGTGGTTCCTGATGATAGGTTTTATCTGAACGGGTGTGCTGAGTGTAATCATATATCGGAATATCCACCGAACGCCCTGCCAACAATTCACCCAGGTGGTAAATCATCAAATCTGTGTCAAAGGCTAGTGGATGGTCATAATTGGTCAATATCCGTTCTTCAAAGGTTAGGTGTGACTGATTCTTATAGTAAGAATCGTGTTCAATCATTGATATGCGAGCATTTGGGAAATTATCCAGAATGGCACGCGACACACTTGTCTTGCCACCCCCAGATCCGCCGGTTACGCCAATAATAATGGGTTTCTGAGTCATCATCATCTCCTTCTATTTTCAATACTATTTTACCATGAAACATGGTATAATGGAAAGGATAACACATAAAGAAATGAGAATTTATGCTAAATTTTGGTATTATTGGTACTTCAGACATCAGTCACAAGTTCATTTCCTCTGCTCATTTGAGTAAATATCTTCAATTATCAGCGATATTTTCAAGAAAACTGGAAACGGCTATGTCATTTTCAACAAATTACGAAAATGTAAAATTATACACAGAATGGATAAAATTCCTTTCTGCACCGATTGACTTGGTCTATATTGCCAGTCCAAACGCCTTGCATTTTGAGCATGCAAAAGCTGTTCTCATGGCCGGCAAACACGCTATCGTTGAAAAGCCTATGGTGTCCACACCTCAAGAATTGGCCCAGCTTCGTCAAATTGCCCAGGAAAATGGTGTCTTCCTATTTGAAGCAGCCCGCAATTACCACGAGGAAGCCATCTCTATTATTAAGGACTTCTTGAAGGATAAGACTGTTTGGGGTGCCAACTTCTCCTATGCCAAATATTCTTCTAAAATGCCTGACCTCTTGGCAGGACAGACCCCAAATATCTTTTCAACTGATTTTTCTGGCGGAGCCTTGATGGATCTGGGTGTCTATACCCTCTATACTGCCATTGGCCTCTTTGGTAGACCAAATGCGGCCCGATACGCTGCCCACCAGCTCCCTTCATCCATTGATTTGAATGGGACTGGGCAGCTGATTTATGATGATTTTCTAGTAAGCATTCAGGCTGGAAAGAATATCACTAGCAATCTACCGAGTGAAATTTATACCAGTGAAGGCACCCTCACCCTCAACGCCTGCCAACATATCAGCTCTGCTATTTTTACCAAACATGACGGTAGCCAAATTGTCCTCCCTATCCAAGCGCAGGAAGATCCTATGCTGGAGGAGGTACGAGCCATTGCCCAGGTCATCCAGCAGAACAATCATGAGCTAGCAGAAGAATGGCTGGATGTGGCTGAGGCGGTCCATCAAACTCTTTACACCATGCGCCAAGACGCAGGAATAACTTTTAAGGCGGATACCCATGAAAACTAATTTCCCAACCAGCTGGACTGACCAGCTGACTCAACTTGGCTTTGAGGATTTTACGCCCATCCAAGTCCAAGCCTTCCAGCCAATCAGAACTGGCAGATCTCTCCTTGCCATCAGCCCAACAGGTACGGGTAAGACCCTTGCCTACCTCTGGCCTAGCTTGCTGGCTTTGACACCTAAAAAGGCCCAACAATTACTGATCCTGGCTCCCAATACCGAGTTGGCTGGTCAAATCTTTGACGTCTGCAAAACCTGGTCAGAGGCTATTGGTCTTAACGCCCAACTCTTCCTTTCAGGTTCTAGTCAGAAACGGCAGATTGAGCGACTAAAAAAAGGACCGGAGATCTTGATTGGAACTCCTGGTCGCATTTTTGAGTTGATAAAATTGAAAAAAATCAAGATGATGAATGTCAATACCATTGTCTTAGATGAATTTGACCAACTCTTCTCTGATTCTCAATATCATTTTGTGGAAAAGATTATTAGCTATGTGCCACGTGACCACCAATTGATTTACATGAGTGCGACAGCTAAGTTTGACCGTCAAAAGATTGCTCAAGATATTGAAAGTATCGACTTATCTGAACAGAAATTGGACAATATCCAGCATTGCTATATGATGGTAGACAAGCGTGACCGTTTGGAAGCTTTGCGAAAATTTGCCAATATTCCAGACTTTCGTGCTCTGGCCTTCTTCAATAGCCTGTCAGACCTTGGCGCCAGCGAAGATAAGTTACTCTACAACGGTGTCAATGCCGTTTCCCTGGCCTCTGATGTCAATGTAAAATTCCGTAAGGTCATCATTGAACGCTTCAAAAAACACGAACTCAATCTCTTGCTGGCTACAGATATGGTGGCTCGTGGGATTGATATTGATAATTTGGAATGCGTCCTTAACTTTGAAGTTCCCTTTGATCAGGAAGCCTACACCCACAGGGCTGGACGAACTGGGCGCATGGGCAAGGATGGATTGGTCATTACCTTGGTATCTAGCCCAAGTGAAGTCAAGCAATTAAAAAAATACGCTGCTGTCCAAGAAGTCATCTTGAAGAACCAAGAATTATATAAAGTATAGAGAAAAGGAGGTCGAAACCTCCTTTTTAATGTTGTGCCGGACCATTGGCTTCCTGGTCATAGTAAATGTGTTGAGGGTTTAGATTTGGTCCCAATAATTCTGTTGTCGTTACTAGATTGTAGCCTTCAGATGTGAGCAACTGTAAGACAGGTTCCAAGCTATCCACTGTTGGTTGATGAATGTCATGCATGAGAATGATACAACCTGGGCAAGCCTGCTGCTTCACTCTTTCAAAAATGATATGACTATCCCGATTCAACCAGTCCTCCGTATCCACATTCCAGTAGATTGATGGAAGCCCCATGGCATCTACCACCGCCTGATTAACTGCTCCAAATGGCGGACGCATCATGGTTGGCCGCTTGCCGATAGCTTTTTCAACGATAGCCTGTGTCAACTCAATTTCTTGTTTAACTTGCTCAGTAGAAAGATGGGTCAAATTCGGATGACTCCAAGTATGGTTGGCGACTTCATGCCCTTCCGCTACCATACGCTGGAGGATAGCTTCATTTCCTTCTACGACACTTCCCAAGACAAAGAAGGTTGCCTTAGCATTGTATTTCTTTAAGAGGTCCAAAATAACCGGTGTCGTTGCAGGATTTGGCCCATCATCAAAGGTCAAGGCAATTTGACGAAGGGCTTTTTTATCCACTTGGTTTTGAGCAAGATACTGATCATAACTGGCCTTATCAACATCTGCCAGATAATCCCCCTTCATGATCGGGAAGAAATCTGAAATAGTTAGTTCCAGACTAGCTGTCTTAAAGACTTCCTCAGACAATGCCAGAACCAATTGACTATTAGCATAACTAAAAACGACTGTTTCCAAGTCTAAATTTTGAAACTCTGCAATAATCCTTGCTTTTTCTGCCTCATCCAAGCCTTGACTGGTCAATTTTTCCTGCAACTTATTGACCATGATGGTCTTAGCAGCATTCAAGTCTAGAAACATATCTCCCAAGGTGAAGAGTTGCTGATCTTCTGTCAACAGGACACGCTCTGGGGTAACTTCTTCCTCTTTTTTCACTTGTAAGGGTTGGACAGCATACTGCTCACTATGGATCTCATGAGCCCGAACCTTCTTAAAATTGGTCTGTCCCTCCTTGGCATGAACCACAAGGACATTTTTTATCTTGCCTGATGGCTTCTTATAGCCTAACTTATGACGGATATGTCCCACAATTTTTTGTTCTAGTTGGGTAATTCTCTGACCAGACGGGTCTTTGGGTATGGTCGCAACCACATGAGTAGAACCGATATTCCCCTCTTCTAAATCCGATGCTTGTCCTTTCAGTACCAATTCTTCTTTTTCTTTAATAAAATGCGTTAATTGCCAATCTTGGAAGTTGCGGTATAGATAAATACTTGCAACCACCATCATGGCTACTAGAAATGCATTCAAGAGAAGCCAAAACAACTTTTTCATTTTGTATTTATTCCTTTTCATATTCACCTTATACTATAATATAGGTTTATTCTCTTTCTGTCAAGCATATCAAAAATTGTTCACCCCTCAAAACGAACATTCTTCCTGTTCATAGAAAAAATAAAGACTACCGAGGCAATCTTTTAAGCTTAGTTAGCACGGATGACTTCTACACGGTAGCCATCTGGATCTGTCACAAAATAGTAGCGACCTGGACTACCTGGCAAGCCCTTAATGTCTGTCGTTGGATAGCCCAGCTCCTTATGCTTGGCATTATCCCCCTCCAAATCGTCTGAGGAAAGGGCCAGGTGTGAGAAACCATCTCCTACAATATAAGGACCGTGATCATAGTTATAGGTCAACTCAATCTCAAAGTCATCACCATCAAGTGCCAAGTAGACTAAGGTAAACTTGTGCTCTGGGTAATCTTTTCGACGAGTTTCCTTAAAACCGAATGCTTCTTCGTAAAATTTCTGAGATGCTTCTAAGTTTTCAACACGCAAGCAAGCGTGCAACATTTTTTTACTAGCCATCATAAACTCCTTTTGTCTATTAATAGTCTAAGTATATCATATTCTCAGTAAAAAACTTCTACTCAGTACACAAAAACACCTGAGCAAGCTCAGGTGTCAATGAATTATGCTTCCAAGTAGTACTCTTTCACAATGTTCAAGTTTTCATCCAATTCGAAAACAAGTGGTGGGAAGTTTGGAATTTCCACATCCATGATTTCATCATCAGACAAGCCTTTGATGTGTTTTACAAGGGCACGGATTGAGTTACCATGTGCACCTACGAATACGTTTTTACCATCTTTCAAAGCTGGAGCAATCTTGTCTTCCCAGAATGGAAGTGCGCGCTCAAGCGTTACTTTCAAGTTTTCTGCATCTGGGATAACAGAACCGTCAAGGTGAGCGTAACGACGATCAGTGTGCGCTGAATGCTCATGATCCTTAGCCATTTCTGGTGGCAAAGTATCATAAGAACGACGCCAGATATGAACTTGATCATCACCAAATTCTGCTGCTGCTTCAGCCTTGTTCAAGCCAGTCAAACCGCCGTAGTGACGCTCGTTCAAACGCCATGATTTTTCAACTGGTACCCACAATTGATCTGCAGCTTCAAGAGCCAAGTTTGTTGTCTTGATAGCGCGTTTCAATACTGATGTAAAAGCAAGGTCAAAATCAATACCTGCTTCTTTGATCAACTTACCAGCATCGATTGCTTGTTGAGTACCTTTTTCAGACAAATCAACATCAGCCCAACCAGTGAAAAGGTTAGCTTTGTTCCATTCAGACTCACCATGGCGAGCAAAAACCAATTTTACCATTTATGGATTCTCCTTTATATTTTGAGGTTTCCCTCTTATACTTCTCTATTTTACACGAAAATGTAAAAAAATGCTAGCTTTTCCACAATCTGTTTACGCTTTCATTCACTTTCATGTAAATTCAGTCTGTAGACCTATCTTTCTTCTTATGAAAATAAATAAAATCATGGTATAATGGTTGGGCTGAACACGACAGTTCAAAACGATACCATATAGGAGTTATCATGCAAAAAGTAGCTATCGTGTCTGCCTACCGTTCTGCCATTGGCAGTTTCGGAGGTAGTCTAAAAGATATAAACATCGCTGATTTGGGGGCCCAGGTCCTTGAAGCAGCCCTACAAAATAAACACATCCCAGCTGACCTTATCGACGAGGTAATCTTTGGTAATGTCCTTTCAGCTGGCCACGGACAAAATATTGCCCGCCAGATTGCTCTCAAGGCTGGACTTCCAGAAACCACCTCTGCCTACTGTGTCAATAAGGTTTGTGGCTCTGGGCTAAAATCAGTCCTCCTGGCCGCCCAATCCATCCTACTAGGCGACAACGATGTAGTTGTTGCCGGAGGTATTGAAATCATGAGCCAGGCTGCCTACCTATCCAAATCCAGCCGATTTGGTAGCAAATTTGGTCATATTACTCTAGAAGATTCCATGCTGACAGACGGTCTGACAGACGCCTTCAATGACTACCACATGGGTATTACGGCGGAAAATGTTGCCGAACGCTACCAAATCAGTCGTGAAGCGCAAGATGCCTTTACCTACGCTAGTCAAGAAAAGGCTGCCAAAGCTATTACGGAAGGTCGCTTCGCAGATGAGATTATTCCTATTAAGCTTCAAAGTAGAAAAGGTGAAAGTATCTTTGACCAAGATGAATATCCTCGTCTGACCCCACTTGATAAATTAGCAACACTTCGACCTGCCTTCAAAAAAGACGGTACGGTCACAGCTGCCAATGCCTCAGGTATCAATGATGGCTGCGCAGTCCTTGTGCTCATGTCTGAGGATAAAGCTAAGGAACTTAATCTCACACCACTTGCCTATATCGAAAGCTATGCTACAAGTGGTCTAGACCCTGCCCTCATGGGCATGGGGCCAGTAACTGCGAGCAAAAAAGCTCTTGAAAAAATCGGTAAAACTGTAGAAGATATTGACTTGTTCGAGTTGAACGAAGCCTTCGCAGCCCAGTCCATTCCAGTTGTTGACCAATTAGGAATTGACCCTGCTAAAGTCAATGTCAACGGTGGTGCTATCGCACTTGGTCATCCAATCGGAGCTAGCGGCAGTCGGATTTTGGTGACCCTCATCCACGAACTCATCAAGCAAGACAAAGAACTGGGACTATGTGCCCTCTGTATCGGTGGCGGTCAGGGAATTTCCCTCATCGTATCCAATGCAGAAAAACAGTAAACGATCACTTGTAAACAAAGGATAAATTATGAATATCGGTATTGATAAAATCGGCTTTGCGGCACCCGATTATGTTTTAGATTTGGCTGATTTGGCCCAAGCCCGCAACATTGATCCCAATAAATACAAAGTTGGACTTCTCCAGTCAGAAATGGCTGTCGCACCTGTTACACAAGATATTGTCACTCTTGGCGCCCAGGCTGCCGCAGCTATTTTGACCGAAGAAGATAAGCAAACCATCGACATGGTCATCGTCGGTACAGAATCAAGCGTCGATCAAAGTAAGGCTGCTGCTGTATCCATCCACGGTCTGCTCGGTATCCAGCCCTTCGCTCGTTCCATCGAGATGAAAGAGGCTTGTTATGGAGCTACTGCTGGACTAAGCTTAGCCAAGAGCCACATCGCTCAATTCCCTGAATCAAAAGTCTTGGTGATTGCCAGCGACATTGCCAAGTATGGAGTAGCTTCTGGCGGTGAACCAACTCAGGGTGCTGGAGCTGTTGCCATGCTAGTTACAGCAAATCCACGCATTTTGGTCCTCAACAATGACAATGTCTGCCAGACCCGCGATATCTACGACTTCTGGAGACCAAACTACGACAAATACCCTCGTGTTGACGGTCGCTTTTCTACTGAGCAATACACTGACTGCTTGACCACGACCTTTGCCTACTACCAGAAGAAAACTGGCAAGGCCTTGCAGGATTTTGCAGCCATGTGCTTGCACATTCCTTTCTCTAAGCAAGGGCTCAAAGGTTTGCAAGCCATTGCCAAAGATGAAGAAACCCTCAACCGTTTGACAGAACGTTTCCAAGAAGCTATCGTCTATAACAAGCTTGTCGGCAACATCTATACTGGCTCTATCTTCCTTTCTTTCCTTTCTCTTTTGGAAAATAGCAGAGCGCTCAAGGCAGGGGAGCAAATCCTCTTCTATAGCTATGGTAGCGGTGCTGTCTGTGAAATTTTCAGCGGTCAGCTGGTAGAAGGTTTCCAAAATCAATTAGAAGAAAACCGATTAGAAAACCTCAACCAACGCAAAAAAATCAGTGTTGAAGAATACGAAAATATCTTCTTCCAAGAAATTAACCTGGACGAAACGGGTACGGCTATCGACCTACCCACAGACCCAGCACCATTTGCCCTTATCCAAGTAGATAAGCACAAACGCATCTATCGTAAATAAGCATTTTACCTATCATTCATTGGAATAATGAATGATAGGCTGATCGAATTTCCAGCACACTTTTCACAGTTAGCGTCAACATCTCAGCGCAGTGGTTGATGGTCAGATTTATTCGTGTTACCACACTCTAAATCTGATCATTTCGACTGTTGCGAACAATGTTCGCTCTATTTCCAACTTCCAACTGTCTCCCAGACAGTTGGAACTATGCGGGGGCGGGCTAAAATAGTCCAGTAGACTATTTTAGCCCGAGCCTATTGTTTGGAAGCGAGGAAAACTCTTTTCTATCAGTCAAGTTCTTTCACGCTCCCCAAAACGGCGCCCTTTGGCTCTCATCCAAGGGCGCTTTTCTTTAGAAATTAGAAAGAGGAAACCATGGCACATTTCTCAGGATTCTATAAAAAATCACGTCAAGAACGCATTGATATTCTCCATAACCATCGTTCCCTATCCGAAGATAGCCTAGACATTCTTTACAAGGATGAAAATCTGTCTGAAGCAATTGCAGGTAAGATGGCGGAAAACCATCTGGGAACTTTTTCCCTGCCCTTCTCTGTTCTGCCTGAACTGCTTGTGGATGGACAAATGTATTCTGTACCAATGGTCACTGAAGAACCTTCTGTGGTTGCAGCTGCCTCTTTCGGAGCCAAAATCATTGCCCGGTCTGGCGGTTTTACAACCACCATCCACAACCGCATCATGATTGGACAGGTAGCACTTTTTGATGTTCCTGACCATAGCAGAGCAAAACAAGTTATTCTTGACCAAAAGGACAATATTTTAGAAACTGCCAATCAAGCCCATCCATCTATTGTGAAACGAGGCGGTGGCGCCCGTGATTTGACGGTGGAAAGCAAGGAAGATTTTCTAATTGTCTATCTTCAGGTGGATGTTCAAGAAGCCATGGGCGCCAATATTTTAAATAATATGCTGGAAGCCATTAAGGATGACTTGGAAGAATTCAGCCAGGGACAGGCCTTGATGGGTATTCTTTCCAACTACGCAACGGAATCCCTGGTCACTGCCCAGTGCCGTCTTTCCATCCCCAGTCTTGCAACTAGCTCGGCTATTGCCCAAGAAACTGCTCAAAAAATCGCCCTGGCTAGCAAGCTGGCCCAGGTGGACCCTTATCGTGCTGCGACCCATAACAAGGGGATTTTTAATGGTATTGATGCAGTAGTGATTGCGACTGGAAACGACTGGCGGGCGGTGGAGGCCGGCGCTCATGCTTTTGCTAGTCGTGATGGCCACTATAAAGGGCTATCCACTTGGACAGTTGACGGGGAGCATTTGGTCGGCTCCATCACCCTGCCCCTTCCGATTGCATCGGTCGGTGGCTCCATTGGACTCAATCCCAAGGTGGCAGTTGCTTTTGACCTGCTCAAGCAGCCCAAGGCCCGCCAACTAGCCTCCATCATCGCTTCTGTCGGGCTCTGTCAAAACTTTGCAGCCCTGCGTGCCCTAGTCACCTCTGGCATTCAGGCGGGACACATGAAACTCCATGCCAAATCCCTAGCCCTGCTTGCTGGCGCTGAGGAAGATGAAGTAGACAAACTAGCCCAGCTCTTGCGTCAAGAAAAACACAGCAACCTTGAAACTGCACAAAAGCTCTTAGCCAAAATGAGAGAACACTAAAAAAGAGGGAACCCCTCTTTTTTTAATCAATTAGTTGCTCCATACGGAATTTTTGTGGTTTCATACCCAAACGGTCATAAAATCGAACAGCCCCCGCATTGTCTGCCAATACATCCAAGGTTAGATTGTGGCAGCCTTGCTCCTTGGCATAAGAGAGAGCAAATGTATACAATTGCTCACCAATTTTTTGACCACGCGCAGAACTAGCCACACACAGATCATCAATATACAAGGTCTTGACTGGTTCTAATACATCACCAGTCGCAGTCGTGATTTCACAAAAAAGATGACCAACAACTTGACCTTCCAGTTCATAAACAAAAACTGACTTAGCAGGATTGTCCAATAACTGCCTTAATTGTTCCTCAGAAAATTTTTGACCCTCACTCTTAAAAATATCTGGTCGAGCCTGATGGTGAACCTGTAAGATATCTTGCAATAATTCATTTAATACTGGAATATCTGATTGTGTAGCTTTACGTATGGTCATAAAAATCTCCTCTTACTTTTGTTCTCTATTATAACAAAAGTTTGTTTTTTAACAAAATAGGTCTAAAGACCGATGAATTATATAAAAATTCGGTTATACTATAAGTGTATCCTAAAATTTTTCATAAATCTCCTTAAAAACCGGTCCTTGACTGGTTTTTTTGCTATTCTTTCCGCTGTCACACTCTCTTATGAAAACTAACTTGTTAGGTCAAACTATTCATGCTATACTAGTGAAAAACAAAAAGGAGATTCTTTTTATGAATAAAGTGAAAAAGAAAATTTACCGTAATACACCTGCCTTTACCTTAATGGCTTGGGCTTCCTTCATCTTCTTCGTTGCCTTGATCTTGATTGGTCTTTATACGCTGAAAGAGCCTCTCATGGTTAAAGGCTACTATCTCATGGGTTCTGTTGGTTTGATTTCATCATCCTTTACGGTTTCAAAAGTCGTTCGTGACAACCAGGAAGACGAAGATAACTACAACCACTTGTTGCAACAAGCAGCACTTGGCCCAGACGAAGAAAAATAAATTGATTCAAATAATATACTATTGGAGGAATAATCAGCTACTGGTTGTTTCTTCTTTTTTACCCCTTATTGATTCAAGAGTCTTTTGCTTCATCTCCAACCTCCCAGAGTCACTCCCATGACTATTTGACGCAAAAGGCTTTTGCTTCATCTCCAACCTCCCAGAGTCACTCCCATGACTCTGGGAGCCCCAAAACACAGAAAAAAGCCCGTCGGACAAGCTAGAAAGCTTGATATGACGGGCTTTTTGATGCTTAGCCTCGCTCTTTTGTTTTTTAGCGAGGGATAAACCAGTCTATTCCCAGTTTTGCTCTCCCGTTTTCAAGCAAAAGATAAAAAGGTCCACTGGACCTTTTTATTATTTTACAGCGTCTTTAAGAGCTTTACCAGCTTTGAATGCTGGAACTTTTGATGCTGCGATTTTGATTTCTGCACCTGTCTGAGGGTTACGACCTGTACGTGCTGAACGCTCACGAACTTCAAAGTTACCGAAGCCGATCAATTGTACTTTTTCACCAGCTGCAAGGTAGTCTGCTACTGCTGCAAATACTGCATCAACAGCTGCTGCTGAATCTTTTTTAGTCAATGAAGTTGCTTCTGCAACTTTTGCAATCAAATCTTGTTTATTAGCCATTTTGCTAAGTCCTCCAATAATTTTCTGAGATTTTACTCACTTTTATAGTGTACCGAAATTTAGCCATTTGGTCAAGTTTTTAATGCTGGTTTCTTACCTTTTTCTGTATATATCAACAATAATTTGGTCGTTGTATAAATCAATGGTATTGGCCTGACCGTAAAGGCCAAATTTATTGTCCAATTCTGTTATTTTTAACTGAATTGCTGCCTCTTGAGAATTTATTTTGACAAAGGTGGGTAATTTGTAGTTTTTTTGCAGATAGGCTAAAACTTCTGCCTTGGGCAAGGACAGATTTCCTGCTGAAATTTCCAATATTCGTAGAAGAACATTGCCATCTTCCATTTTGAGAGGTTGAAAATAGATATAGAGGGGAATTTTCGCACCAAAAACCTGATAGGTTCCTTCAAAAACAACCTGTTGGTTAGTCACAAATAATTGGTAAGAAAAATTCTCCGTTTGATAATCTTTTAAATAGTTGGCAATGGTTTGATTAAGGGCTTCACGATTGGTCGCGAAAGTCCCCACTTTTGCATCTGTCTGGCTAGATGGTACCAATTCCGTCATATTTTCTCTCTTAACTTGGATACGATTGAGAAAAACCAGACCCGCCCCCAATGTTAGAGCCAATTGAACCAAGAAGAGCCATTTCCAGATATTAAGGTTTCCAGCTTTTCTCAGTTTCATACATCTTCTCCAATAGTGCTTTTTTCATGATTTCATATCCCGTATTATTGGGATGAAAATGATCATCTTCGTACAATAAATTATTTGTGCTAGCCGAACTCGACTGGCTAAGCCCCATCTCGCCTTCCAAACCTTTATAGAGCAAGTCATTGATTTCTACAAAGTAAACATCCTTGTATTTTTCCGTGATTTGCTTGGTTGTCTGATTCCATTTATCAACCACAGTCTGCATCTCGGTCAATTCAGGAAAACTAAGATAGAAGGGATTGTAAATTCCCAAAATATAGATAGGGAGATCAGCATTCTCCTGTCTTACCCGTTTGACAATCTTTTCTAGATTTCTCCCGTATTCCCTTGCCGGCTTATCAAAGATAGAGAGCTTGAGGTTACTTAAATTACTGACAATGACTTTACGAAGATCATTTCCACCGACCGTCACGGTTAATAAATCAGCTTCTTTTAAGGCCTGTTGGAGTTCCTCATTCTCCTTCATCCGCTTCAAGATTTGCTTACTGGTGTTGCCGGAAACTCCAAAATTTTGAGCGTCTACCTCATAACCGTACTCATTGACTAGCGACTGGGCAAGCAAGGGGACAAAACCACCTCGACCTGTCACATCCCCCACTCCTTCTGTCAAGGAGTCCCCGAGAGCCAAATAGCGAAATTTCCTATTCACTGAAAGACCTAGCTCTTCCTGACTGATGCGTGACGGCGCCTGTGGGATTAACTGATGGAATAGGAAGATTGACCCTAATAAACAGAGAAAAAAGAAGACAAGTCCCTGTATCAACTTCCTATTATTCATAGCGAACTAGGATAGCCCAGGCATCCTCACCCGTGTGGGTTTGGATGATAGAACCTGTTTCCAATACAGAAATATCTGTTTCTACATGGGGCTGGAGCAAGTCTTTTACTTCATGGGCAAAGTCCGCCTTGCCTGAGTAGGAAATACCAATTTCTGCAACATCTTTATTGTTCAATCCGCTCGCAAATTCATCCAACCATTTTTTGAAAGTCTTATTGCCACGCCCTTTGACAATCGGGGTTAATTGATGGTTCTTCATTTCCATGATAACTCGAATGTTGAGCAAACTGCTGAGCATACCTTGCACACGACCGATACGACCGCCCTTGACAAGATTTTCTAGGGTAGATACCCCGATATATAGTTCAGTCTTATCTTTGACCTCTTCAATGGCCGCAAGGATTTCTTCCTTGTTAGCACCAGCTTGTGCCAGTCTAGCCGCTTCCACTACCTGAAATTTTGCTGCCTGGTCGGTAAAGCCAGAGTCCAGAACAGTCACATCTGCACCAGACAAGGTAGCTCCTTGACGGGCTGCTTCAACCGTACCTGATAGGGCATGGGAAAGAAGGATCGCAATAATCTGACTACCATCTTTAGCTAATTGGCTAAATGTTTCCGCAAAGAGACCTACCGGTGGTTGACTGGTCTTCGGTAAGTGCTTGGCTCCTCTCATCAAGTCGAGAAACTCACCTTCTGATAAGTCGCTATCTGAATAGACAACCCCATTCACCATAACAGACAAAGGAATGATGGTAATCCCCAACTCCTTAGCCAAACCAGCTTCTATTGTAGTACTAGAATCTGTTACAATTTTAATCTTCATCATCAAGTGTCCTTCCGTTCTCTTCTGTATTATCCTTTATTATAACAAATTTCAAGCTAAAAATAAACATAAGAACAAAAGCAAAAAAGGCTAGTTGCCTAACCTTTTTCAACTAATTCTTTTGCTTGACTGCGGGCCGCATCCGTAATCTTGTCACCGGCCAACATCTTGGCAATTTCCTCAATACGCTCCTCTTTGGTCAATAGGCGGACACGGGAAACGGTCGAGTGGTCATCAGATATTTTCTCAATAAAAAACTGATAATCCGCGATGGCAATCACCTGTGGCAAATGCGAGATGGCCAGGACCTGACCATATTGTCCAATTTTATAAATCTTCTGGGCAATGGCCTGGGCAACACGGCCTGAAACTCCTGTATCCACCTCGTCAAAGACGATGGAGGTCTTGCCTTCCTTACGGGCAAAGGGTGACTTGATGGCCAACATCAAACGAGATAATTCTCCACCAGAGGCAACCTTGACCAAAGGCTTGAAGTCTTCACCAGGATTGGTAGAAATGTAAAACTCCACCGTTTCATTCCCCTCTCTGTTAAACTTGCCCTTGGTAAAACGAACCTGGAAGCGAGCTTTTTCCATGTACAAGTCTTGTAATTCTTGACGGATAATCTCTTCCAGCAACTGAGCCAATTCATGTCGGGACTGGCTGAGCTGACTGGCTAAGGTCACTAATTCCTTCTCCATGGTCTTGAGTTGCACTTCCAAGTCATCTCCAGATAAGTCATTTCCTGTTAGAAGATTGTATTCTTCGCTGATCTTTGCAAAATAATCCAAGACATCATCGACCGTTCCACCGTATTTTTTAGTAATGGTGTGGAGCAGGTCCAACCGACTTTCTAGCTGCAACAGGCGATTGCCATCGAAGTCTAGATTATCCACCACATCACTGAGGCGTTTGGTCACATCTTCAACAACATAGTAGGCCTCTGTCAGACTGCTAGAAAGCTGCTTGTATTCTGGGTCAAATTCTTCTAAGCTTTGCAGGTCCCCCATGGCTGAACGAAGGTTGTTCAAACTTGAAAAATCTTCATTGTCCAACAGAGCATAGGCATTGGTCAAGGTATCTGCAATCTGCTTATGGTTGAGTAGCTTATCCCGCTCTTGATTAAGCTGAACATCTTCACCAGACTGCAGGTCTGCTGCTTCAATCTCAGCAATTTGGTATTCCAGCATCTCAATGCGGGCCTTATGCTCCTGCTCATTTTTCTGCTTTTCGAGCACTCGTTTGCGGAGGCTACGATAGGCATCAAAAGTGGTCTGATAGCGGTCTTTTAAAGCCCAAAACTCATCTTCTCCAAAGCTGTCTAAAAGACGGATATGGTGCTGGGCCTTCATCAATTCTTCCTGGTCATGTTGGCCGTGGATATCCACTAGGTGCTGACCGATTTGTTTCAAGACAGACAAATTAACCATCTGTCCATTGACACGGCTCACGGAACGGCCATTTTGTAGGATTTCCCGACGGATAATGAGTTCGTCCGCAACTTCAATCCCCTGTTCACTCAAAATCTGTTCCAGAGCTCTGCTATTTTCAAAGGAAAAAAGCCCCTCAATCTCCGCCTTGACTGCTCCGTGGCGAATAACATCCGTCGTCGCACGCGCCCCTAACATCAGGTTCATGGCATCGATGATAATAGACTTGCCGGCCCCCGTTTCACCAGATAGGATGGTCATCCCCTTTTCAAAATTGAGTGATACTTGTTCAATAATGGCAAAATTCTTAATCGAAACTTCTAATAACATGACCTACCACCCTTTTATCGTACGTTCTAAATTGGGGATGGTTTCCTGGTCCTTCAGAATGAGCAGAATACTGTCATCGTCAGCAATGATTGAAAATATTTCTTCTTGAAAATACTCCAAAATCTGTCTTTTTACGACCGTTGCACTCCCTGGTACCAATTTTAAGTTGACCATCTTGTCCATGACTGCAAAATCAAGAATATTATTGGACTTGACCTTGACTAGGCTACTTTTAGGCAAGCCATAGACATATCCCTTGTCAGCTGATGGAACCTTGATAATGCCCAATTCCTTGATATCACGGGACACAGTAGCCTGGGTTGCATGAACCCCCAAGGCTTCCAAGCGTTCCACAATTTCTTCCTGAGTATCAATGGGAAATCGGACTACCAAATCTTTAATGACTTCTAATCGTTCTCGTTTATTCATCCTTCTTAAATTCCTCGTGTGCTTGATCGACTATATTTCTTATTTCACTGTGTTCAATCGGGCTAGGCTGGTTTGATTTTTCCAAATGAGCTAAAAATTCCGTGTTACCATGACCGCCTTGAACAGGTGAAAAACTAAGGCTCTTTACAGAAAAACCGGTTACGACAGCCATAGCAGTCACATCTTCCAAGACCTTGATGTGAACTGCCTTATCCTTGACAATTCCGTTCTTACCGATATGCTCCCGACCTGCTTCAAATTGGGGTTTAACCAAGGCTACAACCTGACCACCGTCTACCAAAATCTTGTGAAGAGCTGGTAAAATCAAGCCTAGAGAGATAAAACTGACATCAATCGAAGCAAAACTTGGTTGACCCACTTCAAAATCAGCCAACTCAGCATAACGGAAATTGTACTGTTCCATGCTGATGACACGCTCGTCCTGGCGCAATTTCCAAGCCAGCTGATTGGTTCCGACATCAACAGCATAGACCTGCTTGGCGCCAGCCTGCAACATAACATCCGTAAATCCGCCTGTCGAAGCCCCAATATCAATGGTCGTTTGCCCCTCAACTGATAGGTCGAAAACCTGCAAGGCCTTTTCCAATTTCAGACCACCACGGCTGACATACTTGAGTTTCTCTCCCTTGAGCTTGAGCTCAACTCCCTCGTCAATCTTCTCGCCAGGTTTGTCGTATCGCTCGCCGTTGATAACTGAAATAACTAGCCCAGCCATAACACCGCGCTTGGCCTGCTCTCTGGTTTCAAAAAGCCCCTGTTTGTAAGCCAGTACATCTACTCTTTCCTTAGCCATTGATTCGTAAACTTTCTATGATTTTTTTGATTTCTTCTCTTGAAAACGGGACTAGTTGAGCCACTTGATCTAGCTCACTGCTTGCTTGATTCAGGCTGTCTTCTAGAAAGACTTTTGAGGCCTCCAAGCCCATCAGAGCTGGGTAGGTAGATTTCTCTGCCAATAGATCCTTTTGCGGTGTTTTTCCGATTTCCTCAAAAGTGGCCGTCACATCCAATATATCATCCCGCACCTGAAAGGCTAGACCGACTAATTGACCTGCTTTTCGCAAAAGGTGGATAACCTCATCTGACTGTCCAGCAATCAAACCAGCTGCGACAAAGGGAAAGGTCAATAATTTTCCAGTCTTATTGGCATGGATGGCTTGTAATTGTTCGAGAGATAATTTTTGTCCCTCGCCTGCCATATCCAAGACCTGACCAGCAACCATTCCAAAAGTCCCTGATGCCTGAGAAAGCTCTCTCACGAGAGCAAGGATGGTCACAGCTGGCAAATCTACCTGAGCCAAAAAACCAAAAGGATCTAAAAACAGACTGTCCCCTGCTAAAATAGCTGTCGCTTCGTCGAATTTCTTATGGTTGGTCAAACGTCCCCGACGGTAATCATCATCGTCCATGGCTGGCAGATCATCATGTATCAGACTACCAGTGTGAATGAGCTCGACACAGGCAGCTACTTGGTAATGAGCTTGTTTTAATTCCACTCCAAAAGACTCCAAGAGGGTTAAGAGGAGCAAGGGACGAATTCGTTTCCCGCCAGCCTGTAGCGAATAAAGAACCGCTTGGTTGAGGCGTTCTGCTACCTGAGGTTCATAAAAACCTGCCATGGTTTCCTCAAGTTGCTGCAATTTACTGGCTCCCATTAGTTCATCTCCGCTTCACTGCCATCTGCCTGCATGACCTTGACCAAGGTCTTTTCAGCTTCAGCAAGTGTCTTTTGTAAATCCTTAGATAAAACCATACCCTTTTGAAACTCGGCAAGTGCCTCTTCCAAGGCTACATCCCCACGCTCCAATTTGGTTACAATTCCTTCTAATTCAGCTAAATTTTCTTCAAATGTTTTTGTCTTTTTGGACATGATTTACCTCCACATCAAGTTGACCATCCTTCATCTGAATGGTCAGGTGTTCACCCTTTTGTATCGTTTCCACACTGTCTAAAACCCGACCATCTTGTAAAAGCATGGCATAGCCACGAGCTACAATGCGACTGGTATCTAGCATGGTCAAGGCCTCAATCAGCTTGTCTGCCTTGGACATCTTGTTATCATAAATATTGGCCATATTGCTCTTCAAGAGTCGTTCCTGCTGGATAATTCTTTCTTGGAAACTCTCGACTTTACGGCCAAGTTGTAGGCCTTGTAGGCGTTGATTGAGTAATAAGCTAGCCTGTTTCTGCTGGCTATATACTTCTTTCATCCGTGTCTGCAACTGATTGGTCAAGCGGTCTAATTTTTGCAAATAACCATCGTATAAGCGTTCAGGCTGTCGAAACATAACTGATTGGCTAATTTTCTCAAGCTGACCTCTCAGGAATTTCAAGCGATTGGTCATGGCCTGATAGGCTCGATTTTCCTGCTGACTTAAATAGCCCAGCAAATCTGCCTTGGTCACAGGGGTCGCCAATTCTGCTGCAGCTGTCGGAGTGGCTGCCCTTCGGTCTGCCACAAAGTCTGCCAGAGTTGTATCTGTTTCGTGACCCACACTGGAAATGATAGGAATACGTGATTCAAAAATAGCCCGAACCACTATTTCCTCATTGAAAGCCCACAGGTCTTCAATAGAACCACCGCCACGACCAACAATGAGGACATCCAAATCATCACGCTCATTGGCTTTTTGGATATTGGCAACAACTTCCTGGGCAGCCCCATCTCCTTGCACCTTGGTCGGATAGAGGACAATCTCTACGCCTGGAAAACGTCGACTGACTGTGGTAATAATATCTTGAATGACCGCTCCACTAGGACTGGTAATGACACCGATTTTCTTAGTAAACCGTGGCAATTCTTGCTTGAATTCTTGCTTAAATAGTCCTTCCTGGGTCAGAGCTTGTTTGAGCTGCTCAAACTTGATAGCCAAGGCTCCAATACCATCTGGCTCTGCCTTTTCAATTATGATGGAATAAGCACCACTAGGCTCGTACAATTGCACACGACCAACCGCATTGATTTTCATTCCCTCTTCAAGATCAAAGCCCAGATTTTTGTAGACACCAGCCCACATGGTCGCTTGGATGACCGCCTTGTCATCCTTGAGCGAAAAATATTGATGGCTAGGTCGTTTGCGGAAATTGGACACTTGCCCTGTTAAATAGACCTTCTCCAAATAAGGATCGCGGTCAAACTTTAATTTTAAATACTTAGTTAGATGGCTAACCGTTAAATATTCAACCATGTCCACTCCTTCTGTCTGTATCTCTACCATTATACCAAAAATTGCACATTTATACAGAACTGGACACATCATTTCCAATAGCTTTCCTGTGTTTTTTTCTGCAATTTGCTATATAATAGTTTGTGAGAAAAAGGAACTTGATAACAAGTTCTAAGGAGATTTATATGAAAATTGATGATTTACGAAAAAGTTCCAATATTGAAGACCGCAGGGGACAAAGAAGCTCCGGTTCGTCTTACTCTGGTGGTTCAGCTGGTGGAAATATCTTACTTAGCCTGCTCTTCTCCCGTCTGGGATGGAAGGGAAAATTGGTGCTAGTGGTCCTCCTCTTTGCCTTTGGTGGCATGTCCAATCTAGGTGGTCTACTTTCACCAACAACCAACACCAATCCATATCAGTCTAGCCAGGTTACGACAAGTGGTAGCAGTGTTTCTGACGCAGATGCAGAATTCATGAGTAAGGTACTGGCCTCAACAGAAGATTTTTGGACACAAGAGTTTGCAAGAAATGGTCTAACCTACCAAGCACCAACCCTTGTTTTCTATACGGACCAGACCCAAACAGGCTGTGGAACCGGCTCTGCTCAAGCCGGCCCCTTCTATTGTTCAGCTGACCGAAAGATTTATATCGATACTTCTTTTTATCAAGAACTTGCTAGCAAATACAAGGCTGCTGGTGACTTTGCCATGGCCTATGTCATCGCTCATGAGGTCGGTCACCATGTCCAAAATGAATTGGAAGTCCTTGGTGCCTACCACCAAAA
This sequence comes from Streptococcus suis, assembly GCF_002960625.1. Lineage (GTDB taxonomy): Bacteria > Bacillota > Bacilli > Lactobacillales > Streptococcaceae > Streptococcus > Streptococcus suis_T. The sequence continues at coordinate 36,597 of NZ_POJH01000023.1, forward strand.
ACGTGCTCAATTATCAGACAAGGAAGGCAATGCCCTCAATGTCCGTCTAGAATTGCAAGCTGACTACTATGCAGGAGCCTGGGCCAAATATGTCGATGGTCAGGGTATCTTAGATGTTGGCGATATTGATGAAGCCATGAATGCTGCCCATGCAGTTGGTGATGACACTCTTCAACAAGAAGCCTACGGCCGTACTGTCCCAGATAGTTTCACCCACGGTACTTCTGAGCAACGTAAAAAATGGTTTAACCTCGGCTATACCTATGGTGACCTTGCCCACGCCGACACCTTCTCAGTAAGCAATCCATAAAAGCAATCCCCAGTTTCATGACTGGGGATTTTCTTATAAAAAAATGAGGTCAGCTCTTGCCAACCTCGCCTACTTACCTATTTCCCACTTCTGACACAAGCCTCATAAGTTTGCTCCATGAGCATGGTAATGGTCATAGGGCCAACTCCACCTGGAACAGGGGTAATATGACTAGCAACTTCTGCTACCTCATCATACTTGACATCCCCAATCAGTTTGCCATTTTCATCACGGTTCATGCCCACGTCAATCACTACTGCACCTGGCTTGACAAATTCCTTGGTTACAAAATGTCCACGACCAATCGCAACGACTAAAATATCCGCCTGACGAGCCAATTCTGCAAGATTTTTTGTACGTGAATGAGCGATGGTTACAGTTGCATTGGCATCCAAAAGGAGCTGGGCCATAGGTTTGCCAACGATGTTGGAACGACCAATAACCAGAGCTGTTTTGCCTTCTAAATCTATCTGGTATTCCTTGAACATTTCCATAATACCCGCGGGTGTGGATGGAATCATGACCGGGTGGCCTGACCAGAATTTACCCATGTTGGTCGGGTGGAAACCGTCCACATCCTTGTCTGGATCAATGGCTAACAAGACTTTCTCTTCACTGATATGGGATGGTAGTGGCAACTGTACCAAGATCCCATGCCATGCATCATCTTGATTGTAGCGCTCAATCAATTCCAAAAGTTCTTCTTCTGAAATGCTAGCTGGCACTCGTACAACCTCACTCTTAAAGCCAGCAGCAAGGGCTGAACGTTCTTTATTGCGGACATAGACCTGACTGGCTGGGTCTTCTCCAACCAAAATAACGACCAAGCCTGGTACCAGGCCCTTTTCCACTTTTAATCGAGCTGTTTTTTCTGCCAGAGCTGCCTGCATTTTGGCTGCCAAGGCCTTTCCATCAATCACTGTCATTGCTTAAAATCTCCTCATTTTTTCTTCATTATACCCTATTTGCCACTGATTTGACTAGGTTCTCACCCAATTCATCTGAAAACAGCAAAAAACTCCGAACAATGTCGGAGTTCCCTTTACAAGACTTTGGATAAGAAATCCTTGGTCCGTTCTTCCTTGGTGTGTTCAAAAACTTCTTCTGGAGTTCCATCTTCAACAATGTAGCCTCCATCCATAAAGATAACACGATCTGCCACTTCACGCGCAAAGCCCATTTCATGGGTTACGATTACCATAGTCATACCTGACTTGGCCAAGTCCTGCATAACCGCAAGTACCTCACCAACCATTTCAGGATCAAGAGCAGAAGTTGGTTCATCAAAGAGCAAGACATCTGGATCCATGGCCAAACCACGGGCAATAGCAATCCGCTGTTGCTGACCACCTGATAGACTTTGTGGATAGGCATCCGCCTTGTCAGGTAATCCAACTTTTGCCAACAATTCATGTGCCTTAGCCTCTGCCTCTGTCTTAGCAATTCCTTTTGTCTTAATAGGTGACAGGGTAATATTTTCTAATACGGTCATATTTGGAAAAAGGTTAAACTGCTGGAAAACCATCCCCATCTTCTCACGCATCTTGAAAATATCATTTGATTTATCCGTAATATCGACACCTTCAAAAGTCACCGTTCCCTTGGTCGGTACCTCTAAGAGATTCATGGTACGCAAGAATGTTGACTTCCCAGAACCAGATGGACCGATGATGACAACCACTTGACCTTGCTGGATATCTAAATCAATCCCTTTTAAAACTTCATTTTCACCAAAATACTTATGAAGATCTTTTATAGAAATAATTGCTTCTGTCATCTTAGTGTCCTCCCTTGTTTAATTTTTTCTCAAGAGCTTGAATGCCTAGGGTCAAAATACTGGTCATCATCAAATAATAGAAGGCTGCAAAAATAAGCGGACTTTGAGTGAGATAAGTCGTTGTCGCAACTGTCTGAGCACCATTCCACAACTCAATAACACCAATGGTTGACAGGAGCGAACTGTCCTTAACAATAGTCACAAACTCATTTCCCAAAGCAGGGAGAATATTCTTGATAGCCTGTGGCATAATGACATAGCGCATGGCTTGTTTTGGACGAATACCCAATGAATAAGCAGCTTCCAATTGACCTTTTGGCACAGCATTGATACCCGCACGAATGGTTTCAGAAACATAGGCACCTGAGTTCATTGAAATGACAATAATCCCTGGAATTAAACGCGTCAAATCTACATCTAAGATTCCAATTTGGATAGTCGGCGCCACAAAGTTGGTCATGGCAAAGGCAATCATAATCTGTACTACCATTGGAGTACCGCGGAAAATCCAGACATAAATATTGGCAAGCCAAACCAGAACCTTATATCTACTGCGTTGGGCAAAGGCCAAGAGCGTCCCTAAAATACTACCAAAGAAAACCGAGAAAAAAGCGATAATAAGGGTTACAAGGGCCCCATAATTAAAATATGCCCAATAATCAGGCAAGAAAGAAAAATCCATTCATTCACTCCTCAAATATGATTTAGACACCATTATACCATTTTTGTATATTTATGCAACTGTTTTTGCTTAGATATTCATTTTATTGCAAGAAAAAAGCACCTATCGGTGCTCGAGCTTGTTCTTAGTACAACAATTCGTAGATTTCCATCGCAATCAAGTCAATGCTGTCAAACGTATAGGTTTCACGAGCAGCAACATCACGCAAGGTAAATACTGAACCATTTTCCTCGTCATAGCTATAAGCCACTTCTGCAACAACAACACCTTCACGCTCAAAATTACGTTTCAATGTACCGCCATCGTTAGCCATAGCTTCCAGACGATTGATAATTCTCACCAAATGTGATTCCATATTCCTTCTCCTAATCCTTTTTATAAAAACATTTTACCACATATTATAAAAAAAGTCTTGATTTTTCAACATTTTCTTGTCAGTTCCAAGGCATCCAAGTGATTATGTTCCGAATATAGCAGTTTCTTGATTATTCCCTAAATCTTGTTATAATAAAGCTATAACTGACCTTTATTGACTATTTGACAAAGGTCCATTCTAAAGAAAGAGGTAGAACGATGCTCTGTCATAACTGTAAAATCAACGATGCAACCATCCATCTCTATACCAATCTAAATGGTAAGCAACAACAGGTAGATCTCTGCCATAACTGCTACCAAATTATGAAAACTGACCCAAATAATGCTATTCTAAAAGGATTGGGAGATTTGACCAATCCAAATAATATGGACCCTTTCAGCGAGTTCTTCAATCACTTGGGAGGCTATCCAGGAAACACTCCAGCTGGCAAGAAACGTGACCAAACCCCACCAACACAAGCAGGAGGGAACAACGGGCGTGGTGGGCAAACTCCACCACCTCAGCAACCACAACAACCAAATGGACTTTTAGAAGAGTTTGGTATCAATGTGACGGAAATTGCCCGCCGTGGTGATATTGACCCAGTGATTGGCCGTGACCAAGAAATTACACGTGTCATCGAAATCCTCAACCGCCGTACCAAGAACAATCCTGTCCTCATCGGTGAGCCAGGTGTCGGTAAAACCGCTGTTGTTGAAGGGTTGGCTCAAAAAATTGTCGACGGCGATGTGCCACAAAAATTGCAAGGTAAGGAAGTCATCCGATTAGACGTTGTCAGCCTGGTACAAGGGACTGGTATCCGTGGTCAATTTGAAGAACGCATGCAAAAACTAATGGAAGAAATCCGTAATCGTCGTGAGATTATCCTCTTTATCGACGAAATCCACGAGATTGTCGGTGCTGGCTCTGCTGGTGATGGCAATATGGATGCTGGAAATATCCTCAAACCCGCCCTTGCCCGTGGCGAAATGCAGCTAGTCGGTGCAACAACCCTCAACGAATACCGGATTATTGAAAAAGATGCAGCCTTAGAACGCCGCATGCAACCTGTAAAGGTCGAAGAACCAAGCGTTGAAGAAACCATTATCATTCTCAAGGGTATCCAGAATAAGTATCAGGATTACCACCATGTCAAATACTCTGACGCAGCTATTGAAGCTGCTGCGGTTCTTTCAAATCGCTATATCCAAGACCGTTTCTTGCCAGACAAGGCCATTGACCTACTGGACGAAGCTGGTTCTAAGATGAACCTGACCCTCAATTTTGTTGATCCAAAAGAAATCGACCAACGCTTAATTGATGCCGAAAATCGTAAGGCCCAAGCAACTCGTGACGAGGACTATGAAAAGGCTGCCTATTTCCGTGACCAGATTGCCAAGTATAAGGAAATGCAAAAAGCAACCATCAGCGAGGAAGATATTCCCCTCATTACTGAAAAGGAAATTGAAGCCATCGTAGAACAAAAAACCAACATACCTGTTGGCGATTTGAAAGAAAAAGAACAATCTCAATTAATCAACCTGGCTAGCGATCTCAAGGCACATGTTATCGGTCAAGATGAAGCTGTTGATAAGATTGCCAAGGCCATTCGCCGCAACCGTGTTGGTCTTGGAGCGCCAAACCGCCCAATCGGCTCCTTCCTCTTTGTCGGACCAACCGGTGTCGGTAAAACAGAGCTGTCCAAGCAACTAGCGATTGAACTCTTCGGTTCAGCCGATAGTATGATTCGCTTCGATATGTCTGAGTACATGGAGAAACATGCCGTTGCCAAGCTAGTCGGTGCCCCTCCAGGCTATGTAGGCTATGAAGAAGCCGGTCAGCTAACTGAAAAAGTCCGCCGCAATCCTTACTCTCTCATCCTCTTGGATGAAGTAGAAAAAGCCCACCCTGATGTCATGCACATGTTCCTCCAAGTCCTAGACGACGGCCGTCTGACAGATGGACAGGGACGCACGGTCAGCTTCAAAGACACCATTATCATCATGACTTCAAATGCTGGAACTGGTAAGGTTGAAGCAAGTGTAGGCTTTGGAGCAGCCATGGAAGGTCGCACCCAGTCGGTTCTTGGCCAACTCAGCAATTTCTTCAGTCCAGAATTCATGAACCGCTTTGACGGAATCATCGAGTTCCAACCACTCAGCAAGGAAAACCTTCTCGAAATTGTCAGCCTCATGCTTGATGATGTCAACAAACGCTTGTCTAATAACGGTATTAGCTTACATGTGACAGATAAGGTCAAAGAAAAGCTAGTTGATCTAGGTTACGATCCAAAAATGGGGGCTCGGCCACTACGCAGAACCATTCAGGATCAGATTGAAGATGCTATTACAGACTTCTACTTGGAAAATCCAAGCGAAAAAGACCTTCGCGCTGTTATGACCAGCAAGGGGAACATTCAAATCAAGGCACATACAAAAACAAAATAAGTAGGAAAAGCGGGACTGGTAACTTGACCAGTTCCATTTTTTCAAAAATCCTTCCTCACATATAAAAAATACCTAATTTGACCAGAAAAGGCTAGTCTGATGAAAAATGTAAGAAAAATGGTATAATATAGTCATCTCAATTGAAAAAAGGACTTAGTTTACTATGAATATTGCCGTTTTTGGAGAAAAGAAGGCTGACGTAGACTATCAAAATCGATTTGGTGTCTATGCTGTTATCCCGGATGAAAATAAAGAAAATATCATCCTCGTTCAAGCACCAAATGGTGCCTGGTTCCTACCAGGTGGGGAAATCGAAAAAGGGGAAAATCATCTCATCGCCCTAGAACGCGAACTAATGGAAGAGCTTGGTTTTACAGCCGAAATTGGTCACTATTATGGTCAGGCTGACGAATATTTCTACTCTAGCCATCGAGATACCTACTTCTACAACCCCGCTTACATCTATCAAGTGACCAGCTACCACCAGGTCGGCCTACCTTTAGAGGATTTTAACCACATTGCCTGGTTCCCAATCGATGAGGCCATCGAAAAACTCAAACGAGGCAGTCACAAGTGGGGAATTGAACAATGGAAATTGCAAGAAAATGTGTCTGATAACTAGCCAAAACACCCCCTAGCGTGCTATAATGGAACTAAAGAGATGTAGGAGGTTCCACATGAAAATCATAAATACGACAAATAGTCATTCATACCTGGTCCAAAATCAGTTGGCCAATACCGATGCCTTTCTAGTAGAAACCTATTCTGCTGGTAATACAGATGTTATTTTCACCCAGGCCCCTCGTCACTATGAACTCTTGATTAGCAACAAATACAGGGCTGTGCAACAATCCGAAATCGAAAAAATCCGTGATTTCTTCCTTCACCGCAAGATTGATGAACGAACAATTGACAAGGCTGCTATTCAAACCATCCATACCGAACGGTTGATTGAAATGTCTATTCCCATTATCACTGAAATCTAAGAAGCCAACGGGCTTCTTTTTTTGTCCAATATACAGTCGAATGAAGAGCTTTCAGACAAGGAACTGAGGTCTAGGTTGGAAGCTGGGCTCAAGTCCCGTAACGCTTCTCAGAGTTGGTATCAAGATTTCAGCCCAGTGGTCATATAACTTGCAGAGCAAGATACTTTTGTAGAGTAGGACAAGCCGAAAGCGATGATGTGTCTTAGCCAACTCAAATAACCATACAAAGAAAAAGCCTATCTCAAAAGATAGACTTTATATCTGTTTTATGCTTCAAAACCTTGAGCTACTGCTTCAGCAAAGTTTTCTTCTACTACGCTAGCACAGTGGTCACAGATGGTTGCTCCATAGCTACGCTCAACAACGCTAGTATCAATGCGGCGGCAACGATCACACACTTCACCGGCTGCACGTTCTACAGCAAAGGCAACTTCATCCACCACAAGTGCACTTTCAGGAGCTGCTTCCGTGGTTACTGTCAAGTTTGAAACGATGAGTAACTGAGCCAGGTCTGCATTCAAGCTCTCCAAGAAGGACTTGGTTTCAACTGACACATAGGCAGTCAGATGTGCTTCTAGCGATTTACCAATCACTTTAGCGTTACGTGCTTCTTCCAAGGCTTTTTGAGCTTTTGTACGGAAGACCATAAAGCTTTCCCAATCAGCTAAAAGCTGCGCTTCATTGCCAAATGTTTCCACCTCTGGCATTTCCGCCAATTGTACAAATTCTTCTGCTTCATGTTCCAAGTAGGACCAGATTTCTTCTGCCGTGTGTGGCAAGATCGGAGTCAAGAGCTTGGTAATTTTCACCAAGATGTCATAGAATACTGTCTGCATCTGACGACGAGAAAGTGATTTAGCACCATCAATGTAGACGACATCTTTGGCAAAATCGAGGTAGAAAGCTGACAAATCAAGAGTCACAAAGTTTACGACAGACTTGTAGATAGCCATGAAATCATAATTGTCGTAGGCTTCACGGATTTGAGCTACCAACTTGTTAAATTTCACCAAAAGATACTGGTCAACAGAACGAAGTTCGTCGTAGGCTACCGCATCGCTTGCAGGATTGAAATCAGAAGTGTTGGCAATCAAGAAGCGAAGGGTATTACGGATTTTACGGTAGGTTTCAGAAACCTGCCCAAGGATATCCATAGACACACGCACATCGTTTGAAGTATCAACGGATGTCACCCACAGACGCAAGATTTCTGCACCAAACTGTTTCTCAACATCACTTGGAAGGATGGTATTCCCTAGAGATTTAGACATCTTCATGCCTTTACCATCAAGGACAAAGCCCTGTGACAAGATAGCTTTGTATGGGGCATGACCATTTACGGCTACAGAGGTGATCAAGGATGAGTTAAACCAACCACGGTATTGGTCAGAACCTTCTAGGTAGAGGTCTGCTGGATAGGCAAGGTTTTCACGGGCATTCATGACGCCATTCCAAGAGGAACCTGAGTCAAACCAAACGTCCATGATGTCTGTTTCTTTGGTAAATTCGCCATTTGGTGAACCTGGATGGGTGAAGCCTGCTGGCAAGAGGTCTTTTGCTTCTGATTTCCACCAGATAATAGAACCATGCTCTTCAAAAAGGACAGCAACATGGTCTGTCACTTCCTTGGTCATAATGGCTGTACCATCTTCTGCATAGAAGATAGGGAGTGGCACACCCCAAGCACGTTGACGAGAGATGACCCAGTCACCACGGTCACGGATCATGTTGTAAAGACGCGTTTTACCCCAAGATGGATTGAAAGTTGTTGCTTCGATTTGGTCCAAGATTTCCTGACGGAATTTAGAAACAGAGGCAAACCATTGCGGTACTGCACGCCAGATGATTGGTTTCTTGGTTCTCCAGTCGAATGGGTAGGAGTGATTGATGACTTCGCTAGCAAGGAGCAAGTCACCCAATTTTTCCTTAACAGTTGGCACAACCTTATCATAGAATTGACCTTCAAAATCAGGACCCGCAGCTTCATTCATCAAGCCACGTTCGTTGACAGTTACCGCAACTTCCAAATCATATTTGACACCGACATTGTAGTCATCCTCACCAAAGCCTGGAGCCGTATGGACGATACCAGTACCCGAGTCCGTTGTGACGTGGTCACCCAAGATAACCAATTCATCCACTTCTCTATCCCATGGATGCTCTGTCACAATATATTCAAATTCAGCACCCTTGTGTTTTGAAATCACTTCAAAGGTTTCCCAACCGAATTTGGCTGCCAAGCTATCTACCAAGGCTTCTGCCAAGATGTACTTACGGTCTGAGCCAGCAGGTTGAACCAAGACATAGTCAATGTCTGCTCCCATGGTCAAACCACGAGAAGCCGTTACTGTAAATGGAGTGGTTGTCCAGACAACGATGTAGCTGTCTGTATCCAAAAGTCCCTTGCCATCTTTGACCTTGTTGGCATAATACAGAGATGTTGAGTCAATGTCATGGTATTCGATTTCAGCTTCTGCAAGGGCAGATTCAGATGACCATGACCAGTAAACAGGCTTGGCACCACGGTAGATATAGCCCTTGTCTGCCATAGCACCGAAGACACGGATTTGAGCTGCTTCGTAGTCTTTTGTCAAGGTGATGTATGGATTTTCCCAGTCTGCAGAAACACCCAAGCGTTTGAAATCATCACGTTGCTTGTCAACCTGGCTAAGAGCGTAATCGCGGCACATTTCAAGGTATTCGACCAAGTCCATTTCCTTGCGTTTGACACCTTGTTTTGCCAAGACCTGCTCAATAGGAAGACCGTGCGTATCCCAACCTGGTACAAAGGGTGCACGGAAGCCTGACATGGACTTAGAACGAACGATGATGTCTTTCGAAATCTTGTTCAGGGCATGTCCAACGTGGATATTTCCGTTTGCGTATGGAGGGCCATCGTGGAGGTGGAAGGCTGGCTTGCCTGCGTTGAGTTCTTGACGACGAGCATACAAGTTTGCTTCATCCCAAGCCTTTTGCCATTCTGGTTCACGAGTTGGCAAACCTGCACGCATTGGGAAGGCCGTTTGACCTAAGTTAAGGGTTTCTTTTAATTTCATTTTATCTCCTTTTTAAAAAGTTAATTCCATTTTTATTTCTTGTCCAATCATACCAACTGATTGGAAGCCAAATTTTTCTAAGATGTACCGCATTTTATGATTGCCGATTACATAATTCATGGTAATTGTGTGGCAACTTGGATCTTCCTTAGCCAGACCAATCACTTGCCGGATGACTTCCTTACCATAGCCTCTATTTTGATAATGCCTGTCTATTAACAAACGCCACACATAGTAGCTCTTGTCTTCTTGTATAGACAACAATACAAAACCTACGATTTTCTGCCCTGATTTGACTGCATAAGGAAGCAGATGTCCCTCCTCCCGATAGAGCCAAGCCTGAGCCAGAGAATATTCAACCGTTGCAACTCGACGCTGGTCCTCTTCTAAGACCTGCACTTGCAAGACTTCTTCAAAATTATCCTTATTTACTAATTCTAATCCTATCATAACATATAAAAAAACTCCCGCCAATAAGGACGAAAGTTCGTGGTACCACCTTAGTTTAGATAGGGTTTCCCCCATCCCTCTATGTTCGTAACGTGAACCGACGTCTTTCCCTACTTAACTGTTCAGGAAAGATCAGACAAAGGGATCCTTGACTAGAAAGGGATTGCAGGTCTTCCACCATCACCTGCTCGCTGAACATATTTCTAGCAATACTGTCTTTGTATCTGATAGTTATTCTGCAATGGAAACTTCGTTTGTTTCCCCTTTGTCAAAAGCCTCTGCTTGACGAGCTAATTCTGCAATTTCGTCAGAGGTCAACTGACGAGTATAGTCTAAGCTATCCTCTTCAATGGATACTTCCTCATCCAAAGCCTTATGAAGCACCTCACGGAAGGCTTCGTCACTGGTTTGAATATAGGTCGCTGTCGGACGAAGAATCTCTTCCCATTCAGACGAATTAACCAGTGATAGTTGACTTTCCATGGTTGATTTCAAACGTTGATGGAAAATACGAGTTTTATTCTTCAATTCCTCAGTTTCAATAACAATTTTCTTAGCATTATCCGTTGCATTGCGAAGGATTTCGTTGGCCTTATCCTTAGCTTCATGCAAAAGGGTAGCTGCATCGTAATCGGCTTGCTTAATAATATTTGTCGCCTGATCCTCAGCCGCATGTTTTACCTTTTCCGCTGTATCTTGCGCTAAAAGTACTGACTTACTCAAGGATTCTTTCATTTCATCGAAATATGTCAAGCGCTCACGAAGTGTCTTTAATTCTGCTTCTTGCTCATGATTTTTACGTATCAATTCCTCATAATCACGAGTAACAATATCTAAAAAGTCATCCACTTCGTCCGCATCATAACCTCTAAATTTGGTTGCGAAAGTTTTATCTTTTAATTCTAGTGCTGTAAGTGCCATTTTTCCCCCTATGTTTTAATCATTTCTAACTTTAATTTTACTTTACCTTGCTTAGAAAAACCTAAAAGTTCGCTTACTCGAATTCTTCCGTACTTTCTAAGACTAATCAATTGTCCTAACTCAACCTGCCTACCTGCTTGTTCTACCTGAACATAGTCCAATTTTACATGACCAGCTGCAATCAACTTATCTACCTTGGTTCGTGACAGATGGAAGGCTACTGCAATTAACTTGTCCAATCGCATACTGGAAACCAAAACTTCCTTAAAGAAAGGTTCTTCATTCATTTGGACTGGCGTAGACTGCCAATCTCGTTCCATCAGCTTAACAGGAACCCTTGCAATTTTAGCAATGGTCTGAATTGCCAGTTCTCCAAACTTCTTATCCAAAAAAATGAGTAACTCATCTTCTCTAATAAGAATATCACCTAAGTATTCTCTCCGAATACCCAATTTATTCAAGAAAGTTCCCAGTACCTGTGAATGTGATAAACTGTGAAACTTTCTAGAGTAGACAAGTTCTAGGGCCATCACATCAAAATCTTTTTTGTCCAAGACATAGTAGCTAGGAGCAAGAATGACACGAGAATACTCTGTTGGGACAAAGTCCCTTGTCGAAAACGCTTGTAAGTGGTAATAATTGGCAATCATCTGAGCAACAGCATCCTGCCTAGGATTTAAAAAACTTGTCAATCTGTAGGAATAAGTATCCTCAACTTGCTGACACATATCCATCACCTTCTCAACAAATTCCCTCTCCTCTCGGGCAAAATGTTCCAAAATATGCTTTTCACTCTTCATGTTTATACCAGGCCAACTAAGAGTTGCACCAATAGGCGTGTTCCCATATTCAAGACTAGCATGGCCACCAGGACTGTCAAATCTAAGCCCATAAATTGTAAGTTCAAGCGCCGAAAGGGTTTCAAGAGCGGACTAACTAGACTTTCTAAGAAACGACCAAGGGGACTTGTGAATAGAGCAGGGAACCAGCTCAATAAAGCATAGGCAAATAAGAGATAGGAATAAATCTCTACAAATTTTAATAGGATTAAAATCAGAATTTGCATACGTTTATCGCTTCATATCAAAATCGAAAGTCGTATCTGCCCCTTGTCCATTATTGGCATTACGCAATTCTTCAATATGTACAGTAACATTAACAGGCGTCAATAACCACATAGTATTAGACACTTTCTTCAGATTACCAGATAAAACCGAACGTGCTCCATCTAGATAATCCAAACAACGTCTTGCCTGTTGCTCAGACATATACTGAAAATCAATCAAAATACTAGCATTGTCCAAGAGTAGATTAACCATTTCCGGAGCATCTTCATACCGCTTTGGAAACTTAATGTCAATTGTAGATTTTGACATCTCGCTTGGACTTGCTGTCCTCAATTCTTGGCGTTTCTCACTAAGTCGCTGCACCTGGTAGTCTGAGCGTGTTTCCCTACGTGTTTCAGGCTTATTCTGTTGCTCATTAACACTCTGCGTTGCATTTGCAACACGCATTTTAGGTCTTTCATTTGGCATTGAGTAAGCTTCTTCTTGCTCAGTTGCCTCATTGACATCGTCAACCTCAAAGTAATTGAATAAATTTTTAAATGTATCTTTTAGTGCCACGGTTTTCTCCCTATTTCACTGACTCAAAAAATGCCGTTCCTATTCTCACATAGGTTGCCCCATGTTCAATAGCTATGTCAAAATCACCACTCATGCCCATACTTAATTCTGTAAAGGGCATACCTGGTAACTGCCGACCTGCCAACTCTTCTTGTACTTGCTTCATTTTAGAAAATATAGAAGCAAGCTCTACTTCATCTGCTTCAAAAGGAGCCATTGTCATCAAGCCAACAAGCTCAATATTTTTATAGTTAGCTATTTCAGATAAGACATCATCAATCTCTGACAAGGCAAATCCATGCTTACTTTCCTCACCAGATATGTTGACTTGCAAAAAGCACTTAATTCTTCTGGTAGCTCGTTTATCGATCTCTTGAGCTAATTTGACAGAATCTAAGGCATGGAAATAGTCTACAAAATTGATGACATCTTTAACCTTGCGTCTTTGCAGTGTACCAATCAAGTGCCAAGTGAGATTTTGGTCTGCTAAGGCCTTGTATTTATCTAAAAACAGGTCAACTCTGTTTTCACCGATGTGTCTTACCCCTGTTTTTACTAGCATATTAGCAATAGAGCTGTCAACATACTTGGTGACAGCTATTACATTTACAGATTCAATTGGACGCCCTGCCTTTTCAGCTGCTTGAGCCACAGCTAAAAATACATCATCCTTGTTCTTTTGGAAATCCATCTTAACGGTTTCTGAAGAATGGTGGCGTATCCAACTCATCTTCATCATGCTCCATTGAAAACTTCTCAACAGCTACTGCAGAAGATGGCTCTGTATCAGTAGGACGAATTAAATTTTCACGACGCAAGTCCCACTCACCAAAGGCAGAAGCTTTCGGTGTTTCGACATGTGATACAGTCGTACGAACAGGAGCCGTAGCTGGTGCTACTGGATGATCAAAACGTTGTGCTTGACGTGGCGCAACCGTTTCAGTGCGGTGGCGAGTAGCTTTTTCAGCTGCCTCTTGACGCACACCTGTTGCAACAACGGTTACACGGATTTCATCCTTCATGGTTTCATCAATAGATGTTCCCAACCAGATATTTACTCCTTGACCAGCCGCTTGGTGAACAATCTCAGAGGCATCCTCAGCTTCCGTCAAGGTCATATCATAACCACCTGTAACGTTGACAATAACATCTTCTGCACCATCAATTGTTGTTTCAAGAAGTGGTGAGTAAATTGCTTTACGAGCCGCTTCAATGACACGATCTTCACCAGTTCCGATACCAATACCCATAAGAGCATTGCCCTTGTTCTCCATAACAGTCTTCACATCCGCAAAGTCCAAGTTAATCAAACCAGGATTGGTAATCAAGTCTGTAATCCCTTGGACACCCTGACGAAGAACATTATCAGCTTCACTCAAAGCTTCCAAAAGTGGAGTTTTCTTATCAACAATTTCAAGAAGGTTGTTGTTTGAAATAATCAAAAGTGTATCTACTTGTTCGCGAAGACCTTCGATACCTTCGATAGCAAAGTTACCACGTTTGTTACCTTCAAAACCAAATGGACGCGTTACAACGGCTACAGTCAAGGCACCCAAATTTTTAGCAATACGTGCAATAACTGGTGCCGCACCTGTACCTGAGCCACCGCCCATACCAGCAGTGATGAAGACCATGTCAGCTCCTGAAAGAACGTTTGTTAACACTTCTTCGCTTTCCTCAGCCGCCTTACGACCAACTTCAGGCTGACCTCCAGCACCTAGACCGCGGGTTAATTTTGGACCCAACTGAATAACCGTTTCCGCTTTTGAACTACTCAAGGCTTGCACATCTGTGTTGGCTGCGATAAACTCAACACCTGCTACACCTTCTTCAATCATACGGTTGATGGCGTTACCACCACCACCGCCGACACCGATTACTTTAATGACAGCACCATGACTTGCTGCTGCTTCAAATGAAAATGCCATAGTTTATATCACCTTTTCTATTCTCTTACTCAAACATACTTCCAAACATACCACGGATACGTTCTGTTATATTTCCTTTGGTTGCTGGACGACTATCTTCTACTTCGCTAGTATAAATGGGAATGGTTGATTCTTCCGGTTCTACCACATTCAATTCATTCACAATCTCTTTCTGAATTGGTTGATTATTGCGTGGGCGTGCCATCGGAATATCTACAGGCTTGTGTCTTAAGAAGGTCTCACCATTTACAGCACGTTGAGCGATATCTGCCACTTCTTCAAGTTCACCTACATACTCAACAAAACTGATTACGCTCGCAAAGGACGGATTGCGAATTCCGATTTGATTTGGAACAAAGAGCTTGGTATGTGTCCCAAAAACCTCTTGTGCTAAGTCAGTGATCCCTGGCAAAATAGCGCCACCACCTACAAGAACAATACCCCCTGGTAAGTCTAAAGCACGTGTTCTTTCCAAGTCCTGCTTCACTCGCTCAAAAATCTGACGAAGTCGAGCTGCAATCACCTCTGAGAGATAACGTTCTGTAACTTCAACCGGTGCATTTTCACCAATAACATCAACTGTAAATTTCTCCTTGTCACTCGCTTCTGCTGGGTAGGCAATACCGTAATTGAATTTCAAGTTCTCAGCAATACTTTTTGATGTTGTCAAGACTTTTGAAATGTCATTGGTAATATAATCGCCACCCTCTTGGTAGATATTGGTGTAATGCAATTCTTGACCACGCATCACCGCAACTGTTGTCTGACCTCCACCGAGATCAATCACAGTAGCACCAAATTCACGCTCTCCCTCATTCAATACAGACCGTGTCAATGCAAGTGGAGCAATGACAACATTTTCAACTTGTACACCTGCACGTTCAACCGTTTTACGAAGGTTGTGAAGGATGGTACGTGGACCAGTATAGAGCATCCCACGCATCTCCAACCGAATACCCATCATGCCACGAGGGTCCTTGATTCCTTGGAAACCATCAACTATGAACTCTTCTGGGATAAACGAAATCACTTCGCGTTCAGGAGTCATGCTCTTTGTCAACGCTGACTTCACAACATTCTCGACGTCCACATCGGTTATCTCTTGTGAATCGGTCGTCACTGGAATCATGCCTTGAGACGGCTCGATTTGAAGTAGATTTGCAGGCAAACCAACGTTAATTGACTCAATACGCAAACCTGACTTTTCTTCCGCCTGCTCGATAGCCTTTTTTATCGCACCAGCAGCAACCTCAATATTGACAATAATCCCATCCTTGACACCAGCACTTTTCACATTGCTGACACCAATTACGTTCATTTCATTTTCATTATATTCTGCAACCAAGACTTTAACGGAGCTTGTACCAATATCTAATCCCGTAAAAAAGCCGTTTCTAGCCATTCTATCAGTCCTCTCTTACTTCCACTTTAACAAATCATCTTCCATTTTAAAAAATAGTATAATTAGTCATCTTTCATTATACCATATTCTATTCGAATTTGGGGATAATAAAGGATTATTTTATAATTTTTTCTTTATCCCTAAATTCTCAAAGTAAGTTCTAGTCTAACGCCAAAACTGGAAATTAGACTGAGACAAAAAAATAAGCTAGAACTTACTATGGGACAAGTTGGTAACTAATAATGAAAAACA
>NZ_POJH01000024.1 GCF_002960625.1 Streptococcus suis
ACCGGTGGAGTTGGAACTACTGGCGCAGTTGGAACTACCGGTGGAGTTGGAACTACTGGCGCAGTTGGAATCACCGGTGGAGTTGGAACTACTGGCACAGTTGGAACTACTGGTGGAGTTGGAACTACTGGCGCAGTTGGAACTACCGGTGGAGTTGGAACTACTGGCGCAGTTGGAACTGCTGGTGGAGTTGGAACTACTGGCACAGTTGGAACTATTGGCACAGTTGGAACTACTGGCACAGTTGGAACTGCTGGTGGAGTTGGAACTATTGGCACAGTTGGAACTACTGGCACAGTTGGAACTGCTGGTGGAGTTGGAACTACTGGTGAAGTTGGAACTGCCGGTGGAGTTGGGACTACTGGTGGGGTTGGGAGATTTGGATCACAACCACAATCTTGACCATCTACACCGTCTTTACCATCTACACCGTCTCTACCGTCTCTACCGTCTTTACCATCACGGATAAAGGTAGTTTCACGACTGCCATCTGGCTTAACGATAGTAATCGTTTGACCGGAATTGCCGTCTTGGTCAGTTCCTGGGGTCACGGTGACTTCTGAATTCTTACCATCGCGACCGTTGAGAATAGTTTGACGACTGATTTCTTGACCGTCACCATCTTTGATGATAATGGTAGTACCGATAACCTTGTCTCCCTCACGAACTTCGATTTGTTCTACAAGTGGGGATTTACCATCCTTACCATCAACACCGTCTCTACCGTCTTTACCATCACGGATAAAGGTAGTTTCACGACTGCCATCTGGCTTAACGATAGTAATCGTTTGACCTGAATTGCCGTCTTGGTCAGTGCCTGGGGTCACTGTGACTTCTGAATTCTTACCATCGCGACCGTTGAGAATGGTTTGACGGCTGATTTCCTGACCATCACCATCTTTGATGATAATGGTAGTACCGATAACCTTGTCGCCTTCACGAACTTCGATTTGCTCTACTAGTGGAGACTTGCCATCCTTACCGTCAACACCGTCTCTACCGTCTTTACCATCACGGATAAAGGTGGTTTCTCGTGTGCCGTCTGGTTTGACAATAGTAATCGTTTGACCTGGGTTACCATTTTGGTCTGTGCCTGGGGTTACTGTGACTTCTGAATTCTTACCGTCGCGGCCGTTGAGAATGGTTTGACGGCTGATTTCCTGACCATCACCATCTTTGATGATAATGGTAGTACCGATAACCTTGTCACCTTCGCGAACTTCGACTTGTTCTACAAGTGGGGATTTACCATCCTTACCATCAACACCGTCTCTACCGTCTCTACCGTCTTTACCATCACGGATAAAGGTCGTTTCACGACTGCCGTCTGGCTTAACGATAGTAATCGTTTGACCGGAATGACCGTCTTGGTCAGTTCCTGGGGTCACGGTGACTTCTGAATTCTTACCATCGCGACCGTTGAGAATGGTTTGACGACTGATTTCTTGACCGTCACCATCTTTGATGATAATGGTAGTACCGATAACCTTGTCTCCCTCACGAACTTCGATTTGTTCTACAAGTGGCGACTTACCATGCTTACCGTCAACACCGTCTCTACCGTCTTTACCATCACGGATAAAGGTGGTTTCGCGACTGCCGTCTGGCTTAACAATAGTAATCGTTTGACCGGAATGACCATCTTGGTCAGTTCCTGGGGTCACGGTGACTTCTGAATTCTTACCATCGCGACCGTTGAGAATAGTTTGACGACTGATTTCTTGACCGTCACCATCTTTGATGATAATGGTAGTACCGATAACCTTGTCTCCCTCACGAACTTCGATTTGTTCTACAAGTGGCGACTTGCCATCCTTACCGTCAACACCGTCTCTACCGTCTTTACCATCACGGATAAAGGTGGTTTCGCGACTGCCGTCTGGCTTAACAATAGTAATCGTTTGACCGGAATGACCGTCTTGGTCAGTTCCTGGGGTCACTGTGACTTCTGAATTCTTACCATCGCGACCGTCTGCTCCATTACGGATGGTGGCAATTTCGGTGCGCTGACCTGTGGATGAGACATTGTAGACTTTTACGCTGCCATCTGGTTGAAGTTCAGAAACGACGGAGCTACCATTGGCACCATCCTGACCTTTGGTACCATCTACACCATTACGAATGGTGGCGATTTCGGTACGCTGACCTGTAGATGAGACATTGTAGACTTTTACGCTGCCATCAGTTTGACGTTCAGAAACGACAGAGCTGCCATTTACACCGTCGCGACCGTTGGTGCCATCTTGACCTTTGGCGCCATCGCGACCATCGACACCATTACGGATAGTGGCGATTTCAGTACGTTCACCTGTCGATGAGACATTATAAACTTTTACACTACCATCTGGTTGGCGTTCGGAAACAACGGAGCTACCATTGGTTCCATCCTGACCTTTGGCTCCATCGACACCATTACGAATTGTGGCAATTTCGGTGCGCTGACCTGTAGATGAGACATTGTAGACTTTTACAGTACCATCGGGTTGAAGTTCAGAAACGACAGAACTTCCATTGGCACCATCCTGACCTTTGGCGCCATCAACACCATTACGGATGGTGGCGATTTCGGTACGCTCGCCTGTAGAGGAGACATTATAAACTTTTACAGTACCATCAGTTTGACGTTCAGAAACAACGGAGCTACCATTTGCACCATCCTGACCTTTGGCACCGTCGCGACCATCGACACCATTACGGATAGTGGCGATTTCAGTACGTTCACCTGTCGATGAGACATTATAAACTTTTACACTACCATCTGGTTGGCGTTCGGAAACAACGGAGCTACCATTGGTTCCATCCTGACCTTTGGCTCCATCGACACCATTACGAATTGTGGCAATTTCGGTGCGCTGACCTGTAGATGAGACATTGTAGACTTTTACAGTACCATCGGGTTGAAGTTCAGAAACGACAGAACTTCCATTGGCACCATCCTGACCTTTGGCGCCATCAACACCATTACGGATGGTGGCGATTTCGGTACGCTCGCCTGTAGAGGAGACATTATAAACTTTTACAGTACCATCAGTTTGACGTTCAGAAACAACGGAGCTACCATTTGCACCATCCTGACCTTTGGCACCGTCGCGACCATCTACACCATTACGGATAGTGGCGATTTCAGTGCGATCTCCTGTTGATGAAACATTATAAACTTTTACACTACCATCGGGTTGAAGTTCAGAAACAACA
>NZ_POJH01000025.1 GCF_002960625.1 Streptococcus suis
ATTGCACCGCAAGAAGAGGGTACAACACCTAACAAGTCAATCCCAGGCTACGAGTTCACAGGTAAGACTGTAACAGATCCAGATGGTAACACAACTCACATCTACCGCAAGGTTGAAACACCTGCTAAGAAAGTTGTGACAAACCACGTTGACGAAAACGGTAACCCAATCGCACCGCAAGAAGATGGTACAACACCTAACAAGTCAATCCCAGGCTACGAGTTCACAGGTAAGACATACACTGATGGCGATGGTAATACATACCATGTTTACCGTAAGGTAAGCAACCCTGTTGCACCAAAACCACAGGCTCCTTCAGCGCCTGCTAAACCATCAGCTCCAGCAACTCCTGCTAAGGCTGGTGCAGCTCAATTGCCAAACACAGGTGAAGCTTCATCATCAGCAACAGTTCTTGGTGCCGGTATGCTTGTTGCAGCACTTGCTCTTGCAGGTAAACGTCGTCGCAACGAAGACTAATTAGTTTTAGTAGTAAAAGGAATTCCCCCTTCACTATATAAGATTAAATAGCTAAGAAAAGTATCGACTTTTCGGAAAAATGGTCCTTTGGACCATTTTTTTGTTATACTAGACGTAGTATATTTTATGAAAGTATGGGTGGTTAGATGAAATTAGTCTATACAGATATTCGCAATCCTCTGACGCAGTATTTAACGGATACTGCAGCAGAATTTGCTAAGGAAGGTAAGCGAGTTTTTTACATTGCTCCTAACTCTTTGTCCTTTGAGATGGAACGCAAGGTCTTGAAATACCTGCCTGAACAGGCAACCTTTGATATTATCGTGACCCGTTTTGGGCAATTGGCCCGCTATTTGATGATTGATAGGAAAGAAGCAGGTCAACCGCTGGATGATGTTGGTCTTGCTATGATTTTCTTGCGTGTTCTATCGCAATTTAAAGACGGCGACTTGAAAGTCTATGGTCGTTTACAGACAGATTTTGGGTTTATTAACCAGCTAGTTGCTTTATACAAAGAATTGCAACGGGCAAATATGTCTATTTTAGACTTGGAAGCCATGGAGTCACCAGATAAGCAGGCTGATTTGGTGAAGATTTTTCTGGCTGTAACAGATATTTTGTCCAAAGAAGGCTTTGAGCATCAGTCTAAATTAGCACAGCTGACGAGCTTGGTGGAAACTGGTCAGTTGGATGAGCAGTTGAAAAACATTGTGCTGGTGGTAGACGGATTTTCTCGTTTTTCGGCAGAAGAAGAAGCTTTAGTTAGTGCTTTAAATGAACGGGTATCGGAAATCCTGATTGGAGCCTATGCCAGCAAGAAAGCTGTGCAAGCCGCCTATACGGAAGGCAATGTCTATCAAGCAAATGTTGACTTTTTACGCCAGTTATCAGCACAGTTCCAGACCAAGGCTACATATATTGGTCAAGAGCCAGTCTTGGACAGTATTGGTAAATTTTCAAAGAATATGGAATCCGTTTACGATTACAGCGGTACACAATTGGAATTGTCTGAGGAAGACAAGAAGAGAGTGTTACTCTGGGAAGTGGTGAACCAGAAGGAAGAGTTGGAGCAGGTGGCAACTGCCATTCGTCAGCATGTGCATCAAGGGGCTCGCTATAAAGACATCTTGTTGCTCTTGGGTGATGTGGATAGCTACAAGTTGCAGATTGGCAAGATTTTTGACAAGTATGAGATTCCTTACTATTTCGGTAAGGCAGAGGAGATGAGTCATCATCCCCTGGTCCATTTTGTGGAGTCCTTGGAGCGCTTGCGCCGCTATCGTTTCCGAGTGGAAGACCTGCTCAATCTCCTCAAATCTGGTTTGTACGCCAGCATTTCCCAAAAGGAGCTGGACCTATTTGAGTCTTACATCCTTTTTGCGGATATGAAGGGGCAGGCTGCTTTTTCGAGGGCTTTTTCGGTCAATGGCAGAGCAGACTATGATGCTGAAGTCATCAAGGAGAAAAGGCTTGTCTATGATTTGACTGTCTTGGAACCCCTGCGTGCTAAGATTATGGAGCCTTTGAACCAGCTGTTTAAGGCTGGACCACAATCTGGAACTGCCTTGCTTGAGAAATTTATGGCATTTTTGGAGGCAATTGAGCTTCCTAAAAATATGGAAAAAATGTCTCGAAATTTGAGTGAAGTAGAGCAAGAAAAAGAAGAGCAGGTCTGGAAAAGTTTTACCCATATTCTAGAGAATTTTCATCAGATTTTCGGAAAAGAAAAATTGAAAATGGATGATTTTCTGGCTATTTTACAGGCTGGCATGCTGGCCAGTCACTATCGTACCGTTCCTGCAACAGTTGATGTAGTCAATGTCAAATCCTATGATTTGATCGAGCCACACACTGCTAAGTATGTTTATGCTATCGGAATGGGCCAGTCCAATTTTCCAAAAGTTGCCAAGAATACCAGTCTATTGACAGAAGAAGAGATGGAAAAAGTCAATCTTGTTTCGGCTAGTTCTTCACGTTTTGATTTGGTCAGTCGAGAGAATATCAAGAAGAACCATGCAACCATGATGTCTCTGCTGAATGCTGCGACGGAACAGTTAGTTATTTCAAGTCCTCAGATTTATAACGAAGGTGAAGATAGTCTGTCACCATACATTAAGATTTTGAAGGAAATGGGACTGAAATCCGAAGAACGTGGTCGGATTAAATCACTTAGTCCGCAAGACATCGGCCACTACAAGAGTCTCTTATCCCGATTGATTGAGTCAGAAAGCCCCTCTCTTGATAATGAAGAATGGGAAGGGCAGACGGCCTTCTGGACAGTCTTGGTTCGCCATTTGAAGAAGAAATTGGAGTCGCAAGGCATTGAAATTCCGACCATTACTGGCGAAATTACTTCTAAACAGCTTGCAGCTGATACCTTGGCTGCTTTATATCCAGAGGATAAGCCACTCAATCTTTCTGCATCCAGCTTGACCAATTTCTACAATAACCAATATCTTTACTTTGTCCGCAATGTTCTGCGATTGCGGGAGCAAGAATCCATCCATCCTACTGCCTTTCAGCATGGTTTGTTCTTGCATCGGATTTTTGAACGAGTGGTCATGGACCAATCTGATCTAGATTTTGATCAAAAAGTGGACAAGGCCATCCTGCGTACGCGTGACGAGGCAGAATTTGCTATGTTTTATAACCAAGATGCGGATGCTCGCTATACGGAAGAGGTGCTGGATAAGATTGCTCGTTCCAGTGCGACTATTTTGCGGGATAATGATTTGGTTGAAATTGATGGTCAGGAAAAGAGTTTCCGTCAGGATAGGGCGCTGGTTTTTGACCTTCAAAATGGCAAGAGTGTGCATGTAAATGGTACAATTGACCGCTTGGATACCTTACAAATCAATCAGGCTGTCGGTGTTGTGGATTACAAGTCCAGCGACCAATCTTTTTCAGTTGGGGATTTTTATAATGGTCTCAAACCTCAGTTGGTGACCTACTTGGCAGCCTTACAAGAGCTGGATGAAACCAGGGATAAACCAGTTTTTGGGGCTATGTACTTACATTTGCAGGATCCGATTATCAAATTAAAGGATACGAAGAATTTAGAACAGCTAGAAGGAGCTGCCAATACGAGCTTGGTTTACAAGGGGCTTTTCTTGAAGGAGGGAAGTCTGGGGCTCAATCATTTTTATCAGACTCGTAACCAACTCTACACGGAAGAAGAGTTTGCGGTTTTATTGAACCACAACCAAGATCTCTATAAACAAGCTGCCAAGGACATCCTGGATGGTCGCTTTGCTATTAACCCTTATACCAAAGATGGTCGCTCGGTAGCAGGTGAGCAGCTAAAGGCAATCACTGGTTTTGAGGCGGATCGGCATATGGGCATGGCACGGCGGTTGGTCAAAGAGGCCAAGCGTCAAGATTGGATGGAACGAATGAAAGGAGGTCAGGACTAATGGTTTTTGAAGAATTTTTAAGCGCGGAAGAAATCAAGGCTGTGCAGCTGGCGGAAGCCAATTCTGATAAAAAGCAAAAACGCACACCTGAGCAGATTGAAGCCATCTACACGCATGGTCAGAATGTTCTGGTCTCTGCATCGGCTGGGTCAGGAAAGACCTTTGTTATGGTTCAACGGATTTTGGATAAGTTGAAGCGTGGTGTGGGAATCGACCAGCTCTTTATCTCGACCTTTACAGTCAAAGCGGCTGGTGAATTGAAGGAGCGGATTGAGAAAAATCTCAACGAAACCATTGCGGAGACGACAGATATGGAATTGCGTCGGCATTTATCTGCCCAGTTGGCGGATTTGACCAAGGCGGATATTGGGACCATGGACTCCTTTACGCAGAAATTGGTCACAACCTACGGTTATAGCCTTGGTATTTCTCCGCAGTTTCGGATTTTACAGGATGAGACTGAAAAAGCAAGTCTGAAAAAAGAGGTTTTTGATCAGCTTTTTGCAGAATATCTCGAAGAGGATGAAAGTGGTGCATTCCGCAAACTGGTTCGCAATTTTTCGGGCAACCGTAAGGATAACAGTGGTTTTCGTCAGGTTGTTTATCAGGTGCATGATTTTAGCCAATCGACGAGCAGTCCAACTAAATGGCTGAAAGAGCAGGCTGTTCAAGCTGATTTGTACAGTCAAGAGCGTATAGAGCAGATCTTAGAGCAAGGTTTTAAGGAAAAAGTGTTAGACAAGCTCTATCAAGCTGCAGATTTCTTCCGCTACCATGTGGAATGGGGTAGAAATGACTTTGGTTCCGCTAAGTATTTTGCCAATGTGGAAGAAGTTTTGGATTTGTTGACAGGTTTAGATAGTCTGGACCAGAAGGACTTGATGGAACGGGTTGAAAAAGTCCTTCTCATCAACGACCAGTCCAGAGGCAAGGGCCTGACCAATGCTAATCGACCAAAAGATGAGCATTTGATAGCCTTTAAAGAAGAATACAATGCTGGCAAGAGCCAGATCATCTCAGGACTACGAGATTTGGGTCAGGAAGTTTATGAATTAACCCTGCTGAAAGATTATCAGGTTCAAGCTTTGCCACTGCTGATATTGTTACGTGACTTTGTCTTGGATTTTTCGCAGGCTTATCTGGATGTCAAAATCAAGGAAGCAGCTTTTGAATTTGGCGATATTGGGCACTTCGCTATTCGTATTTTAGAAGAAAATGCGGACATTCGCCAGTTTTTCCAAGAAAAATACCACGAAGTCATGGTGGACGAGTACCAGGATAACAACCATAGCCAAGAGCGAATGCTGGACCTGCTGTCTAACGGTCACAACCGCTTTATGGTGGGCGATATTAAGCAGTCCATCTATCGATTCCGTCAGGCGGATCCGATGATTTTCCAAGAGAAATTTGAACTGTATCAGGCCAATCCTCAGGCTGGGAAATTGATTTTGCTCAAGGAAAATTTCCGTAGTCAGATTGAGGTCTTGGAGGCGACAAATGCCATTTTCACGCGCCTGATGGACCGTCAAGTAGGGGAAATCAAGTATGACGAAACCCACAGTCTAGTAGCTGGTAGTCCTGGTCAAAAAATTGCCCAGCCCAAGCATGAGATGGAATACTTGATTTACGATCAGCAGGATAGCGCAAATTCTTCAAAGGATGCTGAGGAGGAAACACCTCTGACTGCTGGTGAAATTGAGGTCGTTGCAAAAGAGATTATTCGCCTTCACAATGAAGAAGGAGCAGACTTCAAGGACATCACTCTCTTGGTGCAAAAACGGACGCACAATGACCTCATTATGTCCATTTTTGAAAAACATGGGATTCCTATTGTGGCAGATGGTGGAGCAGCCTCCTATCTGCAATCTTTAGAAGTCATGATCATGCTGGATACCTTGCGGGTTATCAATAATCCACTCAATGACTATGCCTTGGTTGCCCTGCTTAAATCGCCTATGTTCCGATTCGATGAGGATGAGCTGACACGGATTTCCTTGCAGGCTGGGACAGGTTTCTTTTACCAGAAAATGGAAATAGCCCAGCAAACAAATGGGCAACATCCTGAACTCATGTCAGGAGAGTTGAAGAAGAAAATCAAGGATTTCTTGTCTATTTTGGAAAACTGGCGTGCCTATGCCAAACTGCATTCTATTTATGACCTGATTTGGAAGATTTTCAATGAAAAATTCTACTATGACTATGTTGGTGCTCTTCCAAATGGCAGCAAGCGTCAGGCCAATCTATACGCACTTGGTCTGCGTGCCAACCAGTTTGAAAAAACAGGTTACAAGGGCTTGTCCCGCTTCATCGCCATGATTGACCGTGCCTTAGCAAATGACAAGGATTTGGCAGATGTACAAGAGTTTCTACCGCAAAATGCTGTTCAGCTGATGACCATTCATAAGTCAAAAGGTTTGGAGTTCAAGTATGTCTTCCTCATGAACATCGATAAGCGATTCAACTTGGAAGACCATTACCAGTCAGTCATTATCAGCCGGAAAAATGGTCTAGGTATCCAATATTTAGCGGATATGAAAGATAAGGTAACTAGCCCATTGCCTCAGGTGCGAGTCTTAATGAATACCCTCCCTTATCAAAATAATCTCCAAGAGCTAAAAATTGCCAATCTTTCAGAACAAATGCGGTTGCTTTATGTTGCACTAACGCGTGCAGAGAAGAAGCTGTATCTGGTTGGAAAGGGCAATGCTGACAAGTTGGCTGAAAAATACGATGGTAAGAAGGAAGATGGCGTACTTGCCCAATCAACACGTGAAAGCATGGCGACCTTCCAAGACTGGATTTTAGCCATTGATGAGGCCTTTTCAGGAGAAGACTTGCACTTCAAGAAAGTCTTTGTAACGGATGAGGATTTGACAGAGGAGAAGATTGGTAAACTGACATTGAAGAGTAAGCTAGAAGACGCTAGCCTTAAAGATATTCGTCAATCAGAAGACATTGCCCAGGCCTTGGACCAGTTGTCTTCTGTCCAAGAGTTGAACGAAGGCTATAAGGCTGCTATAGAATTACCAAGTTTACGGACTCCAAGTCAGATCAAGAAACTCTATGAGCCTATTTTGGAACAAGAAGGCATGGAAGTTATGGAAAAATACCAGCCCAAACGGACCTTCAACTTGCCAGATTTCTCCAAGAAACCAAAAATCACTGGAGCCCAAGTCGGTTCAGCAGTCCATGAACTCATGCAACGCTTGGATCTGTCTTGGTTGGTGACAGAAGATACGGTAAGAGAAGCCCTAGAAGCTGTTCATGCTGAGCAAGCGGTTAAAGACAAAATCAATGTTCAGATGATTTTGGATTTCTTTGATACAGACTTAGGAAGAGAAATTCTAGCCAATACGGACAAACTCCACCGAGAAGCTCCATTTGCAAGTTTGCAGATAGATTCTGCATCACATGAACAATTTGTCCTGCGTGGGATTATCGATGGCTACCTATTGTATGATGATCACATTGTCCTCTTTGATTACAAGACAGACAAGTATGACCAACCAAGCCAAGTCAGCCAACGTTACCAAGCTCAAATGCAACTCTATGCGGAGGCATTGAAAAAAGCCTACAAGATAGATCGTGTAGACTGCCATTTGATTTTGCTTGGTGGGGAGAGAATAGAAGTAGTTCAAGTTGATGTAAACTAAAAGCGAGTGGTTAAACTCGCTTTTTCTGTTTGGTTAGATTGAGTCCGAATGGGACAAGATTTTCTTCTTTTTTCAAAATCCGCTGGATATTTTCCTTGTGGCGGATAATGACAAATAGGCCCAAAAAGACGATGATGATAGTGAAGAGCCAGTCGTAGCTTGGCAGGATGATTCCTATTACTGGAAATAGCAGAGCTCCTAAGATTGCAAAAGCTGATGCCAATACACTTGAGTAAGACACCATTGATGTCAAAAAGAGTGAAGTAGCAAAGATGACAACCAGATAGAGGCAGAAAGCAGGTGCGACACCCAACAACATACCAGCAGATGTGGCAACAGCCTTTCCGCCTTTGAATTGGGCAAAGATGGGGAAAGTATGTCCTAAGACAGCCATCAATCCAAAGACAATCGGAGAAATTCCTTGGGCATGAAAAATAATTGGGAGCAGTGCTGCCAAGGTTCCCTTGAGGAAATCAATCAGGAAGACCACAGTGCCCGCCTTCTTACCAAGAATACGGAAGGTATTGGTAGTTCCAGTATTGCCTGAACCATGCTCCCGGATATTGATCTTAAAAAAAGCCTGACCAATCCAAAGTCCTGATGGAATAGAACCTAATGAATATGCGACGAATAATAAAATAAGATTGACTAACATGCTTCCATTATAGCACAATTTCTTTTGAATTCTCCTCAAATGCGTTTTCTTAGCTGTTCCAGCCGAAAGTTAGCAGAAAAATTTTGCAAAAATGCTCAAAAACTTGTAATATAGTAAGGATGACAAGTATGGAGGTCAGTTTTGACTAAGAAAGAGATTAACATAAATAACTATAATGATGATGCCATTCAAGTACTAGAAGGGCTGGATGCAGTCCGTAAACGCCCTGGTATGTATATCGGCTCGACAGATGGGAACGGTCTGCACCACATGGTCTGGGAGATTGTCGATAACGCTGTCGATGAAGCCCTGTCTGGTTTCGGTGATCGGATTGATGTGACCATTAACAAGGATGGCAGTCTGTCCGTTTCCGACCGAGGACGTGGTATGCCCGTTGGTATGCACGCTACAGGCAAGCCAACCGTTGAAGTTATCTTCACCGTTCTCCACGCAGGTGGTAAGTTCGGTCAAGGGGGCTACAAGACTTCAGGTGGTCTGCACGGGGTTGGTTCTTCGGTGGTCAATGCCCTGTCCAGCTGGTTGGAAGTGGAAATTACCCGTGACGGTGCTGTTTACAAGCAACGATTTGAGCAGGGCGGAAAGCCAGTCACGACCCTAGAGAAGATTGGAACCGCACCAAAATCAAAAACAGGTACAAAGGTTACCTTTATGCCTGACGATACTATCTTCTCAACGACGGACTTCAAGTTCAACACCATTGCCGAACGTTTGAAAGAGTCAGCCTTCTTGCTCAAGCAAGTCACCATGACCCTGACAGATGAGCGGACGGGTGAGCAGGAGGAGTACCACTACGAAAATGGCGTTCAGGACTTTGTATCCTACCTCAACGAAGACAAGGAAACTCTGACACCAGTCCTCTATTTTGAAGGAGAAGATGCAGGTTTCCAGGTCCAAGTTGCCATGCAGTACAACGATGGTTATTCAGATAACATCCTGTCCTTTGTCAACAACGTTCGGACCAAGGACGGCGGTACCCACGAAACAGGTCTTAAACTAGCCATTACCAAGGCTATGAACGACTACGCCCGTAAGACCAATTTGCTCAAGGAAAAGGACAAGAACTTGGAAGGCTCTGACTACCGTGAAGGTTTGTCTGCGGTCCTTTCTATCCTTGTCCCAGAAGAGCATCTGCAGTTCGAAGGGCAGACCAAGGACAAGCTGGGCAGCCCGCTTGCTCGTCCTGTGGTGGACGGCATTGTATCAGACAAGCTGACCTTCTTCCTTTTGGAAAATGGGGAATTAGCTTCAAATCTAGTTCGTAAAGCCATTAAGGCGCGTGACGCCCGCGAGGCTGCGCGTAAGGCGCGTGACGAATCCCGAAACGGTAAGAAAAACAAGAAGGACAAGGGGCTTTTATCAGGAAAATTAACCCCAGCCCAGTCCAAAAATCCAGCCAAAAACGAACTCTATCTGGTCGAGGGAGATTCGGCCGGAGGCTCTGCCAAACAAGGCCGTGACCGCAAGTTCCAAGCCATTCTACCTTTGCGTGGTAAGGTCATCAATACCGCCAAGGCTAAAATGGCGGACATCCTCAAAAACGAAGAAATCAACACCATGATTTACACCATTGGTGCAGGTGTTGGTTCAGACTTTACGTTGGAAGATGTCAACTATGACAAGATTATTATCATGACCGATGCGGATACGGACGGTGCCCACATTCAGACCCTCTTGCTGACTTTCTTCTATCGCTATATGCGACCGCTAGTAGAAGCTGGTCGGGTTTACATCGCCCTTCCGCCTCTCTACAAGATGTCCAAAGGCAAGGGTAAGACTGAGAAGATTGCTTATGCTTGGTCTGATGGGGAATTAGAAGATCTCCGCAAGGATTTTGGCAAGGGCTTCATCCTTCAACGCTACAAGGGTCTTGGTGAGATGAACGCCGATCAGCTCTGGGAAACGACCATGAACCCTGAAACCCGTACCCTCATCCGTGTCACCATTGAAGACCTAGCCCGTGCTGAACGCCGTGTATCCGTCCTTATGGGCGACAAGGTCGAGCCACGCCGTAAGTGGATTGAGGATAATGTCAAGTTTACCTTGGAGGAAGCGACAGCTTTTACCAAATAATCTCAGGGAAGTTGAGGTGCAGTATGGTTTTAGAAAATAAATTGGGGATTGAAAATTCGGCTGAGTTAGCCCGTCTTGAAGAACAAATCAGCAAGAAAAAAGCAGCCCTATTATTTGAAACTGGTCAATTATTCCAGCTTGAAGTCGGGACTTTTGCAGGTTTGGCACACATTCATCAGGCTCTATTTGAGGATATTTACGACTTTGCAGGTAAAATTCGTGATGTCAACATTGCCAAAGATAATTTTCAATTTGCTCCACGAATCTTTCTTGAGCAGTCTTTGGCCTATATTGACAAGCTACCTCATGAAACCTTTGACGAAATCGTTGAAAAATATGCGGATATGAATATTGCACACCCATTCCGTGAAGGAAATGGACGCAGTATGCGTATCTGGTTGGATTGTATGCTACGGGATAGTTTGGGAAAGGTGGTTGATTGGAATAGCATTGATAAAGATGAATATTTCAATGCCATGGTTAGAAGCCATGTGTCAACAGGAGAGCTTAAATATCTGTTATTGCAAGCCTTGACGGAAGATCTTGGTCAGGCTACTTATTTTAAAGGTATCGACCATTCCTATTACTATGAAGGATACAATCTCTATCGCACAGAGGATTTGTAACTTTGTCGCAAGTAAACCATGTGAGGTGTTTTATGCCACTAAGAGTAAAATTAACTGACCGTTTTCAAAAACGGTTGTCTGAATGGGCTCGAAAGCGCAAGCCATTTAAAAACAAACAGGAATTGGAAGATAAATTTGACCAGGCGCTTGAAACCTGGAAATCGTCTAAGACCAGAGAGCGAGCGGAGGCCTTGTTGTCTGATCAAGGGAAACTGGAACATTTTCTACAAGATATCGAGAAGAAATTGGCGCGACTTCCATTTGGCGGGGACAAGTTTTCAGCCATTCCGGGGATGATTTCCATGGTTAGAAGCTATGTCAGGCGAGAATATACGACCTTACCAAAAGGAGCTATCTTAGCTACAATCGGTGCCTTAATCTACTTTTTCAGCCCTTTGGATGCCCTGCCTGATTTCCTATTCGGACCAGGTTTGCTGGATGATGCCTTTGTCCTTAATGCCTGCCTCAAATTAGTTAAGTCAGATGTGGATGATTTCAGAAACTGGCAAGCAAGGCAGCGGAAGGCGGAAGAGTAGCTCTGCTATTTTACATAAAAAATAATAAAAGAAGAAAACTATGAGCAACATTCAAAACATGTCCCTTGAGGACATCATGGGAGAGCGTTTTGGTCGCTACTCCAAATACATTATTCAGGAGCGGGCCTTGCCGGACATTCGTGACGGTCTCAAGCCCGTGCAACGTCGGATTCTTTATTCTATGAATAAGGATGGCAATACCTTTGACAAGGGTTACCGCAAGTCCGCCAAGTCAGTCGGGAATATTATGGGGAATTTTCACCCGCACGGTGATTTCTCTATTTATGATGCCATGGTCCGCATGAGTCAGGACTGGAAAAACCGCGAGATTTTGGTGGAGATGCATGGAAACAACGGTTCCATGGACGGCGATCCGCCTGCGGCTATGCGTTACACCGAGGCTCGTCTCTCGGAAATGGCGAGCTATCTGTTGGCTGACATCGAGAAAAAGACGGTGCCATTTGCATGGAACTTTGACGATACGGAAAAAGAACCCACTGTGCTTCCAGCTGCCTTCCCTAATCTCTTGGTCAATGGAGCGACAGGGATTTCAGCAGGGTATGCGACGGACATCCCTCCACATAATCTGGCAGAGGTCATCGATGCTGTTATTTATATGATTGACCATCCATCAGCTAAATTAGAAAAATTGATGGAATTTTTACCTGGACCAGATTTTCCGACAGGAGCTATTGTCCAAGGGACTGACGAAATCAAAAAAGCCTATGAAACAGGCAAGGGTCGTGTTGTTGTTCGTAGTCGTTGTGACATTGAACCTTTAAAAGCAGGGAAAAAACAGATCGTCATTACCGAGATTCCTTACGAGGTTAACAAAGCTAATCTTGTTAAGAAAATCGATGATATTCGTCTGAATAACAAGGTCCCAGGAATTGCAGAAGTGCGTGATGAGTCAGACCGTACAGGGTTGCGCATTGCCATTGAACTGAAAAAAGAAAGTGATGAGCAAATCATTCTCAACTACCTCTATAAATACACTGATCTGCAAATCAATTACAACTTTAACATGGTGGCGATTGACAATTTCACACCGCGTCAGGTTGGCTTGCAGAAGATTTTATCTAGCTATATCGCTCACCGCCGTGAGATTATCATTGCTCGTTCTAAGTTCGATAAAGAAAAGGCAGAAAAAAGGCTGCATATCGTAGAAGGGCTGATTCGTGTCTTATCTATTTTGGATGACGTTATTGCCCTTATCCGTGCTTCTGAAAACAAGGCTGACGCCAAGGAAAACTTGAAAATTAGCTATGATTTTAGTGAGGAACAGGCTGAGGCTATCGTAACCTTGCAACTCTACCGCTTGACCAATACCGACATTGTGACCTTGGAAAATGAAGAAGCAGCCCTACGCGAGCAGATTCAGACCTTGGCAGCTATTATCGGCGATGAGCGAACCATGTTCAATCTCATGAAGAAGGAACTGCGTGAGGTTAAGAAGCAGTTTGGCAATCCTCGTTTGAGTGAATTGCAAGATCAGGCAGAAACGATTGAGATTGATACCGCCAGCTTGATTGTCGAGGAAGAAACCTTTGTCAGCGTAACCAAGGCAGGTTACATCAAACGGACAAGTCCGCGTTCTTTCGGTGCTTCAACGGTGGAAGAAGTCGGTAAGCGGGATGACGATCAGCTGATTTTCTTGCAGAGTGCCAAGACAACCCAGCACCTCTTGCTCTTTACCAACCTTGGAAATGTCATCTACCGACCTGTCCATGAGTTGACAGATATTCGTTGGAAGGACATCGGAGAACACCTGAGCCAGACTCTCATGAACTTTGATACCAATGAAGAGATTATCTTCGCTGAATTGGTGGAAAATTTTGATGAGGGAACTTATTTCGCGGTGACCAAATACGGTCAAATCAAGCGTGTGGAGCGGAAGGAGTTCACGCCATGGCGGACTTACAAGTCCAAGTCAACCAAGTATGCCAAACTCAAAGATGCCGAAGATGTGGTTATTACTGTATCGCCTGTGGTCTTGGACGACATTATGCTCATGACAGAAAAGGGCTACGCTCTGCGATTTAATATCGAAGAAGTGCCAATCATCGGTGCCAAGGCGGCCGGTGTCAAGGCGGTCAACCTCAAGGATGAGGATGTGGTGGCTGCGGCCTTTATCAGCAACACCAGCTCTGTCTATCTCCTTACTCAGCGTGGTAGTTTGAAGCGGATGGCGACGGAGGAAATCCCTGTGACCAGTCGTGCCAAGCGTGGTCTGCAGGTCCTTCGCGAGCTCAAGGCTAAGCCTCACCGTGTCTTTGCGGCGGGTCCAGTCTTGACGGACCAGGGGGATTTTGATCTCTTTAGTACAGCAAATGAAGATGAAACGACTAGTCAAGTTCTTCATGTCCAGTCCAAAACTGGTAAACTCTATGATGTTGATGTAACTCAGCTCAACCTGTCTGAGCGCACTAGCAACGGCAGTTTTATTTCAGACACCATTTCTGATGAGGAAGTGTTTAAGGCTTGGATTGATTAGGTATTTAGAATGAAAAAGAAATTCCTTATTTTGTTCACTATCTTAGTATTGATAGTCCTTACCATGAAAGTCTTTCCTACCTTTGAGGAATGGCTGCACCAGCTGATTGGTTGGTACTAACGGATATAGAACGAACCCGCTCCGGCGGGTTTTTTCTAATGTTGCAAAATATTCTGAATTTTTCTTGTGAATCACTTTCAAAAGTAGTAAAATAATAAAAAATACCTTTGGAGAAACTATATGACAGTAAACATCGACTGGGAAAACCTTGGTTTTGCCTATATGAAACTACCTTACCGTTTCATCGCTCATTTCAAAAACGGTCAGTGGTCAGAAGGGCAGTTGACTGAAGATGCAGAACTTCACATTTCAGAAAGCTCACCAGCCCTCCACTACGGACAGCAGGCCTTTGAAGGCCTCAAGGCCTATCGCACCAAGGAGGGAAAACTCCAACTCTTCCGTCCTGACCAGAACGCCGAGCGCCTACAACGCACAGCTGACCGCTTGCTCATGGAGCCTGTTCCGACTGAACTCTTCATCAAGGCTTGCAAAGAAGTCGTGAAAGCCAATGCAGACTACGTTCCTCCCTATGGAACTGGTGGTACCCTTTATCTACGCCCACTCCTCATCGGCGTCGGTGACATCATCGGCGTAAAACCTGCTGAGGAATATATTTTCACCGTTTTTGCCATGCCAGTTGGCAACTACTTCAAGGGCGGTCTTGCTCCGACCAACTTCCTCATTCAGGACAAGTACGACCGTGCAGCACCTAACGGTACAGGGGCAGCCAAGGTCGGCGGTAATTATGCAGCATCGCTCTTACCGGGTCAGTATGCCAAAAAACAGGGCTTCTCAGACGTGATTTACCTGGACCCAGCCACCCACACCAAGATTGAAGAAGTAGGGTCTGCTAACTTCTTTGGGATTACAGCTGATAACGAGTTTGTCACACCGATTTCACCATCCATCTTGCCGTCCATTACCAAGTATTCTCTCTTGTATTTGGCAAAGCATCGTCTGGGGATGAAGGCTGTGGAGCGTGAAGTCCTTGTCGAAGAATTAGACCAGTTTGTCGAAGCAGGTGCCTGCGGAACGGCAGCCGTTATCTCGCCAATCGGTGGTGTCCAGATTGCAGACAAACTCCATGTTTTCCATAGCGAAACAGAAGCAGGACCTGTCACTCGTAAATTGTATGAAGAATTAACAGGCATCCAGTTTGGTGATATTGAAGCGCCAGAAGGATGGATTGTTGAGGTGGAATAACATTTTCTCCTATTCAGTTAGAACTGGGTAGGAGTATTTTTATGCAATGCATCGAAAGGAATAATTTATAGATATACTGCTCTTTTGCACACTTTTTAGCAATAAATTTGTTATAATGGTAGGGAATAAAGATATATTCCTTACACTTAGAAAGGTAAAAGATGTATGAATAAGAAATCAGATGACATTATGAATATTTTTGATTTGATCAAGCTATTTAAAAAGAATGCACTTATGATTGTCATTTGTGCCCTATTTGGTGGTCTTCTTATGGGCTTGTATGCAAATTTTGCAGTGAAACCTCAGTATGATTCAAGTGCTCAACTCTTAGTTGCCCAGGATCCGATTGATATTGGTAGTGGTAATACTTATGTACAGGCAGCAAACTCTATCCGAACAAATTTGGAAATGATTCCCACCTATCGTGATATTCTCTATGGAGTGCCAGTCCTTGGAAAGGTATCGGAAACGTTTGATGGTAAATATTCGGCAGCAGAATTGAAAGAGCGTTTAAGCTTTGCTCAATCAGAAAACTCCCAGGCTTTTGTTGTGAAGCTCAGGATGGATGACGCAAAGGAAGCGCAAGCTGTTCTTGAAGAAATTACAACAGTTTTCAGTCAAACCTTGCAGGAAATTTATAGTCAAGGTTTTGGCAAGGTTGTGGTTCTCTCCCCAGCCTCTTACAATGGTAACAAGGTGTCACCCAATATCATTAAAAATAGTATTTCAGGTGTGCTAGCAGGTGTCTTTCTCTCATTTGGATTCATTCTTACTAGAAATTTTTTTGACCGAACTGTAAAAAATGATGCCTTGTTACAAAATCGTAACCTGACACTCTTGACCGAATTATATGATATGACTTCAAAAGAGATTAGTGACGCAAATTACAAATCAAATTTATAATACTAGAAAGTGATTCTACAAATGTTTTTCGGAAGAAGAAAGAAACAAAAAAAATTAAATAAGCAACAATTGCAAGGGGCTCCGCTTTATTCAGCGACCCAGCCAACCAGTTTGAATGCAGAGCAGATTCGAGTTCTTCGGACTAACTTAGAGTATGCACAGTTGAATGGTAAAATCAAATCAATCGGTATTACCTCTTCTATACCGGGTGAAGGAAAATCTACTGTCTCAGCTAACTTAGCACATAGTCTTGCTGCAACTGGTAAAAGAGTTTTGATAGTAGATGCTGATTTGCGAAAACCAACCGTCCATCGGACCTTTAAAGTCTCTAATCAACGAGGATTGACGGATCTTGTTATTGGAAAAGAGGGACGTTTTACACAAAACTTACATTATCTTACGGACCTAGACTTGTATGTACTTCCTTCAGGCCCTATTCCACCAAATCCATCTGAACTCTTGCAGTCTGAAAATATGAGTAAATTGATGACAGACTTGGCCAACTACTTTGATTTTGTTATCTATGATTTACCACCTGTTAATAGCGTGACGGATGCACAGATTATTTCCAGAAAAGTAGATGGAATGATTTTAGTAGTTCGTCAAGGCTATGTCTTAAAGACCGAGCTTGAGAAAAGCTTACGGAATTTGAACAATGTTGAAGCAAAACTGATTGGTTATGTCATGAATGATGTTGCAAAAGACCAGAAGGATTCTTACTATTATTATGAAAAAGATTAATGGAAATCAAACAAGAAAACACGCATATTTAATTATGGTCCACCATAATTTTAAACAATTATTATTTCTAATCTCTCTTTTAGATGATGTTAGAAATGATATTTATCTACATATTGATAAGAAAATTGACAAAGAAGCATACACATATATATATAACGAGATACAGAAGGCTACATTCAACTCAAAAATATATTTTGTAGACCGTATTGCTGTTTATTGGGGACATTATTCATTTATTGAGGCTGAATATTCTTTATTTAAAGCATCATCGAGTAATTATGAGTATTCCTATTACCAC
This sequence comes from Streptococcus suis, assembly GCF_002960625.1. Lineage (GTDB taxonomy): Bacteria > Bacillota > Bacilli > Lactobacillales > Streptococcaceae > Streptococcus > Streptococcus suis_T. Next base: position 17,151 of record NZ_POJH01000025.1, read on the forward strand.
TTGATTTCAGGTGATGATTTGCCATTAGTATCTCAAGATGCTATCCATCAATTTTTTAATCAGCATCCCAATAAGTTATTTTTAAAGAAAGCCGAGATCACACCTACTATATATGAGAGGGTAGCTTTCCCTTATATTTTTCCCCGTATAACAGAAAGGACTTCAAAGTCATTATTTTTTAGGATATGTTATCGTATTTTTAGGAAACTTGAAAAATCCGTCTATAGAATTTTAAAAGTGGATTGCTTTAAAAAGTTTGGATTGGAGTTGGGAAAAGCTTCTAATTGGGTTTCAATTGATAATCGTATGGTAAAGATTATTCTTGAAAATGAGGAATTAGTAAAACAGATATTTGAGAAATCTTTTTGTGGAGATGAACTTTTTATTCCAACCTTAGTCAATCATTATGATTTGGTAGAAGATGTTTATTATTACGAGATAGTTCCAAATGCCATGGGAGAATTTCAAGGGCACCTTAGATATATCAATTGGTGGGATGGAAATCCATACGTTTGGACAGATTCAGAAAAAGATAAGAGTGAATTATTGCTTGCGAAAAAAAATGGACATTTTTTCAGCAGAAAATTTGACTGTTCTAGATACCCTAAATCTGGTGAATTTGTATTAAAACTTATTGAGCAAGATAATTTTGACTAAGAGTAAACATTTTCCGAACGAATTGGGATAAATGACAGAATAATCTCATCGATCTAGTCAGTGCTTGAAGTACTTTTTTTCTATGTTTTCTCTTACGATATCTCGCTTAGCAATAATATTTTTTGTTCGTCAGTAGTTCAAATACGTCTTAGACTTTTCGCGCTATCCTTTACTCTACAATGGGGGAGAACAGTACTTCGATAGTATCCATTTACGGTACAGTTAATTTTGTAACTCTTAGTCCGTCGCGCTACCTAAGGTACGCGACGAAAGTAATACAAAAAACTCCAAAGCTAATACAATATAGGTTTTAAAGCCGATTGTAGAGCGAATGGAGGAGAAAACATTTTAATGGATGACTTCTTCACGAGCATAAATTTAGTAAGTCTGTATCACATGATATAGTCCTTGTTGCTGGATTGTAAAAGAGTATGAAGAATTTCGATTGGGATTATGGGACATTGTATGAACGATTCTGGAAATGGCTGATGTTAATTATTCAAATCTCAAATTTAAACCACCCGTTTAAGGAGTGGTTGTGATTCTATTTATTATCTATTTGAGAGAAAATGATTAAGAAGTCGTCCTAATTTATAACTAGATGGCAATAGATATACCTTTATTATGTAGCGGTGATATGGCAAAGTTTTTTTATAAAAAGTAGATAGGTATGGATTCTTGAGGTAGTGCATTGAGCGAAGTAAACTTACGGCTTCAGAATAGGCTTTTTTGTCACCGATTTTAATGCTGTTTGCGGTCATTTGAAGTAAATCTTCAATCGCTTTGAAGGCAAAATATTCGGAATAATTTGGATTTCTTTTACCTAAGGTAATATTATTTAACATTGAATTTTGATTTACCTTAGGATTTGGTGTCGTACTGAGTGATCCGTTTCGCGAGCGATAAAAATAGAGTTGTTCAGGGACAGTGGAGATATGCTTGGCATGAATCATCAATTCAAAATAGATGCCTTCTTCCATCCCTGATAAAAATCGAAAATGAATACGGTCTATTAAATTCCTGGATACAATGCGAGCAGTAGGATGTGTGTTTTGATAGATATCTTTCAATTCTGCTTTTCCGTAAACAGGTTTAACTGTTTTAAAATTTCTATGGAATGATCGGTTGAACAATCGTTCACTAGAATTAACTCAACATCTTTTAAACTTTGTTGGAGAATTGATTGGATGCAATCTCCGATATATTTCTCTGTGTTATATACAGGTACAATGATTGAAACTTTAGGCATACATATATTCCTTTCTGTGTGAACTTATATCATAAAATTGCTAAGAAAACTGTTTTTGGAATTCTAATAATTTCCTAAGAGATGTGAAACATATCATTTGCTTAACAAAATTTAAGGTGAATTTATATAGTAAGGAGTATTGACATATGATAGATAATAGACTATTTAATAAATGGGGTATCTCCTTTTTCTATATCTCTATAGCGATTTATCCCTTTAACTTTTTATTATCGCTTCTTTTTCAAAAAATAGGAGCTTCATTTATAGCAGCAAGAAGTATTTTTATTTGCTATGCACTAGTTTATCTTTTGGCAATCTATATTTTGGTGAAATTTGGTTTTTCGTTAAAACGATTAACGGTACTCTATTTCATATATATTTTATACTTCATTTTATATTTGACCAGCCCTCAATCAGTTAAGTCAGTTTATACTGGCACAGTCATGGTGATGATTTACGTCTATTACCTACCCTACTCAGTGCTTATTTTAACTAGAATAAGTGATTTTCGTCAACTATTCACTAGTAAAGTGATTGAGTACATGAATTACTTGTTAATAGTTGGTGCATTTGTTTCTAAGTATTTCTTTCAGAATCAGACCAATTATATGACCTTTTCTTATCAGCTGTTACCAATTTGGATGCTATTTACCTTTAGTTTCATTCGCCGACCGACATTGCTTAAGGCGGGAGTTGCTCTAGTTATGTTGCTAGAGGGAGTTATATATGGTGCTCGCGGTCCATTGATCTGGTTGGTTATCGGAGCAGTGGTCTATTTCATCTTTCTGGCGTTTGAAAACAAGTTCATCAGCAACCTATCCTTGAAGAAATTATCGCAAATCGTTCTATGGCTGTGGCTTTTCATAGGAATTTTCTCAGTTGCAAGAAAATCATTACCTGCACTCAACATTGAAAATTCTTATATTTTAAATCGTTTGGAACAAGGGAGCATCGGAGTGAGTACAGGTAGAAATGAAATGATTGACATAGCCATCAATTATTTAAAACAAATGGGTGGTGAAATTAACGGCCTATTCTTTGACAGAACGATTATGCCTGAAAAAATTTACGTCCACAATTTTATTCTGGAAACCTTTCTCGCCTTTGGTTGGATGCTAGGTGGCTTGATTTTAGTTTCCTTACTGTTTTTTGTCTGTAAGATCTTCCTGATGTCAAATTCTATCAATAAAAAAATGGTTATCTTTGCAGTGTCTTCCTACTTTCTAAAGTATTTTTTATCAGGAAGTATGTATGAAGGGGAAAGTTTTATTATTTTGGTAGCAATCCTATTTGCTATTTATCAGCAAGAAACTTCTAGAAAATCTAATTTATGATTCATAAAAACTCCGTCAATTTCAAGTAACCTTACTTGATAATTGATGGAGTTTTCTTATTTCTTAAAATTAAGAAGATTCTTGTTCAAAACGATCCTATTCAAGATGTAGCTGATAAAAGTTGTCAAGAAAATACTGATAAATCCAAAGAAAATCCAGGAGATGAATGATTCAATTTTGTTGACTCGTGGCAATAGTAAAAGATTAGATAAGAGAACTACACCTGCATCCACCAGCAGCTGTTTATTCAGTAGACGTAAGTCGGTTTTTAATATATGGGAATAAGAGTACCACATGTAGTATATCAAGCTGAAGAAAAGGGCAACGGCAGTGCCAATTGCAACCCCGACGATCTGCCATTCGAAAACCAATACGAGAGACAGGCCGAGATTCAATAAAGCTTCGAAATAGGTACCAAATTGGGTATTTTTAAAGTCTCCTTTTGAAAAAACCAGGGTCCGGTAGGGCAAGCGTAAGGCATAGAACAGAATAGCAAGTGTCATTAGATAGCCGAAGACAGGTTGGTTGTAATTGGCATCGGTAATTTTTTGGGTGTAAAGTACAACAAAAGGTGTGACCAGTTGGAAGGTGCAACTGATAAAAATAGTAGAAGCGGTGTGTAAGAGCCATTCCATTTTATGAAATTGAACTTGCAAAAGCTTTGTATCTTCCATGTGTAGGGCACGACCCAAAAAAGGACGAAGACCACTTGTTGCTGCATTTAAAAATGCCTTAATTCCCTGAAAAACGGTATTGTAAACGGCATAGACTGAAACTTGTGACAGGCTGGCAAACATGGACAAAATGACAATATCCGTACTCTCTTGGATGGTGTAAGCAATGTGTTGACCAATGCCGTACCATTGTTGCTGGATCTGGTAAGTCCGATCCCGAAGAGTTTTTGAAATCTTATAACTACGACGGACATAGAAGCTGATAAAAAGAGGTGGAAGGATAAAAACTAGAGCTGAGGCAAATTTAACCATAAGGACAGTCTGTCCTGACTGGATTAAAACTAATGTAAGAAGTAGGTTGAGGATTTTGGCTGTTCCTTGTAATATTTCCTTGATATATGCCTTTTGGTCGGAGCCAAGGATAATTTGACTGGTAATCCCGAGGAAAAATTGCAGTAAGTGTGAGAGAGACAAAACCAAAATCAATCCTATAATTTGTCTCTGAGAAAAATCTCCAGAGAGTTGAGTGGGTAAGAAAATACAGAGGCAGCCGATATATATTAAGAGGGCAAAGCCGATTCGGTTAAAAAAAGCCTGCGATTTATAATAGATAGTCGAGAGTAGTGCCGTATCTTTATCTAATAATGGTTTGTACATACTAGCTTGAATGACGGCTCCCATCCCCAAATCTAAGAGACTAATTAGGGTCAAATATTGCGAAATACTGGACATAAGCCCATTGACCTCAGACCCGTAGGCAGTGATGAAGAGTCGAGGTAAGATAAGACTACAAACGATGGAGATGACCTTATTTAGCAAGGAAATAAGACCGTTTAGTTTAAGAGATTTTGTATTCACTAGGTTCTTCTTTCAAATAAAAAATTTTTCTTTTCTTTGGAATAGAGAAAAAAATTTGATACAATAAATGATATAAATTAGATAGAAAAATTGAGGAAAAAATGGCAACAATTTCAGTGTGTGTCCCTGTTTACAATTCATCAACGTATTTAAGAGAATGTATTGAATCTATTCGAAACCAAACTTTTAAAGATCTTGAAATTATTTGTGTTGATGATGGTTCGACAGATGATTCTTTGGAGATATTAAAAGAATTTCAAAGAAAAGATCCAAGAGTTCAATTAATTGTTCAAGAACGGAACATGGGGGTTGGAGCAGCACGAAATCAAGCAATAGATCTTGCAAGTGGTCAATATATGAGTTTTATTGATTCAGATGACTTTATCGAGCCAGAGATGTTTGAAGAACTTTATAACAAAGCTATTAAAAATGATGCTGAGATTGCGATTTGTGACGTAAATCTGTATAGTGATGGTGGAAGATTAAATAAGAGAAAATGGTTCACTCCAATTGAAGGAAAAGCAGCTCCAGAAACTCTTTACAAAAATACCCAACCTACCAATAAAATTGCTTCTCTGGATTTAATCAGACGAGAAAGTTTTTATTTTTTAGAAGGCAATAGTGATGGAGTTTATGTGGATTTAATGGTTGCAGCTAAGAATATCACCTCTGTACATAAACCATTTTATAATTATAGAATTCGAGCAAACTCACTTAGCTCAGAATTTCGCGTAAAAAATATTTTGGAATCTGTTGCTTCGTGTAAGCTATTACTATCTAATTGTAAAGCATATAAAGAGTATTACGAATTTAAATTAATCGAAGCGCTTCTACAGTTACAAATGGTATCAATCAAAGAAGAAAATTACAAAACTTACCAAGATGCTAGAAAAGACTTGTTAGACTTAGACTATAAGAAAAATACATATCTATATTCACTTCTAAAAAAAGAACATTCTACTCCAGTATTTTGGGCTATGATAAATATTCTACCCTGGAATTATCATGTTTCCTCAATTTTGATTAAAATGCTTCGTTAAAAATTGTCTTTTTAGCTTTAGTAGAAAGGATAAAGTCGGAGCTCCAAATAACGATGCAAAATAATAAAGAAGGGGAATTGGCTTTGGCCGAGTCGTTATTGACTTCAAAAGGTGTTTTCTTGTCAATTTTATTTTATTTAGTCCGAAATAACGCATTGCAAGATAATATTCATGATAGGCTATGAGATTATGTTCAGGAATAAGTTGTAAAGTATTATTTAATGCTCTAGCTCGTTCAGAAACAATTTTATAACCTTGAATAACTTTAGTAATATTCTTTGAAATACTATCTTCTTGCGCTTCATAGATAACCAAATTCTCCGCTAATTTGTACCCTTTGCATATTGTAAGTAATTTTAAGAACAAATCCCAATCTTGACAACTTAAGAGCTGAATGTCTAAACCGCCAACTTGGTTGAATAAATGTTTTTTTACGATTAGAGTAGAAAAGCCTCCTAGATTATTTTGCAAGATAGTTTCTTTTAAGGGGATAATTCCTTCAGATAATACCTGAACAGTTTTTGCATCAAAACCTGTGACAACAAAACCTATTTCAGGATAGAGATTAAAGATATCCATCTGTTTCTCAAGTTTAGTTGGGAGGAAATAGTCATCAGAGTCAAGAAAGGCAATAAATTCCCCTTTCGCATGAGCTACTCCTAGATTACGACACGCGTTTGCTCCACTATTTATTTCTTGTTGAATAAGAAATAAGTTCGGAATTGAAAGTTGTAATTTTTGAATAATTTCAATAGAATTATCGCTTGATTTATCGTCAACGACAATGATTTCGATTGATTGAAATGTCTGATTTATAACACTATCTAGGACCTCCTTCAACAGGTGTCCTCGATTATAATTAGGAATAATAATTGATATAAGTGGTTTCATAATATCACTTTCTAATCATTTAGTTGACTTTAATATTACTACAGGATAGCAATTTTTTCAAATATTATTCACAAAGGAAAGAAAATGAATTTTCAAAATGAGACACCTTTAGTCAGTGTCATTATCCCAATGTACAATGCAAGATTGTACATTGCTGAAACAATTCAAACTGTACTCCAGCAATCATACCCTAATGTAGAAATTATCCTAGTGGATGATTGTTCAAATGACGGATCTTTTGAATTTGTATCCAAAACATTTGGTCATCATTCAAATATTTCTATACTTCAAAATTTGATAAATAATGGTGTTGGTCATTCTAGGAATGTTGGTGTTGCCCATGCTAAAGGACGATTTATTTGTTTTTTAGATGCAGATGATTTATGGCTGCCTAGGAAACTCGAAAAACAAGTGAGGTTTATGTTGCAGTACAAGTATTCATTTACATTTACTGCCTATCAATTTGCAGACGAAAAAGGGCTGCCTATTAGAAAACCAATCTTGGTACCATCAAAAATTTCCTATAAAGAAGCGTTAAGAAATCATACAATTTGGACTTCAACTGTTATGTTGGATATGGCTTCATTAACAAAAGAACAAATTGCTATGCCGGATGTTCGAAAAGGACAAGACACTGCAACCTGGTGGAAAATCTTGAAAGTAACAGGGTATGCGTATAGTATAAATGAAGTTCTCTCTCTCTACCGTAGGACTTCAGATTCGCTATCTGCAAATAAATTATCTGCTATTAAACGAACGTGGAACTTATTCAGAAATGTCGAAGGTTTAACTATTCTAGAATCAATAGTACCATTTTGTGGTTATGCATTAAATGCAATAAAGAGAAGAATTTAAGGAGATTTGATGGTAGTACTTGTTGCAACACTTGATAATAATAATGTTCCTGAATTATTAAAAAATATGAACATCTCGGATGTTGAGGCCATCGTAGTAAACCAATCTTCTTTAGGTCGTAACATAAGAAATATAGAAAAATTGGGAAAATCTACGATAATTAATAGTGAACGACTAGGTTTAAGTGCAAGCCGAAATGATGCAGTTGATATGGCAAATGAGTTGGATATTTGCTACATTGCGGACGATGATATGGTGTTTGTAGATCAGTATGATAGTATCGTTACGAAAGCATACCAAGAATTTCCAGATGCAGATTTTATCGTATTTATTGTCGATTTTGAAAATAATACTGGTCGAAAAAAAGTACAACCGAAAGGTCGGATACATTATCTAGCAGCGATGCAGACATCTTCAGTTCAGATAAGTTTTAAAAAGTCTAGTTTCATAAAAGCAGGTCTCCGATTTGATGAGCGTTTTGGAATAGGAGCGGAATTTGGTTCTGGAGAAGAAAATATTCTATTATTTGATGCTCTTAGAAAAGGGTTAAAGATATATAGTTACCCTGTAAAAGTTGCAGAATTAATCATTCGTGAATCACAGTGGGACCGTTCTAATACACCGGAAAATTGCCGGAAACGAGGAGCCATATATAAACGAATGACAAAGAGATGGTACTGGCTATTGATACTTCAATTTGCTATTCGCAAACGAAAAATGATGTTACCTGAAATTTCCTTATTTGATAATATCCGCTATATGTTTCAAGGAGCAAGAGAATTTTCTAAGCTTAAATAATATAAGGATATAGTTATTATAAAAATTGTGTTATAATTAAGGAAAAATGGTGGAACACAATTTAAATTTACAATTTAGTTGGCAAATAATCACAAAAATAAATAAGGATAGGTAGAGATAGTGTTTATCAGAGAACAAGCTTGGATTAGACTTGCCACGATCATAGAGGCAATCATAGTTGTCACATCTGTATTTCTAATAATTAGTTTATTTCAGATTGTTGATATAACTGTTTTAGATTTAAAATTTTCGTTACTGGTTCTACCTTGGATAATCATTTTTTATATTTTCTTGAGCAGAGCTTTTGATACCCATGTATATTATAACCGAACAGTAAAGGGCGATATTCTAAACTCCTTTTTTGTCCAACTATTCTTTTTGGGTGGCTTATCAATAGTTAGTCTTCCATTTCTAGGTTCATTTCCTTTTTCTGTAGTATCATTTATTCATATTCTCACTCTAGGAACGTTTTTATCTAGCCTAGTACATCTCATTATTTTTAAAATCTATGAGAGTAAAGTGAACAGAAAACGCCTTTTGATAGTAGGGAAAGAAGCTGATGTACTTGCTGCCTGGAAGAATTTTCAAGCATCTAGTGAGCCCTTGCATAAAGTAACCCACTTGGTAGTTAATCACTATTTGGAATCTATCAGGAAAGTTGTAGATGAGATTGATGCTGTTTATATCGCAGGGGACATTGAAAGTAAGACTAGATTAGCAATTTATGACTACTTGATTTCTCAAGATAAAATCCTCTTTCTGACAACTAATGTTGAAAATTCAATCGCTATTAACGCACAGTTGTTCAATGTTTCTGACGAGAGTATGATTCAACTTTCACCATATTGTCTATCTGTTGGTCAAGGATTTGTAAAACGGACCTTGGATTTTCTTATGGCAGGTCTTTTGTTGCTTTTATCAAGCCCGATTTTCATATTAACGGCAATTCTTATTAAGTTAGAAAGTCCAGGACCAATCTTTTATCGTCAAGATAGGGTAACAAAGGGAAATCGTGTATTTTCAATCTTAAAATTTCGGTCAATGAGAGAGGATGCAGAGCAAACATCAGGACCTGTTTTAGCTCGTGCAAATGACAACCGTGTGACACGAATTGGTAAGTTTATTCGCAGAACTCGAATTGACGAGTTACCGCAGTTGATAAACGTTTTAAAAGGAGATATGTCCATGGTCGGACCACGACCAGAACGGCCGTTTTTTGTTGAGCAGTTTAATCAAGAAAATGGTTATTATTCACTTCGCCACAATGTGCGTGCAGGCATCACTGGTTACGCACAAGTTTATGGAAAATATACCTCTGATTTTCAGAGTAAATTAAAATTTGATTTGCTATACATCAAGAAATATTCCATCTTACTAGATATTAAATTATTACTAAAAACCTTTGTCACTCTCCTCGATAAGACAAGTTCTCGTGGTCAATCACAGGAGGATGATAAAGAAATAAATCTGGAGAAACTTGCTGAAACTATCAAAATACTGACCTAGTTTTCAAAATTTGTAACTGCAGGTATTAGAGAATGCTCTATTGATTGAGAAATGAGGAAGTGTTCATGAACAAAGCATTAGAACAAAATAATGACAGTAGAAATCAGATAACTGATATAGCAAAGCCTACAAATACCATCGCAGTTGTTGGTTTAGGCTATGTAGGAATGTCCATTGCAGTTCTGTTAGCACAAAATAATAAGGTTTACGCTGTTGATATCCAAGAAGAACGAGTTGAGCAGGTGCGGTCTAAAAAATCTCCAATCCAGGATGATTATATCGAACGATTTTTAAAAGAGGAAAACTTATTCTTAGAAGCGACAACAGATGCTGAATCAGCCTATAAAGCAGCTGATTTTGTGGTGATTGCTACTCCGACCAATTATGACGATAAGACAAATTACTTTGATACAAGCTATGTTGAAAGTGTCATAAAAGATGTCTTGGCAGTGAATCCTAATGCCCTCATGATTGTGAAGTCAACAGTTCCAGTTGGATTTACTTTGAATATGCGTCAAAAATACCAAACCGAGAACATTGTCTTTAGCCCAGAATTTCTTAGAGAATCGAAAGCACTCTACGATAATCTCTTTCCATCTCGTATTATCGTTTCCACAGAAATGACAGATTCTCCTAATATAAAAATGTCTGCTCAATTATTTGGTGATTTACTGGCACAGGCTGCCCAGAAGACTGATATCCCAATATTGATAATGGGAGCCACGGAAGCAGAGGCTGTTAAGCTTTTTTCCAATACCTATTTAGCCTTACGAGTTTCTTACTTCAATGAATTGGATACTTATGCAGAACTGAATAATTTACGAGCAGAAGACATTATTAAGGGTGTTGGTTTAGATACGCGAATTGGTCAGCACTATAACAACCCTTCGTTTGGTTATGGAGGCTATTGTTTGCCTAAGGATACCAAACAATTACTTGCCAATTATCAGCAAGTCCCACAAAACATGATTTCAGCTATTGTTGAAGCCAATCGAACTCGAAAAGATTTTATTGCGGAACAAGTTATCAAATTTGCTGAGAAAATTCATGCTACTGCCAGTGATAAACCAGTAACTGTGGGTGTTTATCGTCTAACGATGAAAACAAACTCGGATAATTTTAGGCAAAGTTCCATTCAGGGCGTGATGAAACGTCTTCAGAAAAAGGGAGTAGATTTAATCATCTATGAACCAACTCTTCCCGATAACTCATTTTTTGAAGGGTGGAAAGTGGTGAATGACATCAAGCGTTTTAAGCAACAAACAACGGTCATAATTGCCAATCGCTTTGAAGAATGTCTAAAGGATGTTGAAAATAAAGTCTATTCTAGGGATATTTTCAGAAGAGATTGATGTGTATCATTTCAATCTACATGAAGGGCTTGTGCTTGCAAGCTCTTCTATTTTTTTGTAGAATAGTAAAAGTGAGGTTTGAAAATGAGTAAAAAAGATAAAAAAATTGAAATTCAAATTGAAGATAGTAAAGTCTTGGTCAACAAGGAAGAATTTGCTGGTTACCGCTTGGTAATTGGTAAAAAAGTTATCGGTGAAATTGCAGAATTGGCAGAAAATAATTTTGCTGTTGTAAAAAATGGCAATACCGAAAGCTTTTATAAAAAACTAGACAAAGCAGTTGAAAATATCATAGAAAATTATAATTTAAGTCACTAAAAGGCTTGTAATAGTCACTATTTTATGTTAGAATAGTGGCTGTTGGTGTATGGAAAGATAGCGAAGAGGCTAAACGCGGCGGACTGTAAATCCGCTCCTTCGGGTTCGGGGGTTCGAATCCCTCTCTTTCCATTGAACAGGATACAAAGGACGTTAAGAAATCCGTATGAAAATAGGAAACTGACGCAGTGTGCTAAACACACAAGGAAGTTTATCTTTTTCACTAGGATTTTAGTCCGTGTTCAACTAAGATACGAAGCCGTTAAAACGCCCAGTGAAATTAGGCGATTGACACCGTGTCGAAAGACACAAGGAAATCGGTCTATTTCACCTAGCGTTTAGGCTGAGTTCAATTTCTTTCAAAATAGAAATGGACAGTATCTATATTTTGGGGTATCGCCAAGCGGTAAGGCAAGGGACTTTGACTCCCTCATGCGTTGGTTCGAATCCAGCTACCCCAGTCAAGGTACTAGATTAAATCTAGTTCGTCAAAGATGTCTAATTGTTGTTGTCCTTGCGTGTGCCTTAAATAAAATATATTTTATGTTGGGTCGATAGACCTGATTGTCGGAGGTTTTTTTATAATGAACGAATTTGAAGATTTGTTGAACAGTGTAAGCGAAGTTACACCTGGTGATGTGGTAACTGCAGAAGTATTGACAGTTGATGCTGGTCAAGCAAACGTAGCTATCTCAGGTACTGGTGTTGAAGGCGTATTGACTCTTCGTGAGTTGACTAACGACCGTGATGCTGATATCAACGACCTTGTTAAAGTTGGTGAGACACTTGAATTGTTAGTACTTCGCCAAGTTGTTGGTAAAGATACAGACACTGTTACATATCTTGTATCTAAAAAACGTTTGGAAGCACGCAAAGCATGGGACAAGCTTGTTGGTCGTGAAGAAGAAGTTGTTACTGTTAAAGTAACTCGCGCCGTTAAAGGTGGTCTTGCAGTTGAATTTGAAGGTCTTCGTGGTTTCATCCCAGCTTCAATGATCGATAGCCGTTTCACTCGTAACACTGAGCGTTTCGTAGGTCAAGAATTTGATGCTAAAATCAAAGAAGTTGATCCTGCTGAGAACCGTTTCATCTTGTCACGTCGTGACGTTGTTGAAGCAGAATCTGCAGCTGCACGTGCTGAGGTATTTGGCAAATTGGCAGTTGGTGAAGTTGTGACTGGTAAAGTTGCACGTATCACAAGCTTCGGTGCCTTCATCGACCTTGGTGGTGTAGATGGTTTGGTACACTTGACTGAATTGTCACACGAGCGTAACGTATCTCCTAAATCAGCTGTAACAGTTGGTGAAGAAGTAGAAGTTAAAGTTCTTGCAATCGACGAAGTCGAAGGTCGCGTATCATTGTCATTGAAAGCTACACAGCCTGGTCCATGGGATGGCGTTGAGCAAAAATTGGCAGCTGGTGACGTTATCGAAGGTAAAGTAAAACGTTTGACTGACTTCGGTGCTTTCGTTGAAGTATTGCCAGGTATCGATGGTTTGGTACACATTTCACAAATTTCACACAAACGTGTTGAAAATCCAAAAGATGCTTTGTCAGTAGGTCAAGAAGTAACTGTTAAAGTTCTTGAAGTGAATGCTGCTGATGAGCGTGTATCACTTTCTATCAAAGCTTTGGAAGAGCGTCCAGCAGCTGCTGAGGGCGAAGAAAAAGCTGAAAAGCGTGTTCCACGTCCACGTCGTCAAAAACGTGAAGAAAAACGTGATTACGAATTGCCAGAAACTCAATCTGGTTTCTCAATGGCTGACCTTTTCGGTGACATTGAATTGTAATTCATATAAAAACTTGCCTTGTGCAAGTTTTTCCTTTCCACCCTTAGTGTAATGGATATCACGTAAGATTCCGGTTCTTGAGATGGGGGTTCGATTCCCTCAGGGTGGATAAAAAGTACGCTTAAAACCCTTGGTACACAAGGGTTTTTGTTATGTTTGACCCAAATCTGCCCCAAATTTTTCAAAAAGATTTCTAACTTTGTCAAAATTTTGGGTTTGTTTTTCTTCAAAAAGGTGGGCGTATGTTTTTAATGTTTCTGTCGTATCTTTGTGACCAACTAATTTCGATATTGTCATAATATCCAAATCGCTGTGTATCAAAAAACTAACATAGGTGTGCCTTAATCCGTGGATCGTGAAAGTTGGTTTTGTTTTCTTTTTTAAGACTTTATTAGCAGCAGTACTTGATACCTTAGTAAATAATCGCTTTTCAGGATTATCTATATACCCTGTATCCATGTATTCATCGTAAGCTGCTAGCCATTCTTTGTCAATCGGAACATCTCGTACAGATTGAGGATTTTTGGTCGTATTCCAACCCAACTTCCCGCCGTATACTTTGTAAGTTCGAAGGACTTGCAGTAGCATATTCTCCCTATCAACCGTTAATGTTGTCAGCCCTAGGGCTTCCGAAAATCGTAGACCAGTTTTTCCTATTGTGTATATAAAAAAGTGACTTTGGTATTTAACGGACCGCCTACAGTCTAGTAAGAGGTCATTGTATTCGTCGAGCTCTAAGTATTTTTCACTTTCCTCTTTGGATTCGACGTTGGAAAAAATTTTAGCTAATTGAGTGAAATCTTTTTTTAATGTCCCTTGATGCAAGGCGACCTTGATTGCTGATCTAATATGGGAATTAAACAGTTTTACCGTGTATCTGACATATCTATCTGCCAGTCTATTGAGGACTTCCTGGTGCATGGTTGCCGTGATTTTGGATAGCTTGGTATTTTGGTAATACTCTTTGATGATTTTTAGGTTAAATTCATATTTCCGATAAGTTTCTGGGTCGACGTGTGGTTTCTTATGGACCTCCATCCATTTTCCAAAGTATTCCGCAAGGGTAATATCCTTATCCTCGACAATGCCAATAGATAGTTCTATTTCAGCTTGGGATGCTGCTTGAACAGCTTCAGACTTAGTCCTAAACCCAGACTTAGATTTTTGCTTATATGAGCCGTCCGGGGATTTATATGAGATACGGTATTCCCATCCGTTATCCCTTTTTCTAAAGTATGCCATTGCTTTACCCTTTCTAATTTGATAAAATGGGTATAAGAAAACTGCCCATTTAATGGCGATTTCTTATACGGAATTCCCCTACACTCAAGCTTGCCGGCGGAGAGTGTAGGGATTTTTTTTTGTAAAATAGCAAAAAAGCAGCCATGAAAAACATGACTGCCGTACGGTATGGGACTAAATCCCGAATGTAAACTTTATGAGGCTTTACCTCTAATACAGTCATATTTTATACTTATTTTTGATTTTTGTAAAGTATTTTGGTTAGAAATACAATTCTTTAACTTTTGCGTTGATGGCGTCAAGAGTTTCTGGTGATACTTTTATCTTTCCTACAGGGTCTAAGGGGTTCTTTTTGAGTATCCTGTCTTTGCTAATGGTTTGTAGGCTGTCGCATTTTGCGAATGATTGCTTGAGGTATTTACCATAGTAGTCGATGACTTCTTTTAGATTTGAAATGGTGAGTTGGAACTCCTCACTTGAAGTGTCTTCCTCAGTTATCTTCTGTTCTAGTTTAGCAAATTCTTTGTCTATGTACTTAAATGATTGTTGACCAATTATTTCTTGTAAGGGAACAGTGTTGTCATTTTCTTTGGAAGTGATTGGGATGACTGTCAATGTCTTTTTGTACGGTGAATCTGTTTTATCAAGTACTATAGCCCAATGATTGTTTGACAACTCTCCACCAACGTTTACTCCAAATTCAACAAAGACTAGTGAACCACGATTAAACTTCCAATATTTCCTTTTGGGATTTTCTGCCTCGTAAAGATACTGCTCTGATTGTCTTTTGACAGCAGGGGCTAGGAAGCGGTATTTGGTGGAGGTGTGTTTTGCCTTGCCAAGTTTGTATAATTTTTCTACTTTGATGTAATTCTGTTTGGCATTCTCAAAGTATGGATTTTCTTTCATAAAAATCTCCTCCCTACCTCTCCCTATAAACCTCCACGACCTCGCCGATGGTGCGCATGTCTTCGGTGAAGGGGATATTGTCATAGTCTGGGTTTAGTGACTGTAGATGGTCGCTTTTTAGTTTCTTGACGTAGTTTTCGCCGTCTATTTGGAAAATTCCGATTTTGTTTAGATCTACCTGGTCCTTGAGTTTGATAAAGAGGAAGTCTCCGTTTTTTATTTTGGGTTCCATGGAGTGTCCAACAACGACTGCGACGGTGTCGTACTTGCTTTCGTCCGGAATGTCGTCTGCGTAGAAGTCCACCATGGTGTCGTAGTCATCTTCTTGCCAGTAGCCTGTACCTGCAGATACCTTGCCTGGTACGGGTAGGCTGATACGCTTTCTAGCTTCGTATTCTGCCCGTTTTTCCGAGATGTCGATAACTTTCCCTTGTTCTTCGGCTAGAAGTGTCTCAGAGGTCGCTAGGAGCTTATTCTTGCGTGTGTCGTTGAGCTTGTCATAGTTAGATAGCAGAATAGTCTTACGTGGGTCGAAGTTGGGAAGAGGGATGGAAGAAGAAGGGATTGTGGATTTAAACCGTGGGTCTATATCCGATTTCTTCAATCCAAAATAATCTGCGATTTTTTGGACGTTGCTAGGAATTGGCAATGATGTTCCTTTTACATACCCTGTTAATGTACTCGGCGGAATACCCGTCCCCCTTGATAAATCGATTTGTTTTTTATTCTGTTCCGTCAGATATCTATTGATGTTAGCAGAAATCACGCTCATCAATTCAATTTCTTGCGGTGTTAATTTTCCTCTACCGCGAACCATAACATTATCTCCTTTTTTTATCTTTACTATATAATATCGAATTATTTCGTAATTGTAAAATAAAAATACAAAATTTTTTCGACTTTTTTCGTAAAAATTGTCGAAGTACGATTTAATTCGTAGTATAATTTAATCAAGGTCAGGGAAATGACCGAACTAAAACAGGAGGAAAAGCAAATGGTGGACATACTAAAAAGCCTAGCTGATAACGACTTAGCAATCCCGATTATCATTCTAGGCTTAGTAAGAGAAGCTCGCTTATGGCACAAACAAGTGCTTGAGCACAAGCGGAACTTACAAAACAAAAAGTAAGAGCAAGGGGCGAAAGCCCCAACCTCTTATTTGAAGTATACCACCATTTGCCAAATAAAGCAATGATCTATTGGTTAGCTGGTTTGTTGGTTCTGTCGTTTGTGATACGGCAGATTGTGAAGTGGAGGAAGAAGTAAAGGTGGAAAGGAGGGAGAAATGATGGGGATTATTCTTACATCGATATTGGTTTCGTTTACGGTATCTTTCCTGATGATGAAGTGGCATATCCATAATATTAATAAACTCTATGAAGGATATTTTGAAATGGAAAATTCCAATATCAAACATTTTACGGAAATAGTATTGAAAAAATAGAAAATCTTTAGTCTAAACAAATATTACAAAAATCAATCCCGAGCGGAGTTAGAAATAATATCCCTTTCTCTACGTTAATCTCCTGCTGGCGAGAGGCCAATTCATTGTTGAACTCTCTTATAAGATTATTGTCTTTGTGCACAGCATAGTGTGAATCGTCAGTTAGCCATTTTTCAAAATTTATATCAATCAAACCTAGTCTTTTGAGATTTATGACTGAAGAAGCCTGTTTGTCGATATGAAGACATTGTGGATTTGATAAGAACACGTAATTTTTGAACAATTCTTGCTTGCCATCCATTTTGTTAATTGAATAGTTAGTGATAGGCAATGAGTGTGGTGCTTTAGAGATGATTTTTAAGTTGTCTGCATCAAGAGGAGATATTTGTTTTATAATTTCGATGAATGAATGATGAACTCTATCATTTTGTCTAGAATCGAATGACGAAGCTAATAGTTTTGCAAACATTTCACGCAGTTCCATTTCGTCAATATAAAACTTAGATGCTTCTAGTCCTGGACCGATAATACTGAGTTGAGGTTCTTGTAGATACTCTTTAGGGATATTCGAAACTTTTCCTGTGATGCTATCAGCGTATTGAGCTTTATTATTAGCAACCCTTTCGTCAATCTTTTTGGTAAGAAAATTATCCAATGGTCCGAAAACGTACTGCCACAAATTATTAAATGTTTGTGCAGGAGCTTCGGCACCTTTTGTGGCCATTGTGGTGGCAAATGCTGTTAATATCGTTGGGAGTAGCTCTTCCATATTCTTTCCCTTTCTAACAAATTTATGAATAGAGGGTGTAAAGGTTTTACTATGAGAATATTATAGCACAGATTGCTAGATATAGTGTTACAAACATTTTACATTACTATATCTAGTGCTTTACAAGGAGGATATTATGTGGGAAAGACATCCATGATGGCTCCGCCCTCACCCACAGAATAACGAAAACGAACATAAGGCCCTCACTAGGTGTATAATCTTAGTGAGGGCTTTGTGGTTGACGAGTTAATGATGTTAGTCATCGCGGGAAAAACTAACCCACTCTACTGACGAGCACCCCAGAATATGCGATAGGCATGAGTATAAAAATACGACTAAAGGCCTACGTGCTTGCCACGATTTTCTCAGTCAATTTCATGTGGAAGCTGTTGGTATGGAAAGCACAGGTGTTTATTGGTGACCTGTCTGGCATGCTCTATGTGATGACTTCAAGTTGATACTCGCTCAACCAGCCCACATGAAGGCTATTCCAGGTCAGAAAACCGACAAGAAGGACGCTCACTGGATTGCCAAATGAACACGGATTGGTCTGCTTCCTCGGAGTTTCGTTCCCGATGAAACCATTCAAGAATTGAGGGAGTTGACCAGACAACGAAAACATTATGTGGAAAGTCGTAATCGAGAAACAAACCGTATCCATAAAATTCTTCAATCAGGTGGTATCAAGCTAACAACCTATATCGAAGATATAATGGGACTATCTGGTCGCAATCTCCTTCAGCTACTGGTTGATGGGACGCCTATCACACCTCGCATTGTCCATCAATCAGTTTACACCAGCTTGAAGAAGAAAGTACCGCAGCTTATGGAAGCCTTGGATGGCTATTTTTCTGACCATCACCGCTTTATGTTAAAGCAGTCATTGGAGATTTATGATTTTTATCAGATTCAAAGTCGGCGTGGTTCACAAAAAGCAACAATTGCCCTTGCACATCAATTATTAAAAATAGCTTATATCCTCTTACAAGAGCAGATAACGTATCCTGAATTTTTAGCACAGAAAAAGACTACTAGGGACGAGCTAGTAGCCTAACATAAAAATTTTTCACTTTGATTATATCATAGGGAGGGAGTTTTTGCATTCTTTTGAGTTTTCGTATAAGAATTCAAATGATCAGAAAAGTTCGTCAACAACTCATTATTTCATGTTGTTGAGCAAAAACGGTCTATTCCCAGACCGTTTTAGTCCCGCTTTCTTTTCGTCTGTAAATAGTGATAGCGATAGACGGTATAGCGTTCAATAAGGCGGTAGCCTATTCCACCTAAAATAGCTTTGATGATAAAGACAAGGTGTTTTGATAGGGGGGCCTGGACAGTCAATCCAAAAAGTATTCCTAAGATTACCCAAACTAGTACTGCCCACCAAAGCTCTTTAAACGGAGTATATTGTCCATGTCTTTCTTTGACTTCATTCGATACTCTAACTGCACAGCTAGATAAGATAACTATGGGAAGAAGAGAATTGGTGTTAAACGGTTCTGGTAAAAATGATGCTAGCAGGAAGATTTCAATGAATGAAAATAACAATAACCAAACTAAAATAGGTATTCTAAGAATAAAATATTTCATACAGTACCTCCTAGATTTAGTATATCAAACCAAGAGCAGTTGTGCAATACTTATCTGGTTATTCTTGGGAGGAACTTGTGGATGCTTCAGTAGAGTTCTCAGTACTACTCGTCGTTTCTGTTGTACTCGTTTGGATTTCTTGACTAGATGAAGTTTCTGTGATGCTAAAGAACTGCTCTTCTCAGTGGTAGAACTACTGTATATTCCATTTGACGATGTTATTTCAGTGATTGGGATTGTCACACTTTTGTTTTCTCCTATTTGATTGATTGAAGATACTGTGGTCACTGAGCTGCTGGGACTAGTAGTGGTTGCATTAGATGTTATTGAAAAAGTATAGATTGTGATACAGGCAGTAACAATCCCTAAAATTGAGCCAATGAAGGTTAAAAATTTTTGGAGTTTTGTTAAGGCAGAACCATGTTCTTTTCTATTTATTGATTTCATGTGCTATCCTCCAAGTTCATCATAAAAAACCAAGTTTAAAACTATCTTAAAGATTGGCGAAAGGCATGAAAACGTGATAAAATAGGACTATTGCAAAAAAAGGAATGAAGACATGATTTATTTTGACAACGCAGCGACCACCCAGGTCTATCCAGAAGTTCTCAAGACCTATACGGAAGTGGCAACCAAAATCTGGGGCAACCCCTCTAGTCTCCACAACCTAGGTAGCCAGGCGACCCGTATCTTAGAGGCCTCTCGCAAGCAAATAGGAGAGCTTCTCGGCAAGGACAGCAAGGAAATCTTTTTCACCTCAGGTGGTACGGAAGGTGATAACTGGGTCATCAAGGGGGTGGCATTTGAAAAGGCGCATCTGGGCAAGCACATCATCGTGTCAGCTATCGAGCATCCAGCGGTAAAAGAGTCAGCACTTTGGCTCAAAACCCAAGGTTTTGAGGTGGATTTGGCTCCGGTCAATGCCCAAGGTTTTGTTGATGTTTCAGCCTTAGAAAGCCTGATTCGTCCCGATACCACACTGGTTTCTGTCATGGCCGTCAACAATGAAATTGGTGCTATTCAGCCCATTCAGGAAATTTCCCAGCTCTTAGCTGATAAGCCAACTATCTCCTTCCATGTGGATGCGGTGCAGGCAATCGGCAAGGTGCCAACGGAACGGTATTTGACAGACCGAGTTGATTTTGCCAGTTTTTCAGGTCACAAATTCCACTCTGTCAGAGGAGTAGGTTTCGTCTATATTAAAGCTGGCAAGAAAATCGCTCCGCTATTGACAGGAGGAGGACAGGAAAGCGATAAACGCTCAACCACGGAAAATGTGGCTGGGATTGCTGCAACGGCTAAGGCGCTCCGCTTGACCTTGGACAAGGCAGTAGACAGCCAGAAGCGGCTGGCGGCTATGAAGCAAATCCTGGTGGATGAATTGAGCAAGTATGCCGATGTGACTGTCTTTTCTGGGCTAGAGGACTTTGTGCCAAGCATTGTGACCTTCGGGATTAAAAATATCCGTGGTGAAGTCATCGTCCATGCCTTTGAAGACCACCAGATTTACATTTCGACAACCTCAGCCTGCTCGTCCAAGGCTGGAAAACCAGCTGGAACACTAATTGCTATGGGTGTTCCGCAGAAGTTGGCTCAAACTGCCGTCCGTATCAGCTTGGATGATGACAACGATATGGGACAAATCGAACAATTCCTCACGATTTTCAAACAAATTTATCAAAACACACAGAAAGTAAGGTAGAATGAACTATTCAGAAATTATGATTCGCTATGGCGAATTATCAACCAAAGGGAAAAACAAGATGCGGTTTGTCAACAAACTGCGTAACAACATCAAGCACGTCCTTTCTATTTACCCAGAAGTGACGGTTTATTTTGACCGTGACCGTGGGCATGTCTATTTGAACGGGGCAGATTATCAGGACGTTTCAGCTTCTTTGAAGAAGATTTTTGGGATCCAAAATTTCGCACCGTCTTATAAGATTGAAAAGTCTGTTCCAGCCTTGAAAGAGGCGGTTGTGGAGATTATGCGGTCCATTTACAAGGAAGGGATGACCTTCAAGATTGCGGCACGTCGTAGCGACCACAGTTTTGAATTGGACAGTCGTGACCTTAACCAAGTCCTTGGAGATGCGGTCTTCACAGCTATTCCAAATGTACAGGTGCAGATGAAGTCGCCAGACATTACATTGCGAGTGGAAATTCGTCCTGATGCAGCCTATATTTCCCATGAAGAAATCAAGGGAGCAGGCGGTCTGCCAGTTGGTACATCTGGCAAGGGTACGTTGATGCTGTCAGGTGGGATTGATTCGCCTGTTGCGGGTTATTTGGCCCTAAAACGTGGGGTTGAAATCGAAGCCCTGCACTTTGCTAGCCCTCCATATACCAGCCCCGGTGCCCTTAAAAAAGCCCATGATTTGACCCGTAAATTGACTGCCTTCGGTGGTAATATCACCTTTATCGAAGTGCCGTTTACAGAAATTCAGGAAGAAATCAAGGAAAAGGCCCCTGAAGCCTACTTGATGACCTTGACCCGTCGCTTCATGATGCGGATTACAGACCGAGTTCGAGAGGAGCGTGGTGCCATGGTTATTATCAATGGTGAGAGTCTAGGCCAAGTTGCAAGTCAGACCTTGGAATCCATGCAGGCTATCAATGCGGTGACCAATACCCCTGTTATCCGTCCAGTTGTGACCATGGACAAGTTGGAAATCATTGATATTGCTCAAGAAATTGATACCTTTGATATTTCCATCCAGCCATTTGAGGATTGCTGCACCATCTTTGCCCCAGACCGTCCAAAGACTAATCCTAAGATTAAAAATGTCGAGCAGTACGAAGCCCGCATGGATGTAGAAGCCTTGGTGGAACGAGCTGTGGCTGGGATTATCGTAACTGAAATCACTCCGAAAGAAGAAGTGAAGGACGAAGTGGATAGTTTGATTGCCGATTTATTGTAAGGAAACAAAAATATTTTTCAGAAATATAATGAAAATCTAGCGAAAGCTGGATTTTTTTGCAACTTGCTCGGAAAAGAAAGATTTGTATGGTATAATAGTTTTTCACAAATATTTTTTCCAACAAAGGAGGAGTTATGAAAAAAGGTGCTCTAACAGGTTTACTCCTGTTTGGTATGTTTTTTGGTGCAGGGAACTTGATTTTTCCACCAGCTTTGGGGGTCTTGTCAGGTGAGAATTTCTGGCCAGCTATATTAGGATTTGTCGTATCGGGTGTCGGTATTGCCGTCATTGCCTTGATTGTCGGAACATTAAACCCCAAAGGTTATGTACATGAGATTTCTCGCAAGATTTCTCCAGCTTTTGCAACGGTTTATCTTGTTGCCTTGTATCTGGCTATCGGTCCTTTCTTTGCTATTCCGCGTACGGCTACAACGTCCTTTGAAATTGGTATTGCGCCATTGTTAGGTGAAGCAAACCTTGGAATTTGGTTATTTGGTTTTACAGCTCTCTACTTTGTGGCAGCCTACCTGATTGCCCTTAATCCTTCTCAGATTTTGAATAGTATTGGACGAATTTTAACTCCAGTATTCGCCATTTTGATTGTTATTTTGGTTGTTCTAGGAGCTATCAAGTATGGTTCGACCAGTCCTCTGCCAGCAGCAGAAGCTTACTCAGCTGGACAGGCTTTTGGTACAGGATTTATTGAAGGATATAACACTTTGGATGCTCTTGCCTCTATCGCCTTTAGTGTGGTAGCTGTTAATACCTTGAAACAACTTGGTTTTTCAAGCAAGAAGGAATATATTTCAACCATTTGGTCAGTTGGATTAGTCGTTGCTTTGGCCTTCTCAGCGCTTTATGTTGGTTTGGCTTTCCTAGGCAATCATTTCCCAGTGCCAGCAGATGTTTTGGCATCCGATACGAACAAGGGTGTCTACGTCTTATCTCAAGCAACACAAGCTATTTTTGGTCCAAGTGCTCAAATTTTCTTGGCTGCTATGGTTATCGTTACCTGTTTTACAACAACAGTTGGTCTTATCGTTTCTAGTGGAGAATTCTTTGCAGAACGTTTCCCACGTTTTACTTACAAAGTCTATGCAACTGTCTTTACCTTGATTGGTTTTGGGATTGCCAACCTTGGTTTGAACAATATCATTACCTTCTCAGTTCCAGTTCTTTTGGTTCTCTATCCAATTACCATCTGTATTGTCTTGATTACCATTGTCAATAAATTTGTACCGCTTTCGACCTACGGTATGCAATTAACTGTGGGACTAGTGACAGCTTTGTCATTGGTAGAAGTTTTGGCTGGTCAATTTGGTTGGACAGCTGTTTCAACAATCATCTCAGCTCTGCCATTGGCAGGACAATCATTGGCCTGGTTATTACCAGCTCTTGTCGGAATCGTCCTCTCTCTCTTCTTACCAAACAAGCAGGAGAGCGAAGTTTTCGAAAGGTAAATTCTCAAAGTAAGTTCTAGTTCCCGTCCATCTAGAAGTTACTCTGAGAAAACTGCATAAAACCAACAGAATTTAGTCTCAGACTAAGTTCTGTTTTTGCCTAAAATG
>NZ_POJH01000026.1 GCF_002960625.1 Streptococcus suis
ACACTTAGCGGAAACCAAATTCCAGCTATCACAGACTACACAGCAACTCGTACAACCCTTGAGGGTGTAGATGCGCCAATGTCTGAAACAGTTATTCCTAAGACAGTAGCTGCAACAGATGCGGACATCAACGAAGTTGTTTACTACACTCCAAATCCTAAGTACGGAGATGTTGTCGTTAACTATGTAAACACAGACGGCAAAGTCATCGCAACTCCTGTTGTAGACACAAATGATGCTCTTGTAGGTACTGACTACTCAACAAAAGACCAAGTTCCAGAGAAAATCGTTGAAGATGCTACTGGCGATGTTTACTACTATAAAGAAATCAAACCTGAAGATGCAGCCAAAGAAACTGGCACAGTCGTAGAAGGCACTACAGAAGTAACTTACGTCTACGAAAAAGCTGGTGACGTTGTTATCAAGTATGTTGACGTAAATGGTACTGAATTGAAAGCACCAGTTGCTGACACTACAGACGGCAAACCAGGTTCAGACTACAATACAGCTGAAGGTACTGAAAAACCAGCTACGATCACAACAGCAGACGGTAAAGTCTACGCTCTTGTTCCAGCAGGTGACTACCCAGTCGGTACAGTAGCAGCAGACAGCAACTTGGCATCAGGCGCAACTCCAACAGGTACTGTTGAAGCAGGCGTAACCAAAGAAGTCACTTATGTTTACCAAGAAGTGAAATCTGACGTTGTTGTTGAGTACTACGATACAGAAGGTAATGTCATTGCGAAGACTGTGACAGATACAAATGACGCATCAGTTGGTACAGTCTACAACACAGACGAAGATAACCGTCCAGAGACGATTACTGCTGAAGATGGCACTGTTTACTACTACAAAGAAGTGAAAGACACTTCTGCACCAACAACTGGTAAAGTAGCAGAAACAACAACAACTGTTCAGTATGTCTATGAAAAAGCAGGTTCTGTCAATGTCAACTATGTAGACGTAAACGGAAATGAAATCAAGGCAGATGTCTTGGATGTTGAAAACGGTAAACCAGGTTCTAACTACGATACAGTAGCGGACAACCGTCCAGATACCATCACTGCTACAGACGGTAAGACATACAAACTTGTTCCAGCAGGTGACTACCCAGTTGGTACAGTAGCAGCAGACAGCAACTTGGCATCAGGCGACGCTCCAACAGGTACTGTTGAGGCAGGCGTGACCAAAGAAGTAACCTATGTTTACCAAGAAGTAAAAGGTTCAGTTGTTGTTCACTATGTAACGACTGACGGAACTGTTCTCCAAGCACCTGTTACAGACACACCAGAAACTTCAACAGGTACTCCATATGACACAACAGATGTTAAGCCAGAAACTATCAC
>NZ_POJH01000027.1 GCF_002960625.1 Streptococcus suis
TAATTATATTTCTTTTAGTTCAAAATGGCAAGTTACAAGAATAAAAAATTACATATTGTGATAAAAAAAAAAAAAAGTTCAAAAAACAATAAAAATACTTGACTAAATAAAATATATATTTTAGAATTAAGGTAAGGAAAAAGAAAGGGGTTTCATTAAGATGAAGAAAAATCGTGGTGTTCATGCGTTGCTAGCATTTTTGTTATTAGGGAGCATTGTTTTAAACAATTCTGTTACTTGCAGACAGTCGATTCCCCTAAAATGTTTAAATCATAGATATGAAGTACAGGTGAGAACACAGAATAATTCTGGAGGGCTTGATGTGGGGAAAGCAGACTAGGTTGCAAAGTGACATATTGCAGTAGATTATTAGTGACAGTCTAAACAGTTTGTTTGATGTCAGTTTCTCAATTTTATTTTTTTATAGTGAGGTTTCTATGGAAAATTTAATGAGATATTTAGTTGATAACTCAGATTTTTTTGAAGATTCTTTTGAAAAACTAGAGGAATCTGATATGTTCATAATTGATGACATTCCATCTGATTATGAAGTTATAGTAAGTAAAGATAAAGTTTGGTGTTATTATCAAAATAAGCAAGATGATGTGCCAATACAAGGTTGGAAACTCCATGTTAGTTCAAAAAAAGAGGATGCTTCTCAGGTTTTAGAGGATGTTGCTAAAATATTATTTGATTTAAAAATCTCGTTTAAACATATATATACAAAACCTCAGTTTATAGCAATGCATTCGAAAAACGCTGATAGAAGAACTTCAGGGAAGTTCATTACAATTTATCCTCCGGATAAATTTTTGGAATTGGTACTTGAAAGATTATATGAGAAACTAAAAAAATATAACCAGGCTACATATATATTAACAGACAGGAGATATTTGGATTCTAATATCTATTTTCGGTATGGTGCATTTCAAGAGATGTTATCTAATGGAGTTCTATGTCTTTTTGATAATTCAGGAAATCTGATTCCAGATAAAAGAGAACCATTTTTCAGTATACCTAATTTTGTAGATGTTCCGGATTGTTTGAAATCTAGCGTTAATGTGATATCTTGCGATGAAGATAGTAATGGTCTAGATAACTATGAGATTACAGAGTCGCTTAAATATACAACTTCTGGAGGTATCTATTTAGCAAAAAATATTTCTGATGGCAGAAGAGTAGTAATAAAGGAGGCAAGGGCAAACGTAGGGTTTGATGCCGACGATAAATCAGCAATTACTCGCTTACGTCAAGAATATAACGTATTAAATAAATTAAGAGAAAATGATGCGGTTGTAAATGTTATTGAATACTTTAAAGTATGGGAAAATGAATACCTAGTTGAAGAGTTTGTTGACGGAATGACATTAGCAAATTGGCTTGCGAAAAATTATCCTTTTGTAATTTCGAGTGACGATGATGTCAATGAATATCTGGTAAAGTTGAAGACTATTATTGATCAAATAGAAGAAATTATGGAAGATATTCACTCCAAAGGAATAGGTATGTCCGATTTACAGCCTAATAATATTATGGTTGACATACATTTAGTCTGTAAAGTAATCGATTTTGAGACAGCGGGTGATTTATATGAGGAATATACTGGATTAGCCACTAAGGGATTTTCTGGGTATAAATTTGATAGAAAAAGCAATGATGAGTCTGCTTTGTTAAATTTAGTAAAGTATTTATTGCTTCCAATTTCTTCTGTATCGGATTTAGATAAAAAACTAGTACCTATTCAAGAAAACTATATATTTTACCGATTTGGACGAGAGAAAATAATTGAAAAATTTCCAAAATACTTTAATAATGATACTATAAAGGAGCCTAAAGTATGTAATGATTTATTACATATTAAACAAGGGTTAATAAAGGGATTGAAAGAAAATGTTATTTTAACTAATTTATTCTCGTATGGTGATTTAAATTCATACTTAACTGTCGGTGGGACTATAAATTATTTAAATGGTGCATTTGGTATGATTTATGCCTTATATAGAGCCGGAGAGGATCTTTCAAGCTATAAAATTTGGATTGCAAATCAAAAAGAGCGTTTCAAAGAATGTGATTTTGGACTATTATCTGGGCAATTGGGAATAATAAATGTACTGTATATTATTGGAGAAGTGGAGTTGGCTGACGAACTGCTGGAATTTTATTGTTCGAAATTTAGTTTACAGCATTTCACAAATATATCAGTTAGATCCGGCTTATCAGGGGTAATTCTAGGTCTATTAAGTTTAGTATACTTGGGAGTTGCTGAAGACAATCATAAAATACTATCTATGGTAGAAGACATTATCAAGAAAATAGAGAGTGACTTTGATTTCGATTATGAAAAAAAAGATTTTTTGGATGGGCTATCTGGCTATATTTTTGCCTTACTAGTATATTATAAATTAACAAGTAAAGAAGAAATCTATGATTTAGCAGTATCTCATCTGGACAAAGTTCATGGGTGTATTAATATTTCAGAAAAAAGTAGTGTTGTTCAACTTGTAACAAGTGACGGAAGATTGATGCCGTATTTGGGAAATGGAATCATCGGTGTCTCACTTGTTTGGTATTATATGAAATATAAGCTAAATAAAAATTACATTCAGTATTTTGATGAATTGAGCAATAATAGAAGCTTAGGATTGTTTTATGATTCTGGGTTGCTTACAGGAGCTTTTAGTCAAGTTATATTAGAATCTATTCTGGGTTCGGATGATTTGAGCAATCCTCACTTAATGCGGTTATTGAATTTATATTTGATAAAAAACGATAGTCAATTATTTTTACCTGGACAATTATCAATGCGCCGCTCATGTGATGTGCAGTCGGGAAATGCAGGTGCAATTTTGTCTATTCAATCTTTGTTATCAAAGGATCCCTTGCTATGGTTGCCACTAAAGATAGCTTAGGATACTAATATGTAAATACTTTTTATATTAGAATTTTAGAATTTATAATATTTTTAGGATTTACTAGAAAGGAGATACAACCATGGAAACTAAAACAAATTCAATGGATAAGGTTTTGGGTTTACAGACTCTTCCATCTACACAGGTTGAAGCAGCCGCTGTAGCTACCACGGTTACCATTACAATTATTACTAGCGCTTGGTCAACAGTGAGTAATCATTGTAAAAAATGGTAGTTTAGTTGATTGACAAAGGAGGTCTGGGATGATAATTGTGGCTAGTTATCCTGGACTTTCTGTTTTATTGGAGAACTTTCGATGACAGTTATAAAAAAGTTATATGTTTTCATACACGAAGAGTATAAAAAATTTGTTTTATACGCTATTTGCTTGTTCATAGCATTTTCATTGGAAATGGCATTTCCTGTATTAACAGGTGAGTTTATGAATAATTTAGTTTCTAAAAAATCGAATTCTCTAAATTTTGTATTGCTAAGTATTGCAATAGTTGGTCTAGCAAATCAATCAATATCTCCAATTGTAAAATATTTAGGTTTAATTTTTTCTGAATTAATTAATCAAAAAAAAAGGTTTCAGTTCATTAAGATACTCAGAAACATTTCTTATAAAGACTTATCAAAAATTTCAGCAGGTTCAATCACTCAGCGATTTAATTTGGATTTGACACAAGTATCGTCGTTTTTGTTGAATAATTTATTTACCACTATATTTAAATTTTTTCAAACAGTAATCATTATAATATACATATATGTATCGGATGTTTCTTTAGGCTTTTTGACCGTTGCTGCACTTCTAATATACTCTATTGTTTACTATATATTTAAAAGCAAAGTTTATTTGATGGGAGATAGAGTTAAAGAATCAACTTCAAACTTTTATGGAGATTTTTATTCTCAAGTTGCTAACTTAGACTACATAGTTCACCAAGGCTATTATGAAGTAGAGAACGAACGATTTGTAAAGGGATTCAATAATTATTTTTCGATCTTAAAAAGATTCATGAATATTACAAATTTACAGAGTTTTCTTCAAGGAGTGATTGCATTAATATTAAATGTAATTATGTTTAGAGTAGTTGCTTTGCATATTTTTAGTGGTACAATGGATATTGGCAAAGTGACTATTCTTATGTCGTATTTTTCTTTAGTTCTTGGTAATACAGAGTACTTTTTTGATTTTGGTAACTCCTATCAATTGACAAAAGCCTCAATAGAAAATATTTCTTTGTTACTAGGCATTGAACAATCTTTAGATGGAACAGATGCATTTGAAGAGGAAATTCATGAAATTTATGGAAACTTAACTTATGCTTACGATGAAATTTTATATGAAGATTTTTTTATTCACTTTGAAAGAGGTAAAAGTTATTCAATAGTTGGACAGAATGGTTCAGGAAAAAGTACATTATATAAACTTCTATCTGGGATAATACATTGTAGTAAAAATATGATTTACTATAATGGTAAATCTTTAAGCCTAATTGATAGTGTAAATTTAAGACAAAAAAAATATTTCTTTGTTACGCAAAGGCCGTATCTGATGGATTTATCTATAAAGAATTATTTTAAGGAATATTTCGATATTAGTGAAAAAGACTTTTTGGAAAATATTTTGTCTAAAAATATGTTATTAAACCATGATATTTCTTCTTTTCTAGATAGTAAGTGGGATATACCACAAGACAATTTATCCGGCGGTGATTTACAGACAGCAGCAATAATTGCTAGTTTTATATCTGGAAAAGATGTTCTGGTCTATGATGAACCTACTTCAAATTTAGATAGTATTAGAAAGGATTGGTTTCTAAATTCCATAAAGTTTTTGAAGAAAAGAAGTATTGTTATGCTAATATCTCATGATGATGAGGTGATTAAAAGCTGTGATCAAATAATTCAAATTAAGGAGGTAAATAAAAATGCTTGAGAATCTATTAAAGGAAATTAATCCATTCTATTCTGAACCAATTATAAATCATATAATATTATCAGTTAGTATCATTGTTGCAGGTATGTTTCTATTGAGTTATGTTATAAAAAAAATCAATTCAAGTTTAAAAATAAATTTTAGAAACGTTGAATATGTAATTAGTGAGTACAGTTTGAAATACTTAATTGTAATTTCTGGAGTAGTATTATATACCTTCCTATCTTTAGAGGTTCTTAGTAATATTTTGGTCAAGTCTACCTATTACCTGGGGAGAATTTGTTTAATCCTAATTTCGCTTTTGTCGTTATGGTATATCTTAAAAAATAATAGACTTTTAAATAAAGAGTGAATTTAATTTTTAAAATGTGTAATTTTATCCCTATATTTCTGGCTCTATAATTTCTGCAATAGGTACTCCCAGCGCAGAGATAATAGAGCTTTTTGAGTATACAAATTGAATGTACAAAGTAACCGCCCAATATACTTTGTTATTAAGCGTTTACATTGTGATTGGCCAAAGAGGGATAAATTTTTTCAATCAATTACCTAGTCTGAATAAGCGACTTGTTGTGTTTAATAGAGAAAGTACCTCCTCTTAGCATTGTCAGAACGGTGCATCCAATGCGACGAATGACAACATGTTTGATTGGTGGGTATGAGGACGCTTGGAAGATGAAAAGAGCCTGAAAATATAAATACCAGTCAAAAAACTGGTATTTTTGCTTATAAACGCTTACAATAAATATATTCTACTCTTCGAAAATCAAAATTATCCGTTGTCAACTCGCCTTGATGAACTCCAGTTCTATCTTCGGCTTCGTTTCCTAGACTACTTTTGATTTTCATTGAGTAATAAGTGCAAGGGAGATGTTTTATGACAACCTTTATTGGAAAACCAGTGACCTTGGTAGGTCCACGTTTGCAAGTGGGAGATACTGCCCCTGATTTTGTGCTCATGGCCAATGACTTGAGCCTGAAAAGCCTGAAAGACTTTGGCAAGCAGACCAAGGTTATCAGTGTGGTGCCTTCTATTGACACAGGGATTTGCGATACCCAAACCCGTCGCTTCAATCAGGAACTGGCTGACCGTGACAATACTGTTGTTGTGACTGTCTCAGCAGACCTGCCTTTTGCCCAAAAACGCTGGTGTGGGGCCGCAGGTTTGGAAGATGCAGTGACCCTGTCTGATTACTATGACCATGCCTTTGGTAAATCCTACGGTGTGCTCATGCGAGAGTGGAATTTGCTGGCACGTGCGGTCTTTGTCCTCAATGCCGACAATGAAATCACCTATGTAGAATACCTGGATAATGTCAACGAACACCCAGACTATGATGCGGCTTTGGAGGCTGTTAAATAAAAGAATATAACGGTGTCTGAACAGGCATCGTTTTTTTGCCAGCAAAAAGCCACCATTTTCGAGGTGGCCTATTTTCTCTTATATGTTTGTAGGACTTTAGCCGTTGCTAATCGGATAAAGGTCAGATAGAAACCTGTCATTCCAGCCATTACCAGCAGGAGTTTCTGTAATTGTTCCCTGATAGATATGGTAGATAGAGTATTTGTGCCGACTAGTAGAGGATAGTCTTCTTGGAAGGTAAATTGGAACTGATGTGCCAATAGAAGTAGCATGAACAGGATGAGGGCATAGATAGCAACTTGTAGGAGAAGAGCAAGTTGGGTCAGGCTAGTGGCATATTGACCAGGGGATAGTCCGTTGATAAAGAGGAGACCACGATGTTTGGAAAGGTCAGTCATCAGGAGCCAGGCTAAGAGACAGCAGATGACAAGGGGGATTATATAGTTGCTAGCTGGCAGAACCTGTAACAAGGTCAGATAGATATCCTTGGGTGCAGTAGGGTAGTGAAAGCTAAGGCTTTGCTCTAGTACTTTTTTATAGACTGTGATACGTTCTGCCAGTTCGCTGTTTGTAAAATGATTGATATTGTGCCCGTTTGCCTCCCAGTTTTGCATGGTCTGGTAGAGTTCTAACTCCGTTTCCAAGACCTCCTGACTTTTTCCTTGGATATGTTCCTTTTCTAAGTAGGTGGTCGCTAGTTCTAAGAGTTTTTTATAATAATCCATACTTTCCTGGTCTAAGGCTTGAGCTTCCTTATCGTCAGTATACAAGAAGGTTTCAGCTTCTTTTTTGACTTGTATGATACGGGTTCGATCCTCAAAGCGCAGGTTTTCGGCTTCTAGGACATTCCGATAGGACAGAGCAAGTGGGATAAGAGCCACAGCGGTCATGAGGGCTAGAAAAAGAGCATTGCGTTTCAGTCGTAGAATGAAAAGGGACAATAGATTCATGGTCAAGCCTCCCTATTCAAATAGTTCTTTATAGATTTCTTCGGACTGGTGTTCCTGAATGCTAATATCCAGAATTTCCACCTGACAAGCCATAAGTTGATCAAGGTAGAAATGCAGACTGTGAACACTGGTGTCTAGCTGAATGCTATCATTGGCCAAAGTCAGTCCCTTCATTTGCCCAAGTTTCTGATACACTGTCTGATTGTCACTAGTCTGAACGGCATATTGTCGCCCAACCTGTTCCAGTTTTCGCTCGATGATTTTTCCTTGTTTGAGAAAGAGCAGTTGGTCGGTTAGTTGATCCACTTCGTTTAACTGGTGGGAAGACACGATAATGGTTGAGCCATTCTTTGCTAGTTTTTGGAGCAATTTTCGGGTCTGGATGTAGCTGGTCGGGTCCAGTCCGTTCAAGGGTTCATCCAAGAGCATGACCTGGGGCTTGTTCATAATACCGATAGCCAGCAGGAGATGTTGTTTCATTCCCAGTGAATAATTTTTGACAGGGATTTTCACATAATCACGGATACCGATTTCTTGAATGACTTCCTCAATCCGCTCTTTGGGTAACCCTTGGATAGTTTGGACCAATCGCAAGTGTTCCAGCCCTGTCAATTCAGGGTAGAGGACCCGGTTGTCCTGCAGGTAGGAAAAGGTTTGGTAGACATTTGGATTATCGTGCTTCTTGCCGTTTATAGAAATCTCTCCCGAATCAAAGGTTTGCAGGTTGGCAATGCAGTCTAGGAGGGTTGTCTTTCCAGCTCCATTTGGTCCAATCAGGGCCCAGATTCCAGGATCCACCAGTTCTAGGTTTAGCTGGTCAAGTATCTTCTTTTTCCCGTAGGATTTGCACAAATTGTGAATAGATAATCGCATGGTTAGACCTCACTTTTTCTTGTCAGGAGATAGAATTGCAGGCAATAGATGAGCAGGTTACTGATGAGAAGAACCGTAAAGACTTTTGGAATGCTGTATCCTGTTAATTGATGGTAGATGATGGCACTTCCGTCTGCCAGATTGCCTGCATTCCATAGGCTAAATGGATTGAAGATATGGGGAAAGAAGTTGGCAGAGATGACAAGTCCTAGTGTGACCACTAGTCCAGCCAGTCCATTTTTTAAGACTCTAGCCAAGGTCTGTGCCACTCCCAGCAGAAATAGAAGGTAGAGATAGTGCATGCCACAGGCCAGCAAGATGACTTGATATATAGGTTTAATGGTTGTGGTGATAAAACTGTAAGCCAGTCCCCTACTGCTATAGGTGGTTACAGGATAGATCCAGCTACTATTGCCATTTAGCAAAAATGCGATGAGAAAATGGCTCAGATAGAGAGTGAGAAAGAGGGTGGTATATAGTGTCAGGTAGGCTAGGTATTTATTGGTTGTAATTCGAATTCTAGTCAGCCCCAGGGTCTGTAAAAGGCGAATCTGCCGGCTAGTTCCCTGCTGGTCTTTGATGAAAAAATTGGTGAAAGTTAAGAGAAAGAGAGGAAGGGTGATGACCAGGCCTAGCTGTTTTTGACCCTGCCAGATTTCATGACTGGTTCCCTTTAAGGCCTGCTGGCCCAGGCTCTTGACGATTTCTCTATCTGTTGGTGTTTGGGGATTCTCAAAGGCTGTTAGGTAAAGCTCAGTTGGAAAGGCTGAGGGTATCTCTTTTTCTAGCAGATACTTGGAAATCATGAAGGTATTTTCGATGGT
The DNA here is from genome assembly GCF_002960625.1 of Streptococcus suis. GTDB lineage: Bacteria > Bacillota > Bacilli > Lactobacillales > Streptococcaceae > Streptococcus > Streptococcus suis_T. Next base: position 8,862 of record NZ_POJH01000027.1, read on the forward strand.
TTGTGGAGCAAATTCATAACTTTGATAGACATGGCTGATATACTGTCCATCCTTCTGATAGTGCTGGATATTTTTCTCATAAAAATAGATCCAGTCCTCCTTCTTGACCGCCTCAATCTCCTTTTGGTAGTTGGCAATATAGTCTGTAAAAAATGTTTGTTCAGCCTGGTAATCCTCTTCACTGAGAGTTTGAGTCTGATACTGTGTTTCTAAATCTTGTATGATATTTTCAAAATTTTGGATAGACTCTTCATAGTGTTGGATGACCTTTAATTTGGCCTGCCGATTGTGATAACCTGCTAGTAAGGAACTAGCTAGGATTGCAAACAGCATGACCAAGATAGCGAACAAGTTTTTCTTGCTACGGAAAAATAGCTTTCCTTCAATTTGAAACATAGATACCTCCAGGGGAGAAAGGGAAAATGTTGCTATTGAGTAATTGTGTATTATCTCTCATAATTATAATATCAATATAGATATAAATCAAGGAAATACACAAATAACTTGAATATTTTTGTCTAATTTGATATACTAAATTTATCAAAAACAAGGAGGGTTTTGTATGGAAAAGACACAGATTATTCAGGACGTTTTGGCCCACATTCAAGACTTGGATCGGACCTTTCAAGCAGATAAAGTAGGAACAGTTGATGAGCAACGGTTCCAGCATAATCTGACACAGACGACACGCCTATTGTCGGAGGCCAAGTCGGTCACCAATACAGAACTGATTGCGATTGAGAAATTTTATCGTTCGACTAGTTTCCTAGTTGGATTAGGGGACCTGCGATTGAGTGAAACCAGCAGGCAGGCTTGGCGGGCATTTGATCGCTATTACTACCAGACCATCAGAGAAGAACTCAAACTCTATGGCGGCTCTGCTATTGCCCAAGTGTAAAAGATAAAGGAGAGGGTGAAAACCCTCTCTTTATGTTATAATATTACTAAGAAAAGCGAGGTGTACCATGTCCTATATCCAAGTAATCAATTCGTCAAAATACTACCAAATGGGGGATGCGACCATTGTGGCCAATGACGGTGTGTCCTTTGAGATTGAGCAGGGTGAGTTAGTCATCATTCTGGGTTCATCTGGTGCGGGCAAATCCACTCTGCTCAATATCTTAGGTGGCATGGATAGCAATGACGAGGGGGAGGTTTGGATTGACGGTGTGGATATCGCCAAGCTGTCAAGTCATGAACTGACCAATTATCGTAGAGATGATGTAGGTTTTGTCTTTCAATTTTATAACTTGGTTGCCAATTTGACTGCCAAGGAAAATGTGGAATTAGCTGCAGAAATCGTCAAGGATGCCTTGGATGCCGAGGAGGTCTTGGAACAAGTTGGACTAGGCCATCGTATCAATAATTTCCCTGCCCAGCTTTCAGGCGGTGAGCAGCAACGGGTTGCCATTGCTCGAGCAGTTGCCAAAAAGCCAAAAATCCTGCTTTGTGATGAACCGACAGGTGCCTTGGATTACCAAACTGGCAAGCAGGTCTTGCAAATCCTGCAAGATATGTCCCGCACACAAGGGGCAACGGTGATTATCGTGACCCACAATAGCTCTCTGGCTCCTATTGCAGACAGGGTCATTCGGATGCGGGATGCCCGTGTGCATTCTGTTGAGCTGAATGCAGAACCGCAGGATATTGCTAGCCTAGAATATTAGTGGGTGATATGATGAAAAAGAAAATCTACTGGAAGGATATGAGGCAATCTCTGCTTTCTTCCAAGGGGCGTTTTTTGTCCATTTTTAGCCTGATGATGTTGGGAGCTCTAGCATTGACAGGTCTGAAAGTAACAGCTCCCAATATGGAAAAATCAGCCCAAACCTATATCGCTGACCATAGGACAATGGATTTGGCTGTCATTTCAGGTCTGGGTATCAGTCAGGCTGACCTGGACGAATTGGCATCCATTAAAGGTGCGACAGTAGAGGCTGGCCATTTTAAGGATGTAGTAGCCAAGAAAAATCAAACGGCCGTTCGGCTATTTTCAGCACCAAAATCTATTTCAACCTATAAATTGCTAGAAGGTGAATTGCCCAGTCAAAAGGGGCAAATAGCTCTGTCTCCTTCCTTACAAGAAAGCTATAAAGTAGGAGATCCATTTCAAGTAACAGAGCCTGATAAGGATGGCACCATCCTGACCCAAACGACCTTTACCGTTGTTGGTTTCGTAGCTTCGGCGGAAATTTGGGACAATGAAACCATGGGCATGGCCGCAAGTGGAGATGGTCAGTTGACAGGATATGGAGTTGTTTCGGAGGAAGTTTTTCAATCTGATGTTTATACCATAGCTAGAATTGTCTATGATGATTTGGCAAATTTGCCTTACTACAGTCAGGCCTATCAGGAGAAACTGGATCAACACCAAGAAGACCTAGAAAAGTTATTGGCAGATAATGATGAACAGCGGTTGGAAGCCATCCAAGCAGAAGGGCAAACGGAAATTTCCAAGGGAGAAGAAGACATTGCTCAAGCTCAAAGCCAGCTGGACCAAGCAGCAGAAGACCTGGCGACTGGTCAGGAGCAAGCAGCAAGCGGTCGCAGTGAATTTGCGCGTGGACGGGCAAAGCTTGTTCAGTCGGAAATGGAATTACGAGCAACTCTTGCCCAATTGCTACAAACCAAGTTTCAATTGGAAGAAAGCAGGAAAGAATTGGACAGCCAGAAAGCCAAACTGGACCAAACAAAATCCTTTTTGGACGGAAGCCACGAGGGTCTACTTGAAACTGCTCAGCGCTTGGAAAATGCCAAGCAGGAACTGGATGGGCAAAATGCCCACCTCAGTCAGACAGCTTCACAAATTTCAACTGGTCGTGCCGATTGGTACCAAAATCAACAAGGTTTAAATCAGTTGATTGCCAGTCAGGTTCAGGCTGGACAGACCTTATCTGACCATCCTGACTTATTAGCTAGACAGGAAGCCTTGGACGCAGAAAAAGCTCGCTTAGATCAACTGGAAGCTAACTATGAGCAAGCCAACCAAGCCTATATCACTCACTATGACTACTACCAATCTAAGGTTGCAGAATATGAAACAAGTCTAGCTGACTACAACATCTGGAATCAGGAATACCAGACTGGTTTGGCCCACTACCAATCAGGTTTGGGGCAGTATGAGCAAGGTCTGGCAGCCTATCAAAAGGGTGTTTCAGATTATGAGTGGGGTGTCAGTCAATTGGAATCTTCTGACTTGAAACTGCGTCAAGAAGAATTGCGATTGGAAGAAGCAGACAAGGAATTAGCTCAGGCTCAATCCCAATTATCAGAAAAACAAGCGGAAGCCAACCAAGAAATCAGCCAAGCCCAAACAGAGATTGCTCAAGCCAAATCCGACTTGAGCAAATTAGAAAAATCTCCTTATCAGATTTACAGTCGGACCAGCCTTCCTGGTGGAGATGGATACACCACCTATAGCAATGCGACCAAGTCCATTGCGGCAGTAGGCAATGTCTTTCCAGTAGTTCTCTATCTGGTCGCAGCTCTAGTTACTTTTACCACCATGGCCCGATTTGTCGATGAAGAGAGGACCCAGTCAGGACTCTTCAAGGCACTTGGCTATACCAATGGTCAGATTATGGCTAAGTTTATCCTTTATGGACTAGCAGCAGGCCTAGTTGGTACCTTTGTCGGCATATTTATGGGGAATCTTGTCCTATCGCCTATTATTTCAAGCATTATCACCCAGACGACAGTCATCGGGTCTGCCAAGCTCCACTTTTATCCACTTTGGACAGGTCTGGCCCTCTTGCTTTCTCTGATTTCATCCGTCCTCCCTGCCTATTTGGTAGCTCGGAGAGAATTGACAGAGAAGCCAGCCCAGCTTCTCCTTCCAAAACCTCCCGCTGCTGGTTCCAGTATTTGGCTGGAAAAATGGCCAGCCATCTGGTCCCGCTTGAGCTTTACCCACAAGGTGACTGCCCGCAATATCTTCCGCTACAAGCTCCGCATGCTCATGACCATCTTCGGTGTGGCAGGGACAGTCGCCCTCCTCTTTGGCGGTCTAGGCATTCGTTCCTCTATCTCAGGGGTTGTCCAACGGCAGTTTGGGGAGCTGATCCATTATGATATGTTGGTAGTGGAAAATAGCAGAGCAGGGGAGCAGGAATTAGACAAATTAACAGACTTTCTCCAGTCAAATCAAGTTGGTCAATCCTTGCCAGTGGCTTTTGAGCAACTCCGTCAAACAGTGAAAACAGGCAGCCAAAGAAAGAATGTATCAATCAGCCTCTTTATTTCAGACCGTCAGGATCTAGGAAATCTAGTCAGTCTTGAAACGTCATCTGGTCAGCCTATTCAACTGAGTGGCAGGGGTATTGTCCTCACAGAAAAACTCGCAGCTATCTACGGTGTGACAGTCGGAGACAAGCTATCGCTGACCTTGGAGGATAAGGAAGTTCAGGTCAGGGTTGCTGCTGTGGCGGATATGTATGCAGGACACTTTATCTATATGACTAGAGGCTATTATGAACAAGTGACGGGCAAGCAAAAGACTGCCAATGCCTATCTGGTGCAGTTAAAAAATGGCCAGACCAGCCATGTTCAAACGATTTCTAGCCAGCTGCTAGCCATGCCAGCGGTCAGAAGTCTGGTGCAAAACACCTCCCTCATGTCCATGCTCACTACTATTGCAGGCTCACTACAGACCATTATGACTATCTTGGTGGTCCTGTCTATCCTGCTTGGTCTAGTTATCCTCTACAACCTGACCATCATCAATATGTCAGAACGGATTCGAGAACTTTCGACCATAAAAGTTCTGGGCTTCCATAATAAGGAAGTGACCCTCTATATTTATAGGGAAACTATGGTTCTTTCCTTAATTGGTATGGGGGTTGGGCTGATTGGCGGGATCTACCTTCACAAGCTTCTTCTTGCCATGATTGGTTCGGATAGCATTCGTTTCAATCCAGCAGTCAGTCTGGAAGTTTACGTCATTCCAGTGATAGCTATTGTTGGCATTTTGGCAGCCCTTGGCATCTATGTCAACCATCATCTAAGAAAGGTGGATATGCTAGAAGCTTTGAAGTCAGTTGATTAAAACAGTCTAGGGATAGACTGTTTTAACCCGAGCCTTGAAATAGGAGAGCGAGGACAGTCTGGGAATAGACTGTTTTAACCCGAGCCAGAAAACCCGGAAGCGAGGACAGTCTTGGGATAGACTGTTTTAACCCGAGCCAGATTGGATGAGACTATAGAAGTTTGACTTAGCTCTAGGGTTATTTGCCTACTTATGCTATAATAGGAGGGATTGAAAAAGGAGAAGTTTATGTTTTATTCTTATCTACGAACGCTATTAACATTCTTGCTGTGGGCCATCAATGGTAATATTCATTACCATGACAGAGAAAATATTTTGCCACAGGAGGAAAATTATATCCTCATCGCCCCACATAAGACCTTCTGGGATCCTGTTTTTCTGGGCTATGCGGCTGCACCCAAGCAGTTTATCTTTATGGCTAAAAAAGAACTCTTCAAGGAACGTGGCTTTGGTTGGTGGATTAGCAAGTGTGGTGCCTTTCCCATTGACCGTGAAAATCCTGGCATGGCAGCCATCAAGTATCCTGTCAATATGTTGAAAAAAAGTGACCGCTCACTTGTCATGTTCCCTTCTGGTAGCCGTCATTCATCGGAACTTAAGGGAGGTGTGGCGGTCATTGCCAAGTCAGCCAAGGTCAAACTCATGCCAGCAACCTATGTGGGACCAATGACTATCAAAGGACTTTTAGCTGGTGAACGAATTGACGTGGCCTTCGGAAATCCAATCGATATTTCAGACATCAAGCGCATGGATGACGCGGGTACGGCAGAAGTGACCAGCCGTATCGAAGCGGAATTCAAGAGATTGGATAACCATGCAGCTTCTTTCCAGACCCAGAAAAAGCCAAATATCTTGACCTATATCTATCGTATTCCTGTGCTCCTACTGGTTGCCCTTGTTCTAGGTCTAACCTATGTCTTTAGCTATATCGCTAGCTTCTTCTGGCAACCAAGCACGCAGTTGGATAAAAAATAATATGATGAAACTCGCTGATGGCGGGTTTTTTGTATTTTTTACGAACTATATAGGTGGAGGTAATTTATGGATACGATTAAAACTTATATAGAAATGCTTAAAGAATACAAGTGGCAGATTGCTCTGCCCGCAGCGGCTGGTTTGCTTATGACTACATTTTTAGTATTTAGTCAACCAGCCAAGTCTGACCAGACGGGTCTGACAAACTTTCCACAGACTGAACAAACTTCTAGTAGCTCTGAGTTGGTCGAGGAAACTAGTACAGAAGTAAGTGAAGAGCCCAGCCAGCTGGTCGTTGATGTCAAAGGAGCGGTGGAAAAGCCTGGGCTATATACTTTAGAAGTAGGTAGTCGTGTCAATGACGCGGTTGAGGCAGCTGGCGGATTGACCAGTCAGGCAGAACCCAAGTCTATTAATCTGGCTCAGAAGCTCAGTGACGAGGCGGTGGTCTATGTGGCAAGTAAAGATGAACAAATCTCGATGGTGGCTAGCACGACTGCCAGCTCGGCTATTTCTCAAAAAGGAAATGAAAGCAAGGTCAATCTCAACACGGCGACCGAGGCAGACCTGCAGACCATTTCGGGCATAGGTGCCAAGCGGGCGGCGGACATTATCGCCTATCGTGAGGCCAACGGCGGTTTCAAGTCGGTAGATGACCTCAACAATGTTTCAGGCATCGGCGACAAGACCATGGAAAGCATTCGACCTTATGTCACGGTCGATTAAGCTCCCCTGCCAGCCCATCCACTTGGCCATCTTAGCGGTGGCGGTCTATTTTGCAGTCCACTCTTTTTCCCTCTTGACAATGGCCCTTCTGAGTTTGTTGTTGCTGGTCTTTGGATTTCGGCAAGGTAAGACAGTTTTTCTCAAAACGCTGCAGCTTCTAGCCCTGTTTGGCCTGTTTTTCGGATGCCAAAAGGTCCAATGGGAGCGGGCAGACCAGACAGCTCCAGGTCATGTCGACCAGATCCAGTTGCTTCCCGATACCATCAAGATAAACGGGGACAGCCTGTCCTTTCGTGGTCGGGCTGACGGACAGACCTATCAGGTTTTTTACAAATTAGCCAGTCAGGAGGAGCAGGCTTATTTTCAAAAGTTGACAGATTTGGTCCAGCTTGAAGTGGAAGCAGAAGTTAGCCTGCCAGCAGGTCAGCGGAATTTCAAGGGCTTTGATTATCAGGCCTATCTGAAAACACAGGGCATCTACCGAACAGTCAAGATTACGGCAATCAAGAAGATTGTCCCAGTCCAGTCTTGGAATGTCTTTGACTGGCTATCAAGCTGGCGGAGGCAGGCCTTGGTCTATATCAAAACCAATTTTCCAGCTCCTATGAGTCACTACATGACAGGGCTTTTGTTTGGGGAGCTAGATAGTGATTTCGACCAGATGAGCGACCTCTATTCTAGTCTAGGAATCATTCATCTCTTTGCCCTGTCTGGTATGCAGGTGGGCTTTTTCATCGACAAGTTTCGCTGGATTTTACTGCGTTTGGGCTTGACCAAGGAAACCGTAGATAAGTTGCAGATTCCCTTTTCACTTTTCTATGCTGGTTTGACAGGCTTTTCTGTGTCGGTGGTGCGGTCCTTGGTCAAAAAAATTCTGGGTAATCTAGGCTTGCGGAAGTTGGATAACTTTGCGGTGACAGTCTTTGTCTGTCTGCTGATTCTGCCCCGATTTTTACTGACAGCTGGCGGTGTCCTGACCTTTACCTATGCTTTTTTGCTGACGGTCTTTGATTTTGAAGACTTGGGGCAGGTCAAAAAGGCTGCGGTGGAGAGCCTCGGTATTTCGCTGGGAATTTTGCCGGTGCTTATGACCTATTTCTATGCCTTTCAGCCTCTATCTATCCTCTTGACCTTTGTCTTTTCCTTTGTCTTTGATGTCCTGCTTTTGCCAGGATTGTCGGTCATTTTTCTTCTATCGCCCTTGGTCAAGATTACTTGGGTCAACGGATTTTTCGTTTTTATGGAGAAAATCATTGTCTGGGTGGCGGATTTGGGCTTGCGACCTTGGATACTGGGCAAACCGTCTAGCATGGTTCTGGTATTTTTAGTGATCTGCCTTTTCTTGCTCTACGATTTCCACAGGAAGAAGAACTGGCTTCTAGGACTGAGCTTGGTCCTCGCTCTGCTATTTTTCATAACCAAACACCCGCTGGAAAACGAGGTGACGGTGGTGGACATCGGACAGGGGGACAGCATCTTTTTGCGGGATATGCGGGGGCGGACGGTTCTGATAGATGTGGGCGGACGAGTTGATTTTGCGGCCAAGGAGGAGTGGCAGGAGCGATCTTCGCAGGCAAATGCAGAGCGGACTTTGATTCCCTATCTGCATAGTCGGGGTGTGGATAGGATTGATAGTCTAGTGCTGACCCACACCGACACAGACCATGTGGGCGATGTGCTGGAAGTAGCTAAGCAGGTTCAGATTGGTCGGATTGTCGTGTCGCCGGGAAGTCTGACGGTACCTGACTTTGTAGCAACTCTGAAAAAAATCAATGTGCCTGTCCATGTGGTAAAAGTGGGCGACCGCCTGCCGATGTTTGACGCCTATCTGGAGGTCCTCTATCCAGACGGGACAGGCGACGGTGGTAATAATGATTCCATTGTTCTCTACGGCCGCTTGCTGGAAACCAATTTCCTCTTTACAGGGGACTTGGAGCAGGGGGAGTTGGACTTGATAGAAACCTATCCCAACCTGCCTGTCGATGTCCTCAAGGCTGGTCACCACGGTTCCAAAGGTTCTTCCTATCCTGAATTTTTAGACCATATCGGAGCCAAGATTGCCCTGGTATCTGCAGGAGAACACAACCGCTACAAGCATCCCCACCAAGAAACCTTGGACCGTTTTGACAGTCGGAAAATCCAAGTCTATCGCACCGACCAGCAAGGAGCCATTCGCTTCCGAGGTTGGAAGGAGTGGAAGATTGAAACGGTGAGGGAGTGATGATTGAAGAGGTTGCTTTGAAATAATGGTTTTCATTAGTTTCCTGACGGTTATCGTTGGGAAATTTTTTTGATTCTATAAGATTGCTAGCGTTTTCTTTGCATTTCACGTTTATTACTTATATAATTGTAGTAGAGTTTTTATTTGGCTCAAAAGGAGACTATATTTTAATGAATTTACATTTTTTACAAAAGAAGCACCATTTTGGCATTCGTAAGTTTTCCATTGGTGTCGTGTCAGTTGCTTTGGCCATTAGCTTTAGCGTCCTAGGAGGGCAGGTTGCGGCTGCGCAAGAGGTAAGTCAAGTGCCTACTAGTAGTCAACAAACTAGTCAGTCAGTAACAGATGAGGCAAGTCAAGAGCTGGTAACCAATGAGGTAGCTGTTCAAACTCCAGAAACCGTTGCTTCCTCACTAAACGAAGCCATACAGGAGAACCCAGCTCAAGAAAGCCAGCTTGTAGAAGTAGAACCAGCTATTCAGAAGGAAGTGGTCTCTCAAGACCTTTCAGCCCCCCAAGCAGCACTTCCAGCAGAAGCAGGGCAAGAGCAGCCTGCACTGGAGCAGGTAAATGAGAACACGCTCCCAGCAGAAAATTCTCATCAGGTTATTGAGCCAGTAGAACCAGAGTCTGTTCAAACGGTACAAGAACCAGCAGGTTCAAGGGACGAGGCTACTCAACCAGTTCAACCAACAGAAACAGCAGCAGGGGAAGTCGCTCCGACTGAACAAGCAGTAGAGGAAGTCGTTCAGCCTGTGCTACGTTCAGCACGAAGAGCACGCAGTGTGGCAGTTACTGAAGTAGCAAAACTACCATTAGATGCCCAAGGTCAGCTAATGACTTCAGTCAGTGGAGCTACTGTTCATAAATTCCAAGTACTCAATTCAGATGGTAGTAGCCAGATAGTTCCTGCGGAGTCTCAGCCAACAACAAGCCAGACCAGCGATGCAGTTGCGCAACAGGTTGCTTCACTGAAGGCTGACTTTGCTAAAGTGACCTATGATTCACTTTATCCTTACCTCAGTCATCGAGTAAGTTCTATTGTGGACAATGAGCTGGTAAAGAGCCTTAGCCAAGAAAAAGGTGGGCAAGTCCCTACCGCAGCGGAAAAGCAAACAGCCTACATGGATTTGCTGGACATGAGATCAAGCTTTGAGCGTGTTCAGACAGACTTGGAACAGATTTTAACTGGAGTATTTGAAAAGGCTGCTGCTGTGAATATTGACAGAGTAAGAGCCAAGAAGGAGCAAATTCTCACAGCCTTAAGTTACTTGGATCGCCGCTATTCATTCACATTTGGAAATTATGCAGCCAAAGATTTAATTCTCTTCCATCCTCAAGTTTTCGGAGGTAGGGGAGATACCCTTGAGAATCTCCTTGGACTTGCAAATCTGACTTATCAAGATTTGACCATGGATCAGAGTGCGAATACCTATCAGAGGAAATTAGCTCCGCTTACAAGCCAAACAGATTTGGCAGCATTTGTGGAAAAGGGAGTCAGTCTCTTTGACCCGAGCCTATCAGAGGAAGAGTGGTTTAAACAGACTACTAAAGCCCATATTGTTGAAGCAACCAATGCTTACAGCTCTGCTTCCTTGTATGAAAAAATCAAAATAGACGGTCGTTTAAAAAATCACCTTATTCCACTGTTGAGCTTATCATCAGATAGTATCTATGCAATTTCAACCTCAAATACAGTCAATTATGGCTTAAAAGAGACCTATGTAAATCCAAGCCAAGCTGGCAGTCAGCAGGATTTTCTAGCTACCTTGTCCAGATACGCAGAACACCAACAGGAATTTTTAAACTTCTGGTACCGCATGACCCAGAAGAAAGAGCAGTTGACCAACCATGCACCGATTATTGTGGTGGATAGTGTGCAAAAATACGGTCAGCCGCCTCAGAGTGCAAGTGAATTGTATTCGCCTAAATTCGGTTCTAAGGTGTTGGAGGGAGTTAGAGAGTTTATTCGTCCTTTGAATATCTACTCCAATTTTTTCCGAGCAGATGGTCAAGCCAATGGCAGTTCCAGTGTCAATCTCTACCTGAAAAAATCCCTTACTGATGATGGGCAATCTGTCTATACCCATGAATTAACGCACATACTGGATAAGACAATTTGGCTCAATGGCCACGGTAGGAGAGCAGGTCAAGGTCCAGAAGTTTATGCACGAGGGCTCTTTGAGTCAATCAATAACAGTTTAGGTACTGCCTACGATCCTGTTTTTAACCTCAATACTGCCTATACATTGACAGGCAATCGCACTCAAAACAGCCTGCCAACTCGGTTTCAAACGACTGAGGATATGAAGACTTATATGCAAGGTATCTTGGATGTTCTTTACACCCTTGACTATGCAGAGGCGCAATCTATCTTAAACCATAGCGCAGAAGACAGGGCTGTTTTGCTTAATAAAATCAGCATCATTCCAAACCCCAAAAATAATGGAAGCGGACTAGTGACAGAGAGGGTCAGCCACATTGATACCAGTCTAGCAGCCAGTCTGACCTCTATTGATGATTTTATAAATCAGAGCCTGATTTCGGCGCGCTATAAATTTGATGGAATGTATACAGTCGGAACAGCCCGAACCAATTCCTACTATACCATCCCTCTTTTTGAACCAATTTATGCCGCCCTCCAAAACAATAGTGGAAGTGTTGGCGACATTGGTTTTAAACGAAATGCCTATGAGATTTTAGGGGAATATGGCTATGAAAATGGAATGGTAGCCTATCTCTCAAACCAGTATGCCACCGACCAAGCAGCCCTTTCTGCCATCATGCCTGCATACGGTGGCGATTTATCCGCCTTCAAAAAAGCCATGTTTGCACGCCGCATCGCCAAGGTATCTGAACTAAAACCGACTAGTGTAGCCAGTGATTTTGCCACGATTCAAACCATGATGGATCAGGCTGTTGCTAAGGATTTACTTCAATTAAAAACAAATGCGAAAAACAATACCTATCTGTCACATAGAGTGACAGCAGTGAGGGATTTAAAAACAAGCCTCTACCAAGCCTATTTGCAGGACACAAATGACTTCCGTACTAGCATTTATCAGGAACAAGTAGCGCGTGATTTGTATGTAACCAATGGTGATGAGAAATCCCAAGATGGTAACGGGACCCTTGATAATCCTTATCAGAGTTTATCTTTTGCTCTTGCACAGGCAAAAAATGGGGATAGGATCAAGCTTGTTAGCAACATCATGCACCGGCAGGATAAACCTTTCCTCCTTGATAAGGCTGTCACTATTGATGGTCAAGGTCATCGCCTAAGTTTCCGCGGTCCAGATGTGGAGCTAGGGGCTGATGTGACCTTTGCGGATCTAACATTAAATATGTTAGCAGATGGTAGTAAACAACCCAATATTTATGCCAATGGCTATCACTTGACCTTAGATCAGGTATCTACAACAATGAGTCAGGCACAAAGTGACTTACGTCCCACTCTAGTTGCCGGTTCTCGTTCAGGTCAACCAGCAGGCAGTCATGGGAAAATTACCATCCTTAATGGAAATTCAGACACTCGGTTTAACACCATTTATGCTGGAAATGCTGATTCAGTAAGTAACATTCCAGTAACTATTTCTATCCTGTCGGATTTTGTTAGTGTAGACCAAGGAATCAAACTGTCAGGTGTTAATGGAGAAGTTGTGATGGAGCCAGTTTTGGTAACATCAAAGTCTAGCAGTCTGAAGTCAATTGACGGCAACGGAAGTTGGGATAATAAGGTTACGATTGATACTGCACGTGTTTATGGTCTTAACTTACAAAATATCCAAACGCTCGAATTGGTCAATCAGGCGGATGTTAGTTTAGCTAGTCAGGTATCTGAAATCTCGACTGGTGTAGAGCTAGAATCGGGTACTCAGTTGACTATTGCCAATGATCCAGTCACCTTAGGTAGCTTATCTGGTCAGGGGACAGTCATTATTCCAGTGGAATCCAGTCTTAATGTAATAGGAGATATTGAGGGAAATGTTGAGGTACTGGTTAGAGGATTTGAACAAAATCTAGCCAAGAATATAGACAAGGAATATGTCAGGGTTGAGGGAATGTTATCTCCTACAGCTCGTATTACCTTGGAGAAAGGCTATAATCGTTTTGACCTGGTCAAAGATGAAATTGTTTATCGCTTGGTAGAGCTAAAACAGCCTGTTCAAACTCATACAGTAACCTTGCACTTCACCCAGTCAGGTCAGTTGTTAAAAGCGAAACAGGTGCAAGTTGATAATGGGCAATCAATCACAGGTGTGGAGAACGATTTGCCTATAGCTACAGAGGGAACCTATCAGTTGGATCCAAACTTTGACAGAACGGTGTTGACAGCTATCACTAGCAGTAAAACGATTGAGATTCCAGTAGTCTTGGTTCTGCCAAAAGCAAGTCGCTACCAGCCTCATGTTAATGGGGAAGCCCGTGTCCTACCGACAAGCAGTGGTGAGGAAACAAAAGCTGAAATTGTGAAGCAAATCAGTCTACCAGCTGACGCAGGTCAATTTGATGTTGTAGTAGTCACTCCAATTCCACAGTCTAGTGGCGACCACTCCATGACTGTTCGGGTGATCTATGATGATCGCAGCGAAGAAGAGCTTGTAGTACCTCTTCATATCCTCACAATAGAAAATGGAGAAGTTGTCAAACACAGCTTACCAGCAGGCGTTCTTCCTAAAGCGGATCGCTACCAGCCTAACGTTAATGGGGAAGCCCGTGTCCTACCGGCAAGCAGTAGTGATGAAATAAAAGCTGAAATTGTGAAGCAAATCAGTCTACCAGCTGACGCAGGTCAATTTGATGTTGTAGTAGTCACTCCAATTCCACAGTCTAATGGCGACCACTCCATGACTGTTCGGGTGATCTATGATGATCGCAGCCAAGAAGAGCTTGTAGTACCTCTTCATATCATCACAATAAAAAATGGAGAAGTTGTCAAACACAGCTTGCCAGCAGGCGTTTTAGAACCGTTGGTTACTGCCAAAGGTAAGGGAGTTACCCATGAATTGCCGGTCGGAATTCTCCCACCTCTTGAAACGGCAAATGGAGGTGGCGTTCGTCATGAATTACCGGAAGGCGTTTTAGAACCGTTGGTTACTGCCAAAGGCAAGGGAGTTACCCATGAATTGCCGGTCGGAATTCTCCCACCTCTTGAAACGGCAAATGGAGGTGGCGTTCGTCATGAATTGCCAGCAGGTGTTTTAGAACCGTTGGTTACTGGCAAAGGCAAGGGAGTTACTCATGAATTGCCGGTCGGAATTCTTCCACCTCTTGAAACGGCAAATGGAGGAGGTGTTCGTCATGAATTACCAGCAGGCGTTTTAGAACTGTTGGTTACTGCCAAAGGCAAGGGAGTTACTCATGAATTGCCGGTCGGAATTCTTCCACCTCTTGAAACGGCAAATGGAGGAGGTGTTCGTCATGAATTACCGGAAGGCGTTTTAGAACCGTTGGTTACTGCCAAAGGCAAGGGAGTTACCCATGAATTGCCAGTCGGAATTCTCCCACCTCTTGAAACGGCAAATGGTGGAGCCTTATTGCACAGTCTTCCGACTTTCTCTGTAGACGCTATTGTCCAACTCCTGAATGCTGGTCATAAGATTTCACTTGGTCTATTAGATGGAGCAATTTGGTCTACAGGTGATGGTCTAGACCATAGTTTACCAAGTTTGGAGATTGCTAAAGGTAGTTCTGTCAATCATCAGTTACTAGAGGGAACACTTCCATTGATGGTAACTTCCAAAGGGGCAAGTATCAGCCACTTCTTGCCAGAAGGGATTTTGCCATTATTGGTGACTGCAAAAGGCAAGGGGGTTACTCATTTTATTCCAAGTGGTACCTTGCCTCTAACAGTAACAAGAAGTGAAGCTTATACTCCGGCAATGCCAGCCGCTTCATTGTTACAGCAACGGCAGAAAAATACGGAGACCAAGCCAGCTGTGTTACCGTTGGTAGCCGTACCTCAGAAGCAGGCAGACCAGTTCAGTGCCACCTTGACAAGTAGCAATTCAGCCACGTCAACTTCCAAGCGTTTACCTGAAACGGGGGAGAGAAACAATCTAAGTCTTCTAGGATTCTTACTTGCATCTTTAGGCTTTAGTTTCTGGATTGGTCGCAAAAAAGCTGAATAAAGCGGAATAGATTTTGCTTAAGAATTAGTATCAGAAACGGACAAACATCTGGAATTACAAGAGCCGATGATTTGTTCGTTTTCTTTTTCTTTTTTAAGGAGTGCTATCCTTACTCAAAAACAATTGACTTGTCCAATCAATAAGTATGCAAAATAGAGTATATATGGTATAATGATATAAACAAAACGTGTATAAGAAGAGAAGGTGAGCACTTCTCTTAAAATTGGTCCTTGTAATAGAAGGAGTAGTGTAATGGGCATGGATATTGTACAAATGGGATATCTGATCAATATCGTGGAGTGCAGATGTAATTTATCCCTTGCAGCTAAGAAAATTCATATTAGCCAGTCTGCCTTAAGTCAATTTATCACGCATTTTGAAGCGAGTGAGGGCATTCAACTATTTAATCGGAAAAATGGGCGCTTAGAGGGCCTGACAGAAGCGGGTCGTATGGTCTATCGTTTTGCGACAGAAATTGTTGCCAAATATGAAGAAATGCAGGATGTTATTCAAAAAGAAGCTGCCAAACAGCAAGGAACTATCCGACTGGGTCTTCCTTCCATCATTTTGAGAGCTTATTTTTCTCATCTTTTACCTACTTTCTACATCAATTACCCCACTATCAATATAGAAATTTTGGAGGGTGGTGGATTGGAAATATGGAAAAAATTTGTGGACAATGAGCTAAATATAGCTCTCCTAATCGAGCCGACCAATCTGGATATTAAAAAATATGAGCAACACTTAATCCACAAAGATGAGTATGTTGCGTTCATGGATAAAGACCATCCGCTAGCCAGTAAGGAATATTTGGAATGGAGCGACTTGCAGGACTATCCCATAACGAC
The DNA here is from genome assembly GCF_002960625.1 of Streptococcus suis. Taxonomy (GTDB): domain Bacteria; phylum Bacillota; class Bacilli; order Lactobacillales; family Streptococcaceae; genus Streptococcus; species Streptococcus suis_T. The sequence goes on from NZ_POJH01000027.1 coordinate 24,807, forward strand.
CTTTAATCAAAACTTTACCAGCTATAGCAATATTATGCAGAAGTTGAAGGATGAGAATATAGATATTCAACGTCTACATCATTCCTCTTCTTGGGACTATATGGTCGCTGCAACAGCAGGAAATGATATCGTTAGTGTGTTGCCGAATAGTGTCGAAGAATTGATTGATGAAAGTCAGTTTAGGGTCGCTCACTTTCGTGATGCCCTACCCTTTAATATCTGGCTGTGTCGACCGCATCGTAAACGAGTGGGGGAAGCAGAGAATTTCATCTATGAGGAAATACTGAAGTTTCATGTTCCAACTAGTGAAGAGCAAACGGGTGGTTGCAATTGCATGGGCAGTCTGAATGTGCCAGTCGGATAAAGGAGAAACCATGTTACAAGCATTTGAATTTGGAGAAATGAGGATTACCTGGCTACGGGGAGCTGACAAATATACAGATGCAGGTACCTTATTTGGGCCTGTCCCCAAGGCTGTTTGGTCCAGATATTATCCAACAACAGCCGACGGTTTGGTAGCTGATTTGACAGATCCTATACTCATTGAATATAAGGGGAAGAAATTTCTGATTGATAGCAGTTTGGGGACTGAAAAATTAGATGCCAAACAAGTTAGAAATTTAGGGGTTGTTTCTGAGAACAGAATGTTAGAAAGTTTGGCTGAATTGGGTTATAGCAGACAGGATATTGACGGAGTGCTGATGACCCACATGCATAACGACCATGCGGGTGGCTTGACCTGTCTTGAAGAAGGCGGTCTTGTTTCGACCTTTCCCAATGCCAACATTTACATCAATGAAATAGAATGGGATGAAGTCCGTCATCCAAATCCTCGTACCCGTGCAACCTATCTCAAGGAGAATTGGCAAGCTATTCAATCTCAAGTCAAAACCTTTGGTCCATCTATTGAAATCATCCCAGGTATTGAGATGCACAGGACAGGTGGACACAGCAAGGGGCATTCTATCATTCTATTAAAACAAGACCAGCAGACCATTATTCACATGGCAGATTTATTTCTAACGCATGCCCATCGTAATCCCTTATGGGTTGCGGCTGTGGATGATTATCCAATGGACAGTATTGCTGCTAAGACAAGGTGGATAAAGGAAGCTTATGAAAATGGCTATATTTTCCTTTTTTATCATGATTCATTTTATAGCTTACTACAGTTTGCACCAGATGGGCAAGAAGTAATGGCTTATATGGAAAGACCGCGTCCTCCCCTTGTCCCATTTACAAATCAGCAAGACAGGAAGCTGATGATCCCACCTACTGCTAAAAAACTTGGTTAGCCAGCACCCAGTGACCTACTGGGTGTCTTTTTATGGTAAAATGGAGAGAGAAGTAGAGGATGATATGACAATTATTGGACAGATTGAGAAGTTAAGAAAAGAACATTTAGGGTCCCTGACAGTCTTATGCGGTGAGGATGTTGGACAATATCAGATTGCCAAGGACTTACTTTTAAGGCAGGTGGATTTTGATCCCGCAGATTTGGGTTTTGCCTATTTTGATATGTCTGAGGCTGACTACAGTCAGGTCGATTTGGACTTGGTATCTTTGCCATTTTTTTCAGATGAAAAAGTAGTCATATTAGACTATTTTGCCGATTTGACGACGGATAAAAAGCGGTATTTGACGGATGACGAACTCAAGCAATTTGAGGTTTATTTGGAAAACCCTGTCGAAACAACCCGTTTGATTATCCTAGCCCCAGGAAAGTTAGACAGCAAGCGTCGTCTGGTCAAACTCCTCAAACGAGATGGACTGGTACTGGAAGCCAATCCCTTGAAGGAAACAGACTTGCGACAGTATTTCCAGAAAGAACTGGGTCGTCTAGGTCTGAATATGGATGGAGATGTCTTTCAGTATTTGTTGGTAAAATCTAATTTTGAGTTTGCGGAAGTCAGTAAAAACCTAGCCTTCTTGCAGTCTTATAAAGGACAAAATTTGATTACTATGGCAGATATTGATGCTGCCATTCCTAAGACCTTACAGGATAATATTTTTGACCTGACCCAATTGGTTCTTCAATCCAAAATCGATGAAGCCCGTCAACTTGTTCGTGATTTACGTTTACAGGGGGAGGATGAAATCAAGCTGATTGCCATTATGTTGACCCAATTCCGCACTTATTTACAGGTTCAACTTCTTCGAGAACAAGGCAAGAGTGAGCCACAAATGGTAGCAGAATTGTCAGAAATCATGGGGCGAAAGGTCAATCCCTATCAAATCAAATTTGCGCTTCGGGATTCGCGCTACTTATCTCTTGGATTTTTGAAAAAGGTGGTCAAATTGTTGATTGAAACAGACTACCAAATTAAAACAGGTGTGTTTGAAAAAGACTATCTTTTTGACCTAGCTTTGCTAAAAATTTCAAGTATATAGTCAGACAAATAAGTTGAAAAGGCTCTCACAATGGAGTAAAATAAGATTATCATATAGACAGAGGAGTACAAAAATGGCAATTATTTTACCAGATTTACCATACGCATACGATGCCTTGGAACCACATATTGATGCAGAAACAATGACCCTGCACCATGACAAGCACCATGCAACTTATGTTGCAAATGCCAATGCTGCCCTTGAAAAACACCCAGAAATCGGCGAAGACTTGGTAGCACTCTTGTCAGATGTGGAGAAAATTCCAGCTGACATCCGTCAAGCTCTTATCAACAACGGTGGTGGTCACCTGAACCACGCACTTTTCTGGGAATTGCTTTCACCAGAAAAAACAGAAATTTCAGCGGAATTGGCAGCAGATATTGATGCGACCTTCGGTTCATTTGATGCCTTCCAAGAAGCATTCACTACAGCTGCAACAACTCGCTTCGGTTCAGGTTGGGCTTTCTTGGTTGTCAACAAAGAAGGCAAGTTGGAAGTTATCTCAACTGCTAACCAAGACACACCGATCATGCAAGGTTTGAAACCAATCTTGGCACTAGATGTTTGGGAACACGCCTACTACCTCAACTACCGTAACGTCCGTCCAAACTACATCAAAGCCTTCTTTGAGATTATCAACTGGAACAAAGTTGACGAACTTTATAAAGCAGCTAAATAAGATGGTAAAACAGGCGATTTTTCGCTTGTTTTTTTCAATATTTTGAGTATTTTTCTTTACAAGAAAAGAGGATTTTAGTATAATTTATTTTGTGTGTAATGGACGCACAAAAATACAGTTTATCCGCTGGGTTTAAAAGCACCTATGATTGACAAAGATAGGAGAATAAAATGAATCCATTGATCCAAAGTTTGACAGAAGGTCAACTTCGTACTGATATCCCTTCATTCCGTCCTGGTGACACTGTACGTGTTCACGCTAAGGTTGTCGAAGGTAACCGCGAACGTATCCAGATTTTCGAGGGTGTTGTTATCTCTCGTAAAGGCCAAGGCATCTCAGAAATGTACACTGTACGTAAAATCTCTGGTGGTGTAGGTGTTGAGCGTACATTCCCAATCCACACTCCACGTGTTGATAAGATTGAAGTAGTACGTTACGGTAAAGTACGTCGTGCTAAATTGTACTACCTACGTGCATTGCAAGGTAAAGCAGCGCGTATCAAAGAAATCCGTCGCTAAGATGGGAAGAAGCAGCGAAAGTTGCTTCTTTTTTGTTTCTAATAGATGGTATCCTATGTTTATAAGTGCTACTCAAGATGAGTGGAATTATCTAGCTATTAACATAAAAAATATGTTATACTATGTCTATAGATATAAGGAGGTCCCGAATGAGTAAGCAAGTTATTCCAGCTGTTTTGTCTGATTTACGCCAGGATATTGTGCAAGTGCCTGACATCATAAAGGAATGTAGTGGTATTCGTATTTATGGTCGCCGTATCCGCTCGGTTTTATTTACAACGGATGTGGCGATTATTGCCAATCATAATGCAGATGCCGTTTTAGCAGTTTATCCATTTACTCCTAGTCCAGCCATCCTTAAAAGTATTATGATGGTTGCTTCTGTCCCGGTTTTAGCTGGTGTTGGTGGTGGATTAACGACAGGAATGCGGTCGGCCAATATGAGTTTGCTTTCTGAGTCCGAAGGAGCTTACGCTGTTGTGGTCAATGGTCCTACGGATGTTAAAACCATTGAGCAAATTAACAAGATGGCTGATATTCCCATTATCTACACAGTCGTTTCAGAGAAGGCAGACTTGTTATCACGAATTGAGGCTGGCGTAGATATTTTAAACGTTTCCTGTGGACTAGAAACTCCTGAGGTAGTGAAAAAAATACGTGAAGTTCTTCCAGATTTTCCCATCATTGCGACAGGCGGTCCAACTGAAGAATCCATCCGTCGTGTTATCGAAGCAGGAGCCAATGCCATTTCCTATACCGCTCCAAGCAATGCCGAACTCTTTAAAAAGAAAATGGAAAAATATCGAATATCAAGTAAGGACTAGCCCGACCTTGCAATCTTCTATTTTATGAGTTAAAATAGAAGAGTAGCTTCCCTTAGTTAAATGGATATAACAAATTCCTCCTAAGAATTAGTTGCAGGTTCGATTCCTGCAGGGGAGATAGATAAAATAACAAAAACCCTTGAAATATCAATATTTTCAAGGGTTTTGTTTAGTCTAAAAAGTGACCGAGGGGCAAAAAAGGGCAAGTTATTCATCGTTCTCAACTCCTGCGTCTGCATGGATAGCAGAGAGGATTTTCGATTAAAGCCAATTAAGATGATACCATGTTTCTATCAGTGAGATGGGAGCATTTTTAATTTGGAAAAAGAGAGGAAGATGTCACCTCACCTGCATCCCATAAATCGTTTGTTTTCTGTTTACAAGATAAGCTAGGGCAAGCACTGGAATGGCGTAGGGGATGATATTCCAACCAAATACCTCGTAGCTGATTAAAATCGGAGCCAGTAATGTGTTGGTTGCTGAGCCAAACACAGCACAATAGCCAAGGGCTGCAACAAGTTCAGTTGGTAAACCAAGTAAGCCAGCTAAAAGAGCGCCAGAACTAGCGCCAATGGCAAAGAGAGGAGTGACCTCACCCCCTTGAAAACCTGCAGCTAAACACAAGCAAGTGAGCAGAAGCTTGAGTAGCCAGTCATAAGCAAATACGGGCTCCCCAACCAAACTAGCATCAATCAAATTGGTTCCCAAACCAGCATAACGACCTTGATGGAAGAAGAAAAGTAGAACGCTTAGTCCAACTCCCATGATAGCTATTTTAATGTAAGGATTTGGCAACCAGCGAGACGAATACCTTTTTGCTTGTTCTAAAAGCCAGGCAAAAAGATTACCAATGATACCAAAACATAGTGCCAATAGAAGTAATTTGAAACCGTAGGTAAGCTGGAAAGGGGGAGCCGAAATGGCATGAGCAAATTTTTCTAAGCCCAATAAATGTGAAGTAGTAGAGGCTGTAAAGGCAGCTATTAAACAATAGACCAAATTTCTCCAAGCATATTGACCAACGATCAAGACCTCGATGGCAAAGAAACTGGCTGCCAAGGGTGTTTGAAAGAGCCCAGCAAAACCAGCCGCCATCCCCATCTTCGTCACCATATCTTTGGACAAACCTGAAAAAACTTGCTTCTGTAGCCCATGCGAAAGACTGGCTCCAAGCTGAACGGCTACACCTTCACGACCAACAGAAGCGCCAAAAAGATGACTGAGCCAGGTCGTGCAGATGATGAGCGGTACTAAGACTGGAGAAATGTGATTGTCTTTACCCTGTCCAGCTTTAAAAACCAACCCCATCCCAGCTTGAACTTCTCTGCCCCATTTTTGATAGACAAATACAACTACTAACCCAGCCAATGCAAGAAAAGGAACAAGGTAATCGAAATAGTCGGACCGTATTTGTCCAATTTCTAATAAAAACTTCCCGAAGAATGTAGTGACCAGTCCAGCTAACAGTCCCATGAGGACGGAAAAGAGCAGGAGTTGAAGTATTTGTTTGCCTTTACTGGTCATCGCTAGCTAGTTTTCCAGCTTGATAGACTCTGGACTGGGCCATGATGTCGCTAAAGGTCGCTTGAATAGTAGAGCGGTAATCTTCTTTCTGGACTAGCTTTCCAACGCGTTCAAGGACAGCATTTTCTCTGCTAGTATCTAAGACAGGTTTGCCAGTGGCTTGCTTATAAGCTGTGACTTGATCAACTAGCTCCATGCGTTGTTCAAGCAAGTCAACTAATTGACTATCTATAGCGTTAATATTTTCCCGGATATGATCTAGATTCATTTTTTCTCCTTTTAAGAAAACCAGTAACAGATGTTACTGGTTGATTTGATTATTCATTTACTTTTGCAGCAAGGTCAGTAGCAAATTTTTCGAGGTTAACGATATCCTCGTCTTCAGCAGCAAGGTCTACCTTGACATTTTCAGCCCCCTTGACTGCACCACGTGAACCAAGCATGACATCAAAGTCATCTACTGCACTACAGAAGTCATCATAGAAGGTATCACCAGAACCGCAAACACCGTACACCTTACCAGTCAAATCCAAGTCCGCTAGGTCAGCATAGAAATCAACGATTTCATCTGGAAGCTCACCATCACCACCATATGAATAAGTGTAGCTGGCTACGACAATTAAGTCAGCATCCAAGATTTCTTCTGTTTCAATGGTCGTACATTCGTGCACCTGTACTTCCAAACCCAACTCTTCTAGCTTACTGGCGACGATATCAGCAATTTCTTCTGTGTTACCAGTCATACTAGCGTAAACAATTTTTGCTAGTGCCATAATTTCCTCCAAATTACATAGTAATCTTATTATACCATACTCCCATCATTTTCAAAAGGGGAAGTTTATGCTAAAATGATGAAAAGGAGTTGCTATGACTATTTACAATACAATTATCGAAAAAATTCGCGAATACGACACCATTATCATTCATCGTCACCAACGACCAGATCCAGATGCTATTGGCAGTCAGGTTGGCTTGCAAAAACTCTTGCAGAAGAATTTTCCTGAAAAAACCATCAAGGTAACTGGTTTCAATGAGCCGAATCTGGCTTGGATGGCAGAAATGGATCAGGTTTCCGACCAAGATTATCAAGGGGCCTTGGTTATCGTGACAGACACTGCCAATACGGCGCGTGTGGATGATGACCGCTACACTCAGGGTGATTTCCTGATTAAAATCGACCACCATCCAAATGAAGAGCCATACGGCGACTTGCTCTGGGTCAATACTGAGGCTAGCTCATGCAGTGAAATGATTGCAGAATTGGCCCTTCAAAGCCAGTTGGAATTGGATGGGGAAACTGCTTGTCTGTTATATGCTGGTATTGTTGGTGATACGGGACGTTTTCTTTATCCGGCGACTAGCTCACGCACTTTTGAAATTGTTGCTCGACTTCGTCATGAAGACTTTGACTTCGCAAGGATGTCTCGCCAGATGGATACCATTGATTTCAAGATTGCCAAGTTGACAGGTTACGTTTACGACAACTTGGAAGTCGATGAGCACGGTGCGGCACGGGTCATTTTGACTCAGGATATCCTCAAAAAATACGGGGTGACTGATGCGGATACATCCTTTATCGTTGGGGCTCCAGGGCGGATTGGCACTGTACAATCTTGGGGGATTTTTGTGGAACAAACTGACGGAAATTACAGGGTTCGCTTACGCAGCAAGTACATTCCGATAAACGAGATTGCCAAGCGCCACGATGGCGGTGGCCACCCACTAGCCAGCGGTGCTAACTCTTATTCCCTTTCCGAAAATGAGCAAATCTATCAAGAAATTCAAGAGGTCGTGAGGAATGCAAGCAAGTAGCCGTTCCCTTCGTCTAATGGGAACCATCATAGAAACTAAAATATGGCATCCAGAAGCTGAACCGATTTTGGATCAGGTAGAAGAATTGCTCTATCTCTATAAAGATCGGTTTTCTGCCAATGATTTGACATCTGAATTGATGGAGGTCAATCTAAACGCAGGAGTTCAAGCAGTTCCTGTTGCCGATGACCTGTATGAATTGATAAAATTGGGCAAGGAACACAGTCTGGCTGAGGCTAGTTTTCTGAACATTACTATTGGTCCTTTGGTGCAAACCTGGCGGATTGGATTTAGTGATGCTAAGCTCCCTAGTCCCGAAGTCATCTCAGAAAAACTCCAGCTCATCAATCCAAGGGATATCGAACTCGATGACCAAGAGCAGACGGTCTATCTAAAAAAAGAAGGCATGGCCATTGATCTGGGCGCCCTAGCCAAAGGTTATGTAGCAGATAGGATTGTTGATTTTCTAAAAAGGATTGGAGTAGAGGCTGGGCTGATTAACCTGGGAGGCAATGTCTTGACGTTTGGACAGGCTCCGCATAATCCAGATGGTTGCTGGCGAATTGGGATTCAGGATCCTCAGAAAACACGGGGTGAAAATGCCCTCGTCCTCAAGATAGGCGAAGAGTCGGTTGTCACCTCTGGTATTTACGAACGTAGCCTCACGGTAGATGGTCAGACCTACCACCACATTTTAAGTTCGCAAACGGGTTATCCTATCCAGAGTCAGCTGGCCAGTGTGACCATTGTGTCTAAAAACTCTGTCGATGGTGAAATTTGGACGACCAGACTGTTCGGTCAAACCATAAATCAGACTTTGAAAGAAGTCGAAGAGACGGATGGTCTTGAGGCGGTCTTGATAGGTCTCGATGGGAAGATTTTTGTGACCTCAGGACTTTCTGAAAAAATTCTGGCAGGCAAGGAGCGAATCTCAGATAGTTTGGGGAGCCCATCCAGAGGGGGATTTGGGGCAAGAGTGACCTCAGACCTGGCTTCTGGGGCTTCTGTCCTCTAATGTGCTAAAAATGTTTGAAAAATCGGTAAAAAGACTTGCCAGAAGAAAAAAGTTTTGGTAAACTTAAATGGTTATAATCTATGGCTCGGAAAGAGTCCATGGCAGAAAGGAATTTTTAAAATGAAAAAAGATATCCATCCAGAATATCGCACTGTTGTCTTCATGGACACAACTACTGGCTACAAGTTCCTTAGTGGTTCAACTAAGAAAACTAGCGAAACTGTAGAATTCGAAGGTGAAACTTACCCATTGATCCGTGTGGAAATTTCATCAGACTCACACCCATTCTATACTGGACGTCAAAAGTTCACTCAAGCAGATGGACGTGTGGATCGTTTCAACAAAAAATACGGTCTCAAGTAAAAAACAACCCCAACGGGTTGTTTTTTCTTCGCATCTTTAAATACGAAAAGGCGAATACAACCCCAACGGGTTGTTTTTTCACGAGCTTGAAAATAAAAGAGCGAGTTATGGTCCAGTGGACCATTTTTTCTTTGCCTCTAGAAATAAAAGAGGGCTTTTTTGGTGAGTGATTGCCAAAATGATTGCCATTTGTCTGAATATACATTGTAGATAAATGTTCGAGTTTTTAGTGTGTTGACCAGTCGATTTTTTCTTCCTGCTAGAGCCTTTTCGTTTTTTTTGCTATAATGTTAAAAGCTATATTTAGTGCTGTATTCACAGTTTAGCACTTTACTTGTGAATACCAGTTCTTAGAAACGAAAGTATGAGGTAATCTATGAAATACAGAGGAACGATAGATAGTCGAATTGACTACTCTCTTATTTTACCAGTCTTTTTTTTATTGGTTGTAGGCATCTTAGCTCTTTTTATTGCAGTGAGTCAGGACTATCCAGATAGCGTCCTACAAATGGTGGGGCAACAAATTGCCTGGATAGGTATTGGAATCGGAGCAGCATTCCTGGTGATGTTCTTTTCGACCAAATTTCTCTGGCAGATAACTCCATTTTTATATGTACTTGGCCTAGGATTGATGGTCCTTCCCCTGTTCTTCTACAGTCCAGACCTGGTGGCTTCGACAGGTGCGAAAAACTGGGTAACCATTGGCGGTATGACCCTCTTTCAGCCGTCGGAATTTATGAAAATATCCTATATTGTCATGATTGCAAGGGTTATTGTCACCTTCCATAAGCACCATACTGAACGAGGTCTTCGAGAAGATTTTATGCTGATTGCTTATATGACTCTCTTTACTCTTCCTGTTTTGGTACTACTGGCCTTGCAGAGTGACTTGGGAACTTCTTTGGTATTCGTGGCCATATTCAGCGGGATGCTTCTCCTGTCGGGGGTGTCATGGAAAATCCTCCTACCGACAGCTGTGACCATCTTAGTACTGCTTGCAGGCTTTATGCTGATTTTTGTATCGCCAGGTGGAACAACCTTCCTGCATAATATGGGAATGGATACCTATAAAATCAACCGTATTTCAGCTTGGTTAGACCCCTTTAAACACGCACAATCAACGACCTATCAACAGGCTCAAAGTTTGATTGCTATCGGTAGCGGTGGTCTGAAAGGTCTAGGGTTCAATAAAACAAATCTGCTCATTCCCGTTCGAGAAAGTGATATGATTTTTACAGTTATCGGTGAGGATTTTGGTTTTATCGGTGGGACAGTCTTGATTGGCCTCTACCTCCTGCTGATTTATCGGATGTTACGGATTACACTAAAATCCAATAATCGATATTATACCTACATTTCTACAGGTTATATTATGATGCTCCTCTTCCATGTATTTGAAAATATCGGGGCAGCTACTGGTTTACTACCTCTGACAGGTATCCCACTTCCATTCATCTCTCAAGGTGGCTCTTCTATAGTGTCCAATCTGATTGGGATTGGCTTGGTACTATCCATGAGTTACCAGTCGCATCTGGCGGATGAAAAAGAAGAAGTGAGATCACGGAAATACAGGAAAATTACGTTAGAACGTTAGAAAGTTGGTTACTATGGTAAAAGTTGCAGTTATGTTGGCAAATGGCTTTGAAGAAATTGAAGCCTTGGCCCCTGTCGATATTTTTCGAAGAGCAGATTTTCAATGCGATATGATTGGTTTAACCAGTATTCGTGTGGAAGGTTCCCATGCTATCAAGGTTGAAGCAGACAGTTTGTTTGATGGGGATTTGAGCCAGTATGATTTGATTGTCCTACCGGGAGGGATGCCTGGTTCAATAAATCTCCGTGATGATGACCGTTTGATTGCAGAATTGCAAAAGGCTGTTGCAAATGGGAAACGGGTTGCGGCTATCTGTGCGGCCCCAATCGTTCTAGATAGGGCTGGTTTACTAGATGGTCGTCGCTATACGTGTTTCCCAGGAAAAGAGGCGGACATTGATTTAGGCAGTCATGTTGAAGAAAATGTAGTCGTCGATGGACCGATTATTACCAGCCGAGGCGCAGGTACTAGCCTGGAGTTTGCCTACAAATTGGTTGACTTACTTGGTGGCGATGGTCAAGGGCTGGCAAAGGTCATGGTTCATAAAAATTAGAGGAACAATGTGTTCAACACTAGGGAGCTGAAGGAGAAAATTCAGCTCCTTTTTGGTGGGAATTTTATGAAAAATATGGTATAATGTTGGGTACGATTGTAAAGTTTTTATACTCTTGTTTTTCCTATCCAGATACTTCAAATCTTGTCGGATGGTTTAACGTTTTTGAGAGTAGAGCTTAGAAATAAAGGAATAAGAATGACAGAAGAAATCAAAGATTTACAAGAAAAAGCACAGGAATATGATGCCAGTCAGATTCAGGTTTTGGAAGGTCTGGAAGCTGTTCGTATGCGTCCAGGTATGTATATCGGAACAACCTCTAAAGAGGGTCTTCACCATCTGGTTTGGGAAATTGTCGATAACTCCATTGACGAGGCTTTGGCCGGTTTTGCCAGCAAGATTGAAGTCTATATCGAACCAGATAATTCCATCACAGTTGTGGACAATGGTCGTGGTATTCCGGTCGATATTCAGGAAAAAACAGGTCGACCTGCCGTAGAAACAGTTTTCACCGTTCTCCATGCCGGAGGAAAATTTGGCGGAGGCGGATATAAGGTTTCTGGTGGTTTGCATGGCGTAGGCTCATCCGTAGTAAATGCCCTTTCGACCCAGTTGGATGTCCATGTTTATAAAAATGGTCAGGTTTATTTCCAAGAATACCGTCGTGGTGAGGTGGTTGCTGATTTGAAGATTGTGGGTGAAACAGACCGCACTGGTACGACTGTACATTTTACACCAGACCCAGAAATCTTTACTGAAACGACGGAGTTCGAGTTTGCTAAACTAAATAAGCGGATCCAAGAACTAGCCTTCCTAAACCGCGGTTTAAATCTTTCGATTACGGACAAGCGTGAGGGAATGGAACAGACTAAGGAATATCACTATGAAGGTGGTATTGCTTCATATGTGGAATACCTCAATGAGAACAAAGATGTTATCTTTGAAACACCTATTTACACAGAGGGTGAAATGGATGACATCACAGTCGAAGTAGCTATGCAATACACGACTAGCTACCATGAAAATGTGGTCAGCTTTGCCAACAATATCCACACCCACGAAGGTGGCACCCACGAACAAGGTTTCCGTACGGCTCTGACGCGTGTCATCAACGACTATGCAAAGAAGAATAAAATTCTCAAGGAAAATGATGACAACCTAACTGGTGAGGATGTGCGTGAGGGTCTGACAGCTGTTATTTCTGTTAAGCACCCAGGTCCTCAGTTTGAAGGACAAACCAAGACCAAGCTTGGAAATAGCGAGGTTGTCAAAATCACTAACCGTTTGTTCTCGGATGCCTTTTCAGAATTCCTTTTGGAGCATCCTCAGATTGCTCGTCGGATTGTGGACAAGGGGATTGTAGCGGCCAAGGCGCGGATTGCTGCCAAACGGGCGCGTGAGGTGACCCGTAAGAAGTCAGGTCTTGAAATTTCTAACCTGCCAGGTAAATTGGCGGATTGTTCGTCAAACGATGCAACCAAGACAGAGCTCTTCATTGTAGAGGGGGATTCTGCGGGTGGTTCAGCAAAATCTGGTCGTGACCGTGAGTTCCAAGCTATTTTGCCTATTCGTGGTAAGATTTTGAACGTGGAAAAGGCCAGCATGGATAAGATTTTGGCCAACGAGGAAATCCGCAGCTTGTTTACAGCTATGGGAACTGGCTTTGGAGCGGATTTTGATGTAGAGAAGGCACGTTATCAGAAATTGGTCATCATGACCGATGCCGATGTTGACGGAGCCCATATTCGTACCTTGCTCTTAACCCTCTTCTACCGCTATATGCGTCCGATTGTAGAAGCTGGATATGTGTACATTGCCCAGCCACCAATTTATGGTGTTAAGGTTGGAAGTGAGATTAAAGAATACATTCAACCGGGTGCCAATCAGGAACAAGAATTACAAGAAGCCTTAGAAAGACATAGTACTGGACGTTCTAAACCAACCATCCAACGTTATAAGGGATTGGGTGAAATGGATGACCATCAGTTGTGGGAAACAACCATGAATCCAGAGAATCGTCTGATGGCGCGTGTTTCAGTTGATGATGCTGCAGAAGCAGATAAGATTTTTGATATGTTGATGGGGGACAAGGTTGAGCCTCGCCGTGAGTTTATCGAAGAAAATGCGGTATATTCAACATTAGATGTCTAAAAACTGAGAAAACAAGTGCATAAGCTAGAGATTTATGGTATAATAAAGCAATATTTTCTAGTAATTACTATGAACTAAGGAGATTTACATGCCTACAGGAACAATCATCTTAATCGTTTCGATTGTTATTATTTTAATCGTTGCCTACGTAGCCTGCCTGATTGTTCGCAAACGTAATGACAACCTCTTGGTTGCATTAGAAGAGCGCAAGGAAGAGCTATTTAACCTCCCTGTAAATGAAGAAGTTGAAGCGGTAAAATCCCTTCATTTGATTGGTCAAAGCCAGGTTTCCTTCCGTGAGTGGAATCAAAAATGGGTTGATCTATCCCTCAATTCATTTGCCGATATTGAAAATCATATTTTTGAAGCAGAAGCCTTTAACAATTCTTTCCGTTTTGTCAGTGCTAAAAATGCGATTGACAGCATTGAAAGCCAAATCGACTTGATTGAAGAAGACATTGCTTCTATCCGTCACGGTCTGATGGATTTGAAAGAGCAAGAGGAGAAGAACTCTGGTCGTGTCAAACACGCCTTGGATTTGTTTGAAAATCTACAAGCCGCTGTTCGTGATAATTCTGAAAGTTTTGGAGAAACCCTGCCAGAACTTGAAAAACAACTGAAGAATATTGAAGTTGAGTTCTCAGAGTTTGTTATGCTCAATTCATCTGGAGATCCGATTGAAGCTTCTGAAATCCTTGATAAGACTGAGGAGCATATGATTGCCCTCAATCAGATTATGGATCGCATTCCTCATTTGATTGAACGTGTGAGCAAGGATTTTCCAGAACAGTTGGAAGATTTGGAATCAGGCTATCGTAAACTTGTGGAGCAAAACTACTTGTTTACAGAAGGAAATATCGAGTCCCAATTCCAAAATATCCGCGTTTCAATTCGTGAAAATACTGCCTTGATTGTTTCCTTTGACTTGGATGCTGCAGAAGCTGAAAATGAAGGTATTCAAGGGAAGATTGATCACTTGTATAAGCTCTTTAATCGTGAGATTGAGGCGAATAAGTCCGCTAATAAGATTAGCAAGAACTTGCCAAAATTCTTGGAGCATGTGGTACAAAATACCAAGCTCTTGGATGAAGAAAGCCAACGTTTGAATGCCCATTACCTCTTGGCAGATAGCAAGCTTTCTCGTATCAACCAGCTGAAAAAACGTTTGGAAACCATTGAAATCGTCGTAGCTGAGAGTGTTGAGGGGATTGAGACACCACAAGTGGCTTACTCAATCTTGGAAGAACGCTTGGAACATTCGCTTTCTAGTTTGAAAGAAATCGAAGAAGAACAAATTGTATTGGCTGAATATCTTAAATCACAAGAATTATCAGAAAGTACAGCTCGTAAGAAAGCTACTCTCTATATCAATAAGCTTCATACCCTAAAACGCTACATGGAGAAACGCAATCTTCCTGGTATCCCGGCTGAGTTTCTGACAAACTTCTTCAGAACCAGTGACCATGTGGAAGGTCTGATTGCAGAATTGGATTATAAACGAATTAACATCGAAGTTGTTAATCGTTTGTTAGAAAATGCGACTTACGATATGAATCAGTTGGAAGAATTAGCTTACCTTATCGTTCAGAATGCGACCTTGACAGAACAACTCTTGCAGTATTCTAACCGCTATCGTTCAACTGATGAAGGAATTCAAGCAGCCTTCAATCGTTCACTAGACATTTTTGAAAGAGACTTTGACTACCAAGCAGCTTTTGAAGAAATTTCATTTGCCTTGGAAACAGTTGAACCCGGTGTAACAGAACGCTTTGTTCGTTCCTATGAAAAAACACGCGAAGCAATTCGTTACTAAATAAAAAGCCGTTTGGCTTTTTATTTTTATACAAGAAAGGATATGAAAATGACAAAAGGTTTATTGGTTATGGATGTGGATTCAACACTTATCATGGAAGAAGGTATTGACCTTCTTGGTGAGGAAGCGGGTGTAGGGGAGCAGGTTGCAGACATTACAGAACGTGCTATGCGTGGGGAATTGGATTTTGAAGAAGCATTACGCGAGCGTGTTGCCTTGTTAAAGGGACTGCCTGTTTCTGTTTTTGATCGAATCATGGAAAAAATTCATTTTACACCAGGGGCAGTGGAATTGGTTACGGAATTAAAAAATCGTGGTTTCAAGATTGCAGTCGTATCAGGTGGATTTCATGAAACAGTGGATCGTCTTGCTAGTCAGTTAGAATTAGATTATGTTCGTGCCAATCGTTTAGAAGTAGTTGATGGATTTTTGACAGGTCAAGTTTTGGGAGATATTGTGACCAAGGATACCAAGAAGGCTTGTTTGGAAGCCTGGGCGGCTGAAAATGGCCTAGCTCTATCTCAGACTATTGCTATGGGGGATGGGGCAAATGACCTACCGATGATTCAAAGAGCAGGAATTGGTGTGGCCTTCTGTGCCAAGCCAATTGTGCAAGAACAGGCACCTTATCAAATCAATGAAAAAAATCTCTATAAACTAATAGAGATTTTGGATGGTAAATAATGAGGAAGTCAGCTGTTTGCTGGCTTTTTCTGTTTGCTTAGACTAAGAGTTGTTTTAGGTCCAGAAGGTTTTCGGCTATCATTGTTGCGCCAGCCTTTTCCAATTCTTGTCGATTTCCGTAGCCATATAGGACGCCGATAGAAGCTAGTTGGTTGGCCTGGGCTCCTTCGATATCATGTTCACGGTCCCCGACCATAATGGTTGTTTGCGGATCGTAATCCAGCTGTGCTAAGGCATAGGTGATGACATCTGACTTACGAATACGGCTGCTATCTAAACTGGCTCCAGCAATAATATCAAAATAATGAGCAATGCCAAAATATTCTAGAATTTGCTTAGCAAAGACTTCCGGTTTAGAGGTGGCGATAGCCAAGGTTTTACCTGCTTCCGTCAGAGCTTCTAAAAGAGGAATAACACCGTCGTAGAGTTGGTTTTCAAACATGCCCTTTTCTTTAAAATAAACTCGAAAGGCATCAACAGCTACCTGGGTATCTGCTGGATTTAGTTGATAAAAACGAGAAAAGGATTCATAGAGCGGTGGACCGATAAAGCGTTGTAAACTAGCCAAGTCAGGCTCTTCAATACCCATTTGGTCCAATGCGTAGGCGACGGAATTTAGGATACCTTGCCCAGAATCTGTTAAGGTACCGTCAAGGTCAAATAAAATAGTCTGATACATGGAAGCCTCCTTTTGTCCAGTATATCATGTTTTAAGGAAATACTCGAATTTTTCTTGAAAGACCTGGAAAGGAGTGCTACAATTTATATAGAAAGGTGGGATATCTATGCGTATTCTAATTGCTCCAGATTCCTTCAAAGAATCTCTTTCAGCAGCAGAGGTTGCTAAAGCCATAAAGCAAGGATTTGCAAAGGTCTATCCCCAGGCAAGTTATGATTTGCTTCCCTTGGGTGATGGAGGTGAAGGAACCCTCGACAGTTTGACGCAAGCCTTGGATTTAGAGAAATACCAGACAGAAGTGACAGGACCATTTGGGGATAGGATATGTGTTACCTATGCAATGCGAGATGGTCTTGCTGTTTTTGAAATGGCTGCGATAGTGGGACTTGCCAGCATTCCGCTAGAAAAAAGAAATCCTTTGCAAGTTTCTACTAGAGGGGTGGGTGAACTGCTGGTTGAACTGGTGCAGAAAGGTGCCAACCAGTTTTTCATCGGAATTGGTGGATCTGCCAGCCATGATGGTGGCATTGGAATGGCAGCAGGCCTTGGTATGAAATTCTATGACAGAGAGGGGCAGGAACTGGAAGCCATTGGGGCTAATCTGGGTAAGATTGCGGACTTTTCCCAAGATGACATAGGTATTGATTTGTCGTCTGTTCAGATTGATTTGGTAACTGACGTGGATAATTTACTCTGCGGGCCTCAGGGAGCCACTTATGTTTTTGCTGGTCAGAAGGGGCTGGAGGCCACGAAGTTTGAGCAAGTGGATAGAGAGATGGAAAGATTTTATCAGCTTGTTAACCCAGCAATCTTGACATTGGCTGGAGCTGGTGCTGGAGGCGGTATGGCGGCAGGCTTGGTGCAGTTTGCAGGTGCCCGCATCCAAACAGGTATAAACTTTGTTCTGGATCAATTAGATTTTGACAAGCGAGTAGCTGAGGCTGACCTAGTTATTGTCGGAGAGGGGCGGCTGGATGCCCAGAGTTTAGCAGGCAAAACGCCAATCGGTGTAGCTCGAAGGACCCCAGCACCTATTCCCATCATCGCTATTTGTGGCAGTTTGAAGGATGATTTACCTGATTTTCCTTTTGAAAATATCTGCGCCGCTTTTCCTATTATTGCGGAAGTTGATAACCTAGAAAACACGCTTCAAAAAGCAGAAAAAACCCTGGTCCGCACAGCAGAACAGGTGGCAAGAATTCTTCAGTTGGGAGGAAAATTGGAGGAATTTGATTAAAGAAATAGCTTATCCAAATAATTTTTTCCAGAAGGAGGGTTTTTGCTCTTCCTTTTTTTCTTCCTTCTGGACAAGATTTGGAAAGATAACTTCTAAGTTAATTTCTTCTAAATCAACTGCATGATCTGTATGGAAGACCAGAGCGTACGGAGATTGCCCAATTTTCTCATCGATGATGGAAGTAGTAATTCCATGGGCTTGAGCGAGTTTCATCAAGGAAATTTGTTGCTTGTCCGCCAGGGAGGGAGAGAGTTTAAGAAAGAGAGGTATGTAGCTATTTGCTAGCTTTTGGCAGATGGTATCGAATGCCGATATGACAAACTCATTTGCTAGGTCCTCGAAGGTGAGAAGAAGGACAACGCGCTCGCGATAGGTGCCCATGTATAAGCGCTGTTCATCAGGGTTTAGACGGGTTTCACCAGAGGCTTTTTGTAGGATTGTAGTATGTAAATTAGTCATAGTTTTAGTATAGCATATCCCAGTAAAAACGCAAAGGAAGGCGTTTACATTATTTCTTTCAGTAAAATAGCCTATTTTTTCTTGAAAAATCTCTTATTTTAGGGTATGATAGCAGTGTAACTATTTTAAACTCAAAGGAGAGTAATATAATGTCAATTATTACTGATGTTTACGCTCGCGAAGTCCTTGACTCACGCGGTAACCCTACACTTGAAGTTGAAGTTTATACTGAATCAGGTGCTTTCGGACGTGGTATGGTTCCTTCAGGAGCTTCTACTGGTGAGCACGAAGCAGTTGAGCTTCGCGATGGTGACAAATCTCGTTACCTTGGTCTTGGTACTCAAAAAGCTGTTGACAACGTAAATAACGTGATTGCTGACGCTATCATTGGTTATGACGTTCGTGATCAACAAGCTATCGACCGCGCTATGATCGCTCTTGACGGTACTCCTAACAAAGGTAAATTGGGTGCAAACGCAATCCTCGGTGTTTCTATCGCTGTTGCGCGTGCAGCTGCTGACTACCTTGAAGTGCCACTTTACACTTACCTTGGTGGATTCAACACTAAAGTATTGCCAACTCCAATGATGAACATCATCAACGGTGGTTCTCACTCAGACGCTCCAATCGCTTTCCAAGAATTCATGATCTTGCCAGTTGGCGCTCCTTCATTCAAAGAAGGTCTTCGTTGGGGTGCTGAAGTATTCCACGCTTTGAAGAAAATCTTGAAAGCTCGTGGTTTGGTAACAGCTGTTGGTGACGAAGGTGGTTTCGCTCCTAAGTTCGAAGGAACTGAAGATGGTGTTGAAACAATCATCGAAGCTATCGAAGCTGCTGGTTACGAAGCTGGCGAAAACGGAATCATGATCGGTTTCGACTGTGCGTCATCTGAATTCTACGACAAAGAGCGTAAAGTTTACGACTATACTAAATTCGAAGGCGAAGGCGCTGCTGTTCGTACATCTGCAGAGCAAATCGATTACCTTGAAGAATTGGTTAACAAATACCCAATCATCACTATCGAAGATGGTATGGATGAAAACGACTGGGATGGCTGGAAAGCTCTTACTGAGCGTCTTGGCAAACGCGTTCAATTGGTTGGTGACGACTTCTTCGTAACAAACACTGACTACCTTGCACGTGGTATCAAAGAAGGTGCTGCTAACTCAATCCTTATCAAAGTTAACCAAATCGGTACTCTTACTGAAACATTTGAAGCTATCGAAATGGCTAAAGAAGCTGGCTACACTGCGGTTGTGTCACACCGTTCAGGTGAAACTGAAGATTCAACAATCGCTGACATCGCAGTTGCAACTAACGCTGGCCAAATCAAGACTGGTTCATTGTCACGTACAGACCGTATTGCTAAATACAACCAATTACTTCGTATCGAAGATCAACTTGGTGAAGTTGCAGTCTACAAAGGCTTGAACTCATTCTACAACTTGAAAAAATAAATTAGTACAGTGTACTAATTTATCCCCGAGTTAGTATAACGAGGGTTATAATAAAAACAAGTCCGAAAATCTTCGGACTTGTTTTTCAATGTCTGGTAGACTGTTTTATCCCCGAGCTAGCATAGCGAGGGTTATAGTAAGAACAAGTCTGGAAATCTCCAGACTTGTTTTTCGTAGTCCAGTGTACTAATTTATCCTCGAGTTAGAATAGCGAGGGTTATAGTAAGAACAAGTGAAAATGAAAGATTGAAGAGTGATTGGGTAATTACTTCATTGCAAGAGATAACAAATATTTTTGAAGAAACAAAAAAACTAGACTGAACATTCTCAGCCTAGTTTTTACATGTATTAGAACAAGCCTTTAACCTTGTCCAAAAGACCGCTTACGCCTTCAGAACCTGACAACAAGCCTTTTGCTTGCTCCAAGTATTCGCCGAAGTTGTCTTTGTTTTCTTCGATAAATTGTTTAGCTCCGTCAAAGTCTTTGTTTGCGATTAAGTCTTTAACTTCGTTGAAAAGATCTACTGGATTCATGTAATTCACCTCCTATACAAATATTAAACCAAAAATAGAGCGATTTCACAACTGATTAGTCTTCAAAAAATGTGACACATACAGCTTCTGGTAGGTAAAAATCATGAGAAAGTTCCGTCAGTCGACCTGTTTCTGTATCTCTTGAAAAAACAGTCGCATTATCAGAATCTTGGTGGACGGCGATCAGATGTTTCTCGTCTGGGCTTAGGGTAAAGTCACGAGGTGTCTTGCCCTGGGTTGACACGATTTGGACCAATTCAAGACTGGCATCACCAAGTGTTTTGTAGACGGCGATTGAGTCGTTACCACGGTTAGAACCGTAGACAAATTTTCCATCTTTGGTGATACGAATAGCAGCTGTGCCATTGAAGCCTGTATGGTCTTGTGGAAGTGTAGAGATAGTTTGTAGGTGCTCGAACTCTCCCCAGCCATCGTAAATAAGGACTTCAATAGTTGAATTAAGTTCGCAGATGAGGTAGGCAATTTTCGCAACCGGATGGAAAACGATGTGGCGTGGACCACTTCCAGCAGCGGCCTGATAGGTTGCCAATTTTTCTACTTTTCCTTGTTCATTGACCTTATAGGTCACGACCTGGTCACAACCTAAATCACAGGTCACCAAGAACTTATCAGGTGTCAAATCAGAAAAGTGAACATGGGCGGATGCTTGATTTTCATGTGGACCAGAACCTTGGTGCTGAGCAATATCAGTAAGTTCTAGGGAGCCATTTTCTAGTCGTTTATAGACCAGAACTTGTCCCTTGTGGTAATTGGCGGCATAAACTAGATTTCGTTCGTCATCTATGGCTACATAGCAGTGGGGCGCCCCTTCGCTGACGACATGGTTTAGCAAGCTGAAATCTGTATCGAAAGCTACGATTCCCCCTTGTCCATTTTCAGCTCCGACTGAGTATAGTCGACCAGCCTTATCGAAAGCAAGGTAGGTTGGGTTTGGCTCTTCAGCAACCAATTCTAAGTTACTGAGTTGCCCAGTTTCGCTATTAAATTGTGCCTTATAAATACCTTTTGATTCACGTTTGGTATAAGTACCGAAATAGACAGCCATGCTTATCTCCTTTGAAAATGGTTGCTAAAATTATACCATATTTCTCCTGTAAAGTCTGAGAAAGCCTATGGTTTATTTGTCTAAAATACTCCATTACATGATACAATAGAGAAAAAGAATGAGGAGTGAGCGAGATGGATGAACAGCAGCAACGATTTAGAATGTCCTGGTTTTTTAAGTGGTTTGTAAACAATCAGGCTGTTACTTTTTTTCTAGTAACCTTATTGGTTCTATTAACTATTTTTGTTTTTACTAAGGTCAGCTTTTTGCTGAAGCCGATTGGGAGTTTTATTGAAATTATTCTCCTGCCCATGTTGTTGACAGGTTTGCTCTATTATCTCTTAAATCCTATTGTGGATTGGTTAGAGAAATATAAGATTACACGGACAGCTGCTATTTCGGTCTTATTTGTATTGATTGGCATGCTTTTGGTTTGGGGCTTGGCTGTTGTTATTCCAAGTATTCAAGGGCAGGTCGTTTCTTTCGCCCAAAATCTGCCGTCTAATATTCAAAAGATTGAAAGTCAAGTGACGACCTTATTGGAAAATGAACAATTTGAACAGTTCCGTCCAACTGCCTTGGAAATTTTGAATAAGGTCAATGACCAAATTGTTTCCTATGCGCAGAAATTTTCTTCCAGTGCGGTAAACTGGGCTAGTAGCTTGATTTCAACGGCATCGCAGATTATCGTGGCTATTTTGATTATGCCCTTTATTCTCTTCTATCTATTACGAGATGGTCAGCATTTAAATCGTCATGTCACCCAGTACTTGCCGACAAAATGGCGTTCATCCGTCAGCAAGGTTTTGACAGATGTCAATGCTCAGTTGTCTAACTATGTTCGTGGTCAGGTGACGGTTGCTATTATTGTTGCTCTCATGTTTTCTGTCATGTTTTCAGTGATTGGACTTAGTTATCCTGTAACCTTGGGGGTTATGGCTGGTTTCCTTAATCTGATACCCTACTTGGGCTCATTTTTGGCTATGATTCCTGCAGTAGTGTTAGGATTGATTGCTGGACCTGTCATGTTGGTCAAGGTTTTGATTGTTTTCATGTTGGAGCAGACCATTGAAGGTCGTTTTGTAACTCCACTTATTATTGGTAGCTCTTTGAGTATTCACCCCATTACCATTTTGTTCGTCTTGTTGACTGCTGGTCAGATGTATGGTGTGTTAGGGGTCTTGTTAGGAATTCCAATTTATGCCTCTATTAAGGTAGTGGTCAAGGCGGCTTTTAACTGGTATAGAGAGTATAGCGGTTTATATGTTGAGGAAGGGGAACAGACGGTTCGAGATGAATAATAGTGAAAAAATGTTGATTTGCCTGCAAGAGCAGGATTTACAGAAGGCAGATAAGTATTTCAAACGTGCCTTGGCAGAAGATGACAGCGACACGCTCTTATCCTTGGCCACTTATCTGGAAAGTATTGGCTTCTTTCATCAGGCACGGGATATCTATACCAAGCTCTTGCCTGACTTTCCTGAGTTAGCCTTACAACTGGCTCAGATTGCTTTTGAGGATGGCCTGGTTGAAGAAGCTTTCGGATACTTGGAGGAAATCCCAGAAGATAGCCCAGTTTATGTGGAAGCTTTATTGGTCAAGGCAGATTTGTATCAGGCAGAAGGATTGTCAGATGTGGCGCGTGAAAAATTGTTAGAAGCAAGTCACTTATCAGATGAACCAATTATTTTATTTGGCTTAGCAGAGTTGGATATGGAGTTGGAATTTTTTAATGAAGCCATCTCTTACTATGCCCAGCTGGATAATCGTGAAATCTACGAATTAACGGGAGTGTCTACCTATCAGCGAATTGGCATTGCCTATGCAAGTTTGGGGAAATTTGAAGCGGCCATTGAATTTCTGGAAAAAGCTGTCGAGTTGGAATACGATGACCAGACTGTTTTTGAGTTAGCTGCTCTGCTATTTGAAAGCGAAGAATACCAAAAGGCCAATCTCTACTTCAAGCAGCTGGACACCATCAATCCTGATTTTGAGGGCTATGAATATGCCTACGCCCAATCCCTTCATGCCGAGCATAAGATTGAAGAAGCCTTGGCAATGACAGAAAAGGGCTTGACCAAAAATGATTTTGATGCCAATCTCTTGCTGCAAGCTTCTCAGTATGCTTATGAAATGCACGATGAGGCAGCTGCTGAAGACTATCTTCTCAAAGCAAGGGAAGTGGCAGATGACAGTAACGAACTAGCTCTGCGCTTGTCCAATCTCTATTTGGAGCAGGAGCGGTTTGATGAGGTTGTGGCCCTCTTTGACGAGGATTTGGCCAATGTCTTGGCGCGTTGGAATGTAGCTAAGGCCTATCAAGCTCTGGAAAGAGATGAGGAAGCGAGTGAGATTTACGCTGAATTAGCTAGAGAATTGGCAGAAAATCCTGAATTTTTGGCTGATTATGTAGGTTTATTACGT
This sequence comes from Streptococcus suis, assembly GCF_002960625.1. Classification (GTDB taxonomy): domain Bacteria; phylum Bacillota; class Bacilli; order Lactobacillales; family Streptococcaceae; genus Streptococcus; species Streptococcus suis_T. The sequence continues at coordinate 48,584 of NZ_POJH01000027.1, forward strand.
CAACTTGGTCGTTTGGAGGAGGCAAGAGAACAAGCTAGCCGTTATATCCAATTGGTGCCAGATGACTTGGCCATGCAAGAATTTTTGAATGAAGAGTAAGTTATGCAAGTAAATCGATTATTTCAATACAATACACTCGGTGCCTTGATGGCGGGTTTATATGACGGTTCTTTGACGGTGGGCGAATTGTTGGAACATGGTGATTTGGGTTTAGGTACACTGGATTCTATTGATGGTGAGTTGATTGTCCTAGATGGAAAGGCTTATCAGGCCAAGGGGGCTGGGGAGAAACCAGAAGTGGTTGAAGTTCCTGCCGATATGAAGGTTCCCTATGCGGCGGTTATTTTCCATGAAGCAGATGTGATTTTTAAACAACGCTTTGAAATGACTAGCGATGAATTGCACCAGCGGATTGAATCCTATTATGATGGAGAAAATCTTTTTCGTTCTATCAAAATCAAAGGGACGTTTTCACGGATGCATGTCCGTATGATTCCTAAATCGGCTTCGGATGTTCGATTTGCGGAGGTGGCTAGTCGTCAGCCTGAGTATACCGCCGAGAACATTTCGGGTACTATTGTTGGTATTTGGACACCAGAGATTTTTCATGGTGTCAGTGTGGCAGGTTATCATTTGCATTTTATCTCAGACGATTTGACCTTTGGGGGTCATGTCATGGACTATATCATTTCACAAGGAAATATCGAGGTTGGCCCAGTCGATCAGCTGGATCAACGCTTTCCAGTTCAGGACCGCCAGTATCTGTTTGCTAAGTTCAATGCTAAGGAAGTTAGAGAAGATATTGATAAGGCGGAGTAGTTATAAGTAGCAAAAAAATCCATGAACTAGATTTTCATGGATTTTATTTTGTCTTCAGTTGGGGTGACACGGAGGGTCTTCTGACCGCGGTAGGTCACAAAACCAGGTTTGCCACCTGTTGGCTTATGAAGTTTCTTGGCTTCAATCATATCGACTTGAACCAAGTTAGAATGCCTTGCCTTGGAGAAATAGGCAGCTAACTCCGCCGCATCGGTCTTGACCTCGTCGCTTGGGTCCAAGTTGTCTGTGATGACCACGTGACTGCCTGGAATGTCTTTGGCATGGAACCAGAGTTCGCCCTTTTTAGCCATTTTGAAGGTCAGCTCATCATTTTGCAGGTTATTTTTCCCAACCAGAATGATGGTTTTTCCATCCGTTGCCAAGTAAGGCTCAGGTTTCTGACGTTTATGGATTTTCTCACGATGACGACGTTTGAGGTAGCCTGTTTCAATCAATTCTTCACGGATTTCATCGATTTCTGCCAAACTCGCCTGTCCCAGCATGGTATCAACGGACTCCAGATAGACAATGGTCGTCTTGGTTTCCTCAATCAAGCTGGTCAAGTGCTTGACCGCCTCCTTGAGTTTCTGGTATTTCTTGAAATAACGTTGGGCATTCTGGCTAGGAGTAAGAGCCACATCCAACTCAATCTCCAACTCCTGGCCCGTATAGTAGTTGTCTAAGGTCACACTCGCCTGGTCATTGGGCACCTGATGCAGATAGGTGGTCAAGAGCTCACCCTTTTGCCGCACCAACTCCGCACCTTCTGTATCCGCCAATTCCTGCTCCTGTTTGACCAACTTTTTGCGATTTTTCTCCAGCTCACTGGCCACCCGCTTGATCAGCTCATTGGCCTGTTGGGCCACTCGGTCCCGCTCCGCCTTGTCCTGATAGTAGAAGTCCAGCAGACTGCTCAGGCTCTCAAAGTGTGGCTGGTTTTCAGGGCTATTGGCAAATGGCAGAGCAGCATAGGACTTGTCCGTTAGGCTAGGCTGTGTAGCCTGGTCAAAAAAGGAACGGAAGTTCTTGAGGCGGTCTGTCTGTAAGCGACTTGCTAGTTCAGAAGCTGTATCCCGTCCCAAACCTTGAAAGACTTGTTGGAGATTTTTGGCTGATAAGTCTTGTGTGGATAAGATTTCAAACAATTTCTCGTCAGACACCGCATAAGGATTGAGAGAATGTGTTTCCGGTGGACGAATGTAGGTGGAACCTGGCAAGATGGTCCGGTAGGAATTTTGCGAGAAACCTACGTGCTTAATAGCTTCGATAATCCGCTGTTCAGACTTATCCACCAAGATGATATTGCTGTGCTTGCCCATGATTTCCACAATTAAGGTTGCTTGGATATGGTCGCCAATCTCGTCCTTATTGGACACCGAAAATTCTAAGATACGGTCATTGTCCAACTGGCGAATATCCTCGATAATAGCACCCTGCAAGTATTTTCGTAAAATCATGGTAAAGGTATTAGGCACCTTGGGATTGGTAAAATCCGACTGGGTCAGCTGAACCCGTCCGAAAACAGAGTGGGCAGACAGGAGCAACTTATGGCTCTGGCGGTTGCTGCGGATGTTAAGGACAATTTCCTGCTCAAAGGGCTGGTTGATTTTCTGAATCCGCCCGCCTTCTAGGTTGGCTTTCAATTCAGCTGTCATGTGATGTAAAAAAAATCCGTCAAAAGACATGGTGTTCCTCTTTCTAACTGGTCTAACTCTGTCTAGTATATCACACTTCGTTGATTTTTTGATGAGAGTTGCAGAATGGGAGTAGAAAAATTTTCAGAAAATTTAATCAAAAGTCTTGACAAAGTGATTTTGATACCGTATAATCGTCTGTAATCAGAAGAAGTAGTAAAGCAGAAGTCTTCAGGGAGCCTGTGGTGCTGAGAACAGGTGGCGGAGTTTTATGAAATGGGCTGATGTGTATTTATGTCTATTTTATGACGTCGTTAGTCGTGCTTGCCGTACCACCAGTACTGCCTTCACTCGACTGCCTAGTCCTAAAATGCCCTAAATTCACAAGGATTGTTTGTGGTGGTATAGCAAGGAGAGCTAACGAAGTAATCGACCAAAACAGTCACGTAAAAGAACTTAAAACAATGATAGTTCGGTCCGCACACCTTACAGTGCAACTCCTTGTTAGAGGAGATGAGATATGGGAGGATTCTAGACAAATCCCATAAGTGAGGTGGCACCGTGTCATTGACGCCCTCGCATACTGTTTTTCAGTATGCGGGGGCTTTTCCATTGTCTTGGTAGATTGTCGTTCAAATGAAAAATGAAATACAGATAATGACCTTCTACTTTGACAATGATAGAAATTACGAGGTAATCAAGATGAAACGATGGCGATGGTGGAATAAAATTTTGAAGACGTAGAAATTGAATATTATGTATTTTACGAGGAGAATGAATATGTTGAAAAATAAAAACTTACTTGCTACAATTGTTGCCCTTACTGTTATGGTAGTTGCTGCTTTGTTTATGACACAAAAAGAGCAGAGCAATTCATCTAAATCAACGGAGAAAGTTAAGATTGGGGTTCTTCAGTTCGTAACCCATGATTCACTAGATGAGATTTATAAGGGGATCAAGGATGGACTGAAAGAGGGAGGCTATTCAACGACGGATAATTTGGACATTGATTTTATGAATGCTGAGGCTGACCAGTCACAGGTACAGACCATGAGTAAAAAATTGGTGGACAATGGTAATGAACTCTTAATCGGTATCGCGACACCAGCTGCACAAGGTTTGGCAAACGCAACGACTGAATTGCCAATCATCATGGGTGCGGTAACAGACCCAGTTGGTGCCAACTTGGTAAAAGACTTGAAAAATCCTGGTGGGAATATCACTGGTGTGTCTGACCAGACACCTGTAGCAGACGCTGTTTCCCTCATCAAGGAAATCACACCAGAGGCAAAAACAATCGGCGTCCTCTATTCTTCAAACGAAGACAATTCAAAAATTCAAGTAGCGGAATTTAAGGCTGCAGCGGAAGAAGCTGGCTATACCGTTCTGGAGTATGCAGTGGCATCAAGTAATGAATTAGCCTCTACAGTAGAAGTGGCAACAAGTAAGACAGATGTTCTCTTCACACCAGTAGACAATACTGTTGCTTCTGCCTTTTCAACAGTTGTTTCTGTGGCAAATAAAACGAAAACTCCGATTTTCACTAGTGTAGAAGACATGGTCGAAGGTGGAGGTATTGCATCTGTAACCCTCAGCCAATATGACTTGGGTGTGGCAACAGGTAAAATGGCTGCGAAAATTCTTGATGGTGCCAATCCAGCGGATACACCAGTCCAAATCTTCAATGAAGGTACGGTCGTTGTTAACCAGAAAGTTGCAAAAGAATTAGGTATCAGCTTGTCAGAAGAGATTATCAATAAGGCAAGCAAGGTTATCGAATAAAACAAAGGAAAGTTATGATTGTATCAACAGTATCACAGGCTCTTTTATGGGCTGTACTAGGAATGGGAATATTCGTCACCTTTCGGATTTTGAATTTCCCGGATATGACGACAGAGGGCTCTTTTCCGCTGGGAGGAGCAGTTGCAGTAACCTTATTGACCCAGGGAGTTCATCCTGTCTTGGCTACCCTAGCAGCCGTTTTGGCAGGCTGTTTGGCAGGCTTGATTACGGGCTTGCTCTATACCAAGGGGAAAATCCCTACACTTTTAGCTGGTATTCTGGTCATGTCTTCCTGTCACTCCATTATTCTCTTTATCATGGGTCGGGCAAATTTAGGCTTGCTAAATACCAGTCGCTTGCAGGACTTGCTTCCCTTTTCCGAGCAAGTAAATGGTCTTTTGCTTGGTTTGGGAAGTGTTGCCCTAGTCATTGGATCCTTGATGTTCTTCCTTTATACTCGCCTGGGTCAAGCCTTTATCGCGACGGGGGATAATCCAGATATGGCTCGCAGTTTTGGTATCAATACTAGCAGAATGGAACTGCTTGGGTTGATTCTTTCTAATGGGATTATTGCTCTTGCGGGTGCCTTGATTGCTCAACAAGAAGGTTATGCGGATGTATCCCGTGGTATCGGGGTCATCGTAGTTGGGATGGCTAGCTTGATTATCGGTGAGGTCTTATATGGAAATTTGACCATGTTGGAACGGTTCTTGGCCATTGCAGTGGGTGCCATTTTCTATCAGTTCTTGATTTTGGTGGTTATCTCCCTCGGTATCAATACCAGCTACCTCCGTATCTTCTCAGCTATGATTTTGGCAGTCTGCCTCATGGTTCCTGAGTTGAAAAATAAAGTCTTGAAAGGAGCCAGCCTGTCACGATGAAAGCAATTGTTGAATTAAAAAATGCCACCAAGGTGGTGACCAACGGTTTTGATGAAGAGCGCGTGATTTTGGACAATGTCAATTTGACCATCTACCAAGGGGATTTTATTACTATTTTAGGTGGCAATGGTGCTGGGAAATCAACCCTCTTCAATGTCATTGCTGGTACCCTGCCCTTGACAAGTGGTTCGGTCCACATACTTGGTGAGGATGTGACCAACTGGCCTGCTGAAAAACGGGCCAAGTATCTGGCTCGTGTCTTCCAAGATCCTAAAATGGGAACTGCTCCGCGGATGACAGTGGCAGAAAATATGCTCATTGCCAAGTATCGTGGTGAGGGGCGGGGCTTGGTGCCACGTAGATTGGTCCAAGAAAGGGAAGAATTTGCCCAGCTCTTGCCGAGAGTGGGAAATGGTTTGGAAAAGCATTTGGACACACCAGCAGGGCTTTTATCAGGTGGGCAAAGACAGGCCTTGAGTTTGTTAATGGCTAGCTTGAAGCAACCAGAACTCTTGCTCTTGGATGAGCATACCGCAGCCCTTGACCCTAAAACCAGCCAATCCCTGATGCACTTAACGGATGAGTTGATTGCGACCAAGGGAATGACAGCTCTCATGGTTACTCACCAGATGGAAGATGCGCTTCGCCACGGCAATCGCTTGATTGTCATGAAGAATGGTCAGATTATCCAAGACCAGACTAGCGAAGAGAAGTCCCAGATGAAGCTGGAAGATTATTATAAGTTGTTTGATTAGTTTGATGTTTATGTGTCAATAAAGGTAAAGAAAGAATCCTGTGTTTGTAGCAGGATTCTTATTTTTTATAGTAGATTTTTGTAGTAAAATTCGATAATAGGTCTGGCAATTTTCTCAGCAAGAACAACAGGGACTGCATTTCCGATTTGCTTATATTGTTCATTTAATCGATGGTTCTCTGTCACATTTCCTTTATTTCCATTAGAAAATTCAAACCAATCCGGAAAGGTTTGAATGCGAGCACATTCTCTGACAGATAGTCTACGATTATGGTTTCCTTGAAATACCCATGTTTCCTTGTCTATTTTTTTCATAGGCAATCCGTGGGGATGCTGGGGTGCCTGTCTAGCACTGGCTTGGATTGTAAAGCTCTGTTCTTCCCAAGATTTCTTACGGTTACGGCTCATATATATAGAAGAATATGTTGAATCAAAGACATCGCTCGGTTCAAGAGGTAAATCTCCGATGGCATCTTTGAGTGTGACATATGCTTCTTTTTCTGGTCCGTGTGTTGCTGGTGGCAGTTGATAGACATAGTTGAATTTTTTCTGAATATCTTTTCTTACACCAATAATGAAAACACGTTCTCTTAATTGTGGAACTCCATAATCTCGTGCATTTACAAGGTGGGCAGTAACGACATAGCCAGCCGCTGCAAAGTCTTCTGTAATTTGTTCTAGCACTTTTCCTTTTCCGAGAGTCATTAGACCTTTAACATTTTCTGCAATGAAGAACTCAGGTTTTGACTGCATGAGTGCACGGATGTAATGAATGTATAAAAAATTACGCTCATCATCAAGCAAGCGTGGACCTGCCACACTAAAGCCTGGGCAAGGAAATCCTCCGAGCATGATATTAGCTTTTGGAAAAAGGGAAACTTTCTGGATATTTTTAGAACTTTTGTAAATCGTATGAGGGAAGTTTTTCAGGTAAGACTGATTTGCTGATTCAAATAAATCATTTGAAAAAATGAAATTGATAAGCTTATTTCTGTGACTATCATAGGACAGCTTTGATTGGAATAGTTGATAGGCTTTTTCCTGACCGTACTGAGCAACAAGGCCAGCTAATTCGATACCTAAATCAAGTCCACCACAGCCACTAAAGAGAGAAACAATATTGATTTTACTTTCATCGTATTGAATAGTATCAATAATAGCTTGTTCCTTATCTTTTTCCTCTTGCGTAATGGCCTCTTCGACTTTTTGAGTTTCTTCCTTGATTTTCGCCTGTAGTATTTCTTCAATTTCTTCCACAGTGAAGGTGGATGAAGATATGAATTGCTTGTCTGTTTTTTTCATAAGAACTCCCAACTGAATATATACTTTACAAGTATAACAAAAAAAAATAAACTTGGCCAGTAGAAACTATTGTGGGATAATAAAGCTAGTAAAAATATAGGAGTAGTAGAAATGGCTAAGCAGACAGTACAAGGAAAAGGATTTGAATATGCTTGTATTACAACTTTTTACAAGGCTTTAACGGAGTTGGGGATGAGGTGTGAAATTGAAGAGAGCAAGGCCTATCTAACTGCACGGGATAATTTCCAAAAATTAGATAGCGTTTTACAAGAAGATATGTTCCAAGCGGCTAAGGCGAGTCTAACTACCATTCTAAAGGCAGAACCAAATCTGTCTAATGGTCAGGAATTAGTAACCTTATCCATTTTAGTTGATAAAAGTGGTGGAGATGGTGATGTTAGGGATATTGTATTTATCAAAGGTGAAACTGATTGGGAGATTGGGATTTCTTGTAAACATAATCATCATGCCCTAAAACATTCTAGGCTATCCAATGACATAGATTTTGGTTTGAAATGGTTGGGACTTCCAGTTTCTAACGATTACTTTGAAGCCATTAAGCCCGTATTCACTAGGTTAGCAACTTTGAGGGATGAAACCAAGCACCTTGATAAAGCTGAGCAGCATAAATGGACTATGTTTGAAAATAAAGAAGTGGAGATTTATTTACCTGTTCTTGAAGCTTTTAAATTTGAGTTGCTTCGATTATACGAGCAACATCAGGATGTCCCCCAACTTCTAATTGAGTATCTACTAGGACGAAAAGACTTTTATAAAGTAATAGCAAAGGATAAGGAACGGAAAACGATTGTTCAGGCATTTAACTTAAACGATACCTTATCTATCAATTATCAAACCATTCGTCCAAAGACAAGGGTTAAGGGCTTGTCAACTGTTTTACCAACAAGAATTTTCTCTTTAGACTACAAGAGAGGTTCTAAAAATACTCTGGAGTTGATTATGGATAATGGTTGGTCTATCAGTTTTCGCATTCACAATGCTTCTTCAAGAGTAGAACCGTCCTTAAAATTTGATATTCAGTTAATTGGTATCCCTCAGAGCGTGACAAATGTTGAGGAGTATTGGGAAGATTGATTATTAAATAGGGCAGTCAGTTTGACTAAAGTCTGGAGCAATCCAGGCTTTTCTTATCCTTTGAATTTTCGGTTAAAAAGCAGTATAATATACTAAATATAGCAAGAGTGCTATCATGGATAAATTGGTTTTTAAAACATTAGCTGACTTGGGAATGGACTACACCATTGTAGAGCATCCACCAGCTCGGACAACTGAGGAAGCAGACTCTTACATTGAAGGGTTAGAAGGAGTACGGACCAAGTCCATGTTTCTGACTAATAAGAAAAAGACTGCATTTTATTTACTGATCATGGATGACCAGAAGCAGCTGGATATGGACTTATTTAGGGATTTGGTCGGGGCAAACCGTATTCGGATGGCCTCGAGCGATAGCTTGATGGAAAAAATGCACTTGCCTGCGGGTGCGGTATCTGTTTTTGGCTTGTTACATAATGTTGATAAGGATATTCAAGTCTTTTTTGATAAAGAAATCCTTTCTGAACCCATTCTAACCTTCCACCCCAATGTTAATACGAAAACGATTTTTGTAAAGACAGAAGATGTTTTGCGTTTTGTAGAAGAGATTGGCTTTTCAGCAACGATTGTTGACTTGGGGTAACAAAGATGAGAAAATGTTTAGCTATTTGTAGTCTGTTTTGTTGTCTATTTTTGGTAGGATGTCGGACAGGAGCAGCTTATCAGGCAAAGATTGAGCCGATGGAAGCATCGGAATTATACTCGGAAAAAGAAATTCAGGATGCTGTAGTTGTCGTTCAAGATTACTTTGATAAGCATTTTAAGAGTTGCCAATTATTGACCATTGGATATGGTGGCGATGATGAAAAGTTATTTGATGACTGGGCTGAAAACTATGGTGCAGAGGAGGCTATAGTGTTAACCTCTTCTTTCAAGGTAGCCGCTGAAGGGGCAGAACCAACCTTGGAACCAAATAGTATTCATCGGGATTGGAAATGGATTTTAGTGCGTAATGCTGGTGGAAAGTGGGAACATAGGGGACATGGTTATTGATTAAATGGGAGAACTCTGTTGAATTTCAGCAGAGTTTTTTGTAAATTTTCCTGAAAAAATGTATAATAGAAGCGATAGCTAAAATATAGTCTTTTAGTTTACTTTTAGTACTAGGCAACGAGCCGCAGGCATAACTGGAGTTAGGCAAGGCGAGTTAACGAAGTAATAAAAGAAAAACTAAATGACGATAATTAGCAGACTGTAATTCGACTTGGAACACCCAAGGACCGTTGGTAAGAAAAATAAACTGGACACCTGTGGGATGTCTAAAAGGAGAAAAAATGAGTAGCATAAAAATCATGGCTCTCGGTGGTGTACGAGAAAATGGTAAAAACCTTTACATTGCCGAAGTAAATGAGCATATTTTTGTCATGGATGCTGGTGCCAAGTATCCAGAAAATGAACAGTTGGGTGTTGATGTAGTTGTTCCCAACTTTGATTATTTAGAAGAAAACAAGCACCGTGTAGCTGGGGTCTTTCTGACACATGGTCACGCTGATTCGATTGGAGCCCTGCCTTATCTTTTAGAAAAAGTGAAAGTTCCTGTTTTTGGCTCACACCTGACCATTGAATTGGCGAAATTGATTGTCAAGAACAATAATGCAACCAAGAAATTCAAGGATTTCCACGTCATCAATGCAGCGACTGAGATTGATTTTGGTGATTCAGTTGTATCTTTCTTTAAGACAACTCACTCTATTCCTGAAAGTTTGGGAATTGTAGTCAAGACAGACCAAGGAAATATCGTTTATACTGGTGACTTCAAATTTGATCAGGCTGCGGATAAATACTACCGGACAGACTTTGGTCGTCTGGCTGAAATTGGTTCAGAAGGTGTATTGGCTCTCTTGTCAGATTCGGCCAATGCAGATAGCAATGTGCAGTCAGCTAGTATGCATGAAGCTGGGGAAGAAATTCTCAATACCATTGCAGACTGTGAAGGTCGTGTGATTGTAGCTGCTGTGGCAAGTAATATTGTCCGTATCCAACAAATCTTTGATGCGGCTGAGGCTACAGGTCGCCGCGTTGTTTTGACGGGGCACGATGTGGAAAATATTGTCCGTACGGCTATCCAATTGAAAAAACTTCGATTGGTTAGCGAACGTCTTTTGGTCAAGCCGAAGGATATGGGCAAATACGAAGACCATGAATTGATTATCCTGGAAACAGGTCGGATGGGTGAGCCACTGAACGGGCTTCGTAAGATGGCCATTGGTCGCCACCGTTATGTCGAAATCAAGGAAGGTGATTTAGTCTATATCGTTACGACACCAAGTGTTTCCAAAGAGGCGGTAGTTGCCCGTGTTGAAAACTTGATTTACAAGGCTGGTGGAACGGTCAAATCCATTACCAAAAACCTGCGTGTGTCTGGTCACGGCAATGCGCGTGATCTGCAGCTCATGCTCAACATCCTCCGTCCTAAGTATCTCTTCCCAGTTCAAGGGGAGTACCGTCAGCTAGATGCTCATGCCAAGGCTGCGCTTGAAATCGGCATGTTCCCAGAGAATATTATTATCGTCAAGCGTGGGGATGTCATGGCTTATGAAGATGGGGATTTTGTCCATAGCGGAGCGGTTCCTGCTGGTGATGTCATGATTGACGGAAATGCCATGGGAGATGTTGGAAATATTGTCCTTCGTGACCGTAAAATTCTCTCAGAAGATGGTATCTTTATCGTGGCAATCACTGTCAACCGCCGTGAGAAGAAAATCATTTCCAAGGCCAAGGTCAATACACGCGGATTTGTCTATGTCAAGAAGAGCAAGGATATCTTGCGTGAGGCATCAGATTTGGTCAATGCAACGGTGGAAAATTACTTCACCAAGGATAGTTTTGATTGGACAGAACTCAAGAGTGCTGTTCGCGATGACTTAGCTAAATTCCTCTTTGACCAAACCAAACGTCGCCCAGCCATTTTGCCGGTGATTATGGAAGTGAAATAGAGTTTTATAAATGCAAAGAGCCCAGGGCAACCCAGGCTCTTTCTACATAAGGAGAAACATATGGCAATCATGAAAATTGAATACCATTCAGAAGTTTTGGATATGTCCAGACAGGTTACGGTTTTATATCCCGACCGAAATCGTGTGGAAAATCCTGATGATAACGACATTCCTGTCCTATATCTCTTGCACGGGATGGGAGGAAATCAGGATTCCTGGCTCAATCGGTCGACTATTGAACGCTTGGTTCGTTATACTAATCTGATTGTTGTTATGGTTAATACGGACAAGGCTTGGTACACCAACACCACCTATGGTATGAATTATTATGATGCCATAGCGATTGAGTTGCCTCAAATCCTCAAGCGGTTTTTCCCAAATATGTCTGACAAGCGTGAGAAGAATTTCATTGCTGGCTTGTCTATGGGGGGCTATGGGACTTTCAAGATTGCCATGATGACCAATCGCTTTTCTTACGCAGCCTCACTTTCAGGAGCCTTGCAGGTTGATTTTACCAGTCCATCTGCCTTGGAATTAGGTAGTCCTGACTATTGGAAGGGTGTTTTTGGGGATGTAGATAATCCAGAAAATCCAAATCTACTGACTAATATTTCTAGATTTTCGGACAAGAAAACCAAGTTCTATGCCTGGTGTGGTGAGGAAGATTTTCTCTTTGAAGGGCATCAAAAAGCAGTTCGAGAGCTGGAGGAGCAGGGATTTGATATAGAAGCTAGTTATGGACCAGGTAAACATGAGTGGTATTATTGGAACCAACAGATTGAAAAGGTCTTGGCTTGGTTGCCCATTGATTTTAAATTAGAAGAAAGATTGTCCTAGCATTTAAGAAAAATTTCAGAAAATAAGACTATACTGAAATCTATTTCTAGAGAGAGGTATAGTGTATGAAATTTTTTGCTTCAATTTTTAAATGGATCTGGCGAACGGTTTGGAGCTTGGTTTGGCTTTCCATGGTTTTAATCGCATGTGGTTTGGGGCTGTTGTTCTATTTTCAACAGGAAGCTGCGCCTCAGATGCTACAAACCTTGGCTCAGGAAGTACAATTGATGGTTAAAGGTCAATCCGAGGTCAGTATTGAAGAGGGTGTTGATACCATCAAACATCTGACTACTGATACGGTTAATACAGCTGACCATGGACGTTGGGAAACCAATACTGCGACTGTCTATATTGAAACCCAAAATCCAACATTCGTAGCTGCCTATGAAACGGCTATTGCCAATTGGAATGCGACCGGTGCCTTTACCCTAGTCCTTACCACAGATCCAAATCAGGCGGATATTATTGCTACTGAGATGAATGATGGGAATACCCAGGCGGCAGGTGAGGCTAATTCAACGACCAACTTATTGACCAATTATTATAGCTCGGTGACAGTTCGCTTGAATAGTTATTATCTCTTGAATGAAGAGTATGGCTATGATATGGACAGAATTATCCATACAGCTGAACATGAATTGGGTCATGCCATTGGTTTGGATCATGATGATAGTCAGGCTTCTGTTATGGAATCGGCCGGTTCTAATCATGGTATTCAGCAGGCAGATATTGATGCCGTAGTGGCCTTGTATTCAGAATAGAAGGGAAAATATGTTTCGAACAATTACAAACACAATAAAACGTTACCCAGAGCAAGCCTTGCTCTTTCTCTATAATGCTGGGATTTTTGCATGGTTACAATCGACCAGTCATTCCATTATGGAGCAAATCGGTATAGATAGCAGCTGGTTTGATAAAATTCCAGAACCTATCAAGGCATGGACGGGGGCGAGCTTGGAGAGCATGCAGACCTTGCTTAATTCTTCGGCTTGGGGCTGGTTAATTGTGTCTATGATTTTGATGATGCTTATCCGATTTGTCAAAGGTGTGATTAAGTTTGTCATCATGCTCATCATTATTGGTGGCGGTCTTTATCTGATCTGGCAGAATAGGGAGCTTATTCAATCCCTGGTATAATAGTGAAATCAAATCAGCCTTGTGCTGATTTTTTTGGTATAATATTTTTATGATTATACTAAGCGGAAACAAGATTGAGCGCTCCTTTGCGGGCGAAGTTTTATTTAACAATATCAACATTCAAGTAGATGAACGGGATCGGATTGCCCTTGTCGGAAAAAATGGAGCAGGCAAGTCTACTCTGCTCAAAATCCTTGTCGGAGAAGAGGCGGCGACTAGCGGTGACATTTCAACCAAGCGTGATTTGTCCCTTTCTTACCTGGCACAGGACAGTCGATTCCAGTCAGAAAATACCATTTACGATGAAATGCTTCATGTTTTTGACGACCTGCGGATGACGGAGAAACGCCTGCGGTCTATGGAAGAGCAAATGGGGAGTCTGTCTGGTAATGAACTCGACCAGCTCATGAAAACCTATGATAGTCTGTCAGAGGAATTTCGTCAGGCAGGTGGTTTTAACTATGAAGCGGATATTCGTGCTATTTTGAACGGTTTCAAGTTTGACCAGACCATGTGGGACATGAAAATCTCCGAACTTTCTGGCGGTCAAAATACTCGACTGGCTCTAGCAAAAATGCTTCTTGAAAGTCCAGAACTCTTGGTGCTGGACGAGCCAACCAACCACCTGGACATTGAAACCATTGCTTGGTTAGAAAACTACCTAGTGCATTACAAGGGAGCCTTGATTATCGTCAGCCATGACCGCTATTTCTTGGACAAGGTGGCGACGCTGACGCTGGATTTGACCAAGCATTCCTTGGATCGCTATGTGGGTAATTATTCTCAGTTTGTCGAGCTCAAAGAGCAGAAGTTGCAAACGGAATTGCAAAACTATGAGAAGCAGCAGAAGGAAATTGCTAAGTTAGAAGACTTTGTTCAGAAAAATATTGTCCGTGCTTCGACCACCAAGCGTGCTCAGGCTAGACGTAAGCAGTTGGAAAAGATGGAGCGACTAGACAAGCCGACAGCTGGTCAGAAGTCTGCTAACATGACCTTTCAGTCGGACAAGACTTCTGGCAATATCGTCTTGACAGTGGAAAATGCTGCGGTGGGCTACGATGGAAACATTCTTTCCCAGCCTATTTCAATTGACCAACGGAAACTCGATGCCATTGCCATTGTCGGTCCGAATGGTATCGGAAAAACAACCCTGCTCAAGTCCATCATCGGAGCTCTGCCATTTATCAAAGGGGAAGCCAAGCTCGGTGCCAATGTGGAAGTGGGCTACTACGACCAGACCCAGTCGGCCCTGACGCCTTCCAACACGGTCTTGGAGGAGCTCTGGTCCGCCTTTCCGACCACACCTGAAGTGGAAATCCGCAACCGCCTTGGAGCCTTCCTCTTCTCAGGTGATGACGTCAAAAAGTCTGTGTCCATGCTATCGGGTGGGGAAAAAGCCCGCCTGCTCTTGGCCAAGCTATCCATGGAAAATAACAACTTCCTCATCCTCGACGAGCCGACCAACCACCTGGACATCGACAGCAAGGAAGTGCTGGAAAATGCCCTGATTGACTTTGACGGCACCCTGCTCTTTGTTAGCCACGACCGCTATTTCATCAACCGCGTCGCCACCAAGGTCCTGGAAATCTCGGAAACTGGCTCCACGCTCTACTTGGGCGACTATGACTATTATTTGGAGAAAAAGGCAGAGCAGGAAGCAGATGCCCAGCCTGACCAGCTAGAAAGTACCAGCCAATCAGCCGGAGCCATGGACTACCAAGCCCAAAAGGAAAACCAAAAAGAGCAACGCAAACTGGCTCGCCGCATCGAGCAAATTGAGGCAGAAATCGATAGCATCGAAAACCGCTTAAGCGAGCTCAACCAAGCCATGCTAGAAACCAACGACATCGGTCAGCTGACCAATCACCAGAAAGAAATCGACCAACTGACCAGTCAACAAGAAAGCCTCATGGAAGAATGGGAAGAATTATCCGAGCAGATGGGCTAGGTTGACAGGAAGTTGACAAGAGGCTCAAACCCTTGATAGAACAGGATTGCAAGCCAGTCTTGCGGAGTTAGCAAGACCACCTTTCGCTAAAAAAGTCCAGAGCAAGCCAGTCTTTCTTGGCAAACATCGACCAAGAAGCTAAGATAAGTATAGAGATTAGCATCACTTCTCGAAGGTGGTGTCAACATCTCAGCGCAGTGGTTGATTGGCAGATTTGTTCGTGTTGCACACTTCAAATCTGGCCTAATCAACTGTGCGGGGGCGGGACGACGAACTCTTTTTCATTTTTCGAGTTCTGTCCCGCTCCCTGAAAGGAGAAAGAAATGAACTTTGAACAGCAAATCAAAGACTTACGAAAAAAGAAAGGTTTGACTCAGGAACAGTTTGCCCTCAAACTCAATGTGACACGGCAGGCTGTTTCCAACTGGGAAAATGACAAAAATCTGCCCGACTTGGAACTTTTGATTCTCATGTCCTCTGTCTTTTTGATCTCCTTAGATTACCTTATCTTAGGAGGAACTGACATGAACAACATGACAGAAAAACTTGTAAAAGACGGTCGCGAAGGCCGCCGTACCCAGATGCACCTGACCATTACCATTATTGGTAGTTTTCTCATGCTTCTCGGCTTCGTCTGCTTTGTCATCAAGGCAAACTCAGTCGAATATGTCGATGCCAAGGGCATTCTGCATGAAAATTTTTACCTCATTCCAGTCGGCTACTTGCTGGTCTTTACAGGAGCCATTGCCACGCTCCTATCAGGCCTAGCCCTGCACCGCTTTAGAAAAGAATACAAATAAGATGACCAAACACCAACATTTTGCCAATAGCGACCAATTTTTCGCCTGTCCACATTGTGGGCAGGCTCTTGGTCTTGACCTCAACAGCCTCCGCTGTCCCAACCGCCACACCTTCGACATCGCCAAGCAGGGCTATGTCAACCTGGCACCCCAAGTCAAGCAGTCCGCCAACTACCACAAGTCTAGCTTTGAAAACCGCCAGGCCTTTTTAGAGGCAGGCTATTACGACCATCTCTATGAAGCTTTGGAGGGGAAAATAGCAGAGCTGGGCTTGCGGTCTGTCTTGGACATCGGCTGTGGAGAGGGTTTTTATTCCCGTAAGTTAGCCGAGAAAATGGACTTGGACATTCTTGCTTTTGATATTTCCAAGGACTCCATTCTCTTGGCAGCCAAATCTGACAGGACCAAGTCGGTCAAATGGTTTGTCGGTGACTTAACCAAGTTACCTATTCAAGACAAGACAATTGACGGCATCTTGGACATCTTTTCCCCAGCTAATTACCAGGAATTTGCCAGAGTGCTGAAAGTTGGTGGGGCTATTCTCAAGCTGGTCCCAGGACCCAATCACCTCAAGGAGCTCCGCCATTTAGCTAAAGACCAACTCCGCAAGGAGTCCTATGATAACCAGGCTATCGTGGACCATTTCAAGTCTTACCTAGGGCAGGTGGAGCAAGTACTGGTCAGTCGGACCTTGCCGATTAGCCTAGAACATGCCCAAGTCTTGGCAGACATGACGCCCCTCTTTTTCCAAGTGGACCAGTCCAAGTTGGACTTGAGCCAGCTGACCGAGATTACGATTGAGGGACTGCTCTTGATTGGAACTATATAAAAAATAAAGAGTGTGTTGATAGTGCAGTATCTTAAAATTTTGTATAATAGGAATTGAAGTTAAATTAGATGCTAAAAATTTGTAATTAAGAAGGAGGGATTTGTCATGTTGGTATTCTAAATGCGTTATCAAATGCGTTATGTAGATAAAACATCTACTGTTTTGAAACAGACTAAAAACAGTGATTACGCAGATAAATAAATACGTTAGATTAATTCCTACCAGTGACTAATCTTATGACTTTTTAAACAG
>NZ_POJH01000028.1 GCF_002960625.1 Streptococcus suis
ATTTTAGGCAAAAACAGAACTTAGTCTGAGACTAAATTCTGTTGGTTTTATGCAGTTTTCTCAGAGTAACTTCTAGATGGACGGGAACTAGAACTTACTTTGAGAATTTACCAGACAAACTAAAAGACCTGCAATTTGAATTTGTTCAGGAGAAAAAAGAACGTGAGGCAGAATTGTCTGCACTAAGGGAAGAAGTTGCGGGGAATTTTTATTTTCAAGAGTTGGATACAGACAGGGAACGGCGTGTCTATCTCCAATTTGTTAATGGCTTGAGAAAAAGAGAAAGCAGGATTGAGATTGATTCGGTCAACCAGGAAACCTATACTCGTGTCTATTTTTCTGTTGCCAATGATTTCCCAGAATACTATTGGTTAACGGATGCCATGGTTGATGGCATTGGTTTTTCAGACTTATCAAATCCTACCTATCCTGATGATGTTGAGCAAGTCAGTCGGCAACTTGAAAATCTTGCCCGAACTATTATCGAACAGGCTCCCAAGGGTTCAGATTATGAGATGGTCAAGTTTTTCTACGAAACCATTATCAAACAAACTGACTATGATTTAGAGGCCCTGTCCAATGACAGTCTTTCTTGGAAAGAACAGGGCATTACTAGTGTTCTTCTTGAACAGAAATCTGTATGTGCAGGCTATAGTCGAACCTTTCAGTATTTATGTAAATTAGCTGGTATAGATTGTATCTATGTGAGTGGAATGGCCAATAGTGAGCAGGGAAACCAAATCGGCCATGCATGGAACCTGGTTCAGATTGATGGTCAGTACTACGGTATTGACACGACCTGGGGTGATCCTGTCTTTGAAGAAGCCATGGGTGGTCAAGCGAAATCAGATATTTCCTATGACTATCTCTGTGTTACGGATGAATTTTTAAATAGAAGTAGAAAGGCTGATAGTGATTTACTGACTTACTGGGGCAAGGAATACCCTTTTCAGTCAAGGCCCTTGGCCTATCCATCTGCTCAAGACAATTCCCTTAATTATTATATGCAGATGGGAGCCTATTTCCCAAGCTTTGATGAGCTAGCTATCTTAGAAAGTGTTCGTCAGCAGAAAGAGCAGGGAGCAGAGAGGATTTTTCTGCAATTTGCAAACCAGCAAGCTTTGCAGGAAATGGTAAACCTGGCAGGAAGTGATAACAATTCCCTCTTTGATGCCCTGGGGTATGTCTATACCTATCAGTACTACTATAATAACCAGACCTATACATTTGAAGTGACAGGTTGGTGAGTATGAGAGAATAAAAAAAGGAAACCCGAAGGTTTCTTTTTTTATTAAGCAAGTTTTGATGCAAGACGTGCTTTGTCGCGGCTTGCTTTGTTTTTGTGAATCAAACCTTTAGTTTCTGCTTTATCGATTGCTGAGCTAGCAGCGCGGAAAAGCTCTTCAGATGGGTTAGCTTCAAATGCTTTGATTGCAGTACGCATAGCTGATTTTTGTGCTGAGTTTTTTTCGTTTTGTTTAACGTTCAATTCAGCGCGTTTGATAGCTGACTTAATGTTTGCCAATGGTTTCACCTCCACCCTTTCTTGTACTAACTATACCATTATATCTGAAAAGATAGGTTTTGACAAGTGAAATTTATTTTTTTAGATAAATTTTATCAATCTCATGGTTATCAGCCTTATGGAGAATAATGTCTGCACGGTTTCGGGTAGGTTCGATGAACTTTTCCAAATTAGCTAGGTTTATATTTTTCCAAGTATTTTGGGCAATGGCAATGATTTCTGGATAGGTCATCTGAGTAAAACGATGGTAGTAGTTGTTGGGATCATTCTTTGCTAGAGTTAATAATTTTTGGAAACGTTCTAGGTACCAGGTTTCAATATGTTCTACATCGGCATCAACGTATATTGACAAGTCGAAATAATCGCTGACATAGAGGCGCTGGTTTTGTGGATTTTGAAACACATTGATCCCCTCGACAATGAGAAAGTCAGGGGCCTTAATTTCCTGAAGCTGATCAGGTACGATGTCATAAATCTCATGAGAATAGACAGGGATTTGACAATCATAACCATTTTTTATCTTATCCACGAAATCAATCAATTTTTCCATATCATAGGACTCTGGAAATCCTTTTTTGTTCAGTATCTGCCGCTCTTCCAGAATGGCATTTGGATAGAGGAAGCCATCTGTTGTGACCAATTCAACCTTGGCGTGTTTAAAGGTGCGGGCGATTAGGATTTGAAGCAGGCGGCTGGTTGTAGATTTTCCTACGGCCACACTACCAGAAACACCGATAATAAAAGGCTGAGGCTTGATGGATTTTTGCAGGAAGAGGCTCTTGGTGAAATTAAGGTCCTTTCTAGCCTTTCGATAAATATGGATGAGGTTGATAAGAGGAAGGTAAATATCAGAAACTTCGTGCAGTTGGATTCGGTCATTGAAACTCTTGATTGAATTGAGCTCTTTTTGGCTCAGGGGAATAGTGGTCTTCCGATGGAGCTGTTGCCAGGTTTTCCGGTCGATTTCTTCAAAATTTAAAAATTCATTCTTCATAGTTTATTCTTTCTAATAGAAGTAAGCGTTTTACATAATACTTACATTTTAACATATTTTCCAATCTTGCAAAACTCTTGAAAACGTTTTTAAGAAATGGTATAATCAGGGTATGTCTAATATGTATTATGAAAAGAATCCAAGTGCAGCACATGATATTCATGAACTCCGTGTCAGCTTGCTGGATACTCCGATGACTTTCTTAACAGATGCCGGTGTATTTAGTAAGAAAATGGTTGATTATGGAAGTCAGGTGCTTTTGAATTCCCTTGAACTAGCGAAGGGAAAAAGCCTCTTGGATGTAGGTTGTGGCTACGGACCTCTGGGATTGACCCTAGCAAAAGTCTATGACTTAGATGTTACGATGATTGATGTCAATAGCAGAGCCTTGGAGTTAGCTGAGAAAAATGCCACCAAGAATAGTGTGTCAGCCACTATTTTTCAATCTAATGTTTATGAACAAGTAGAGGGGCAATTTGATTATGTCATTTCCAACCCTCCTATTCGGGCAGGCAAGTCCGTTGTGCATGAAGTGATTACAGGTGCTAAGGAACATTTGGTTGACGGTGGAAGCCTGACCATTGTTATCCAGAAGAAACAGGGGGCACCAAGCGCAAAAAAACGGATGGAAGAAGTGTTTGGAAATTGCCAAATTATAAAAAAAGATAAGGGTTATTACATCCTTGAAAGTGTGAAAGAATGAGAACAGTTGATTTAATTCAGAAAAAACGTGACGGCTTGGAGTTATCTACTGAAGAAATCCAATGGTTGATTGATGGCTATGTAGACGGTAGTGTTCCAGACTATCAGATGTCTGCCCTGGCAATGGCCATTTACTTTAAAGGGATGTCTACAAGAGAAATTTCAGACTTGACCATGGCTATGGTGCATTCTGGAGAAGAAATTGACCTTTCGGCAATTGCAGGTGTCAAGGTTGATAAGCATTCGACTGGTGGTGTAGGTGACAAGGTTACCTTGATTTTGGCACCGCTTGTGGCAAGTTTTGGTGTTCCTGTTGCCAAGATGAGTGGACGTGGTTTGGGGCACACAGGTGGTACTCTGGATAAACTGGAGTCTATCAAGGGTTACCAAATCGAAGTGAGCCAAGAAGATTTTATTAAACAAGTTCAAGAAACGGGTGTGGCTGTTATCGGTCAATCGGATAATCTGGTTAAGGCAGATAAATTGCTTTATGCCCTGCGTGATGTGACTGCCACGGTGGATATCATTCCGCTGATTGCCAGTTCGGTTATGTCTAAAAAGATTGCGGCGGGTGCGGATGCCATTCTTCTTGATGTTACTGTTGGCGAAGGCGCCTTCATGAAGAACATCGAAGACGCGCGTGTCTTGGCTCGTACCATGGTTGACCTTGGAAAAGCTGTCGGTCGTAAGACAGTGGCTGTTTTGACAGACATGTCCCAGCCAGTAGGCACTTCCATCGGTAATCGTTTGGAAATTCTTGAAGCCTTGGACATTCTTCAGGGTAAAGGTAGAGCAGATGTGACCGAGTTCATCTGTGAATTGGCTCAGATTATGCTCAGCTTGGCAAATGTTGAAAAAACAGTAGAAGAAGTCCGTCAGCATATCGAAAACGGAGCTGCCCTCAAGAAATTTGAAGAGATGGTTGTCGCACAAGGTGGTGATTTGGAAGACTTGTATCGTCCAGTTCAGGTTTCACATCAAGTAGATGTCTTGGCAGATGAAGACGGCTATATTGTTGGACTTCCAGCCTTGGAATTCGGACTATTTGCTATGAGAATTGGAGCTGGTCGGGCTGTGAAGACAGATGATTTGGACTATGAAACAGGCATTGTTTTCCATAAAAAAGTCGGAGAAGTGATTGCCAAGGGAGAAAAAATCGCAACAATTTACGCAAATGAAAATATTTCGGAAAATTTGCTTACAAATTTCAAGAAAAATGTTAAAATAGATAAAGATAGTGTAAAAACGAAAGAAATTATTGAAATTATTTCTTAATGTACGGAGAAAGTATGAAACTGAATAAATATATCGACCATACCATTTTAAAGCCAGAAACCAGTAAAGAACAAGTTGCACAAATCTTGGCAGAAGCCAAAGAATATGATTTTGCCAGTGTCTGTGTCAATCCGACTTGGGTGGCTTATGCAGCTCAAGAGTTGAAAGACAGCGATGTAAAAGTTTGTACCGTCATCGGTTTCCCTTTGGGTGCCAATACCCCAGCTCTTAAGGCGTTCGAAACCAAGGATGCTATTGAAAATGGTGCTGATGAAATTGATATGGTCATCAATATCGGTGCTTTAAAATCTAAAAACTACGATTTGGTCTTAGAGGACATTAAGGCTGTTGTTACTGCTAGTGGCGATAAGCTTGTCAAAGTCATTATCGAAACTTGTCTGTTGACGGATGAGGAAAAAGTAAAAGCTTGTGAACTATCAAAAGAAGCTGGTGCTGATTTTGTCAAGACTTCAACTGGTTTCTCAACGGGTGGTGCAACTGTTGAAGACGTTGCTCTTATGAGAAAAACAGTTGGTGCTGAGATGGGTGTTAAAGCTTCTGGTGGTGCTCGTTCTTATGAAGATGCCATTGCTTTTATCGAAGCAGGTGCAACTCGTATTGGTGCTTCATCAGGTGTTGCAATCATGAAGGGAGAAAAGGCGGATGGAGACTACTAATCTGATTGATTTGGTCGTGGAAAATAGCCGCCATGCTTATGTTCCCTATTCCCACTTTCCAGTAAGTGCAGTCTTGGTTGCCAAAAACGGCCAAGTATTTACTGGAGTAAATATTGAAAATGCCAGTTTTGGGTTGACAAACTGTGCAGAGAGAACAGCCATTTTTAAGGCTGTTTCAGAGGGAGTTCTTGATTTTTCTGAAATCGTCATTTATGGTGAAACAGAAAAGCCAATCTCCCCTTGTGGAGCTTGCCGTCAGGTGATGGCAGAATTTTTTGAACAGGATCTAAAAGTGACCTTGGTCGCTAAAGATAAATCGACAGTCGAGATGACAGTCGGGGAATTACTTCCATACTCTTTTACAGACTTGACCTAAGTTTGTAAGCCAGTCGTTAAGACTGAAACCATTTATCATCGCAACGACATGTTGCCAAAGAATTTTTTAGGAGGGTTCAGAAATGAACAAGAAACTTGTTGGTTTGGGTGTTGTATCACTTGCAGCACTTACTCTTGCTGCCTGCGGTAGCCGTACATCAAATAGCTCATCAAGTAGCGAATCAGCTGAGTCATCAGTAAAAGCTGCAATCGTTACTGACATCGGTGGTGTTGATGACCGTTCATTCAACCAATCAGCTTGGGAAGGTTTGACTGCATGGGGTAAAGAAGCTGGTCTTGAAAAAGGTAATGGCTATGATTACTTCCAATCAGCTAGCGAATCTGACTACGTAACAAACCTTGATTCAGCTGTATCAGGTGGTTACAACCTTGTATTCGGTATCGGTTTTGCCTTGGAATCTGCAATCGCTGAAGTAGCTCCAAACAACACAGATACACATTATGTAATCGTTGACTCTGTTGTTCCAGATCTTGATAACGTTGTGAGCGTAGGCTTCGCAGATCACCAAGCATCTTACTTGGCTGGTGTTGCAGCTGCTAAATCAACAAAATCTAACCACGTAGGTTTCATCGGTGGTATGGAAGGTGTCGTAATCGACCGTTTTGAAGCTGGTTTCGTAGCTGGTGCTAAATCTGTTAACCCCGATATTAAAGTAACAGTTGACTATGCAGGTTCATTCGGTGATGCTGCTAAGGGTCAAACATTGGCTTCTGCTCAATACGCTGCAGGTGCTGACGTAATCTTCCACGCTTCAGGTGGTACTGGTAACGGTGTATTCGCAGCAGCAAAAGCTGAAAACGAAACTCGTAACGAAGCTGATAAAGTTTGGGTTATCGGTGTTGACCGTGACCAATCAGCAGAAGGTGAGTACACATCTAAAGATGGTAAAGCTTCTAACTTCGTATTGGCTTCTACAATCAAAGAAGTTGGTACTGCTGTAAAAGACATCGCAACTAAAGCTGTTGCAGGAGAATTCCCTGGTGGTACTGTAGTTCAATTCTCATTGAAAGATAAAGGTGTAGAATTAGCTGAAACTAACCTTTCAGAAGATGCTTCAAAAGCTATTGCTGAAGCAAAACAAGCTATCATTGATGGTAAGGTTGAAGTTCCAGAAAAACCATAAAAACAAACAATTATTGTTTTTTCCGAATCGGCGGCTGAAATCGGTCGCCCTTTTCGGAGCTGAGAATTTTTCTCAGTAAAGCCTATCAGTGTCTGGTAGGTTTTACTGACAAAAATGATAGTCAGAAAGGAAGAAGATTATGACTAGGGATAATGTCATTGAAATGCGCAATATCACCAAAATTTTCGGTGAATTTGTAGCGAATGACCACATCAACTTACATGTCAGACGAGGTGAAATCCACGCCCTTCTCGGTGAAAATGGTGCTGGTAAATCAACTCTTATGAATATGTTGGCAGGTCTTTTGGAGCCTACCAGCGGAGAAATTGCAATCAATGGTGAGGTTGTATCAATTGACTCACCTTCTAAAGCTGCCCATCTGGGTATCGGTATGGTTCACCAACACTTTATGTTGGTTGATGCTTTCACAGTTGCGGAGAATATCATTCTTGGTTCGGAAACGACTAAGGGTGGTGTGATTGACCTCAAAAAAGCCATTACTGAAATCAAGGAATTGTCAGAGCGTTATGGTCTTGAAGTTGATCCGACAGCAAAAGTAGCAGATATTTCTGTTGGGGCCCAACAACGTGTAGAGATTTTGAAAACCCTCTACCGTGGTGCAGACCTCTTGATTTTCGATGAGCCGACAGCCGTTTTGACACCTGCGGAAATAGCAGAGCTTCTTAAAATCATGAAGAAATTGATTGAAGAAGGTAAGTCTATCATTCTGATTACTCACAAGCTGGATGAAATTCGTGCCGTTGCAGATCGTGTAACTGTTATTCGCCGTGGTAAATCTATTGAAACAGTAGATGTAGCAGGTGCAACCAACGAAGATTTGGCGGAGTGGATGGTTGGACGTTCTGTATCCTTCAAAACAGAGAAAATTGCTTCAAATCCTAAAGAAGTTATCCTTTCTATCAAGGATTTGGTAGTAAATGAAAACCGTGGTATTCCAGCTGTTAAAGGACTAAACCTTGATGTTCGGGCTGGGGAAGTCGTTGGTATTGCTGGTATCGATGGAAATGGACAGAGCGAGCTCATCCAAGCTATTACAGGCTTGCGTAAGGTTAAATCTGGCTCTATTACCATTAAAGGTGAAGAAATTGTCGGGAAAACACCTCGTAAAATCACTGAAATGCAGGTCAGCCACGTTCCAGAAGACCGTCACCGCGATGGTTTGGTCTTGCAAATGTCTGTCGCAGAAAACATTGCCCTACAGACCTACTATAAAGAGCCAAACTCTAAGAATGGTATTCTGAACTACAATAAAATCAATGAAAAGGCTCGTCAACTCATGGAAGAGTTTGATGTACGTGGTGCTAGTGAGTTAGTACCTTCTAAGGCCTTGTCAGGTGGTAACCAGCAGAAAGCCATTATCGCCCGCGAGATTGACCGTAACCCAGATCTTCTAATCGTTAGCCAGCCAACTCGTGGATTGGACGTTGGTGCTATCGAATACATTCGTAAACGTTTGATTGCAGAGCGTGACAAGGGCAAGGCAGTTCTTGTAGTCAGCTTTGAATTGGATGAAATTTTGGATGTTTCAGACCGTATTGCCGTTATTCACGATGGTACCATCCATGGTATCGTAGATCCTGCGACAACAAACAAGCAGGAGCTTGGTGTCTTGATGGCAGGCGGAAAATTAGAGAAGGGAGAAAGTCATGCCTAAGAAATATCACAATGTGGCCCTTCCATTTTTGGCAGTATTTTCTGGTCTGTTGCTAGGTGCCATCATCATGCTTGTCTTCGGTTACGACCCAATTTGGGGCTACGAAGAACTATTTTATTCAGCCTTTGGTAATATTAAATCAATCGGAGAAATCTTCCGTGCCATGGCACCGCTAATCTTCACTGCATTAGGTTTTGCTGTAGCTAGTCGTGCAGGTTTCTTCAACGTTGGTTTGCCTGGTCAAGCCTATGTTGGTTGGGTATTTGCAGGGTGGTTTGCCTTGTCAAATCCTGATATGCCTCGTCCAATTCTTATTCTAGCAACAGTCATCATCGCTATGGTCGCTGGTGGTATTGCAGGTTCTATTCCAGGTATTTTGCGTGCCTACCTTGGAACCAGTGAAGTTATCGTCACCATCATGATGAACTACATCTTGCTCTACTCATGTAACTATATCATTCGTGAAGTATTTGCAGATAATTTGATGAAGAATACGGATTCGACCATCAACGTCTCAGCCAACGCTTCTTATCAAATGGAATGGTTGCGTGCATTGACAGATAATTCCCGTATGAACCTGGGTATCTTCTTTGCAATCATTGCCGTAGTGGTTATTTGGTTCCTCTTAACCAAGACAACCCTTGGTTTTGAAATTCGTTCAGTTGGTTTGAACCCAACAGCCTCTGACTACGCAGGTATGTCAGCTAAACGTACTATTATTCTTTCAATGGTTATCTCAGGAGCTCTTGCAGGTCTTGCAGGTGCTATTCAAGGTCTTGGAACCTTCCAAAATGTCTACATTCAAAGTGGTAACTTGGATATTGGTTTCAATGGTATGTCTGTTGCCCTCTTGGCTTCAAACTCACCACTGGGAATTCCTTTGGCGGCCTTCCTCTTTGGTGTCCTTTCTGTTGGTGCACCAGGTATGGTTCGTGCCCAAATTCCACCTGAATTGATCAACGTTGTTACAGCGTCTATCATCTTCTTTATCGGTGTGAAATTTATCTTTGAGCAGTTGCTTAAAGCCAAAAATAAAGCGAAAGGAGCGAAATAAGATGAATATTTCAATTCTTGCCTTACTCATTTCGCAGATGTTGATTTACTCAGCACCATTGATTTTTACCAGTCTTGGTGGTGTCTTCTCTGAACGTGGCGGTATTGTAAACGTTGGTTTGGAGGGTATCATGGTTATTGGGGCCTTTGCCGGCGTTGTCTTCAACATTGAGTTTGCTGAAACATTCGGTAAAACAACTCCATTGCTAGCTATTCTTGTTGGAGGGCTAGCAGGTGTCCTATTTGCTGCAATTCATGCGGTAGCAACGATTTATCTCCGTGCAGACCACGTTGTATCTGGTACGGTATTGAACCTCTTAGCACCAGCCCTAGGCGTCTTCCTTGTAAAAGTTATTTACAACAAGGGTCAAACAGATAGTATCACTCAGTCATTTGGTAAGTTTTCATTCCCTATCCTAGCTGATATTCCTGTTATTGGAGATATTTTCTTCAAGAATACGAGTTTGATGGGTTATGTTGCCATTGCAACGGCATTCTTGGCTTGGTTCATCCTTTATAAGACCAAGTTTGGACTTCGTCTTCGTTCAGTTGGTGAACACCCACAGGCTGCTGACACGCTTGGTATCAATGTTTATGCAATGCGTTCTGCTGGGGTATTGATTGCAGGCTTCCTTGGTGGTGTTGGTGGTGCCGTAAGTGCCCAATCCGTAAACATTAACTTCTCGGCAACAACTATCGTGGGTTCAGGTTTCATCGCCTTGGCCGCAGTTATCTTTGGTAAGTGGAATCCAATCGGTGCTATGTTAGCCAGTCTCTTCTTTGGTTTATCTCAAAGTTTGGCAGTAGTTGGAAGTCAGCTTCCAGGTTTGAAAGATATCCCAACCGTCTATCTTCAAATCGCCCCATATCTTATCACAGTAGTTGCCCTCTCTGCTTTCTTCGGAAAAGCAGTCGCACCAAAAGCAGACGGTATTAACTATATTAAATCCAAGTAAGGTGGTTGGATAAAAATCTCCATCTAATTGAGATTTGAATAGATTAAATAGCTTAGAATGTAGGTCTCTGACAAGGCTATTCTAAGCTATTTTTTTATATTTTTATGGTATACTGGATAATTGATAATTAGGCTAGGAGGATAGATATGACTAGACGTTTGGTGCTAAACATTGCCATGAGTTTGGATGGTTTTATTGCCCGAACAGATGGAAGCTATGATTGGATAGAAGGGCATGGAACAAATCAATATGATACTGCCCTGCAATTTGATAATCCTGCTTTTTTTAGTGCTTGTGATACAGTCATCATGGGGCGAAAATCGTTAGAGGATTGTCCTTTGGAAATGATTGAGGGCTATCAGAATAAGCAATTTATTATCGCTAGTCGTAGGGCACAGACGGATTATGACAATGTTCGATTTGTGCAGGATATTGTTGCAGAAATTGAGCGATTGCGAGCTGAAGAAGGCGGGGATATTTGGCTTTTTGGTGGTGCAGGGTTGGTACAGACTTGTTTGGAAGCCAAGTTGATTGACCATTTCATTATCGGTATCATTCCGACTATTTTAGGAGATGGGATTTCGCTCTTTGATAAGCTTTCAGATGAGCAGAAGTTGACCTTGGTAGAAACTACAGTTACAGAAGGCATTGCTATGTTGCGCTATGACATTCGGAAATAAAAAAGGTGGACCGCAATGGGTTCACCTTTTCTATATATCTTAGTTTTTAACACCAGCAGCAATTTCTGGGTTTGCGAAAGCATCATCGATGATGTCTTTCAATTGTTTAGCAGATGCTTGCATTTTTTGCAATTCAGCATCATTCAATGGGATGTTTACTGGACGAACGATACCGTGTGCACCGATGATAGCTGGTTGACCGATGAAGACATCTTCAACACCTTCGTATTGACCTGCTTGATATACAGACAATGGAAGAACAGCATTTTCATCGTCAAAGATTGCTTTTGTGATACGAGCAAGAGCAACACCGATACCGTAGTAAGTAGCACCTTTTTTGTTGATGATAGAGTAAGCAGCATCGCGAACAGATACGAACAAGTCAACAAGACCTTGTTCATCGATGTCGCGGTTGTCTTGCAACCAGTCGTACAATTTCACACCAGCAACGTTAGCGTGTGACCATACCGCAAATTCAGAGTCACCATGCTCACCCATGATGTAGGCGTGAACAGAACGTGCGTCGATACCGATTTTTTCAGCCAAAGCATGACGGAAGCGAGCTGAGTCAAGAGAAGTACCTGAACCGATAACGCGCTCTTTAGGGAATCCTGAGAATTTCCAAGTTGAGTAAGTCAATACGTCAACTGGGTTAGCAGCAACAAGGAAGATACCGTTGAAACCAGAGTTAACGATTTCAGAAACGATTTGTTGGTTGATACGAAGGTTTTTCTCTACCAATTCAAGACGAGTTTCACCTGGTTTTTGTGGCAAACCAGCTGTCAAAACAACTAGGTCTGCATCGTGAGCATCTGAATACTCAGCAGAGTAGATTTTTTTAGGTGAAGTGAAGGCCAATGCGTGGCTCAAATCTTCTGCGTCACCTTGTGTACGGTCTTTATTGATATCGATGATACCTAATTCTTGACCGATACCTTGGTTAACAAGGGCATAAGCATAAGCTGAACCTACGGCACCATCACCGACAAGGATAACTTTTTTGTGTTGTTTAGTTGCAGTCATTCTAAACATCTCCTTAGTTTTATTTGGGGATGATATCATCCCAACCATCTACCATTCTAGCACTTTTTATACATTTTGTCACTTGTGAAAGGGACTTTGAAAATGTTTACATGATAGTTTTCAATAAAGAGTTTTGTCGTAAAATATGGTATAATAGAGGCACAATGACTGTTGAAAGAGGCATAAGATGCAAGATAAAAACTTAGTAACGGTAAACCTGACAAATGAGATGAAATCTTCCTTCATCGACTATGCGATGAGTGTTATCGTTTCACGTGCTTTGCCAGATGTGCGTGATGGTCTCAAGCCTGTTCATCGCCGTATTTTGTACGGAATGAATGAGTTGGGGATTACACCAGATAAACCTCATAAGAAATCTGCCCGTATCACAGGGGATGTTATGGGTAAATACCATCCGCACGGGGATAAGGCCATATATGATGCCATGGTTCGTATGGCGCAGTGGTGGAGCTATCGCCATATGCTAGTTGATGGCCATGGAAACTTCGGTTCTATGGATGGTGACGGAGCCGCTGCCCAGCGTTATACAGAGGCTCGTATGAGCAAGATTGCTTTGGAAATGCTCCGTGATATTAACAAGAACACGGTAAATTTTGCGGACAACTATGATGCCAGTGAGCGTGAGCCGGAGGTTCTGCCAGCCCGTTTTCCTAATCTTTTGGTTAATGGTACGACTGGTATTGCCGTTGGTATGGCGACCAACATTCCGCCACATAACTTGGGCGAAACCATCGAAGCTGTGAAGCTGGTGATGGACAATCCAGAGGTAACAACTCGGGAAATCATGGAAGTCCTTCCTGGGCCAGACTTTCCGACTGGTGCCTTGGTCATGGGGAAATCAGGTATCCACCGTGCCTATGAGACAGGTAATGGCTCTATTACCCTTCGTTCTCGTACAGAGATTGAAGAGTATGGAAACGGCCGAGAGCGCATTGTCGTTACTGAGTTTCCATACATGGTTAACAAGTCCAAGGTACAAGAGCATATTGTCAAATTAGTTCAAGAGAAGCGTATAGATGGAATTACAGCTGTTCGGGATGAATCCAACCGTGAGGGTGTGCGATTTGTCATCGAAGTTCGTCGCGATGCTTCTGCCAATGTTATTTTGAATAATCTCTTCAAGCAAACTCAGTTGCAGACTAATTTCAGTTTCAATATGTTGGCCATCCAAAACGGGGTGCCGAAAATTCTTTCTGTCCGTCAGATTTTAGAATCTTATATTGAACACCAGAAGGAAGTAGTCACTCGTCGTACGCAATTCGATAAAGAAAAAGCAGAGGCGCGTGCTCATATCTTGGAAGGCTTGCTGATTGCCCTTGACCACATTGATGAGGTCATTCGAATTATCCGTAACTCTGAAACCGACGCAATTGCCCAGGCTGAGTTGATGGAGAAATTTGACCTTTCTGAACGTCAGAGCCAGGCCATTCTTGATATGCGCCTCCGTCGGTTGACAGGCTTGGAGCGTGATAAGATTCAGTCAGAATATGATGAACTGATTGCTTTGATTGCTGATTTGGCAGATATTTTAGCTAAGCCAGAGCGTGTTGTGATGATTATCAAGGAAGAATTGGATGAAGTTAAACGCAAGTATGCAGACCCACGCCGTACAGAATTGATGGTCGGAGAAGTTCTTTCTCTTGAAGATGAGGACTTGATTGAGGAAACAGATGTCTTGATTACTCTGTCAAACCAAGGTTACATCAAGCGTTTGGCACAAGATGAATTTCAGGCTCAGAAGCGTGGAGGACGTGGGGTTCAAGGAACTGGCGTCAAGGATGATGACTTTGTGCGTGAATTAGTTTCAACTAGTACGCACGACCGCCTTTTGTTCTTTACCAACAAAGGTCGAGTTTATCGCTTGAAAGGGTATGAAATTCCAGAGTATGGCCGTACGGCTAAAGGCTTGCCGGTTGTCAACTTGCTCAAGTTGGAAGAAAATGAGTCCATTCAAACCATTATCAATGTGACCAAGGATCAAGAAGCAGATAGCTATCTTTTCTTCGCAACCCGTCAAGGTGTGGTCAAGCGGACTAGCGTTTCAGAATTTGCCAACATCCGTCAAAGTGGTCTTAAGGCCTTGAACTTGAAAGAAGATGACGAGCTGATTAACGTTTTCTTGACAAATGGCCATGCGGATGTTATAATGGGGACTAAACTTGGCTACTCTGTTCGCTTCACTGAAACAGATGTTCGGAATATGGGACGTACTGCTGCAGGTGTTCGAGGTATCAAGTTACGCGAAGGCGACCATTTGATCGGCGCGACTATGATTACAGATGAACAGGAAGTCCTTGTTTTGACAGATAAAGGATATGGTAAGCGTACTCCTGCGAGTGAATACCCAACAAAAGGTCGTGGTGGTAAGGGGATTAAGACCCTTAAAGTTGCTGAGAAAAATGGTTCTCTGGCAGGTTTGACAACGGTATCTGGTGATGAGGACATTATGGTCATTACCGATACAGGTGTAATTATTCGTACAAGTGTTGCCAATATTTCCCAAACTGGTCGTTCAACCATGGGTGTCAAGGTAATGCGTCTAAACGATGAGGCAAAAATTATGACATTTGCACTGGTAGATGCTGCAGATGCTAAGAATGAAGAAGAGCAGGAGTAGTTGTATGTCAAAACGTACTAAAAATAAAAAAGGAAAAAGTGGGATTTGGCGTAATCTTCTAGCTTTGCTGCTGGTTTTGATTTCCCTGGCTCTCATCTTTAACACCTCTATCCGTAATTTTATAATTGGATGGAATACCAATAAATATCAGATTTCAAAAGTCACTGCTGAGGACATTGAAAAAAACAAAGAGGCAGAAACTACTTTTGATTTTGAACAGGTTCAGGCAATTTCAACGGAAGCCATATTAGCGGCCCAGTGGGAAGCCCAACGGTTGCCTGTAATTGGAGGTATTTCAATCCCAGAACTTGGAATCAATTTACCTATTTTCAAAGGTGTGGGGAACACATCTTTAATGTATGGTGCTGGAACCATGAAGGAAACCCAGGAAATGGGGAAAGGGAATTATGCCTTGGCTAGTCACCATATTTTTGGTGTAGCTGGTGCGGCGGATGTTCTCTTCTCCCCGTTGGACCGTGCTCAGAATGGTATGAAAATCTATATCACTGATAAGACCAATGTCTATACTTATGTGATTGACAGTGTGCAGACAGTTACACCTGAGAGTGTCTATGTCATTGATGATGTAGAAGGACGTACAGAAGTAACATTGGTAACTTGTGAAGACTATGATGCGACTGCACGGATTATCGTAAAAGGTGTGCTAGAATCAACAACGCCTTATACTGAAACCTCACAAGATATACTTGATTCATTTAATAAATCATATAATCAATATGATTATGGTCAGTAAGGTTTAGGACTGAGAATTTTCTCAGTCTTTTTTCATTTTCTTGCTTGTTTACGAATAAAATAAGTGAGGAGGATTTTATGTACCAAATTGATTTTAAGGAAGAGGCACTTTTGCCACGAGAAAGATTGTTAGAAGTTGGGGCAGAAAGATTGAGTAATCAGGAATTATTGGCTATTTTCATCCGAACTGGAACCAAAAATGAGCCTGTTTCTATCTTGTCCAATAATCTACTCAATCGCTTGGAAAGTTTGGCTGCCCTAAGGGAGCTGTCTATTGAAGAATTGCAGAGCTTGACGGGCATCGGTCGTGTTAAAGCAATTGAAATCAAGGCCATGATTGAGCTAGGAAAACGGATTAACCAGTCGGAGCTTTTATTGAATGAACGTATTTTAGGCAGTGAGAAATTGGGCCGAAAGATGATCCAAGAACTTGGAGATAAAAAGCAAGAACATCTAGTTGCCCTCTATCTCAATACGCAAAACCAGATTATCAGCCAAAAAACGATTTTTATTGGTAGTGTTAATCGGAGTATTGCAGAGCCAAGAGAGATCTTGCATTACGCGGTAAAATGCATGGCAACATCCATTATCATTGTTCATAATCATCCATCGGGATCCGTTGAGCCAAGTAGGAACGATTTGTTGTTTACAGAGAATTTAAAAAAGTCCTGCGAAACACTAGGGCTGGTCTTGTTGGATCATTTGATTGTAGGAAATAAGGACTATTATTCCTTTAGGGAAGAAAGTGAGCTATTTTAGAGGATAAAAATAGAGGAGCCGGGAATTCGGTTCCTCTGTTCATTATTCACCCTTGCGCATGAAATAGAGCAGGGTTTGCAACTCGCTGGTCAGGTCAACATACTGAACGACTACATCTTTTGGAACCGATAAATTGATCGGAGAGAAACTGAGAATGCCTTTGACACCAGCTTCGACTAATATATCGGTTACCTCTTGAGCCTTGATACTTGGGACAGTCAGAATTGCTGTTTGGGCATCTGCTTCCAAAATGCGTTCCTTGATTTCGGAAATGGCATGGATGGGAATATTTTCGTCAACCGTTCCAACTGCAGGATTATCATCGGCTTCAAAGGCCATAACAATTTTCATCTTATTGCGCTCATGGAAACGGTAGTGGAGAAGGGCACGGCCCATATTTCCGACACCAACAAGCATGACATTTGTAATCGAATTGTCATTGAGAATTTCCGCAAAGAAATCCATCAATTCTTTTACATTGTAACCAAAGCCACGGCGACCTAGTTCACCGAAGTAGGAGAAGTCACGGCGTACTGTTGCTGAGTCGATACCGATTGCTTCAGCGATTTCCTTAGAACTAGCCTTTTCAATATTTCCAGCATAAAAGCGTTTGAAAATACGGTAATAGAGAGAAAGTCGTTTGGCAGTGGCGCGTGGGATATCTGCTTTTTTATCGTTTTTCACAAGTTGCTCCTTCAATTTGATAGGTAATTATCAATTCCTAGACCTATCATCTATCATTCTAAATCAATTCTTTCTTCTATTCTAGTCCAAGATTGTGAAAAAATCAACAGATTGGATTGAAAAAGACTAAGCATGAAATCTTGCCTAGTCTAGTGTTTGAAAGTAGCGGTAGAGGTCACCAATGGTTCCTTTATAATCTAACTCGTGACCATCTCGTATTAGTTTGGTTACAGGATAGTAATCAGGAAGAGTGAGGCAACCTGAGAAGGCCAGTTTGGCTGCATCCAGATTGTCAAATTCCTGTTTTCTGTCTATTTTGTAAGCATCTTGATAGTGAATAATAATCATGCTTAACCTTCCTTGGTAAATAGGTCACGGTCCACTAAGCTATCCATCAAGAAGTAGAATTTTTCCTGGATGACCTTGTTTCCATTTTCTTTAAAGATATTGACCAAGTGCAAGCCAGATTTGTCTGTGATGTTGATTTTAAAGCCAGTAAGTTCTTTATTGACAATAATCTTTAAAAGAAAACCCTGATTTGAGTTAGGAACTTCTTCCAAGAGGCGCGTGAGTTGGTAGTGCCCTGCTTTTGTTTGTTCAAAAGTGGTATCTCGCAGGGTGTATTTTTTGATGTTAGGGCTAATGTGATAGGTAAATGCGCAATCTTTTAGGCTAACTGATTGTTGAAAGGCCATTTTATCCTCCAATGATTTTTTGTAATTCTGTAAGAAGAATATCTATCTCTTCTAGGGTATTTGTTTCAGATAGGCTGATACGGATGGATTCTTTTAGCCGATGGGAATTTGTTCCGTACATGGCTTCAAGTACATGACTGTTCTGAACAACGCCAGCAGTACAAGCTGACCCACTAGATACAGCAATGCCTGCCAAGTCTAGTCGCATGAGGACTTGCTCATTGAGCTTATTAGGGAAACCGATGTTGATAACATGAGGGAGATGGGGACCTGCTTGGTTGATGTAAAATGAATAGCCATCTAATCCAGCTAGGAGGTGATTTTTCAAGCCTTGGATGTGATGAACATTACTGTCAAGTTGATAGACCTGTTCTTGAAGAGCAAGTGCCATGGCAGCAATGGCTGGAAGGTTCTCTGTGCCTGCTCGGTGTTGATTTTCTTGCTTCCCTCCATGAATAAGGGAATCAAATCCCTGCAAGCGACTGTATAGAAAACCGACTCCTTTTGGTCCGTGGAACTTATGGGCAGAAGCAGCTAGCAAATCAATGCCATAGTCAGCAGGCTTTACATCCATTTTTCCGACGACCTGCACAGCATCTACATGAAATACGGCCTGATGGTTGGCCAATAGTTGACCAATTTCCTTAATAGGAAGGACTTGGCCTGTTTCATTGTTGGCAAACATGGTGCTGACCAAGATAGTATCTGGTCGCAGGGCTTCTTGGATTTGCTGGGCAGTGATGACCTGATTGATGGGTTGAATGTAGGTAACCTCAAATCCGAAGCGGTCTTCGAGGTATTGCATGGTATGAAGAACCGCATGGTGTTCAATAGCAGTTGTAATCAGATGCTTGCCCTTGGCTTGATTGGCAAGGGCATAGCCTTGAATAGCTAGATTATCAGCTTCTGACCCACCAGCAGTAAAAATAATGTGATCAGGATGGACGTCAAGAACTTGAGCAATGTCTTGTCTAGCCTGCCGCAAAATTTGATTGGCTTTTCGACCAGCCTGATGGATACTGGAGGGATTGCCGTAGGTTTCTTGCGCTACTTCCAACATCCGTTGGAGAGCAGTGGGAGATAGGGCAGTGGTAGCTGCATTATCTAAATAAATCAAAGAAGGTACTCCTAGTTTTCTTTTTCAGGATTGGTAAACTTGAAGAGTGGGCTGAGTGGTTGGTGCTCTTGGATACGATGGATGGCATTAGCAATCAAGTCACTAGCTGTTAGGAAGGCGATATTCTTAGGTTCTTGTTCCT
Organism: Streptococcus suis; assembly: GCF_002960625.1. GTDB lineage: Bacteria > Bacillota > Bacilli > Lactobacillales > Streptococcaceae > Streptococcus > Streptococcus suis_T. The sequence continues at coordinate 18,869 of NZ_POJH01000028.1, forward strand.
TGCTTGCAACTGAGTCGGTCACCAAAATTTCCTTAATTGGAGAAGCGTCTAGCAGTTCAGCCGCACTACCAGCGAACAGACCGTGGCTGGCAACGGCGTAAATTTCAGTGGCGCCACCTTCTTGGACAATTTTAGAAGCTTGAGAGAAGGTACGACCAGTATTTAAAATGTCGTCAACCAAGATAGCTTTCTTACCAGCAACCTCACCAATGATGTAGCCCTCTGCACGCTCTGAATCATCTTGGGCATAGTCGATAATGGCAATAGGTGCGTTCAGGAATTCTGCGATGTTACGCGCACGTTTGATACCAGAGTTTTTTGGACTAACGATTACAACGTCATCACCACAGAGCCCTTTTTCCATGTAGTAAGATGCAAAGAGTGGTTCTGTAAGAAGGTTATCAACCGGAATATCGAAGAAACCTTGAATTTGTGAAGCGTGTAGGTCCAGTGTCAATACACGGTCAACACCTGCTTTGACCAGCATATTTGCAACGAGTTTAGCAGTTATTGGTTCGCGTGGAGATGCCGTGCGGTCCTGACGAGCATAGCCAAAGTAAGGCATCACCGCTGTAATAGTGTTGGCACTTGCACGCTTGCAGGCATCAATCATAATCAGCAATTCCCACAAGTGATTGTTGACTGGGTAGCTGGTTGATTGGATGATGTAGACATCGACACCGCGGACAGATTCTTCAATGTTGATTTGGATTTCACCGTCTGAAAACTGGCGTGAAGATAGTTTTCCAAGTGGAAGACCAGCTGATGCAGCAATTTTTTCAGCAATATCACGATTGCTATTGAGTGAGAAAATTTTAATGTTGTTTTCACCAAGTGGTTGACCCATTTTCAAGTAACTCCTTTAAATGTTAGGCTTTTATAAAAAGCATAAAAGTAAAATTAACAATAGATAATTTTATTCTATCAAAAAAATGAAATTTTTTCAGTATCCAAGTAAAAAAATCAGCCTTATTGGACTGATTTTTGATGGGAAGCAGTTCGTGCAACCTTACTGCTGGCATATTTAAATTGGATGGCCTTCTTCTTGAGAAATTCTTCGAAGAGAATTTTGCCCTCATGGGCATCCGTTACTTCGACTTCAAGCTCGTAGTCTATTTGATTGGCGTATTGATTTTCGTCCAGGGCCATTAGTCCGATAGAGGTTTCTTTTTCATAGCGCTTTGTAGTCAGACTGCCCCAGACAGCTAGTTTGTCAATCGGAACATCTGTTGCGGAGATGATATCGGCAATTTGTCCAGCAGGTAGTTGAAAGTTTTCTAATAGCTGTTGAGCAGTGAGGATGTCCAAAACTTGGTTATACTCTTGGTTGCCAACTTCCTGGGGAATTTTTAGGGTCAGCTCTGCTATTTCTTCAAAAGTCCGAATACGGAGTGAAAAACGGTGCTTTCTCATGTCCAGGTCAGGCGTGTCGATGTAGTGATTGGTTTGAAGAACGGGGCTTATGTCTGAAAAGTCAGAAAGAAGGCGGAGGTACTCGGATTTGGTTAATAAGGTTTTATACTCAATTTCAAGGTGGTTTTTCATGCAGTAAACCCTTTCAATGTGTTATAATAGAATAGTCTTTGTGTTATTCTAATACAATTTAAAAATTTTGACAAGAAAGGGGCAGTATGGACTTTAACTGGGAAGAATTTTTAGACCCCTATATCCAGACAGTAGGTGAGTTGAAGATCAAACTGCGTGGTATTCGCAAGCAGTACCGGAAAGCCAATAGGCACTCTCCTATAGAGTTCGTGACTGGTCGGGTAAAGCCTATTGAATCCATTAAGGAAAAGATGGCCCTACGACAGATTAAGTTAGAAAATCTTGCTCAAGATATGCAGGATATTGCTGGGCTTCGAATTATGGTTCAATTTGTGGACGATATTGAGGAAGTCTTGGCGATTTTACGCAAGCGCAAGGATATGCAGATTGTTCACGAAAGGGATTATATCAACTACCGAAAGGCTTCTGGCTACCGGTCCTATCATGTAGTTATTTCATACCCCGTGGACACTATAAATGGCAATGAAACGGTTCTTGCAGAAATCCAAATCCGTACCCTTTCTATGAACTTCTGGGCGACGATTGAGCATTCCCTCAACTATAAATATAAGGGGAATTTTCCTGAAGAAATCAAGAAGCGCTTGGAAGTGACAGCAAAGATTGCCTATGAATTAGATGAGGAGATGCGAAAAATCCGTAACGACATTCAGGAGGCCCAGGCCTTATTCGATCCTGCACATAGGAAGCTGAATGACGGTGTCGGAAATAGTGATGATACAGATGAAGAATACAGGTAGAAAAAAAATCGCTCTGCTCGCTAGCCGAAATCCAAAGAGTGAGGCAGTTTCCAAAGAACTTTGGACAAAATTGAAAGAAGCAAATTTCATACTGACACCTAAAAATCCTGATATTGTGATTTCAATCGGTGGTGATGGTATGCTCCTGTCGGCCTTTCATAAGTATGAAAAGTTGATTGACCGTGTGCGTTTTGTCGGTATTCATACAGGCCATCTAGGATTTTATACGGATTACCGTGACTTTGAAGTAGATAAACTGATTGAAAATCTTAAATTAGATACAGGTGCAAGGGTGTCCTATCCCATTTTGAATGTAAAGGTCAAACTACTGGATGGTCGGGTTGTGGAGGCGCGTGCTCTGAATGAGGCGACTATCAAGCGTTTATCCAAAACCATGGTGGCGGATGTCATTATCAACAATGTACCGTTTGAACGCTTTAGGGGAGATGGCATCTCAGTATCTACTCCAACAGGTTCGACGGCCTACAATAAGTCCTTAGGTGGTGCTGTTTTACATCCGACTATTGAGGCATTGCAGATTGCAGAAGTAGCCAGTCTAAATAACCGTGTTTATCGGACCTTGGGTTCTTCTATTGTGGTTCCCAAAAAAGACAAGATAGTCATTGAGCCCAAACATAGTGACCGCTATTCTATTGCCGTTGATAACAAGACCTATGTTTATGATAATATCGAAAAGATAGAGTACCAGATTGACCAGCATAAAATTCATTTTCTTGCTACGCCAAGTCACACCAGTTTTTGGAATCGGGTCAAAGATGCTTTTATCGGAGAGGTGGAGTAATGCGGTTTGAATTTATAGCTGACCAGCATACCAAGATTAAAACCTTTCTGAAGAAACACGGTGTTTCCAAGGGCTTATTGGCAAAAATCAAGTACACAGGTGGCAATATTTGGGTCAATGATATGGAACGCAATGCAACTTACTTGCTTGATATTGGAGATAGGGTTACAATTGATATACCAGCTGAGGAGGATTTGACTGGAAGTTTGAAACCGATTTCTTTTCCGCTGGATATTATCTATGAAGATGACCACTTTCTTGCTATCAATAAGCCAGTTGGATATGCTTCGATACCCTCAGCACTCCATTCTTCTACCATTGCCAATTTTGTCAAGGGCTATCTGGTCGATCAGGCTTATGAAAACAAACAGGTTCACATTGTCACGCGCCTGGATAGGGATACTTCGGGGGTCATGCTCTTTGCCAAGCATGGCTATGCCCATGCTCGACTGGACAAGCAGTTGCAGGCCAAGCTTATTCACAAACGCTATTATGCCCTAGTTAAGGGGGATGGCGTTTTGGAAGCTGAGGGGGATATCATTGCTCCAATTGGTCGTCCAGAGGATAGTATTATCACACGCTGTGTGACCAAGACGGGTAAATATGCCCATACTTCCTATCGACTTGTTCAATCATGGGGAGATATTCATTTGGTCGATATTCAACTCCATACTGGTCGAACCCACCAAATTCGTGTTCATTTTTCACATATTGGTTTTCCTTTATTGGGAGATGATATGTATGGTGGCAGTTTAGAATGTGGTATTCAACGTCAGGCCTTGCATTGTCACAACTTGGCCTTTGACAATCCTTTCTCAGCCAAAAGGATTGACTTGGAAGCAGTTCTTCCCGACGATTTTCAGGCTGTTATCAAAATGTTAACTAATAAATAAAATTTTAAGGAGAATTTAGATGGAAATTCGGAATTTATTTGGTGAAATGAAGCAAAAAATCGTAGGTAAAAGACTACGTATCGTTTTCCCAGAAGGTACAGATGAGCGCGTCGTGCGTGCAGCAGCTCGTTTGAAATTTGAAGGTTTGGTAGAGCCAATTATCCTCGGTGTGCCGGAAGCTGTCCATACTTTGTTGACAGACTTTGGCTTCTCAAACCCTGGTATTACAGTTATTGACCCTAATAACTACGGAAACTTTGATGCCATGAAACATGAATTTGTTACTCTTCGTAAAGGCAAGGTTGATGAAGCGCAAGCTGATGAAATTTTGCGTGATGTCAACTACTTTGGTGTTATGTTGGTGCAAATGGGATTAGCAGAAGGTATGGTTTCTGGTGCAATCCACTCAACAGCAGATACTGTACGTCCTGCCCTTCAAATTATTAAAACTAAGCCAGGTGTTAAGCGTACTTCGGGTGTCTTCTTGATGGTTAAAGACCAGCACAAGTTTGTCTTTGGTGACTGTGCAATCAACATTGAACCAGATGCAGAAACCTTGGCAGAGATTGCAATCCAATCAGCAGAAACTGCTAAAACATTTGGTATCGATCCGAAAGTAGCAATGATTTCATATTCTACAAAAGGTTCCGGTTCAGGTCCACGTGTTGATAAGGTAGTGGAAGCAACTCGCTTGGCTCAAGAACTTCGTCCAGACCTCTTGATTGACGGTGAACTGCAGATGGATGCTGCCTTGGTTCCTGATACAGCTCGTTTGAAAGCGCCTGGAAGTCCAGTAGCAGGTCAAGCCAATGTCTTTGTCTTCCCAGCTATTGAAGCAGGCAACATTACTTACAAAGTAGTTGAGCGTCTTGGTGGTTACGAAGCGGTAGGTCCGGTCTTGCAAGGTTTGAATAAGCCTGTGAACGATCTTTCACGTGGATGCAGTTCAGAAGATGTTTACAAGCTTGGTATCATCACAGCTGCACAAGCAATTGCTGCTGAATAAACGGATGAAAAGATTTTTTAGATATTTTAAACCCTATCAGAAGGAAGCGATCCTAGGTCCCATTTTTAAACTATTAGAAGCTAGTTTTGAGCTCCTAGTCCCTTTAATTATCGCTTTCATTGTTGATACAATCATTCCAAATGGCAATCAGGGGGACCTGGTTGCCATGCTTTTATTATTGGTTGGTCTAGCTTGTGTCGGTATTCTCGTTTCACTTACTGCCCAGTATTTCTCAGCTAAGGCGGCGGTTGGAGTGACAAAAGCTTTGACCAATGACTTGTACCAGAAGGTTCTTTCGCTTCCAAAATCTAGTCGGGATATTCTTTCGTCTTCAAGTCTATTGACCAGACTGACCAGTGATACCTTGCAAATTCAGACAGGAATCAATACATTTTTACGCTTATTTTTACGGGCGCCGATTGTTGTATTTGGTTCGCTGATGATGGCCTTCTACATTAGTCCTAGTTTGTCTGTCTATTTTCTAGGAATGATTATCCTCTTACTTATCATAGTGACAGGAATTTCCATTATTACTAGCCGCATGTATCAATCCATCCGCAAGGATGTAGATAGTTTGGTAGGGCAGGTAGGAGAAACGGTTATGGGTTGGAGGGTTATTCGTGCATTCGGACAAAAAGCGCGTGAAATCAAGACTTTCCAGGGCATCAACCGGACATACAAGAAACACCAGTTGCAGGCTGGTTTTTGGTCTAGCCTCCTATCTCCCCTGACTTTTCTTGTTGTTAATACCACCTTGCTCATTCTCATCTGGCAGGGAAATGGTGCAGTTTCACAAAACTTACTTGAACAAGGGATGTTGGTTGCCCTCATCAACTATCTTTTGCAAATTCTGGTTGAGCTGGTTAAGATGATTATGGTTGTTTCTACCCTTAATCAGACCTATATTTCAGCCCAGCGTATCCAAGAGGTTTTTGAACAAGAATCTGAGGATGTGGAAGCTGATTTGCCTGTGATTAATAGTAGGGACCAGGAATTGGTTTTCTCAGTTCATGATCTTACATTTGCTTACCCAAAATCAGCTGAAGAATCCTTGGTTAACATAAACTTCCAACTGCGCAAGGGGCAGTTTATGGGGATTATCGGCGGTACAGGTTCAGGTAAATCTACCCTAGTAGATTTACTACAGGCTCTCTATGCCATGCCGACCAAGCAACTTTCTCTTTATATTGATGGGAAAAGTCCTCGGAATTTGAAAACTTGGCGGCAACAAATAGCGATAGTTCCTCAAGAGGCACAACTCTTCGCCGGAACTGTTCGTTCCAATCTCTCATTGGGATTAGACACTGTGGCGGATAGCGACTTGTGGTCTGCATTGGAAATTGCACAGGCTAAATCTTTCGTTGAGGAAAAAGGTGGTCTGGATAGTTCTGTAGAAGCCTTTGGGAAGAATTTTTCTGGCGGACAAAGACAACGCTTGACCATTGCGCGTGCTATTTTACAGAAGGCTCCAATATTGATTTTGGACGATGCAACATCCGCTCTGGATTATTTGACGGAAAGCCGCTTATTGGCAGCAATTCGTCAAGAATTTCCGGAACAGACCTTGATTATGGTGTCACAAAGAACCAATAGTTTGCGTAGGGCAGATCAGATTTTAGTTTTGGATCAAGGTCACCAAGTTGGACTTGGTCGCCATGAAGATTTGCTAAGAAGCTCTGCTATTTACCAAGAAATCGACCAATCTCAACATAGGGAGGAGGACAGCCATGAAACAATCTAGTTTTAAGCAACTGATTCGATTGGTTTTAAAGCAGCCTCTTAGAATAAGTTTCATGCTGGTGGGAACCTTGGCACAGGTCTTGTTAACAGTCTATCTACCAATATTGATTGGTCAAGCTGTTGATGCGGTGTTACTAGTAGATAGGCAGATTTTGCTTGTCTTACTGGGGAAAATGGTCCTTGTTATCGTGCTCAATACCTTGGTGCAATGTTATCTCCCCCTTGAAACCAATCGTTTGGTCTATGGTATGGTAGCTGATTTGCGTGAGCAGGTCTATATTAAGTTGCATCAGCTGCCTTTATCATATTTAGACCGACAGTCTGTTGGTGACTTGGTCGCTCGTTTTGCCAGTGATAGTGAGCAGTTAACCAATGGCTTGCTAATGATTTTTAACCAATTATTCATTGGTATCTTAACCATATTACTAACCATTTTTACAATGGCTAGGCTAGATATGACCATGATGTTGGTCGTCGTAGCCTTGACCCCGCTTTCGCTGATTATAGCACGCTATATCGCCAAGAAGTCCTACGGTTATTATAGAAAGCAAACTCAGGCGCGTGGTCAACAGTCCCAGTTGCTTGAGGAATCCATTAGCCAATTGACCTTGGTTCAGTCTTTCAATGCTCAGGAGCAATTTACAGAGCATTTTCAAGCAGTAAATGACCAGTATGCGACCTATTCTCAAAAAGCGATTTTCGCCTCTTCAACGGTCAATCCAAGTACCCGCTTTGTCAATGCTCTCATCTATGCCTTGCTAGCTGGTCTGGGCGCCATGAGGATTATGGCTGGTCATTTTACCGTTGGCTCGCTGACAACTTTTCTCAATTATGCTAGTCAATACAGCAAGCCCTTTAATGATATTTCTTCGGTCCTTTCGGAATTGCAGAGCGCTCTAGCTTGTGCAGACAGGTTGTTTGTTATCTTGGGTCAAGCTAGTATTGACGATCAGGCAGAGCGGAAAATCGATTCAGAGGAGTTAAAGGGAGCTATTTCCTTTGAAAATGTTTCTTTTTCTTATAGAGATGACCAATCTTTGATAGAAGACCTGAATATTGATGTCAAATCCGGCCAGAAAATTGCTATTGTTGGACCAACAGGAGCAGGTAAATCAACCATGATTAACCTACTTATGCGCTTCTATGATGTGACGGCTGGTCAGATTGTTTTGGACGGTGTTCCGATTAGCCAGTATAGCCGAGAGGACCTTCGCAGACAGATTGGCATGGTTTTACAGGAGACTTGGATAAAATCTGGGACCATTCATGACAATATTGCCTATGGCTATCCCAATGCCACAAGGGAATTGGTCATTGAAGCAGCCAAAGCAGCCAATGCAGACTTCTTTATTCGACAGTTGCCAGAAGGGTACGATACGGTATTGACAGACGGAGGTGCATCCTTATCACAAGGGCAACGTCAACTCTTGTCCATAGCGCGTGTCTTTGTCAAAATTCCTAAAATCCTGATATTAGATGAAGCTACCTCATCCATTGATACACGGACGGAACTCTTGGTACAAGAAGCCTTTGCCAAGTTGATGGAGGGGCGAACCAGCTTTATCATTGCCCACCGATTGTCAACCATTCAATCAGCTGACTTGATTTTAGTTATGGTGGATGGAAAAATTGTTGAGCAAGGCAATCATGATGATTTAATGGCTAAAAAAGGTATCTATTACCAAATGCAAACAAGCCAGCAATTGGAGGAGGATTAGATGTTAGATAAACTGAAATTAAACTCTATTACAGTATTGGACGACTATTCGGTCGAGATGCTTGATAATCAACGAGTTATGTTAACAACTACAGTGTCAGAGAGTTCTTTAAATCCATATGGAATGGCACATGGAGGCTATCTCTTTACGCTTGCCGATTCTGTTGCAGGATTAACGATTGTGGCCCAAGGTTCATATGCAGTAACTCTGCAATCCAATATCCATTATATGAAAGCGGCTAAACCTGGTGATGACCTATCTGTCATTGGAGCTTGTAGCCATGATGGTAACAGAACAAAGGTCGTTGAGGTAAAGATAGAAAATCAAGATGGTAAATTAATCGCCTCAGCAAGTTTTACCATGTTTGTGACTGGAAAGATAGAAAAATAAATAGTTGGAGTTAGCAAAAGCTAGCTCCTTTTCTTTGTGTTATACTAGATTTATGTTAGATTTGAAAGAATATGGAATTGATATGTGGCCTGAAGAAAAGGTTCAAGCTTTTCGTAAGGCACTTTTGGACTGGTATGATGCCAATAAAAGAGATTTACCGTGGAGAAGAACCAGGGATCCTTATGCAATCTGGGTGTCCGAAATCATGCTCCAACAGACACGGGTGGATACTGTTATTCCTTACTACGAACGTTTTCTCCATCACTTGCCTACGATTAGAGATTTAGCACAAGCACCCGAAGAGGTCATTCTCAAACTCTGGGAAGGACTGGGCTATTATTCACGTGTTCGAAATATGCAAAAGGCAGCCCAGCAAATGGTGGAAGATTTTAATGGACAATTTCCTACCACTCATGCAGCAATTTCCAGCCTAAAAGGCATAGGTCCCTATACAGCGGGGGCGATTTCAAGCATTGCTTTTGATTTGCCAGAGCCAGCAGTAGACGGCAATGTCATGCGGGTTCTTAGTCGATTATTTGAAGTGGATTATGACATCGGCTTGCCAACCAATCGCAAGATTTTTCAAGCTATGATGGAAATCTTGATAGACCCTGACAGACCAGGAGATTTCAACCAAGCTTTGATGGATTTGGGGTCGGATATTGAATCACCAGTCAATCCTCGTCCTCAAGATAGCCCTGTCAAAGACTTTAGTGCTGCCTATCTAAATGGCACCATGAATAAGTACCCTATCAAAGCACCGAAGAAAAAGCCCGTTCCTGTAGCCTATCAAGGCTTTATTATCCGCAATAAAGATAATCAATTTTTATTGGAAAAAAATAATGAGGCTGGGCTCTTATCAGGTTTTTGGTCCTTTCCGCTTTTAGAAAAAGGGGCTGTCGTAGCCAAACAAGTTTCACTCTTTGAAGTCGCAGAAGAAGTTGTGCAATCCGATATGCAGCAGAGCTTTACGGAACTTTACGGCATGACTGTTGACTGGCAGAAGCAAGAATTTGATACCGTTCAGCATATTTTCAGTCACCGCAAATGGCAGATAGAATTGATTGAAGGACTTGCAGAAACAACCAAACTTCCAGAAAATAGGGAATTAAAATGGGTTTCCGTAGAAGACTTTCCTACCTATCCCTTTGCCAAACCCCAACAAAAAATGTGGGAATCCTATGTAAAAGCGAAATAGAATTAAAAAATAGACTTTCGAGCACATAATTGTTTGATAGCGTTTTCTAAAAGTGTTATACTATTCTTAGAAGAAGTCAGATAATGAAGTTGAGATGCTGAACGCCATCTACCCTGCTTGAAAGGAGTATCCTAGCGTTCACCTGATGGTGCTAACTACTAGCCACTTCCTCCAAAGGATGGTGGCTAATAGGGGAAAAGTCCGTTATCCCTACTTTGATGCCTAAGGCATCTGTTGGCAAAATGCATAGCATTCACTCACACTTAGCCTTGCTACCCAGTTCAATCAAAAGTAGGCTAATCCTTATTCGTGTTGTAATACTGTATGGTCAAGGTAGGTCCTTGGCTAGCAACCAAGAAAATCAGAAAACCTCTAGTGATTTTCATCATAATAAGCAATCTCCACACTTAGACAACAAAATAAGAGGACAATCAAAGACATAAGGGTAGCAGAATAATTATTTAATCATTAACTAATTGTCGTGTAACTTTGGTAATGGACTTTTCCGATTTTAAAGACAAAAAGGAGGCTAAGGGGCCTCCTTTTCTGTATGGTCATGCTATGGATTGTTGCTATTAGGATGGACTATAGACATCTACCACTCGACCAATAGGGCGAATATGGTCTTCTTCGCTAAGGTAAATATCCTCATAGTCTGGATTGAGGGACTGCAGGTAGGTCCCCTTGTATTTCTTAACAAAATTTTCCCCGTTGACTGAGAAAATTCCAATGCTATTTAGAGGGATATCAGGTGTCAGACGAATGAAGAGGTAGTCTCCATCCTGAATACTAGGTGCCATGGAATCACCGACAACCTGAGCGATAGTATCGTATTGCTGACTATCAGGGATATCCTCACTATAAAAGGACACTAGGTTGTCGAAATCACTATCCTGCCAGTAACCAGTACCAGCCGACACCTTTCCTGGAACAGCTAAGTCAATTTGTTCACGGTAGTCATCTAAACGAAGTATGCTTGCTGATTGAGGAGTAGATACGGTCTGCATGATTGTCATTTGTTCTTGTCCAAAGGCAATCCATCTGTCATGAAATTCCCCTTCAAGTGTTTGATCTAAGAACTGTGCCTGCTCGGAAATGGCTTGATTAAATTGTCCAAATTGAGCAGGTGTAAGCGTTAGGGCGATGGCTTGGTTGTCATCAAGTTTCTGAATTAAATCTGTAACAGCTATGTTCATACCTTTGGCAACTTTCTCCAATGTTTCCATGGTGGGCAGGAGAGCTTTTTTTGTTTTGGGGTGCTGATTTTTTTCCAGCATCGAAATATAGCCCTTTGTTAAGCCAGATAGTTCTGCAAACCTATCCATAGAGAGCTTATTTTGGCTTCTGAATTCTTTTAAAATATCACCTAGAATCATGCTAGTACCTCGCTTTGTTTAACATATTATACCATAAGCATATTTTTTTGACAAGTTCTGTTTAACGTGTTTGACAAAAATAAAAAATGGTGTTATGATGGTATCACATTAAAGTTGGAGAGTGAAGAAAATGAAACAAGAACATGAGATTACTTGGGCAGATATTTACAGAGAGTGGGAAGTCTATGCAGAACATTTCCATTTGCATCCTGTGATGAGCAAAGAGAGTAAATTTCAAGTAGCCAGTACTGAAATGAGTAGAGGTAGCCAGCTAACATTTCAGTTATTAAAACATTATCAAGATGATGAAGTAAAGTATGCGGCGGTATGGCTAGCGTCATTTTGTCGTGATTTAATGCAGGATTATGCCTATTTGTTAAATAGCAAAGCCTATATGATGGTTAGTCAAGTATATTTTCAGTCGGTCAAACAGTTTGATGTCGGTGTTCAAGCTTGGGCAAAACCGCTCACAAGATTGCAGCCAAAATCGTTTATCTCCCATCGTCTGTTTGAAAGTATAGACTTAACCAATCTTGCTTGTCTTGTAGAATTAGCTATGATACAAGCTAGTTTAGTTCAAGCCCAAATGCTAGAAAGAATGTAGAAAGGTAGATATGAACATGTTTATTTGGAATAAGAAAACGACAAATCTTTTATCAGTTGTAGAATATTGGGCAGATCGCTTGCTTGCCTTGGGGATTTTAAAGGATACTGAAGTATTAAATCCTTCTTGTTGGCGTTGCCACACCAGTTATGGAGTAAAAAATGTTCCGATTCTTTCAGGGCAATGGTTTCATGCAGAAAGTTTGTCCAATCAGCTATTGCTGTGCCAGGCCTGTGAAGTAGAGAAGCCAAAGACTAAGCAAGCTGATGTTGTTTGGAAGTGGTTAAAAGATGAAAGTAGTGAATATTACTGGACCATTGAGGCCATGAAAGAATACGAGAAGCAGTTTCACACAAGTGTCCTTCAAGAACTTTGGAATATGGGGATTAGGGATGGAGAAGAGGTAGAGATCCTAGTTCAAAAAGTGATGAAAGATATTCCTAAGAAGTCACCATCATTCAATCGTGCCAGCCTTGCCCAAGCATTCCGAGTGGAAATTGAAAAAATGCGTAAAGAAGCTTTTACAAACTGGACAGGAGTATTCCAAGTGGCTAGTTGAATGGACTAACATTCAAGCTGACAGGAACACTAAATAAGTCTAGGCCTTCCCGATAGAATTGTATTTTGTTTATAATATCACATACTATTTGCAAAAACCATTTATATATAGTATAATAATATAAAAGAACTCATAAGTAATCAATAACATAATACGTCATATAAATCTAAAAGGAGGTTGTCTATGGCAACATTTTACGTCCCAGCGGTCAACTTGATTGGTCGCGGTTGTGTCAATGAAATCGGTGGTTACGTTAAGGATTTGGGTTATAAGAAGGCTCTGCTTGTGACGGATGAATTTATCCGCACTAGCGATATTCTTCCTAAGGTAACCAAGCCTCTGGATGAAGCAGGAGTAAACTATGTGGTATTCAGTCAGGTTGATCCAAACCCGACCTGTAAAAATGTTTATGATGGACTAGCTACTCTTCAAGAAAATGACTGTGATTTCATCATCTCAGTTGGTGGCGGTTCTCCTCAAGATGCGGCAAGCTGTATTTCTATCATGGCAACCAATGGCGGTAAGCCACAGGACTATGAAGGTCTTCATAAGTCTGAAAAACTTGGCTTGCCTGTTGTGGCCATCAATACAACAGCAGGTACTTCAGCAGAAATTACTATCAACTATGTTATTACCGATGAAGATCGTAAGGTAAAAATGGTTATGGTAGACAAAAATAGCTTGGCTGTCATGTCAGTCAATGACCCTGAACTGATGCTCTCTAAACCAGCGGATCTGACAGCAGCGACAGGTATGGATGCTCTAACTCATGCTATTGAAGCTTTGGTAACACCGGGTGCTTATGGCGTGACTAAGAAACTTTCTATGGGTGCGATTGAGCTTATTAAAGAGTACTTACCTCGTGCAGTTGAGAATGGACAGGATATCGAAGCTCGGGAAGCTATGGTTCATGCTATTTTCCTTGGAGGTATGAGTTTCAATAATGCTGGCTTAGGCTATGTTCATTCAATGGCTCACCAGTTGGGTGCTGTCTATGATCTGCCACACGGTGTGTGCTGTGCTATGATTTTGCCAATCATCGAACGTGAGAATGCCAAACGTGTGCCTGCAGCCTTCCGTGATGTTGCTAAAGCACTGGGACTTGATATTGCAGGTAAATCTGATGAGGAATGTGCAGACTACGCCATTGCACAAATTGAAGAATTGTCTGCTAAAGTTGGTATTCCTAAGAAATTGACAGAGTTGGACATCAAGGAAGAAGAGTTTGACTTTGAATACCTATCTAAGAATGCCTTGATTGATGCCTGCGCACCGGGTAACCCATTCATGCCAACATTGGAAGAAACCATCGCTTTTTATAAAGAATTGTTTTAACCAATAGATTTTAGAATTTAAATACCTACAATTAAGTATGTAAACGAAGATTGTAGGTATTTTTATTTTTGTTCCCCTAATAAGCAACTATTCATATTCATTTATCAATGAATATGACAAACTGTCTTAATTTTGCTATAATAGGACAAAACAAGCCGTTTGACGGCTTTTTTCAATGAAGTAATACAAAGGAGGTTTTACATGGCAATTATTCAATGGTTTCCGGGCCACATGTCCAAGGCTCGTCGACAGGTACAGGAGAATATCAAGCACGTTGATTTCGTGACTATTTTGGTCGATGCCCGTCTGCCCCTATCCAGCCAAAACCCCATGTTGACCAAAATTGTTGGTGATAAGCCCAAGCTTATGATTTTAAATAAGGTTGATTTGGCAGACCCTGTTCGTACCAAAGAATGGCAGAGCTACTTTGAAGGTCAAGGAATTCGCACCCTTGCCATCAACTCAAAGGAACAAGCGACGGTGAAAAAGGTGACCGACGCAGCCAAGAGCCTGATGAAAGACAAGATTGAACGCCTACGCGAGAGAGGTATTCAAAAAGAAACCTTGCGGACCATGATTATCGGTATTCCAAATGCAGGCAAATCCACCCTCATGAACCGTCTGGCTGGGAAGAAGATTGCCGTTGTCGGTAACAAACCAGGTGTAACCAAAGGCCAACAGTGGCTCAAGTCCAATAAGGACCTTGAAATCCTTGATACGCCAGGAATTCTTTGGCCAAAGTTTGAGGACCAAGAAGTCGGGCTCAAATTGGCTCTGACAGGAGCTATCAAGGATCAGCTCTTGCCTATGGATGAAGTGACTATTTTTGGTTTGGACTACTTCAAAGCCAACTACCCAGAACGCCTACAAGAGCGGTTCAAAGGCATGGATTTGGAGCAGGAAACGCCTGAACTCATCATGGACTGGACCAAGAAATTAGGCTTCCGAGATGATTATGACCGTTTTTACAATCTCTTTGTCAAGGACGTTCGGGACGGGCGTTTGGGCACCTATACATTGGACAAGGTGAGTGACTTAGATGGCAACGATTAAGGAAGTGACTGCTCTGCTGGCTCAGGTAGACAGTCTGGACAGTCAAGTCTGGGACCAAATATCTCAGGATGAGCGAGCAGGGGTTCAGGCTGCTATTAAGAAACGCCGTAAGGAGCTGGAAAAAGAAGCAGCAGAAGACACTCGCTTAGAAGCTATGCTATCTTACGAAAAAGCCCTTTATGAAAATGGGGTGGAGTTCATCGCTGGTATCGACGAAGTCGGCCGGGGGCCTCTAGCAGGTCCTGTGGTGGCAGCGGCGGTGATCTTGCCCAAGGGTTGCAAAATCCGCTACCTCAACGACTCCAAGAAAATCCCTAAGTCCAAGCACGAGGCCATTTACCAAGAGGTCATGGAGCGGGCGGTGGCAGTCGGTGTGGGAATAAAAGATGCAACAGTCATCGACCAAGTCAATATCTACGAGGCGACCAAGTTAGCCATGTTGGAGGCTTTGGGGAAATTAAGCCAGAAACCTGACCACCTGCTCATCGATGCCATGAACTTGGATACGCCTATTTCGCAAACTTCCATCATCAAGGGAGATGCCAATAGCCTATCTATCGCAGCGGCTTCAATCGTTGCCAAAGTGACGCGGGACAAGATGATGGCGGACTATGACAAGGAGTTTTCTGGCTATGGTTTTGCTAAAAACGCAGGTTATGGAACAGCGGAACATCTGGAAGGCTTGAACAAGCTAGGTATCACGCCCATTCACCGTAAGACCTTTGAGCCGATTAAATCTATGCTAGCAGGAGGGAAATCGTCATGACGGTCTTTTTCTGGCTTTTACTAGCTTCCATCGGATTATTTGCTCTTCTTTATTTCCGGGAGCGACGGTCGATTTTTATCTCCCTATTTGCCTTGAACATCCTTGTCTGGGCTTTGGCCTGGGTCGTGTCAACAGGCATTTTAGAAAATAACGAAATCTTGCGGTTGTTGGCAATCGCTCTGGCAATGGTATTGGCTCTAGCCTTCTTGAGTGGTCCATTTGTCTTGCTGATTACCCTCTATCTGAACGGTTTTCGGATTTTGAAGCGAGAAGGTGTCCGTTTTCATAACTTTTTATCGTTAGGATTAGCTATCGGCTTAACTTTCTATCTCTTTATCGCGCCGTCTGTAGCAAGCACCCTTTCTGCTATCAGCTTTTTCAACATGGTGTTTGTCTATGTTGGATTTTTAGTGTCCTATGCCATTATCATCAGTATGCTTTATACGACATCTAGCTTTGTCAATTTGGTCAATTTTTTCCCTGGAAAACTTGATTATGTGGTGGTTCTTGGAGCTGGTTTGATTGGTGACAAGGTGACGCCACTTTTGGCTTCGAGGATTGACAAAGGCATAGCGGTCTACCAGAAACATCCTGGCAGCAAGCTCATCATGTCAGGCGGACAAGGTCCTGATGAAATCATAGCAGAAGGACAGGCAATGGCAAATTATGCTATGGAACAGGGTATCCCTGCGGGAGATATCATTATTGAAAACCAATCGACCAATACAGAAGAAAATTTGAAATACTCCTATGCCTTGATGAAATCAGGCAGTCGATTTGCCCTTGTAACCAATTACTATCACGTTTTCAGAGCTCTGCTATTGGCCCGACAATTGAAAATCAAATGTATCGGCTATGGCGCCAAAACCAAATTTTACTTTAGCCTTAATGCCTTCATTCGTGAATTTGTGGGTTATGTGGTCATGAGTCGAAAGGCGCATTTGGTATTTTTGGGCATCGTGTCAGTTCTTTACTTGCTTGGTATGATAGTTAGTTTAATGTAGTAAAAACAGCCTCTAGAACAATCTAGAAGCTGTTTTCTTATAGCATAAAATAGACAATGGCCATATATTGTAGTGCGGAAGCCAGTAGAATAAAGAGATGCCAAATCATGTGGAAGTAGGGCTTTTTCTTGGCGTAGAAGAGGGCTCCAATAGTATAAGATAATCCACCAGCCAGCATGAGAATGCCGAATACCATTCCAGTCTTTTGCAGAATGGCTGGCAAGATAAAGACCACCAACCAGCCCATAAAGAGATAGAGAAAGAGGCTAAATTTTTCATTGATTTTTTTGGCAAATATTTTGTATAGAATACCAAAAATAGTCAATCCCCACTGCAAACCAACAATCAGATAGCCCAGCCAGCCACCGACCAAGGAAAGGGCAACAGGTGTGTAGCTCCCAGCGATGGCAATGTAAATCATGCTATGGTCGATAATCCTCAGGATGTACTTGTGAGTAGAAGCATAAGGCATGGAGTGGTAGATAGAAGAGGATAGGAACATGAGGAAAAGGCTGATGACAAAAATGGACATGCCGACCACCGCTGTCACATTATAATCTTGAAAAGAATGAATAGCAGTAATAGGTAGTAAAACCAGCATGAGTAGGGCCCCAACTGCATGTGTCACACTATTTGCGACTTCTTCACCAAAGGAAAGTTTTAGACTTAATTTCACACTAGGATTCATGAAATTTCCTTTCTAATTCAACAGTGAGTTGACGGGTTTTGTAATATAGTTTAACAGACTGGCAGGCATAACGAATGATTTCAGGCGTTTCGTCGCTCTCCTCATTTCGCATGCAGTCAACAAAATGATTGTATAAGGTTTCTGAGTTGCTTGACTGGAGAAGAAGATGTAAGGTCTGACTGATTTCTTGAATGGAAAAGACATTTTTTAAGATGGTCAAGGCAATCAAGCGGGCCACTTGTTGTTTTTGGTATTTTTTCTTAACAGGTTTTTCGAGCTGCTTGTGCTTGACATAGTTGTTTATCATGGCAGCCGTTAATACTCTTCGAAAATCAACATTATCCGTTGTCAACTTGCCTTGATGAACCCCAGTTCTATCATCGGCTTCGTTTTCTAGGCTACTATTGATTTTCATTGAGTATAAACTATTCTGTTCAAGGCTTTCCTGAGAATTGACTACTTGATTAACATAGAGCAGAACTTGGTCTAAATAGAGGTCCAAATCAGGTAATTTATGCCAGTAGGGGAGGGAATGTTTCATATATTATCAACTTTCTCATATCTAGTAATAATAACTAGATTGTACGATATACAATATTTAAAGTCAAGAAAAAACCTTCTGGATCCAAAATCACAGAAGGTTAGTTGCTTATGGTTGGATGATATTTTCAGGCAATGCCATCTTATATAGTGAATAGGCTCCGTCTAGGTTTTTAACGTCAAAACCCTTTTCTTTTAAGATACGTTCGGCAATATAGGAACGAAGTCCACTATGGCAGCTGACAATGTATTCTTTCGAAGCATCCAGTTCTCCAATTCGTTCACGGAGTTGGTCTAAAGGAATATGAATGAATTCCTTGAACTGCCCGTTTGCGACCTCGCCAGGATTGCGGACATCTAATAAAACTTTACCAGTAGCTAACTCGTCGTCTAGTTGGTGCCACTGGATGTTTTGGCTAATCCCTTCTGCGATGTTCATAGTAGCGTAGCCAATCATATTGACTGGATCTTTGGCAGAGCCAAATGGCGGAGCGTAAGTCAATTCAAGCTCAGGCAAATCAAAAATCGTTAGTCCAGCCTTGATAGCAGTGGCAAGGACATCAATTCGCTTATCAATACCTTTTTGACCAACGGCTTGCGCACCGAAAATTTTGCCGTCAGTCGGTGAGAAAATGAGTTTCAGCACAATATCAGTCGCACCAGGATAATAACCAGCATGGTCTTTTCCAGTAGTATGAATAACGGCATGCTCATATCCGAGTGATTGAACAGTACCTTCGCTTAAACCAGTTGAAGCGAAGGCTAGGTCAAAGACTTTAACGATAGCTGTTCCAATAGAACCTTTGTTTTTTCTATCAAGTCCAGCAATGACATCCGCTACCTGTCGTCCCTGACGATTGGCAGGAGAAGCCAGAGAAATCAAGGCATCTTGACCTGTAATTTCTTGTTTAACAACAATAGCATCACCAACGGCATAAATATTCTTCTGACTAGTTTGGTAGTTTTGGTCCACGAGAATACCACCGCGGAGGCCCAGTGCAATTCCAGCATTTTTAGTCAGTTGACTATCAGGCGCAACGCCAACCGATAAAATGGTCACATCAGATGACAAGGTTTGTCCGTTAGACAATTCTAGAACCTGTCCTTTTTCATGAAAAGCAGTGACAGACTGCCCAGTGATAACATTGACACCCTTACTTGTCAGCTCTGCTTCCACATATCGAGCCATCTCTAGGTCAAAAGTAGGCAAAACATGGGGAGCTTGTTCGATAAGCGTGACCTTCAAGCCTTTTAAAGCTAAGTTTTCAGCCATTTCCAGACCGATAAATCCTGCGCCAATTACCACAGCATGACCAGACTTGATCTGGTCTAGTTTAATCATAATCTTGTCCAAATCAGGTACATTCCGAAGAGTAAAGAGATTGTTTGCTTCTTCAATACCAGATAGATTTGGAATGACAGGCTTGGCGCCGGGTGATAAAATCAATTTGTCATAGTTTTCTGTGATTTGTCCACTTGGAGTATTCACTGTGACAGTCTGCTTGTCAGCATTGATACTAATGACTTCATGAAAGGGGCGGACATCTAGATTGAAGCGTTGTTTCAAACTTTCTGGCGTTTGAAGCAATAAACTGTCATGCTCTGCTATTTCTCCAGAAATGTAATAAGGTAAACCACAGTTGGCAAAGGAAACATAAGGTCCTTTCTCAAAAACGATGATTTCAGCATCTTCCATCAGACGACGGAGACGAGTAGCAGCAGACATACCGCCAGCGACACCACCTACAATAATTATTTTCATGCTATTCCTCCTGTCCAGGCATTCATACCGCCTTTAATGTTGATTGCTTGATAGCCTTGAGATTTTAGATATTCTGTCGCCCGTTGGCTACGCATGCCAGATTGACAGATGATAAGATAGTTCTTGGTTTTGTCGCCTTTAAATTGGTCAAGTTGACTTAAGGGCTGGTTGATAGCCTGTGGAATATGACCACTAGCAAATTCTTCAATCTCACGGACATCAAGCAAAACAGTATTTGATGATTGTATTGCTTGTTCTACATCAGTTATCGGAAGACTGTCAGTATTTGAAAACATTCCTGAAAATAATTGTTTAAACATTGTCACTCCTTTATACCCTGTAGGGTATCTAAAATATAACAAGGAATTCGAAAGATGTCAAGGTAAAAAATTGACATTTTTCACTTCAAGCAGTACCATATAGGGTATGAATACTGATAAGAAAAAGATGATAAACCGTTTGAAACGGGCCGAAGGTCAACTCAGAGGCATTCAGAAAATGATTGAAGAAGATCAGGAATGTATTGATATCGTAACTCAGTTGAGTGCTGTTCGTTCCAGCATCAATAGTATGATGGGAATGGTCATTGCTCAGAAGGTCCAAGACTGTATTGCTCATCCGTCTGAAAACCCTGAAGAACAAGAAGCTCGTCTTGCTCAAGCCATCAATCTAATCATTAAAAAATAGGAGTAGGGGTATGTCGACAGAAAGAGAAAAAATGATTACAGGTCAGTTTTATCAGGCTGGTGATCCAGAATTGGTTCAGATGCGGATTTTAGCTCGTCAAAATATGAAACGATTTAACGATGAACTTGATGGTAAGGTTCGTTCGGAGCAATTGAAGAGCTGGTTTGGAACTACAGGCCAACGCATCTATATGGAGCCAAATTTCTACTGTGACTACGGAAGTAATATTCATGTCGGAGAGGATTTTTACGCAAATTTTAACTGTACCATGTTGGATGTTTGTCCCATTACCATTGGGAAAAATGCTATGTTGGGACCCAATGTGCAATTGCTAACTCCTCTTCATCCACTGGATCCTGATGAACGGAATTCTGGCTTGGAATACGGGGCTCCAATTACCATTGGTGATAATTTCTGGGCTGGCGGTGGCGCCATTATCTTACCAGGCGTGACCTTGGGCAACAATGTCGTTGTTGGTGCTGGTTCCGTTGTGACCAAGTCTTTTGGTGATAATGTCGTTTTAGCGGGCAATCCTGCGCGTGTTATCAAAGAAATACCTAAAAAATAATTCTTCTTCGGGAGAATTTTTTCTTTGCCTTGCGAATAGACTAGATGAGGTGAAGAAAATGAATAATTTTGAATTGTATAAATGGAAAAAAGCAGGTTTGACAAATCTCAACATTAACAAGGTCTTAACCTATCAGGAAACAGTTGGCAAAAAGTTATCCCTACGCAATATTGCAGTGGTATCCGAGTGTAAAAATCCCATTCTCTTCATGGAGAATTATAAGAATTTAGATGTCAAAGCCTGTCGGGAAGAATTTAACAAGTTTCCTTCTTTTTCGATTTTGGATGATGTCTATCCACTAGCATTGAAGCAAATTTACAATCCACCTGTACTTTTGTTTTATCAAGGGGATTTAGAATTGCTGGAAAAATCTAAGCTGGCAGTCGTTGGTACACGAAATGCCAGTAAAAATGGTATTCAGTCTGTCCAGAAAATTATCAAGGAATTAAACAATCGTTTTGTCATTGTTAGTGGTCTGGCTAGAGGGATTGATACAGCTGCCCACATTGCCAGCCTAAAAAATGGCGGACAGACAATTGCCGTTATTGGAACAGGTTTGGATAAGATTTATCCCAAAGAAAACAGGGAATTGCAGACCTACATCGGAAAACATCATTTAGTTTTGACTGAATATGAACCAGGTGCAGAACCTCTCAAATACCATTTTCCAGAACGCAATCGCATTATAGCTGGTTTGGTGGAAGGATTGGTAGTCTGTGAAGCTAAGATGCGGTCTGGTAGCCTGATTACCTGCGAACGTGCTTTAGAAGGAGGAAGAGAAGTCTATGCCATTCCTGGTTCCATTTTGGATGGGAAATCAGATGGTTGCCATCATTTGATTCAAGAAGGCGCAAAGTGCATTACATCAGGCTTGGATATCCTTTCAGACTATCAATTATAAAATAAGTTCTCCTATAGGAAAATAAAAATCTTGACACTGACTGAAAAATAGTATATTCTTTGTGAGGTTAAACATATTTGTAAGGAAATAGAATGGCTACAAAATCAGTTAGTAAGAAAAAAACAGTAAGTAAGAAAAATCTTGTTATTGTAGAGTCGCCTGCAAAGGCAAAGACCATCGAGAAGTATCTTGGTAAAAATTATAAGGTTGTTGCCTCAGTCGGACACATTCGTGATTTGAAAAAATCCAGTATGTCTATTGACTTTGATAATGACTATGCGCCAGAGTATATCAATATCCGTGGTAAAGGTCCGCTTATCAATTCTTTGAAGAAAGAGGCGAAAAATGCCAAGCAAGTCTACCTGGCAAGTGACCCGGACCGTGAAGGAGAAGCGATTTCTTGGCATCTGGCTCATATTTTAGGATTAGATGAAAAGGATAAAAACCGGGTTGTTTTCAATGAAATCACCAAGGATGCTGTAAAAAATGCCTTCAAGGAACCACGCGCTATCAATCATGACTTGGTTGATGCCCAGCAGGCTCGTCGTGTCTTAGACCGTATCGTTGGATATTCGATTTCACCCATTCTCTGGAAGAAAGTCAAAAAAGGCTTGTCAGCAGGGCGAGTACAATCCGTTGCCCTCAAGCTCATCATTGACCGTGAAAATGAAATCAACAATTTCAAACCAGAGGAATATTGGACAATTGATGCCACCTTTAAAAAGGGTACTAAGAAATTCCAAGCAAGTTTCTATGGACTAGATGGCAAAAAAGTTAAGGCTGAAAACAATGAGCAGGTCAAGGAAATTCTGGCTCGTTTAAATAGCGATGATTTCTTGGTAGAGCAGGTAGAGCGTAAGGAACGCAAGCGAAATGCACCGCTTCCTTATACAACCTCGACCATGCAGATGGATGCGGCCAATAAAATCAATTTCCGTACCCGTAAAACTATGATGGTTGCCCAACAGCTCTATGAAGGGGTTAGTCTTGGTACAGGTGGTACACAAGGTTTGATTACCTATATGCGTACGGATTCGACTCGTATCAGTCCAGTTGCTCAGGCTCAGGCAGCGGAGTTTATCACAGAACGTTTTGGAGAAAAGTATTCCAAACATGGTAGCAAGGTCAAGAATGCGACCGGTGCCCAAGATGCCCACGAAGCCATTCGACCGTCCAATGTTCAATTAACTCCGGAATCCATTGCCAAATATTTGGATAAGGATCAACTTCGTCTCTATACTTTGATTTGGAATCGTTTTGTGGCTAGTCAGATGGCTGCAGCGGTCTTTGATACCATGAGTGTTCGTCTAGGTCAAAATGGAGTGATTTTCGCTGCCAATGGTAGCCAAGTTAAATTCGATGGTTACATGGCTGTTTATAATGATTCGGATAAGAATAAGATGTTGCCAGATATGGAGCAAGGCGATACAGTTGTACGCACCTCAACAAATCCTGAACAACATTTCACGCAGCCACCTGCTCGCTATTCTGAAGCTACTTTGATTAAGACCTTGGAAGAAAATGGTGTAGGGCGTCCGTCAACTTATGCCCCAACTATTGAAACCATTCAGAAACGTTATTATGTTAAACTTGCTGCTAAGCGTTTTGAACCGACTGAGCTTGGCGAGATTGTCAACAAACTCATTGTCGAATTTTTCCCTGATATCGTCAATGTCAAGTTTACGGCTGAAATGGAGCAAAAACTAGATGATGTTGAGATCGGAAAAGAGCAGTGGCAGAAGGTCATCGATGGATTTTACCAACCATTTAAGGTAGAACTGTCTAAAGCAGAAGACCAGATGGAAAAAATCCAAATCAAAGATGAACCAGCTGGATTTGATTGTGAAGTTTGTGGACACGAAATGGTTATTAAACTTGGTCGTTTTGGAAAATTCTACGCATGTAGCAATTTCCCTGATTGCCGCAACACCAAACAAATTACCAAGGAAATCGGCGTGACTTGTCCAGTTTGTCAACAAGGCCAGGTCATTGAGCGCAAGAGCAAACGTAATAGACTTTTCTATGGTTGTGACCGTTATCCAGAATGTGAATTTACTTCATGGGATAAGCCGGTTGGTCGTACCTGTCCCAAATGTGACCACTATCTCGTTGAGAAAAAAGTCCGTGGAGGTGGTAAACAAGTTGTCTGTCCAAATGGTGACTATGAGGAAGATAAAATTAAATAAGATAAGACTGCTATTCTCAAGGGAATGGCAGTTGTTTTTAGCCTAGCAGGAAAAAAAGTAAAAAAATAATAAAAAAGTCTTGCATTATTGAAGATACTGTGTTATGATAATTGAGGTTTGAAAAAACTGACCTAAGACAGTAGGGGAGCTGGACTCATAAACATCCTACCGAGGCACAAAACGATTATTGAGATAAACGTATTTGTACTTTCGTGTCTAGGTTTAGGTACGATTTTTTTGTGCCTAGCCCAAAATAAAAACGGAGGTAAAAAAATGAGTGAAGCTATTATCGCTAAAAAAGCGGAATTAGTAAATGCCGTTGCTGAGCAAATGAAAGCTGCAACATCTATCGTTGTTGTAGACGCTCGTGGTTTGACAGTAGAACAAGATACAGTTCTCCGTCGTAACTTGCGTGGTGCAGAAGTTGAGTACAAAGTTATCAAAAACTCAATCTTACGTCGTGCTGCTGAGCAAGCTGGTCTTGAAGGTCTTGCAGAATTGTTTGTAGGTCCATCTGCGGTTGCATTCTCAAACGATGCAGTTGCTCCAGCTAAAACAATTTACGATTTCGCGAAAACTGCTGATGCTCTTGAAATCAAAGGTGGTGCTGTAGAAGGTAAAGTTTCTTCTAAAGAAGAAATCGAAGCACTTGCTACATTGCCAAACCGCGAAGGCATGCTTTCTATGTTGCTTTCTGTACTTCAAGCACCAGTTCGCAACGTTGCATACGCTGTCAAAGCTGTTGCAGAAAAAGAAGACGCTGCTTAATGCGTCAGAGCGTAGCTGCTTAGTGCTACAAACTATTTAAAAAACCTAAATTGGAGGAATATCACAATGGCATTGAACATTGAAAACATTATTGCTGAAATTAAAGAAGCTACTATCCTTGAGCTTAACGACCTTGTTAAAGCTATCGAAGAAGAATTTGGTGTAACTGCAGCTGCTCCTGTAGCTGTTGCTGCAGCTGGTGCTGCTGCTGAAGAAGCTAAAGACTCATTTGACGTTGAATTGACATCTGCTGGCGACAAAAAAGTTGGCGTTATCAAAGTTGTACGTGAAATCACAGGTCTTGGTCTTAAAGAAGCTAAAGAACTTGTTGACGGTGCACCAGCACTTGTTAAAGAAGGTGTTCCAACAGCTCAAGCTGAAGAAATCAAAGCTAAATTGGAAGAAGCTGGTGCTTCAGTTACTCTTAAATAATCGAGTAACTACTCAAGTAGCTTAAAAACATGATTAAACCGCTATTCTTCGGAGTGGCGGTTTTTCTTCTTGTCTGAAAAGGGGCAAATTATCCCATTTAACCATAATACATCATACTATTTTCCAATCAATTTTAAGATGGATGGATTTTTTTAATATCTGTCAAGTTTTTTTCTTGACACCTGCTTAGAGTGTGTTATAATAGAACATGTGCTAAATAGCTCTGCTATTTCACCGAATAAAAAAATAAAGAAAAGAGAACATTTTAAAATGGCAGTAAAAATCCGTTTGACTCGTATGGGTTCTAAAAAGAAACCTTTCTACCGTATTAACATTGCAGACTCACGTGCACCACGTGATGGTCGTTTCATCGAAACAGTTGGTACTTACAACCCACTTTTGGCTGAAAACTCAGTAACTCTTAAAGAAGAGCGTGTACTTGAGTGGTTGGCAAAAGGTGCACAACCATCTGATACAGTTCGTGCCCTTCTTTCAAACGCTGGCGTATTGAAGAAATTCCACGAGCAAAAATTCTCTAAATAAGAACAGTAAGCGAGAACACTTATGGACATGATTGAAAATCTCATTATTGCGATTGTGAAACCTTTGATTTCACAGCCTGATAGCTTGACAATTAAAATTGTTGATACACCTGAATTTTTAGAATATCATTTGGATTTGGATAAATCTGATATTGGCCGTATCATTGGGAAAAAAGGACGCACAATTTCTGCAATCAGAACGATTGTTTACTCTGTTCCAACAAGTGATAAAAAAGTTCGTTTAGTGATTGACGAGAAAGAATAGAAAGTCACCATTTGGTGGCTTTTAACTTAGATAAAGGGGCTATGCCCCTTTTTATACTTTTTGAAAATCAAAAGCAGATATTGTTGACTTGATTTGATGAGTGAAAAGCTCCAGTGGAGGTTTTCATCCTGTTACCTTGAAACAAAATAGTAACAGGTTTCTATCCGTTCAGAGAATCAAAGATGTTCGCTCTATCACCAAGCTCCAAAGGTTCCACGAACCTTTAGAGTTGGTCTATTTTTGATTTTCATTGAGTATGAACATATAGAAAGGGTGAAAAGATGAATCTGATTTGGACCTATTTGAAAAAATATCCTAAGTGGATTGCCTTGGACTTGTTGGGAGCCTTCTTATTTGTAGTGGTAAACTTGGGCTTGCCGACATTTTTGGCGAGAATGATTGACCAAGGAATTACAAAAAATGATGTTGGTCAGCTCTATTATTGGGCGGGCATGATGGGCTTAATCGTCTTGCTTGGAATTCTTGGACGAATAACGCTTGCCTATGCAGCTGGTCAGTTGACAACCAATATCGTCAAAGATATTCGAAATGATTTGTACGAGAAAATTCAGGACTATTCTCATAACGAGTATGAGCAGATTGGTGTTTCTTCTCTGGTTGCTCGTATGACTAATGATGCTTTTGTCTTGATGCAGTTTGCGGAGATGGTATTGAAGCTGGGAATTATCACTCCTTTGATGATGATTGCTTCTGTCATTATGACCTTGGTAACCAGTCCGAGTCTAGCTTGGACAGTCGCAGTAGCCATGCCGTTTCTTGTTATCGTTATTTTCTATGTAGCAACTAAAACCCGCCCTCTATCAGAAACACAGCAAAAACGCTTGGATACCATCAACCAGTATGTTCGTGAAAACCTCATGGGCTTGCGGGTTATTCGAGCTTTTACTCGGGAAGAATTTCAAGAGGAGCGTTTTGCGGCAGTCAATGAAGAATACACAGAAACATCCAAAAAACTCTTTAATCTGACTGGTTTAACAGAGCCTCTCTTTGTGCAGATTATCATTGCTATGATTGTGGCCATTGTCTGGTTTGCTTTGGAACCCTTGAAAACAGGCAGTCTGCAAATCGGTGATTTGGTAGCCTTTATAGAATATAGTTTCCACGCGCTTTTCTCATTCTTGCTCTTTGCCAACTTGTTTAACATGTATCCACGGATGTCAGTATCGAGCCAACGGATTCAGGAAGTCTTGGACATGCCCATTTCCATTTCTAAGAATGAAGACGGCATAACTGAAACAGACACTCGTGGTTACTTAGAATTTGAAAATGTGACTTTTGCCTATCCTGGTGAAACAGAGTCGCCTGTGTTGCACAATATTTCCTTCAAAGCTAAGCCTGGTGAAACCATTGCTTTTATTGGTTCAACAGGTTCTGGTAAGTCTTCCTTGGTCAACTTGATTCCGCGTTTCTACGATGTGACACTAGGACGAATCTTGGTGGACGGGGTGGATGTCAGACGTTACAATCTAAAGGCACTTCGCAGCAAAATTGGCTTTATTCCGCAGAAAGCTCTGCTATTTACCGGAACCATCGCGGAAAACCTCAAGTACGGGAAGCTGGATGCGAGTTTGGCGGAGTTGCATGAGGCGGCGGATGTGGCCCAGGCCAAAGATTTTATCGAGAGCAAGGAAGAGCAGTTTGACACCCACTTAGCAGAGGGCGGTAGCAACCTGTCAGGTGGTCAGAAGCAACGCTTGTCCATTGCCCGTGCCATTGTCAAGCAGCCAGATATCTATATCTTTGATGATTCCTTCTCTGCCTTGGACTATAAGACAGATGCCATTTTGCGGGCTCGCTTGAAAGAAGTGACAGAAAATGCGACGGTGCTGATTGTTGCCCAACGGGTCGGAACCATTATGGATGCCGACCAGATTATCGTGCTAAACGAGGGTGAAATCGTTGGTCGCGGAACCCACAATGAATTGTTGAAAAGCAATGAGATTTACCGTGAAATTGCCAACTCCCAGCTTAACCGTCAATCCTTGATAGAAGAATAGGAGGAATGTATGAAGAATTCATCAGTATTTACCCGTGTTTGGGGCTACCTACGTCGTTACCAATCTTCTGTCTATTTAGCTGTTTTTCTGAAGACCATCAGTGCAGTGATGAATGCCTTGGAACCCTTTGTGTTGGGGCTTATCATCACAGAATTGACCAAGAATTTGCTGGACATGGCAAATGGAGTAGCAGGGGCTCAACTAAACTATTCCTACATCGCCATCATGCTTGCCATCTATGCCCTGCGCGCTCTGATGTATGAAATCGGTGCCTATGGTTCTAACTATTTTATGACCAAGGCAGTGCAGGGGGCGACCAAGGAACTGCGTCAGGACTTGAGCCATAAGATTAACAAAATTCCTGTTTCTTATTTTGACAAGCACCAGTATGGTGATTTACTTGGACGTTTTACAAGCGATGTGGAAACTGTGTCGAATGCCCTGCAACAAAGTTTCCTCCAGCTAGTTAATGCTGTATTGACCCTTTCCCTAGCCCTCTTCATGTGTTTCTGGCTAGATGTTTCACTAGCTCTTGTGGTCGTGACCTTGGTTCCTGTGACCTACTTTGGTTCCAAGTTTGTCATGGGCAAATCCCAGCCTTATTTCAAGCAACAGGCTGATGCGCTTGGTCGTTTGAATGGCTTTGTCCAAGAAAACCTCACTGGTTTTAACGTCCTCAAGCTCTACGGTCGTGAAGAACTGTCCACGCAAGAATTTCGCCAGATAACTGCTGACTTGCAGGAAGTTGGCTTCAAGGCTAGTTTTATGTCTGGCTTGCTCATGCCCCTGGTACACGGCTTGTCAAACATTGCCTACGTCGTCGTGGCTCTGCTATCTGGTCTGAAAGTCCTTGCAGGTACATTGACGGTGGGTAATATGCAGGCCTTCGTCCAATACGTCTGGCAGATTTCTCAGCCTGTCCAAACCTTGACCCAGTTGGCACCCCAGTTGCAGTCTGCTAAATCTTCCCTTGAACGCATTTTTTCAGTCCTAGATGAGCTTGATGAAGAAGACGCCAATGCGCTGGAGTTGACAGCTAGTCTGACCGGACAAGTCAGCTTTGAACAGGTCGAATTTGGCTATTCAGAAGATAAGCCCCTCATCCGAAACTTTAATCTTGATGTTCAACCAGGTGAAATGGTGGCCATCGTTGGACCAACAGGAGCAGGTAAGACAACCCTTATCAATCTTCTCATGCGTTTCTATGATGTGACATCAGGTTCTATCAAAGTGGATGGTCAGGACATTCGAAATATTTCCCGTCAATCCTACCGTAGTCAATTTGGTATGGTCTTGCAGGATGCTTGGCTCTATGAAGGAACCATCAAGGAAAACCTGCGTTTTGGACGCTTGGATGCGACGGATGAGGAAGTTGTGGAAGCTGCCAAAGCCGCCAACGTTGACCACTTTATTCGTACCCTGCCTGGCGGTTATAATATGGAAATGAACCAGGAATCCAGTAATATCTCCCAAGGTCAGAAACAGCTTTTGACCATTGCGCGTGCCTTGTTGGCGGATCCTGCTATTCTGATCCTTGATGAAGCGACTTCTTCAGTCGATACACGTTTGGAACTCTTAATTCAAAAAGCCATGAAACGCTTGATGAAGGGGCGGACAAGTTTCGTCATTGCCCATCGCTTATCAACCATTCAAGAAGCGGATAAGATTTTAGTCTTGAAAGATGGGCAGATTATCGAACAAGGTAATCATGAAAGTCTTTTGGCAGATAAAGGTTTCTATTACAATCTGTATCAAAGTCAGTTTAGTCAATCCAAATAAAATAACTCCCTTGTCAGTGAAGACAGGGGAGTTTTGAACTTAATAGGCGATTTCAGCTAGTAGATTTTCTGCTGTAGTAGTTGGTAGAATTCGAACGCGATTGAGGGTCAGTAGCCCATCACTTGCTGAAGCCAAGCCGTTATTAGTTGTCACGCCAAGCTTGTAGCCAGTTTGCTCCGTCAAGGCAACGGTATCAGCTGAATAGCGTCCACCTGGATAGGCAATGGCGATGGTTTCTTGATTTAATTGGCTATCTAGATAGGCCTTGGACGAGGTTAATTCAGTTATTTGCGTTTCTATGCTGCTATATTCCAAGTCAGGATGGTTGACAGTGTGGCCTTGGAAGGAGAGCCCTGCTGCCTGCATTTCCTTGATTTGTTCAATGGTCAGGTGTCCAGCCTGTCCATACTCAGTAAAACCTGTAATGACATTGTTGGTTGCTTTCATTTGATACTGCTTGAGCAGGGGGTAGGCGTGGCTGTAGAAATCCCATAGGCTATCATCAAAGGTTAGCCAGACCACTTTTTTCCCAGCTGGTAGGACGTTTTCAGTAAGCACCTTATAGGCCTCTTCAGGTGAAAGGGTGTAATAGCCTGCCTCTTGTAAGGCTTTGAGGTGACTTTCAAATGTTGTTGGATCTACTATCAAATTTGCATTGGCTTCTTCCTCAGGCGCCATGACATGAATGGCATGGTACATGAGAATAGGCAGTTTGACAGGTTCAGACTGAACTTCCCAAGTAATAGCAGTTGAGTTAGAAGTGTTGGATGTTGTAGTAGCAGTAGCAGTAGTTTCTTTTATCTGCGTGCTAGAGGAATAAGTGCTAGCATGTTTTACAGTTATTTGTTGTGTGACTTGAAAGATGAGGAAGCCAAGTATGGTAAACAAAACAATTAGGGGGAGTAGGTCTAAGAAACGCTCAATTCTAGTCCTTCTTTTTCGCTTTTGTTTTCTATTCAGAGTATTCAGTCTGGAATGTTTCATGAGAAATTCTCCCTATAAATATGTATATAACAATTATATCAAATTTTTTGCCAAATGGTTAGCCAATTTGATATAATGGGAGAAATACTTTCTAAAGGAGATCACATGGTAGTTAAGATTGGATTATTAGGTTTTGGTACAGTTGCAAGTGGCGTGCCGTTTTTATTAGCTGAGAATACAGAAAAGATTGAAAAGGCAGCGCAGGACAGTATCGAGGTTGCAAAAGTTCTTGTCAAAGATGATGCAGAGAAAGAACGCTTGTTGGCTGCGGGACATAACTATAATTTTGTTACAAATATTGACGAGATTTTAGCTGATGAAGATATTGCCATCGTCGTTGAATTGATGGGCCGTATCGAACCAGCCAAAACCTTTATCACACGCGCCTTGGAAGCAGGTAAGCATATTGTTACAGCGAACAAGGATTTGTTGGCGGTTCATGGTAGCGAATTACGTGCCTTGGCTGAAGAAAAGGGGCTGGCACTTTATTATGAGGCTGCTGTAGCAGGCGGTATTCCAATCTTGCGTACTTTGGTTAACTCATTGGCTGCTGACAAGGTTACTCGTATCCTTGGTGTTTTGAATGGTACATCAAACTTCATGTTGACCAAGATGGTGGATGAAGGCTGGACCTATGAAAAAGCCCTTCAAACAGCTCAGGAACTTGGTTATGCAGAATCAGATCCAACCAATGACGTTGAGGGTATTGATGCAGCCTACAAGGCAGTTATCCTCAGTCAATTTGCCTTTGGTATGACAGTTGATTTTGAACATGTGGCTCACAAGGGTATCTCAACTATCACGCCAGAGGATGTGGCAGTGGCTCAAGAATTGGGCTATGTTATCAAACTAGTGGGAGATATTCAAGAAACCACCACAGGTATTTCTGCCGAGGTATCCCCAACATTCCTACCGAAAAATCATCCACTGGCTAGCGTAAATGGTGTGATGAACGCTGTTTTTGTGGAATCAATCGGTATCGGCCAATCTATGTATTATGGACCAGGTGCAGGTCAAAAGCCGACTGCAACAAGTGTTACAGCAGATATTATTCGTATCGTTCGTCGTTTGAAAGACAAAACTATCGGCAAAGCCTTTAACGAATACAGCCGTCCGCTTCAATTAGCTGCTCCAAGCGATGTTAAAAGTGAGTACTATTTCTCAATTGTTGCACCAGATAAGAATGGAAAAATGCTTCGTTTGGCAGAGATTTTCAATTCTGAGGAGATTTCCTTTAAGCAAATTCTGCAACAAGCTGCCAATGGTGAAACTGCTCGCTTGGTCATTGTAACTCATGAAATGAGCAAGACACAATTAGAAAATGTGACTGCTAAATTGGCTCAAGAATCAGACTTTACAGTCTTAAATACATTTAAGGTGTTGGGAGAATAAGGTATGAAAATTATTATCCCTGCAACATCTGCTAATATCGGACCAGGATTTGATTCAGTTGGTGTTGCCCTTTCAAAATACTTGACCATTGAAGTTTTAGAGCAGACGGATGAGTGGGTCATCGAACACAATCTTGACCATGTGCCGTCAGATAAGAACAATCTTCTTATCAAAACTGCTTTGAAGGTAGCTAAAAACCTCCAGCCTCATCGGATTAAAATGTTTAGTGATATTCCTTTAGCGCGTGGATTGGGCTCTTCAAGTTCTGTTATTGTAGCAGGTATTGAGTTGGCCAACCAACTGGCTGACTTGAATATGTCTGCAGATGAAAAATTGCTTAAGGCTACTGAAATTGAAGGTCATCCTGATAATGTGGCTCCTGCAATTTACGGTAATCTGGTTATTGCTAGCTATGTCAACAAAAAGGTACAGGCAGTCGTAACAGAATTCCCAGAAGCAAGTTTTGTTGCCTTCATTCCAAACTACCCATTGCGCACAGTTGAAAGTCGTGGGGTTCTACCTTCGCAAATGGGCTACAAAAAAGCTGTTGCTGCTAGCGCCATTTCTAATGTGGCTGTTGCTAGTTTGATGGCTGGTGATTTGGAGAAGGCTGGTAAGGCCATTCAGTCAGATATGTTCCACGAACCCTTCCGTCAATTGTTGGTCAAAGAATTTTGTCCAATCAAGCAAACAGCACAAGAACTGGGAGCCTACGCAACCTATCTATCAGGTGCAGGACCAACTGTCATGGTTTTGACTTCAAAGGATAAGGAAGCTGCCCTTGTAGCTGCCCTTGAACAATTAGACTTGGATGGAACGGTTCATCCTCTTCAGGTGGATACAAAGGGTATTCAAGTGATATAATATTCAGCTCCACGAGAGCTGATTTTTTTATAAAAATTTCGGTAAATTCTCAAAGTAAGTTCTAGTTCCCGTCCATCTAGAAGTTACTCTGAGAAAACTGCATAAAACCAACAGAATTTAGTCTCAGACTAAGTTCTGTTTTTGCCTAAAATT
>NZ_POJH01000029.1 GCF_002960625.1 Streptococcus suis
ACTGTAGCTGATTTCACTACTGCGTTTACAAGGGTGCCATCTTCTAGCACATAGTTCACGATGTAGTTAATGGTTGCTGAACGTTCAACTGTCGCAGCTACTTCTGTAGTTGTTGCTGTTGCTTCAGTTGTTGTCGCTGTTGCTGCTTCTGTCGCTGTCGTTTCAGTAGCGGTTGCAGCTACTGTCGCTGACGTTTCAGTAGTAGTTGACGGTGCTACTTCTGCACTTGCTTCTGTTGAAGATGCAACTGTAGATGTCGCTGTTGTCGTTTCAGATGATGCAAGAGTTGTTTCTGCTTTAGCGGCTTGCGCACCAGCACCCAAGGCTAGCGACATACCAAGCAAAACGCTGGCTGCACCAAAATGATATTTACGGATTGAAAAGTGTTGCTTCATTCCGTACCAATCAAATGATTTTTTCTTAGCTTTACGCATTGAAAAAAATCCCCCCTTTTTGTTAATGTATTAATTACATGAATTTTCCGTTTCTTCTGAAAGAAAAAAATGAAATCTTCAGTAATAACTACTGTATTCTACAATATTGTCTAACTATAATCAAGTAAAATGTATCAAACTAACATATTTTTTTATATTTTTCTGCACATCTCCAAATGTTAGGGGTTTCAAATTATTTGACTGATCAAGAAAGTCTGCTAACACAGGCTTTTCAAGAGAGACAAACTGGGGAGAAAAATCTCAAACGATTGGATAAGCCTTTGACAAAAGTCCCAAAAATTGACCTACTTGTTTTGATGGATTGGTGATGGGCTGAGGTTTCTAAGGAGCTAGCGCGAAGATGGTTTTAGGAACCAGGTGCTACGGCTGCCTATGACCTCTCACAGTTTCATCTATCACAATAGAAGAAAAAACAGAACCCTGCCGTCGTAGAGTTCTGCTCTGTCTATTTCGTGTCTATTTATCGAAAGCCATTCTAACAGTTAGTTACCATATTTAGGGCTTTTTTCTGTGACAATATCTTTCCGCAACATCCTCACTTGCTCAATAGGGATTTTCAGAACTAGGGAAATATCCTCATCAGACATGCCAACTTGAAAAAGAGAAGTCAGAACTTCTTGCGTTTTTTGCTCTGCACCTTTCTCAAAACCATCTTCAACACCCTCCTCATAGCCTTCTTCAAAGCGTTCCTGCATAGTTTCGTAGTAACTAGCGGCGTGGTGCAGGTGGAGTATTTCAAGATTAGTTGCCATGTTCAGGACCTTTTTCTATTTGAAATTGATTGCGGTAGGCTGCTACCTGTTCAAGGGTAAACTCCGTTGCAATAGCAATCATGTCATCAGACATATTTGCTTTTAACATCCGTTTGATAGTGCCTAGTTTTTCGGTATCTATACCTTTCTCTATTCCTTTCTCAAAACGTTCCTGCATAGTTTCGTAATAACTAGCGGCGCGGTGCATATGGAGTATTTCAAGATTAGTTGCCATGTTCAGGACCTTTTTCTAATTGGAATTGATTGCGGTAATTTGCTACCTGCTCAAGGGTAAACTCCGTTGCAATAGCAATCATGTCATCAGACATATTTGCTTTTAACATCCGTTTGATAGTGCCTAGTTTTTCGGTATCTATACCTTTCTCAAAACCATCTTCAACACCCTCCTCATAGCCTTCTTCAAAGCGTTCCTGCATAGTTTCGTAAAAACTAGCGGCGCGGTGCAGGTGGAGTATTTCAAGATTAGTTGCCATGTTCATGACCTTCTTCTGTGACAGTATCCTTCCGCAACACCCTCACTTGCTCAATAGGGATTTTCAGAACCAGAGAAATATTCTCATCAGACATACCAACTTGAAAAAGAGAAATCAAAACTTCTTGCGTTTTTTGCTCTGCACCTTTCTCTATGCCTTTCTCTATTCCTTCCTCATAACGTTCCTGCATAGTTTCGTAATAACTAGCGGCATTTCGGTTCCATGTATCAATCATTGTTCTTTCCTCCTGTGTCCAATTATTCACATCCAAAAGATACTCTGCCTTTTGGATTGCACTGGTTTGTTTGAAGCTAAATTCTTTGTTAGAGAAGAATTCCATCCAAAGCTGTTGTTTCCTATCCATTTCTCCTAATTTTAGTTTCTTCAGTTCTACAATAACCATCTCGAAGGGCTTTCTCGCTTGTTCTTGTTTACCAAATGGAAACTGCAAGACCTGACCTGTTTCTGAATCCGTAATAATAAATGAATGGACTGGTCTTTCATCTTTAAAGTAGTCGGTTGCAACTACGGCGATACCATAGACAGGTTGGATTTTATCGTACATCTTATGGGTTTTGGCAACTTTTTGTCGAACATTGGGCAGGTTTGCGACCAGGTGTTGGCAAATATAGGTCCACAATCGTTTCAAAAAGCCTCTTTGGTGGGCGACTTGGATTTCAATCACTACTTGAGTATCATCTTCCAAGGAAGCAAGCACATCAACGGTCGTAGTGAAGTAGCCATCTTGCTCTTTCTTCAAATCAGCTAGGGTTCCATTCATAATTTTGACCTCTTTTGGTCTGAAACCTAAAAATGCCTCAATGAAATCTGTGGTTACCTCTGGATCGCTAAACACTTTTTTAGCTGCAATGTCCATCATTGGGTTGATAGGATGTCTTTTTTTGCTCATATTTTTCTCCATATTCTATTGATTGAGATATAACCTCGTATTATATATTCGAAAAACAGAGCATTTCCCCTAATTATATTATAGCACATTCACTACCATTTTTAAAATTCAATACCAAAAACCTGCTAGTTATTTGAAAACTAACAGGTCAAGTTTACTCATTTTCTTTCTCTCTTGCTAAACGCTCCCTCTCCAAACGCAATTTCCGATTGGGATTGAGTGTATTGAAGAGTTCTTCTAACTTCTCAGCATTCCAAACATCTGCTGCAGAAACAAAATTTCCATCCTTATCCTTGAAGGATATCGGTTTATCACCCATACAAACCTCCAATTTCTTTGATAATTGTTTACTGGTCCTAGTTCGAGAAGACAGATAAAACAGTTCCCAAAAACTGGACAGGTGCGACATGGAGTACAGGCAGTCGATATTACTGCCTGAACGGAATTAGTAAGGTTGGGGCCTCGCTTTCGAGTTTTCAGGCTCGGGCTGAAAAAGTCCACTGGACTTTTTCACTAATCAACAAACTCAAATTCGAACTTGCCGATGCGGACGGTGTCGCCGTCTTTGGCTCCACGCGCACGGAGGGCTTCGTCAACACCCATGCCACGCAACTGGCGGGCGAATTTCATGACAGATTCATCACGGTCAAAGTTGGTCATAGTGAAGAGTTTTTCGAGCTTGTCACCAGACAGAACCCAGCTAGCATCATCTGCACGGCTGATGTCAAATTCTGGCTCATCTGGGTTAAAGCCATAGTAAGCTTCTTCCTCTTGGAAATCTGATTCATCATAAAGCAAGAATTCTGGCGTTTTCTCTAGCAATTCTGCTGTTGCCTCCAAGAGATTTTCCAAACCTTGGTGGGCAATCCCTGAAATTGGGAAAATCTGTGGCAGTTCGTCAAATTCATCATAGTTAGCTGCCAATTTTTTCTTAAATTCTTTCAGATTGTCAGCTGCTTCCGGCATGTCCATCTTATTGGCAACAATAATCTGCGGGCGTTCCATGAGACGAAGATTGTAGGTTTCCAACTCATTGTTGATAGCTACATAGTCCTCATAAGGATCACGACCCTCACTTGCTGACATATCTAAGACATGCAAGATAACACGTGTTCGCTCAATGTGGCGAAGGAATTGGGTACCTAGACCGACACCTTGACTAGCCCCTTCAATCAAACCTGGTAAGTCGGCCACTGCAAATGATTCACCAGATTTAGTCCGAACCATGCCCAAGTTTGGCACAATGGTGGTGAAATGGTAGGCACCAATTTTGGGCTTGGCAGCTGTAATGACACTGAGCAGGGTTGATTTACCAACAGATGGAAAACCAACAAGACCAACGTCAGCAAGAACCTTCAATTCCAACTCCAAATGACGTTCCTCACCTGGTTCTCCATTTTCAGAAATCTCTGGAGCAGGATTTTTTGGTGTCGCGAAGCGGATATTTCCACGACCACCTCGACCACCGTGGGCAATGATAAATTCTTGGCCATGCTCTACCAAGTCCGTAATGACTTTTCCTGTTTCTGCATCGCGGACAGTTGTCCCCTGTGGTACACGAACAATTAAGTCCTCCGCACCACGACCATGCATGCCCTTGGTCATCCCTTTTTCACCATCGTCAGCCTTAAAACGACGATTGTAGCGGAAATCCATAAGGGTACGCAAGCCTTCATCCACGACAAAGACCACATTACCACCGCGACCACCGTCACCGCCCCAAGGACCACCGTTTGGGACATACTTCTCACGGCGAAAGGCCACCATGCCATCGCCACCCTTACCAGCCTTGACTTTAATCTTGGCCGTATCTAAAAACATACTCATAATTTACCTATTCTTTCCTAGAAAAAAACGCTTAGAAGCGTTTAGTTCATCAATACGTTGATAGCTGGCAAAATCAAACCAGCTAAGGTTACTAGCACCATCACGATAACGATGATAATCGTCACTTTCTCAAAAAATGTTTTCTTATGTTTTACTTCACCAAACGCCATAGCTTTCTCCTTATTTTGCAATATCGTTTTATTTTATCATTTTACTAGCAATTTTTCAAATTTCATCCTTTGGAACTCAAACTTTCCTTCACCTTCTCCGCCACCTTATACGGCACACCAGCTTCTGCGATTTCCTGCAAACTTGCTGACTGGATATTGCCAATAGACTTGAAATGTTTCATCAGAGCCTGCTTGCGTTTTGGTCCTAGACCTTCTATGCCGTCCAATCTGGATGAGAAGGAATTTTTTGACCGAACCTGACGGTGAAACTCAATGGCAAAGCGGTGCACTTCATCTTGAATCCGATGCAGGAGGAAAAATTCCTGAGAATTACGGGGCAACTCAACTACTTCCAGCGGATTACCAAAAAGCAACTCGTGGGTCTGGTGCTTGTCATTCTTCTGCAAACCTGCAATGGGAATGGACATACCTAACTCCTGCTCGATGACCTGCTTGGCGACATTAACTTGCCCCTGACCACCGTCAATGATAATCAAATCAGGCGGTGTCAAACCGTCACGAAGCATCCGACTGTACCGCCGCTGCAACACTTCTCGCATGGAAGCATAGTCATCTGGTCCTTCCACCGTCTTAATCTTGTACTTGCGGTATTCCTTTTTATTAGGCACCCCATTTTCAAAGACCACCATAGCCGACACAGGACTGGTCCCCATGATGTTGGAGTTGTCGAAAGCCTCAATCCGCACAGGAGTCGGAATCCCCAAAAGCTGACCGATATTCTCCACAGCACCGTAGGTCTTCTCCAGATTTTTCTCCAAGAGATTAAACTTCTGCTCCAGACTGACACGGGCATTCTTGGTTGCCAGATTGATGAGTTGCTTCTTCTCGCCACGCTGAGGCTTGATGACCTTGGTATCCACCAGAGCTTCTACGGCTTCTTGGTCAATATCCTGCGGTATCAAGACCTCAGACGGTATCAAATGTTGCTGGTCCCTGTAAAACTGACCAATATAGGTCAAAAAGTCTTCGTCCGCATCATTATAATATGGAAAAAGATTGACATTCCGCTCAATCAGTTTCCCCTGACGAACAAAGAATACCTGCACGCACATCCAGCCCTTGTCCACATAGTAGCCAAAGACATCCCGATTCTGCAAGTCATGGGCCATCACACGTTGCTTGGTCCGCAGGGTTGAAATGGATTGCAGGACATCTCGGTATTCCGCAGCCTTTTCAAATTCCAGATTAGCAGCTGCCGTTTTCATCTTGTCCTGAACTTCCTTGACAATCTTATCATCATGCCCCGTCAAGAACTGGGCAACCTCCTTACTCATCTTGTTATAGTCAGACAGGCTGGGCAGGTTTTCCCCATGGGCCAGACATTGCCCCAAATGATAATAAAGACAATACTTGTTCTCAGGCAATTTACACTTGCGGAAAGGATAGAGGCGTTCCAATAGTTTGAGGGTCTGGTTGGCCGCACCCACATCTGGATAGGGACCAAAATACTGACCACCGTCCTTTTTTATCTGCCGTGTAATGATCAGCCGTGGGTGACGTTCCTTGGTAATTTTAATAAAAGGATAAGACTTGTCATCCTTGAGCATGATGTTATAGCGAGGCTTGTTTTCCTGAATCAGATTGATTTCCAGCAAGAGCGCCTCGATATTGGAATCCGTCACGATAAATTCAAAGTCGGCAATTTCAGATACCAAGGCCTCTGTCTTGGTATCATGGGCACCACGAAAATAAGACCGGACCCGATTGCGCAGGTTTTTGGCCTTACCCACATAGATAATCTTTCCGTACTTGTTTTTATGGAGGTAGCAACCCGGACTATCCGGCAGCAACTCCAATTTGTGCTTGATTAAATCGTTCATAAGACTATTGTATCACAAGTTTATTCAATCAGATACTAGACATTTTCTCAAAAAACATTAAATTTTCACACAATTTAATAACCTTGGATGTCATGTTTTCTTACATGACTAATTGGTAGTTTTTGCAATATTTTTCAGATTGTGATATACTAGGACAGTTATTTTATATAGAAGGAGTATGAAAATGAAGAAAAAACTACTCATGTTATTGGCAAGCATACTGCCGATATTCTTTATTTTTACAGGTGTTAAGGCTGACGATACCATTGATATTGTCTTCGATAATGCCTACGCACCATTCGAGTTTAAAGACTCAGACCAAGTTTATAAAGGATTAGACGTTGATATTATCAATGAAGTAGCGAAGCGTTCTGGCTGGACTATGAACCAGTCATTCCCAGGTTTTGATGCTGCTGTCAACGCAGTTCAAGCTGGATCTGCCGATGCCCTCATGGCTGGTACAACCATTACAGAACCACGTAAGAAGGTCTTTACCTTCTCTGATCCTTACTTCGATACCAAAATCGTTATTGCTACAACCAAGTCAAACACGATTGCTAAGTACGAAGACCTCAATGGCAAAACAGTTGGGGTAAAAAATGGTACAGCTGCTCAAGCCTTTCTTGAGGAAAACAAGGATAAGTACGGTTACACCATTAAAACCTTTGATACAGGTGATTTGATGTATAACAGTCTCTCTGCTGGTGCAGTAGATGCTGTTATGGATGATGAAGCCGTTATCCAGTACGCTATCCAAAAAGGGCAAGACCTTAGCATTGACATCGCTGGAGAAGCGATTGGTTCATTTGGTTTCTCTGTTAAAAAGGGCAGCCAATATGAGTACCTTGTAGAAGACTTCAACAAGGCCCTTGCTGCAATGAAGGAAGACGGTACTTACCAACAAATCATGAACAAGTGGTTGGGAGCAACAACAG
The DNA here is from genome assembly GCF_002960625.1 of Streptococcus suis. Lineage (GTDB taxonomy): Bacteria > Bacillota > Bacilli > Lactobacillales > Streptococcaceae > Streptococcus > Streptococcus suis_T. The sequence goes on from NZ_POJH01000029.1 coordinate 7,385, forward strand.
CTTCTGCTGAAACCACTGACTACTCTTCTCGTCTTAGCTTGACTGGTAGCGCCACTACAAAGGCAACACCGGTAAAATCAAGCTACACAATCGTTGCTGATTCATCATTTGCCCCATTTGAATACCAGGATGAAACTGGTCAGTATGTCGGCATTGATATGGAATTGATTAAGGCTATTGCGGAACAACAAGGTTTCACTATTACCATTCAAAACCCTGGCTTTGATGCAGCCTTGAACGCTGTTCAGGCTGGACAAGCTGATGCAGTTATCGCTGGTATGTCTATCACGGACGCTCGTAAGGAAATCTTTGATTTCTCAGATGCTTACTATTCATCCAACATCCTTCTTGCTGTCAAGAACAGTAGTGACATTGCTTCGTACGAAGATTTGAAAGGTAAAACTGTTGGTGCTAAAAACGGTACTGCTTCTTACACTTTCTTGGAAAGCAACAAAGACAAGTACGGTTATACTCTAAAGGCTTTTGACGAAGCATCTGGTATGTATGACAGCTTGAACTCAGGTTCTATTGATGCCCTCATGGATGACGAAGCTGTATTGCTTTACGCTATCCAACAAGGTCGTGACTTTGCAACTCCAGTCCCAGGTGAAAAATCTGGTGAGTACGGTTTCGCTGTTAAAAAAGGCACAAACCCTGAGTTGATTGAAATGTTCAACAATGGTATGGCTGCCCTTGTAGAATCTGGCAAATACGACGAAATTCTTAATAAATATTTCAACGCAACAGAAGAAACAAGTGCAACTACTTCAACCGTAGACGAAACAACCATTGTTGGTCTTTTGAAAAACAACTATGGTCAGTTGCTTTCAGGTCTTGGTATCACAATCGGCCTCGCCCTTCTTTCATTTGCCATTGCTATTGTTATCGGTATTATCTTCGGTATGTTCGCGGTTAGTCCAATCAAAGCCCTCCGTGTAACTGCATCTGTTTTCGTTGATGTGGTTCGTGGTATTCCTTTGATGATTGTAGCTGCCTTCATCTTCTGGGGTATTCCTAACTTGATTGAATCTATCACAGGTCAACAGTCACCAATTAACGACTTCGTTGCTGGTACTATTGCCCTATCCCTCAACTCTGGTGCCTATATCGCTGAGATTGTTCGTGGTGGTATTCAGGCTGTTCCTGCTGGTCAAATGGAAGCGTCTCGCAGTTTGGGTATTTCTTACGGAACAACCATGCGTAAGATTATCTTGCCACAGGCTGGTAAAATCATGTTGCCAAACTTCATCAACCAATTCGTTATCACTTTGAAAGATACGACTATCATCTCTGCTATCGGTTTGGTGGAACTCTTCCAAGCAGGTAAAATCATCATCGCTCGTAACTACCAATCCTTCCGTATGTATGCAATCCTTGCCATTATCTACTTGGTGGTTATCACGCTCTTAACTCGCTTGGCTCGTAATCTTGAAAAAGGAGGCAAATAATGGCTCAATTAAAAATTAACGTCCATGACTTGCACAAGTATTATGGAAAAAACGAAGTATTGAAAGGTATCACTGCTAAGTTCTATGAAGGCGATGTGGTTTGTATCATCGGTCCTTCTGGTTCTGGTAAATCTACCTTCCTTCGTACCATGAACTTGCTTGAAACCATTACAAGTGGTCAAGTAACTGTTGACGGATATGATTTGACAGATCCTAAGACAGATGTCGATGCCTTTCGAGCAAATGTTGGTATGGTATTCCAGCACTTCAACCTTTTCCCACATATGACTGTACTGGATAACATCACGTTTGCTCCTATCGAACACAAATTGATGGACAAGGCTGAAGCTGAAAAAGTCGGCATGGAATTGTTGGAAAAAGTTGGTTTGGCTGACAAACGCGACGCTATGCCAGATAGCCTTTCAGGTGGTCAGAAGCAACGTGTTGCCATCGCTCGTGCCCTCGCTATGAACCCAGACATTATGCTCTTTGACGAACCTACTTCTGCCCTTGACCCAGAAATGGTTGGGGACGTACTCAACGTTATGAAAGACTTGGCAGAGCAAGGAATGACCATGTTGATCGTTACCCACGAGATGGGCTTCGCACGCAAGGTTGCTAACCGCGTTATCTTTACTGATGGCGGTCAATTCCTTGAAGATGGAACACCAGAGCAAATCTTTGACAACCCACAACACCCACGTTTGAAAGACTTCTTAGATAAGGTCTTGAATGTGTAAGCTAAACGAAAAGCCTTTGACTAGCAGTCAAGGCTTTTTTTGCATCTCACAATGATTTATAAATTCTTTTTATAGGACCAACCTTTCTTTTTCTTTTCAACAGCTTCAAAGCCACATTTCTCAAATAGTTTACGGGAGCCCGTATTCCAATCATAAATTTCTTCGACAAGTATTTCCACAAAGCCCAGCTCCCTTGCTCGATTAATCATTCGCTGCAATACCTTGGTTCCTATTCCCTTTTTCCAATACCGCTTATCTCCAATGGCAATGGCAAAATCATCTGCAAACAGCGTCACATCACCAATTGGGATAAACTGATCGTCTTCAAAAATTTCAATAAAGTAACATTCTCCATTCGTTGACAAGTATTCATACATACGATTGAGCAAGTCCTGACTATAACGTTCTTGATCACCATCAATGAGCCAGACCAATTCTAGATCTTGGTGCCATATCAAAGCAAAATCATGAATTCCATCATATCTACGAAGCCGAATTTGATTGTCAATTTCTAATACTGCCGCCTGCTCTACTCCTTCGATCGCCATGAATATCTCCTTACTAGTTCATCTCGGTAGGTCAATTTTATCACAAATCTGAATAGATGAGAATAGCCATTCCTATTCATCTAGTAAGGCAAACATCAAAAAAACCTCATTTCTGAGGTTTTCTTAATTATAAAAATAGTCCAATTAGGGCAACGATAATTCCGTAGATAAACATAGGCACGGCTGTTTTCTGCATGATAAATCCTTCTTGACGACGCACTCCGGAAACGGATGAGGCCGCAATGATATTGTTGACACAGGTCATATTCCCCATTGCTCCTCCGACAGACTGCATGGCCAAGATACTGGTCATGTTCAGACCTGTTTGCGTGGCGATGGATTGTTGGACACCACCAAAAATGAGATTGGAAATTGTCGCAGAACCTGAGAAGAAGGCTCCAATGGCACCTAGATAGGAAGCGAAGAGACCCCAATAAGGACCAGTTGCTGCTGCCAAGGACATCCCGATAATGGATACCATAGACTGATCACCATTAAGTAGCATGAATTTTACCATGGTCACACCACCTAGAAGGGCAAAGAAGGGTTCCGACACTTGTTTGGCGGTTTGCCCAATCATCTTCCATACTTGACCTTTCATACTCGGATAGAGGCTCGATAGGGTCAACACAATGAGGAAGAAAGGAATGAATGCTGGTGCGTAAAGCAATTCATAAGATTCTGTCGAGCTAGTACCAAATACATTGGCTAACGTGAATTTCAGAGCCTTTGTAATTTCTAGCTTAGCAAAGCCAATATCTGTACTTAAAAGCAGGGCATCCGTTCTCATCAGGCCTTTAATCCCTAGCTGAGGAACACGGGTTATCACCAGTATCAAAACCAAGCAAATCAAGGGAAGAGTAGCCATAAAGAGTTCTTTTGCTGTAACTTGTTCCACAAAATTTTTCTTGTTTTCGACCGAATTCAAGCCAATCTGTTTTTTGGCTAACCAGATTGAAATAAGAAAACCGATTGCTCCTCCCAAAAGAGATGGGAATTCATAGTTGATAGTGGCCAAAAGGGTCATGGGCAAGGCGCAAGCAAAGACTGTCAAATAAATATAGAGCAGATTGGCCTTGATTTGTGACCAAGAAAAGACATAACGAAGGGCAATCAAGGGAATGAGCAAGCCTGCGGTTAAATGAATTAGAGCTGCCTTTAAGCCCAGCTCTCCAATCTGCTGACTGGTCAAACCTAAAGAACCAAATCCAAACCAAGTCGGCGTACCGACAGCACCAAAAGATACAGGAATCGAATTAAAAATCAATACTGCTAGCACAACCTTGATGGGTTCAAATCCCAAAGCAATCAAGATGGGGGCTGCAATTGCTGCGGGAGTTCCAAAACCAGATGCCCCTTCAATCATGAAGGCGAAGGCATAACCGATAATCATCATCTGAGCAACAGGATTGGGTGTCAAACTAGACATCCATCTGTTGATGATAGCTTGGTTTCCTGTTTTTCGTTGAAAGTTATTAAATAGCACCGCTCCCATAATCACTGTTATCGGCGTTAGGGTAGCCCAAAAACCTGTGACCAAGCCTGAATTTAACAAGGCAAAATCCGTCTTAAAATACACCAACAAAATCAAATAAACCAAGCCTGCAATCGCTGGTAAGGCATAACTGGCTGCCAAACGCATCTTGATCATCAAAAATATCAAGAGAATAATTGGAAAAACACTTAATAAAATATCCATAACATTTTCATTTCCTTATTTTTTAGCTATTGCTTTAGAGTCCTGTCTAAACACAGCTTCTCTTATTATAACCTAAGCCTAGCCAAAAATACGATTGTGTGCTCTCCTGATGAAAGAAAATTCATTTTTTCTTCATTCTTCGACAAGATTTCCGTACAAAAACAGTATATTGACAAGTTTTTATCGATATGCTATACTAAAACAAATGTAGCAAGCGAGGTAGGGAGAAATGGACAATAAGAAGTAAACTCAAACTAAGTTCTATGCTTATTTAGTAGTTTTCTTGCGTCCATTTTTCTGTTTCTCTGTTCCATGAATAGGGTCTTTTTGAGCAGATTTCGACACACTACTAAATAGGTAGTGTGTTTTTACTTGTAAAGGAGGCCTTATGCTACTAAGCACTCAACATTTATCTCTCGACCATCAAAAAGATTTAAGAACCTTGGTTCAGGACCTAAACCTCATTGTCAACCCTGGCGATAAAATAGCCATCATCGGGGAAGAAGGAAATGGCAAATCCAGTCTACTACTAACCTTAATGGATGCAGCTCTTGTCACAGACTACCTACTCCTATCAGGCAATATTCACCGATATTTTCACTCGCCAGTCTACATTCCTCAAAGTCTTCCACTGGAAATAGCAGAGCTAACCTTGAACGACTACTTCTTCGCTGACTTGGACAGCGACATTGACTACGGCCTACTCTACCTCTATGCTGACCAGCTCCAGTTTGACAGCGTACGGTTTTCCAGCCAGCAATTGATTGGAAGCCTGTCAGGTGGAGAAAAATTAAAAATTCAGTTGATCAAATTACTGTCTATTCCATCTGACATCATCTTTCTAGATGAACCATCAAATGATTTAGATTTGGATACCTTACTTTGGCTTGAAAACTATATCATCACGAGCCCTAACACCATTCTATTTGTTTCTCACGATGAAGACTTCCTCAGCAAAACAGCCACAAAAATCATTCACCTAGAATCGGTTAAAAAGAAAACACTTGCTCAGACCAAGGTTGAAGAACTAGATTACCAGGATTACGCATTGAGACGCCAACAAGCCTATCAGAAACAAGTTCAACAAGCTCGGAATGACCAAAAAGAATTTGACAAAGCCATGAATAAGCACCTACGACAAAAATCACAGGTTCGTCATACCTTGCTCAACACCCATGATGCCACACTAGGACGGCTCATAGCCAAGAAAATGAAGAATGTCTTATCACGCGAAAAACGCTATGAAAGAATGAGGGCAAACCTCACACAAGTTCCTTTTCATGAAGATACCATTTCCCTCTTCTTCTCAGACATTTCACCACTACCAGCTAGAAAGCAAGTACTTCACTTAGAAAACTTCCAATTAAAGGTTGACGAACGACTACTCGTTCAAAACATCCATTTCAACATAAATGGGCAAGATAAGATTGGCGTCATTGGCCCGAATGGAATTGGTAAATCCAGTTTTCTAAAGCTAATCTATCAAGAACTCAGGCAACGAGCAGATATAAACTTGGGATACATGCCCCAGCGCTATTCAGAAGTGCTTGATGAGTCTAAAACTCCACTAGATTTTTTATTGGAAAATAGCAATCGTGAGCAGGAACAACTTATCTTAACACATCTAGCCAGTCTGCAGTTTACACGACAAGAAGTTCATCACAAGATTTGCCAACTTTCAGGGGGACAAAAAGCCAAGTTACTCTTGTTAAAAATGGTACTTGTTCAAGCCAATTTTCTCTTATTAGATGAACCCAGTCGAAACTTCTCTCCTACTTCTCAGCCTTATATACGTCAGTTATTTGCCGACTATCCAGGTGGCTTGGTATGCGTATCACACGACAGACGCTTTTTGAAAGAAGTTTGTCAAAGAATCTACCGACTAACTGATAGTGGACTGGAAGAACTAGAACAAATATAAAAAAGGAAAATGGTTCACACGCCATATTTCCTTTTATTATTTATTCATAAAGAATGAAGTCAAGCAAATTAACACATAGCTTATAATTTATCAAGAGCAAGTTGCAGATCTTCAATCAAATCATCGACGTTTTCAAGTCCGATAGAAAGACGGATTTGATTTGGTGTCACACCTGCTGCAATTTGGTCTGCTGGTGCTAATTGAGCATGGGTGGTTGTAGCTGGATGAACTACCAATGATTTAGCATCAGCAACGTTTGCTAAATTAGAAAATATTTCCAAACTATCAATAACCTTACGAGCTTCTTCTGCTCCGCCTTTTACTTGGAAAGAGAAGATAGAGCCTACACCTTTTGGCAGGTATTTATCCGCCAAAGCCTTATAAGGGCTATCTGGAAGCGATGGATAATTGACCGACTCAACATTAGGGTGATTCAACAAAAAATCAACAATCTTTTCAGCATTTGATACATGACGCTCTACACGGAGAGACAAGGTCTCCAATCCTTGTAAAAGTAAGAAGGCATTAAATGGAGCAAGGGCTGCACCTGTATCACGAAGTAATTGTACACGAACTGCTACAATAAATGCTGCTTCACCAATATCACGAGTGTAACTAATGTTGTGATAGCTTGGATCTTCTTCAACAAATTGAGGAAACTTACCAGATGCCGCCCAGTCAAACTTGCCGCTATCGACAATCACACCACCAATGGTCGTACCATGTCCACCAATAAACTTGGTTGCAGAATGTACCGCAATATCTACACCATGTGAAAATACATTGATTAAATAAGGAGTAGCAAAGGTATTATCTGAAACGAGTGGGATATTGTGACGGTGGGCAATACCTGCCAGTTTTTCAAGGTCAGGAATGTTGATAACAGGATTCCCAAGGGTTTCAATAAATACAAGCTTTGTATTGTCTTGAATGGCAGCTTCTACTGCTTCAAAATCATCAATATCGACAAAACTTGTTGTTATTCCATAACGTGGAAGAGTTTCTTTGAATAGGTTAAAAGTTCCACCATAGAGTGTCGTTGCCGCCACAATATGATCTCCAGCATGTGCCAGCGCTAGAATAGTATAGGTGATAGCTGCCATACCAGAAGCTGTTGCGAGCGCCCCAATGCCACCTTCTAAGGCAGCAATACGATTCTCAAAAGTAGCAACCGTTGGATTGGTAATACGAGTATAGATATTTCCTAGTTTACGTAAAGCAAATAAGTCCTCTGCTTCTTGTGCATCATCAAAAACATAAGAAGTAGTTTGGTAAATTGGTACAGCACGTGATTTTGAAGCGGGATCAACCTCTTGTCCTGCATGAAGTTGAAGGGTTTCAAATGAAAATTCTCTAGTCATAGTGATAGCTCCTTTGGACTTTTCTGTATTCTACCCTATTTTTTCCATCTTGGCTAATACTTTTTCTATGCAAAAAGGTATAGTTATTAGCTATATCTGTTACCACTTATGAATAACTTTCGTCTGATAAACAGGAAATAACACTCTATATTACCACCAACTGCTTTAAGATGATACCAACCGCTATAAAACTTACATTCGCTCACGCAATTTCTCAACAAAGAGGTAGGCCGCAGGGCAGATAAGAGTATTTTTTATTGTTAGATTGTTAATTTGGTAAATCTTCTTCCTATCCGTATGCGGAAATTCTCGGCAGGCTTTAGGACGAGCATCATAGATGCTACAGAGATTATCACCTCCAAGGAAGGGACAGGGCATGGATTGAAAAACCTTATCGCCATCCTCATCCACGCGCAAATACATATCCTCAAAAACAGGTAATTTCATGCGCAAATGCTTGGCAATTCGAGTAATGTCAGCTTCTGTAAAAAGCGGGCCCAAGGTCTTGCAGCAATTGGCACACTCTGTGCAGTCAATTTCCGAAAAAACTTCCGCATGGATATCTTGAACAATTCTGTCCAGATTTTTGGGTGCTTTCTTCTTGAGGTTGGCTAGAAATTTTCGATGTTCTCCCTGTTTCTGCTGGGCCAGCTGCTTGTATTTTTCGATATCTACAGTCATAAACTCTCCTTTTCGACCTCTATTATACCACAAACAAACTTTTCAGCTCTGCTATTTTTCAAAAATGCTGAGCTAAATTATAGCATCACTTAATAAGGTTAGTGTCAACATCTCAGCGCAGAGGTTGATTGGCAGATTTGTTCGTGTTTTGCACTCCAAATCTGGCCATTACGACTGTTGCGAACAAAGTTCGCTCTATCTCCGACCTCCAAAGGTTCCCCAAACCTTTGGAGCTATGCGGGGGTGGGAGTGGAACAGTCTGGGAATAGACTGTTTCAGCTCAACAACTGGAAATACGGACTTGTTGACGAACTCTTTGAGATTAGTAGAGTTCTTTCCCACTCCCAAAAATCCTGCGGGAAACTTCAGCCACGGGCAGACCGATGATGGTATGAATATCTCCCGAAATGCCTGCCACAAAGCGTGGATCCAGCTCTTGAATACCGTAGGCACCTGCCTTATCGAGGGGCTGTTTTTCATGAATATAAGCTTGGATGTGTTCCTCAAGCGCTGGATAATAGTCAACAAAATCAATCTGTGCCAGCGTATAAAAAACATCTAATGACTGAGAACTTCGAAGACAAACAGAAGTCACTACATAATGACTCTTGCCAAAATAGGAACGAAACATGGCTTCCGCCTCAGCCAAATCCCGAGGTTTGTTGAAAATCTGTCCGTCTGCCACCACAATCGTATCGGCCGAGATATAGAGATAGCCTTGTTCTAGTTCCATATCCGACTTGGCCTTGGAAATTTCACAGCATGTCTTTGCTGCTCGAGTAAGAAAATCATCGCTAGCAAATTTTTCCATAAAATACTCTTCAATCCCCCGTTCATCAACTTCAACGGATTGGATGCGAGGCTCTAGAAACTCCAATAATTGCTTACGTCTAGGCGAATTACTGAGCAAAACATAGGAAGTAAGGATTGGTCGACTTCCTTCTTTTTGATAGTCAAATACAGTTTGCATATTTCCTCCAGTCAAAAACAGAGCCCTAAGACCCTGTTTCTGTCATTTGATTAGTTTACTTTACGACGACGAACGGTCACTGCAAGTCCAGCAAGACCAAGGCCAAATAGACTAAGTGCTAGGCTTGATTGATCACCGGTATTTGGCAGGCTAGCTGCTGAGCTAGTAGTTGTTTTAGAAGTAGCAACTGGAGTACTAGTAGACAAGGCTGGTTTAACAGCTGGTTTAGCAACAGATGCTTGCTGTCCTTCTGTCACAGGTGTCTGTGTTTGACCACCAGTTTGTGCATCTTTTTGTGTAGATGGAGCCGTTGGTTTTTCCACTGGTTTAACAAGTGTTTCTGGATTTGAATTAGCATCAGTTGGGTCAGTTTCTGCCAATACTTCAATGTAGTCAGGGAAATTATCACCATCTATATCCAAAGTCGAGTTAACTGAAACTAAACGAGAGTTTGGATTAACAACTTCATAGACGGTTAAGTCAGCGGATTTCAAATACTCAGCGAAGGCACTGTCCATTGAAGGACCTTCTTCACGAGCGCCACCAAGCATAGTGTAGCCATCACCACCAGCTGCCAAGAAGTCATTGGTTGCTAAGTAGTATGTTTTTGCTAGATCTAATTCTTCGTAGAGGCCTGTTTCAGGATTGAGGATACCAATCAAGAGAACGCGTTGGTCAGCTGGTAGGGTTGTATCGTAGAATACTTGGGCACCTGAAATGTGCAAGAAACCACCACTAGCTTCTAAAAGTGGAAGTCCATTTTCATCCAATACAGGAGCGCCAGTTTCCTTATCTGCTTGCAAGGTAGCAGATAAAGACTTGGCAAACATATCAGCAATTTGCTGACCTGTTACAGTGATTTGAGAAACGATGTTACCAAATGGCAAGACAGCAATAATATCACCTTTTGTGACAGGCTGGTCTTTAGCGATAGTTGCACGAAGACCACCGCCATTGGTCACAGCAAGGCTTGTTTTGTTTGAGAAACCTGTTTGACCATAAGCGTAAATCGCATCTGTCACCGCATTACCCAAGTTTGTTTCACGGACACGGACGTTTGAACGTTCACCATTCAATTCCACTGGATTGTTGGCAATAACAACTTGAGCATTTTCAGCTTCGTACTTAGCTTTGATTTCAGCAACTAGAGCCTCAATTTTCGCATTTGGTGTCACACTCTTAGCATCGGCTGCAGAAATTAGACCTGCTTCAGCTAGCAACTGGTTAGATTTCAAGGTTACCTTACCAATGTTATTCAAGTATGAACCTGTTTGGTTGTAGGTAACGTTATTTCCATAGGTTGTTGACTCGACTGTATGAGAATGTCCGTCAATCACAATAACACGTTTGCCAGCCAACTTGCTGTTTTCAGAAAGAGCCTGTGCCAAGGTAGAACCTCTCCATTCAACAGGAGTTGTTGTATCAACACCCAAGTGAGCTAGGATAATGTAGTTGTTATAAACGCGGTTATCAGCCAAGGCACGCGCTTCTACCTCGTCAACAACTTTGTTGACTTCAGTGATTGGGTCCGCAAAAGTAACACCTTCAACATTTTTAGGGTGCGTTTTAGTCGCTGTTTCAGGCGTTGTAACACCAATCACAACAAACTCATCACCAACAACTGTTGGAGTTTTATCAACAATGGTTGAAGCTTCAAAGACACGAGCTCCATCAACATAGGTATTGGCACTAAGGAGTGGGAAATTCAAGGTTTCTTTGTACTTGATAGCCTGTTCCATACCAAAGTCAAATTCATGGTTACCAACAGCCATAGCATCGTATCCAACCTCATTCATGATATTGGCACGATCTTCACCCTTGGTCGAGTTAGAAATTGGCAAACCTTGGAAGGCATCTCCAGCATCTACAACGATGGTATTTTCAACCTTTGCACGTTCTTCCTCAATAACAGCAGCAGCCTTGGCATCACCGATAACGCCAGAACGGGTATCTTCAAGAATACGACCATGAACATCGTTTGTGTGGATGATAACTGCTTCAACTGTTTCTGAAGTTTGACTTGTTACAGCCGCTTCCTCACTTCCAGTGGTAGCTGTTTCTGTTGAAGCTGATGTCGGAGCTACTTCTTGTCTAGCAGCTGTGGTACTTGCCGTAGTACTCGATGGCGTAGTTTCAGCAGCCTGCACTTGTTGTGCCAATACGAACGGAGACAACAATAGAGTAGACAGTACCGGTAATAAGAAATCTTTCTTTTTCATAAACAAACCTTTCTTGTGCAGAATTCACAAGACTATTATACACTTATTTCATAAAAATAGAAACATTGAAATCGTTTTTACAGAAAAAAGGTTCGAGAAAAGCGAATTAGTTTCCCAATCCGCTTACTGCTTATTTCTCAAAAACAATCCCACCATCCGATATTGTAAAACGAACCTCGCCCTTCAAGCTATCTCCTACAAATGGAGAATTGGCTGACTTAGATGCAAAGTCTGCTGTGACCAAACGATTTACAGTCGGATCAAAAATGACCAAGTCGGCAGGTCCATTTTCGGCAAGATAACCAGCATCAAGGCCATAGAGCTTGGCAGGGTTAATGGTCATTTTCTCAAGTAATTGCATGAGACTTAGATGCCCATCTTCTACCAAGTGAGTTAGACCCAATGAAAGCGAGGTTTCTAAACCGGTCATACCTGACGGAGCTTGAGTTACATCCTCCACATTTTTCTCATCAGTATGATGAGGAGCGTGGTCTGTCGCAATAACGGTAATGACGCCTGATTTTAAACCTTCAATCACAGCCAAGCGATCACTTTCTAGACGTAGGGGCGGGTTCATCTTAGCGTTGGCACCTTTGGTCAAAAGTAAGTCCTCAGTCCGTGAAAAATGCTGGGGTGCTACTTCTGCTGTTACCTTAGCTCCTAGGCCTTGAACAAATTCGACAACCTTGACTGACTCCGCTTTAGACAAGTGCTGGATATGGACACGGGCACCTGTTTCATAGGCAATCATGACATCACGCGCAACCATACTGTATTCTGCCACGCCAGTTGCTCCACAGACATGGAAATGCTTTTCAGCCACTTGCTCGTTAAGCCCCAAAATACCATTCAAATCAGGATCTTCTTCATGCAGACTGATGAGGCAGTCGTGAGCTTTGGCTAATTTCATAGCCTTTCTCACCACGCCAGCATTTGTCAAAGGAATACCATCATCCGAGAAGGCTACCGCACCAGCCTCTAGTAAGGCAGGAAAATCTGTCAGGTTTTGCCCATCAAATTGATTGGTGATGGTTGCTACACTGTAAATGTGAATAGCTTCTTTTTTAGCAGATTCTAATACTTCCTTCAGTGTTTCGACAGTCGAAATCGTCGGACTGGTGTTGGCCATCATGACCACAGAGGTAAAGCCGCCTGCAGCCGCAGAAAGAGCCCCGGTATGAATATCTTCCTTGTGGGTCTGACCTGGCTCACGAAAATGCACATGAACATCGACCAAGCCTGGTGCAACCACCAAACCTGTCGCATCAATAACCTGCTCCACATCTTCCGAAATCGATTCAGCAATCTTGACGATTTTCTTTCCGTCAATTAAGACATCACAAATTTCGTCTAATCCCGAATGTGGATCGACAACACGACCATTTTTTACTAATAACATTCGACTTCTCCTTTTAACAGCCAACTGCTTTTAACGCAGCCAGTCAATTTCTGAACTTCCCTTTGAACGTAAAAAGGCATTTGCTTTTGAAAATGGCTTGCTTCCGAAAAATCCTCGGTAGGCTGATAGAGGGCTTGGGTGAGCTGATTCGACAATCAAATGGTTGGGATTGGTAATCAGTGCCTTCTTCTTGCGAGCATAAGCACCCCAAAGAATGTAGACGACAGGCTGGTCTAAGCTATTGACTACATTGATAATAGCATCTGTAAACGGCTCCCAAATCTGACCCGCATGACCATTGGCCTGACCAGCCGGCACAGTCAAACAGGCGTTGAGTAAGAGAACCCCTTGCTCTGCCCAAGCTGTCAAATCATGGTCTTTTTTTACTCCAATATCATCAGTCAATTCCTTGAGGATATTTTGGAGCGATGGCGGAGCTGGCACCGAATTTGGCACAGAGAAGGACAAGCCCTGAGCTTGATCAGGTCCATGATAGGGATCCTGCCCCAAAATAACCACCTTGACCTTTTCTAATGCTGTTGTCTGGATGGCAACAAATACCTTCTCGCGAGGCGGGTAAACGGTCCCACTTGCATAAGCTTTATCCAAAAATTGATTGATTTTACCGAAATAATGTTCAGGCAACTGTTCCTTGATCAATTCATGCCAGGCTGAATGTTCCATACACAACTCCTAGTTTGAACTTTTTTCTTTGACAATATAAACAGGGCGTTTCTTGGTTTCTAAGAAGACTTTGGCCAAATATTTACCAAGAATACCAATAGTCATCAACTGCAAGCCACCCAAAAACAAGATGATACAGATAGTTGATGGCCAACCGATGGTAGGATCGCCAAATACCAAAGTTTTAAATACAACGAACACCATCAAGACCAAGGACAGCAAGAAGGTGAAAAATCCAGTATAGGAAGCAATATTTAGCGGTGTATCTGAAAAGTTGATTATCCCTTCAATCGAGTAGGAAAGCAATTTCCAGAAAGACCAACTTGTTTGACCAGCCACTCGCTCAACATTTTTGTAGGGCAGATATTCCGTTTCAAAACCAACCCAGGCAAAAATCCCCTTTGAAAAGCGATTGTATTCAGACACAGAGAGAATGGCATCGACCATGTGACGACGCATAAGTCGGAAATCACGCGCACCGTCTACCACATCGACATGGCTAATCTTATTCATCAATTTATAAAATAATTTGGCAAAAAAGCTACGAATAGGAGGTTCACCATCACGACTGACTCGGCGGGTTCCCACACAGTCCAAATCTGCATTAGCTTCAAGTATAGCCTTCATTTCTATCAACATCTCAGGTGGATCCTGTAAGTCTACGTCCATAACAGTGACCAAGTCACCTTGAGCCGCCTGTAAGCCTGCGTAGAGGGCTGCTTCTTTACCAAAATTTCTTGAAAATGATAGGTAGCGAACAGCTTGGTCCTGACCAGACAACTGACGCAAGACTTTTAAAGTGCCATCCTTGGAACCATCATTTACAAAAATATATTCAAATTTTTCCCCCATTTCCTTACGAACCTTTTCCATAGCCTCGTAAAAATAGGGAATTACCTCTTCTTCATTAAAACAAGGCACGATAACTGAAATCATCTATTTCTCCTCATACGGTCAAAAATTGTATGTCAGACATACTATAGGTTCCATTATACCATTTTAGAAGATAAGTTCCCAGAAATCGTGCGTTTAAACATGACTACTTAATCTTCTAACCAAGTCGCTGGGTTTTGGCGGAATTTCTTAAGCAAGGTCAAGCCATCAGCGTTGATATAACCCTGTACTTTTGCGACCTTGATGAGTTCGGAGTAATTGCTGAGCGTTACCAATTTCACGCCAGCATTGTCAAAATTACGCTCTGCTTTTGGCAATTCATAAGTGAAAATGGCCACCACACCGATAACATCTGCACCTTCACGCTCTGCCGCTGCAACAGCATCCAGTACAGAACCACCTGTTGAAATCAAATCTTCGATGACCACCATTTTTTGTCCCTTGACAATGCGACCTTCCAACTGATTGCCAACCCCATGTTCTTTTGGTTTGCTACGAATATAGGCAAAGGGCAAATTCATACGGTCAGCAATGATAGCTCCATGTGGGATACCTGCTGTCGCAGTACCTGCAATAACTTCGACTTCTGGAAATTCTTCTTCGATACGCTGAACAAAGCCATCTTCAATCAAGTTCCGTGTTTCAGGATAAGACAGGGTAATGCGGTTGTCTGTATAAATCGGAGATTTAATACCTGATGCCCATGTAAATGGCTTTTCTGGACGCAGATGAACTGCTTTAATGTCCAACAAATGTGATGCGATTTCTGTTGCTAGTGTCATGATAGACCTCCTTAAAGTGCGTAAAGAATGTCAAACCTATTTCGCCAAACAGATTTGTACATGTTTATCTATAGAATTTCTATTTCTAGGAATGCTGTGCCCACTCCTCTTTTATAGCCAAATAGACCTGATAGGGATTTTCTGATCTCGTAATCGGACGACCAACCACAATATAATTACTTCCAATTCTCGCTGCCTCAGCCGGTGTCATCACTCGTTTTTGATCACCTACATCGTCCCCAGCTGGTCGAATACCAGGTGTCAGACAGACAAAATCCGACCTCGTAGCACCTTTAATCAATGCAACTTCATGCGCTGAACAAACGACTCCGTCAAGACCAGCTTGTGCCGCCTTTTGAGCATAGTGAACAACCGCATCCTGTAAACTGGTCTGGATATTTTGGTCGCTTCGCATTTGCTCTTCAGAAGTAGAAGTCAACTGAGTGACTGCGATTAAGACAGCATCCGCCCCTAAGCCTCTGCGGGCAGCCTTCATCATCTCAACCCCACCAGCAGCGTGAACATTGGTCATATCCACACCTAGTTTTGCCAGAACCCGCATGGCGGATTCGACTGTATTGGGAATGTCGTGCAATTTTAAATCTAGAAAAATGCTGTGTCCGCAGTCTTTTAGATAAGAA
The DNA here is from genome assembly GCF_002960625.1 of Streptococcus suis. Lineage (GTDB taxonomy): Bacteria > Bacillota > Bacilli > Lactobacillales > Streptococcaceae > Streptococcus > Streptococcus suis_T. The sequence continues at coordinate 23,372 of NZ_POJH01000029.1, forward strand.
ATAATGCTCGGACCTTCTGCATAGTAGAGTTCCATTCCCACTTTCACATACAGTTTTTCATGGGCTGGGAATTGTTCCAGGAAGGACTGAACTTCCCCTTTACTCGCAAAGTCTAAGGCGATAATTGGACGTTTCTCTTTCATAGGTTCCTTTCCAAATCGACACAAAAACCCTGCCAGATTGGACAGGGAGGTAGACGAAATCCGCCTGAAAATCAACTTTCAAGCTATTTTATGTCACCTTTTCAGCCTCTCTGGACGTGGTTAAAGGACGATGTTACTCTAATAATACTATTTTATTTTATTTTTGTCAACGCTTACCCAAGCTTTCTCTAACTTCTTGGCGTAAATTTTCTAAGGTGTCAATCCCATAAACATCCATACGTTTTGGTAAATCCTTGATAATGGTTGGACAGGCAAATGGGTCTGTAAAGTTGGCCGTTCCAACCCCAATGGCTGAAGCTCCAGCAATCATCATCTCTAAAGCCTTGTCAGCCGAATCTACACCACCCATGCCAATGATTGGTAGCTTGGTCATCTGTGCCACCTGCCGAATGAGTTTGAGGGCAACTGGAAAGACCGCTGGACCTGACATTCCTCCTGTACCATTTGCCAAGATTGGCTGGCGATTTTTAAGATTGAAACGCATACCAACCAAGGTGTTAATCATAGTCAAACCGCTGGCACCAGCATCTTCAGCCGCCTTTGCCAAGAGGGTAATATCTGCCACACTCGGTGTTAATTTGACATAGACAGGCACAGAGGAAGCTTCTACCGCAGCCTTTACAGCATCGTAGGCCAATTCTGGCACCTGTCCAATCAGCAATCCATTGTTACCATGGTCCACGTTTGGACAGGAAATGTTGAGTTCGATGGCTTTTACATTTGGAGCTTGTGAAATCTTCCCTGATACATAGGCATATTCTTCATTGGAAAAACCTGCCACATTGGCAATAATTGGCAAGTCTGGGAATTGTTGCTCTAACCATGGTAGTTTTTCGGATAAGACTGTGTCGACACCCGGATTTTGAAGTCCAATGGCATTGAGCATACCTGCTGGTGTTTCAGCCACACGGGGAGTCGCATTGCCATAACGAGGATAGCGTGTCGTTGCCTTAATCATAATGGAGCCAAGCTGGTTGAGGTCATAGTAGTCCGCATACTCCTGACCAAAACCGAAACAACCTGAGGCTGGAATAATGGGATTTTTCAAGTCCAAGCCTGGCAAGGAAATGGCTAATCGTTCTTTCATCTTACCCTCCTATAAAATCAGACTGCCGGTTGCAAAGACAGGACCTTCTTTGCAGACACGCTTATTTTCATGCTCTTGGCCCTGCTTTGGCTTGACCACACAGGCATAGCAAGCTCCCATGCCACAAGCCATGCGCGCCTCAAGGGAGATGTAGGCGTGGGGATGGTCCTGAAAACGTTGGTCAACATAATTCATCATAGCTGGGGCACCACAGGAATAAATGGCCGCAAAGTCGTTTGTCAGCTGTTCGACAACTGTTGCGACATTCCCCTTACGCTCGTAGGAACCGTCATCCGTTGTGACATAGACCTGTCCATAAGACGCCAATTCTTCTTCCAAAATGACTGCCTCTTTTGTGGCGAAGCCAATGACTGACGTGACTTTGGCGCCACGTTTCGCAGCCTGTTTGGCCACCTCGACCAAGGGAGGAACACCGATTCCCCCTCCAATAATGAGAATATGGTCACCTGCTTTAAGGAAATCCACTTCAAAACCTTTCCCAAGCGGTCCCATGACATCTAAATGTTGTCCGACAGTCATCTTAGAAAAGACTTCCGTCCCTTGACCTTCCACTCGATAAATGAGCCTGCACTGAGAGTTGACCTTATCAATCTCGGAAATAGAAATTGGTCTTCTCAAAAGCATGGAATCATCAGGAACACGAATATGGACAAACTGCCCCATCTTCATATCCTGAACCATCTCCCCCTGTAAGGTCATAGCAAAAATACGTGGGGCAAGTTGGACTTGTTCAACAAGCAACATTTGTTCTTTTAAAATCATCTTTTCTCCTATTCTATGCAAATGCAGAAAACAAGAAAGTCGATATAAGAGAAAAACCTTGCTGGCTAGCAAGGTTACACGAAAAGAAGGCAGTATCTGCCCTATTTATCACGTTCCCTTCTTCGCCTCTCTGGACTCAGTTAAAGGATATATTTTCAGCATTATACATTTTTTAGAATTATTTGTCAAATCATGATACAATAGAGGTATGAGAATTCAACAATTATACTATATTATCAAAATCGCAGAAACCGGCAGTATGAATGAGGCTGCCAAACAACTCTTCATCACTCAGCCCAGTCTTTCCAATGCCGTACGCGACTTGGAAAAGGAACTTAGCATCAAGATTTTCTTCCGCAATTCCAAGGGGATTACCTTGACCAAGGATGGTATTGAATTTCTTTCCTACGCCCGCCAGATCGTTGAACAGACGGAACTCCTCGAGGATCGTTATAAAAATCCAAATGCTAAACGCCAACTCTTCAGCGTATCTTCCCAACACTATGCCTTTGTTGTCAATGCCTTCGTATCCCTCTTAAAAGACACGGACTTAGAAGATTATGAACTCTTTCTAAGGGAAACACGGACCTGGGAAATCATCGATGACGTAAAAAACTTCCGTTCAGAGATAGGCGTGCTTTTCCTCAACCATTTCAACCGAGATGTTTTGCTAAAACTCTTGGACGATAATCGTCTATCCTATACCCATCTTTTTACTGCCAAGCCCCACGTTTTTGTCAGCAAGACAAATCCACTGGCACAGAAGAAATCGATAACTTTGGACGAATTAGCTGATTTCCCTTATCTTAGCTACGAGCAAGGTATCCACAACTCCTTCTATTTCGCTGAAGAAATATTGGCACAAGAGCACCACAAGAAATCCATTGTCGTTTCCGACCGTGCCACCCTCTTTAATCTCTTAATTGGTCTAGATGGCTACACTATCGCTACCGGTATCCTTAATTCCAATCTCAATGGTGATAATATCGTGTCTATCCCACTTGAATTTGATGACGAGATTGAGTTGGTCTATATTCAGCATGAAAAAGCTATGCTATCAGATATGGGCGAAAAATTTATCAGTCATTTATTAGAAGAAGTGAAATTTAGTAAAAAATAAATCCAAATTTATATAGACCAACACAAAACAATATGTTATAATATATTCATGAAAGCTTTCTGAAAAGGAAATTGAAATATTTCAATTTTTGTCTAGGAAACGCTTTCATTTTTTTTGTTTGTATGATATAATCTATGTATAAAATATATTAAGGAGTGATTAGATGGCTCAAAATAAAATGTTAGCTATGATTCTTGCTGGTGGACGTGGAACACGTCTAGAAGGTTTGACCAAGAAAGTTGCCAAACCAGCGGTCGCATTTGGAGGAAAATATCGTATTATTGATTTCCCTCTTAGTAACTGTGCCAACTCAGGTATCGACATTGTCGGAGTATTGACCCAGTACGAACCTGTACTCTTGAACTCTTACGTTGCCCAGTCACAACGTTGGGGTTTGGATGTTCAAGGCTCTGGTGTCTTTGTACTTCCTCCAAGTGAGAAGATTGAAGGTTTTGGTCTTTATAAAGGTACTGCTGACGCTATCACCCAAAACATTGACTTTATTGATTTGAACGATCCTGAATATGTCTTGATCTTGTCAGGTGACCACATCTACAAGATGAACTATGACAAACTCCTTGACACCCACATTCAGAAAAAAGCAGATGCAACCATCGCTGTTATCGAAGTGCCAATTAAAGAGGCTTCTCGCTTTGGTATCATGAATACCGACGAAGACTATCGTATCGAAGAATTCGAAGAAAAACCTGCAAATCCGAAGAGCAACTTGGCATCTATGGGTATCTATATCTTTACTTGGAAGACCTTGAAAAAGTATCTCCAAGAGGATGATAAATCTGAGACGTCTTCACATGACTTTGGCCATGACATCATTCCTAAATACTTGGAAGACGGGCGTACCCTTATCGCACATCCATTCCGTGGCTACTGGAAGGACGTTGGTACTGTAAACAGCCTTTGGGAATCAAACATGGACTTGATCGACCATGCTGGTGACTTGGATCTTTCAGACCGTTCATGGAGAATTTATTCAGAAGACAAGGGCTCTCCAGCTCAAGTAATCGGTGCAACCGCAACTGTTAAGTCAGCCTACATTGACAAAGGGGCTATCATTGACGGATATGTAGAACACTCTGTCATTTCAACTGATGTTCAGGTTCATAAAGAAGCTGTTGTGAAAAACTCCGTCCTTCTTCCTGGCGCTATCATCGGTGAGGGAGTTGAGCTAGACTATGTTATCGTTGCTGAAAATGTTAAGATTGCGGATGGAACGAAGCTCTCTGGTGACGCTGATAATATCCTCTTGATCGATAAGAATGTAACCAAGTAAGAAAGGACTGCTATGTTAAGAAATACTCTAGGAATTGTAAATATTGAAGGAAACAATGTACACTTTGGTGACGTAATGGAACATCGTGGCGTACAAGCCTTTGGTTTTTTAGGACGCTATCGACTAATTGACTTCGTTCTTTCAAACATGTCAAACTCAGGTATTACAGAGTTCCAAGTTTATATGCCTGTTCGTATGCGCTCAACTATCCAGCACGTTGGTACAGGTAAACACTACAACATCAACAGTAAACGTGGCTCTCTTCGTTTGCTCAACAGTGTGACAGATCCAAACTCTGTTTATCAACATGATATCAATGCCTTTTCTGACAACCTTCATTTCATTGAAAATTCAACCAAAGAATATGTGTTGATTGCCCCTTCTTACTTCATCTACAGCCAAGATTTTACCAATGTCATGGATGAACATGAGAAAACGGGTGCAGACATTACTGTGCTTTATAAAAATATTACAGACGCAAAAGAAAACTTTATTGGTTGCCAAACCTTAAAATTCGATGATAACAAACGCGTGGTTGCCTTTGAAGAAAACCATGGTAAATATAAAAACCGTCCTGTTTCTCTAGAAGCCTATATTATGAAACGTACAACCTTTATCGAGTTGATCAAACGTGCCAACAAGGTTTCATCACTCTACTGGTTGAAAGATATTCTTCGTGATACAGTCGATCAATACAAAATCATGGGCTATGCACACCGTGACTTTGTAGCTTGTATCAATAATGTGGAATCTTATTTCAAAACACAGATTGATTTGATTGACCGCGATACACGTAAACTTCTTTTCAAGAATGACTGGCCAATTCATACGCAAACAAGTGATTCTTCTCCTACTCTCTATGGTCCACTGGCAGAAGTCAAACGTAGTTTAATTGCCAACGGTGCCAATATCAATGGTCAGGTAGAAAACTCTGTGATTGACCGTGATGTGATTATTGAAGAAGGTGTTGTTGTCAAGAACTCAATCATTCTCAATGGTGTAACTATCAAAAATGGTTCAACAATTGAAAATGCCATCATTGACAAGTCGACAAAGATTGTTCATTCTACAGATATTAAGGGCAGTGAAGCAAATCCAGCCTACATCAAAGCACATCAAATCATCTAGGAGAAATCATGACAAGAAAATCTGTTCTCTTTGTTGCATCTGAAGGACTTCCATTCATCAAGACTGGTGGTTTGGCCGATGTAATCGGTTCCTTACCTAAAGAATTGGTAAAACAGGGGTTGGATGTCCGTGTGGTTCTACCACTCTATAAGAAAATTGCTATCAATAACCATGCTGATTTTGACTATGTGTCCAGTTTTGATGTTCGTGCAGGCGACATTCAGTCCATGGCTAATGTTTACAGCCAAGTAATCGATGGTGTTACCTTCTATTTCATTGAACACCGTGACTTCTTTGAACGTGATGAACTGTATGGCTATGACGATGATGCTATGCGATTCGGATTTTTCCAGCATGCAACCTGTCGTCTATTGGAAGCCTTGGATTTCTTCCCAGATGTCATTCATACGCATGACTGGCACACTGCTGCACTTCCATTCCTCTGCCGTACTTTCTACAGCTACCGTGAGGAATTCCGTGCCATCAAACATGTCTTCACCATCCATAATCTAGCTTTCCAAGGTATTTTCCATAAACAAGCCCTTTGGTCTGCTCTGGGAATGGACTACAGCTACTACTTAGATGGGATCGCTCGTTTCCATGACGAATGCATTTCCTTTATGAAATTGGGTATCTTATATGCTGACAAGGTGACAACTGTTTCAGATACCTATGCGCGTGAAATTTTGACTGAAGAATTCGGTGAAAATATGCAACATGTGCTGGAACTTCGTAAGCATGACTTGGTTGGTATTGTCAATGGTATAGATTACGATAGTTGGGACAGTCAAACAGACCACTATCTTGTGAAGAACTACGGTCTTGAAACAATCGGAGATAAGAAAGCCAATAAACTGGCTTTACAAGCTCAATTCGGACTTCCACAGGATGAACATGTCCTGATGATTGGTATCGTATCTCGTTTGACCTGGCAAAAAGGTTTCTATCTCTTAACAGAGGTACTCAGCCATCTTCTTCAAGCCCATGTCCAATTTGTGATTTTGGGTAACGGTGAAGCTGATGTTGAAAATGCCTTTAACCATTTCAAGCATGCCTATCCTGAAAAATTTGCCTTCTACCGTGGCTATAATGAACCGCTTGCCCACCAAATTTATGCAGCAAGTGACCTTTTCCTCATGCCATCTATGTTTGAACCATGTGGTATCAGCCAATTGATTTCTATGCACTATGGTACGCTTCCATTGGTTCGGGAAACAGGTGGTTTGGTAGATACGGTGACACCATATCACATCGGCAGCAAAGAAGGCACCGGCTTTACATTTGGTGGTCGTGATGCCTACAATATGCGTCAAGTATATGATTTGGCACTTCAGACCTACTATGACCGTCCAGAAGACTGGTACGCTATGGTCAAACAGGCTATGGAACGTGATTTCAGCTGGACTGCTTCTGCTGAGAAATACATCTGGCTCTATCGTGAAATTAGTGGCTAGATAAGATTTGTAACAAACTGAAAAGGAGTGTGACCAACGTCCACTCCTTTTCCACAAGGGAGATTGCTATGACAGAATTTACTGATTTGGATTTATACTATATGAATTCCGGTGAGCATACCACTCTTTATGAAAAAATGGGTGCTCATTTGGTGAAGGAGCGCAATAAAATCCTTGGCACGCAATTCCGTGTCTATGCTCCAAATGCTAGAGAAGTTTTCTTGGTTGGAAACTTTAACGATTGGCAACGAACCCATCCCCTACAGCATGAAATTGATGGTGTATATCAGCTTTATGTTGAAGGTTTGAAATCTTTCGAGGACTACAAGTATGTGATTATCACCCACGATGGTCGGGAAATTTACAAGGCTGATCCTTATGCCTTTTTCAGCCAAGAACGTCCCAACACTGCCTCTACAACCTACAATCCGCGATACAAGTTTAAAGACGATCTTTGGATGTACCATCGCGTCAATTACGATTTCAAGGAGCAACCTGTTTCTATCTACGAAGTTCACTTGGGTTCTTGGAAACAGAAATTTGTCAATAAAAATGAGGGTGGTGCACCACTAGAAGCCTTTTATAACTATAAGGAAATTGCTCCGCTTCTCATTGAACACGTCAAGGAAAATAACTACACTCACATTGAACTTTTGCCAATCACTGAGCATCCTCTAGATGCATCTTGGGGCTACCAGGTTACAGGTTATTACAGCCCTACCAGTCGCTATGGCAAGCCAGATGAACTCAAGTATTTGGTTGATCAATGTCACCAGGCTGGAATTGGGGTCATTCTGGATTGGGTTCCACTTCATTTCTGTAAGGATGCCCATGGCCTCTATCAATTTGACGGTAGTTGGCTCTACGAATACCCGCACGAACAAGACCGCGAAAATCACCAGTGGGGAACAGCTAACTTTGATTTAGGTAAGGGCTTGACGCGTTCTTTCCTTCTCTCAAACCTCAAATACTGGTTGGAAAACTTCCATTTTGACGGCATTCGGGTGGATGCCCTGTCCTACCTGCTCTACTGGCGTGGGGAAACGGAAGATGACAAGATTAACCATGGAGCGATTGATTTTATCAAGCGTGTCAATGCCATGGTTCACACCGACTATAAAGGTGTTTTGATGATTGCGGAAGATTCATCAAGTTATCCTAAGGTCACCCATTCTCTCGAAGACGGTGGTATCGGTTTTGATATGAAATGGGATTTGGGCTGGATGAATGATACCTTGAAATTTGTTGAACGTCCGTCTGTCTATCGTAAATACCATTCCAATGAAATCACTTTTGGTATGTATTACAACCAAAATGAACAATTCCTCCTGCCATTATCTCACGATGAAGTGGTTCATGGAAAACTATCTATCATTGATAAAATGAATGGGGAATACGAAGACAAATTCCACTTGGCCCGTGTTTACTACAGCTTCTATTTTGCTCATCCAGGTAAGAAATTACTCTTTATGGGCAATGAATGGGGCCACATCCGCGAATGGCATGAATACACCGAAATGGACTGGGGACTTAAACTATATCCAATCCATGACAGTTTTTATCAAATGATGAAGACCCTGTCTACTTTCTATCGTGAACACGATGCTTTTTGGAAGTATGATTACCAGGCCTACGATAAAGGATTCCAGTGGGTCAAAATTGACAGCGAAGCTAGTCTATATGCTTTTTCACGCATGAGTGATGACCAAGAAATCTTGACTATTCATAATTTTAACGATCAAGAATTGTTTGATGTCCACTTGGATTTGCCTACTGATAGCGAGTACAAACTGGTCTTCTCATCAAATGTCCTTCCAATGGAAACCTTTAACCTCTACCCAGATGAAAACGGTGCTAGAATCACAGTTCCACGTTTGACTAGTTTCTATCTAGAGCGGGTGAAATAAGAGCATGTAAGAATGGAGTTCAAAACTTCATTCTTTTTTGTATGCAAAAACAACCACCGTTTCCGATGATTGTTTGTCTGACTTATTCAACAGCTGTATAAGTTGCTGCTTTTTCAAGGAAGGTATCAAATTCGCCACTTGCTTTCACTTGAGCGATGACCTTGTCAATCTCAGCTTTTAGCTCTGCACTTCCTTTTGGAAGGGCGATAACTTTTGAGTTCTCATCAATGGTTGGAAACTGTGCTGATGCAATAGCAAGGTCACTGTTTTGTGAAACATAACCTGCCGCAACTGGAGAATCCATCAAGACTGCTTCTACCTTGCCAGTTTTCAATTCATTAACTGCTTCACCCATTTGTGTCAATGAAATAATTTTTGCATCTGCCATTTTTTCTTTAGCATAGGTTTCTTGGGTAGAACCTTTTTGAACAGCCAAGGATTTTCCTGCAAGAGCATCAACACTTGAGATGGTTTCCGCATTTTCTTTCTTAACAAGTAGGACGTCAGCGATTTGGTAATAGCTTTCTGAGAAGTCAAAAACTTTTGCACGTTCTTCAGAGTAAGATAGACCAGCGATTGCAATGTCAGCCTTGCCAGATTGGACACTGTTCAGAACGTTGTCAAAGCTCATGGCTGAGACTTCCAACTTCACACCAAGCTCATCCGCAATTTTTTGTGCCAGCATAATATCTGCTCCAACAACTTCGTTTTTGCCATCTACAAGCGTTTGGAATTCAAATGGTGCATAGTCAGGACTTGTCGCTACAACTAAGGTTCCTTTTTCTTTAATTTTCTCAAGCGTCGATTGGCTTGAAGATGAGCTAGTTGAAGAACAAGCTGCTAGTGTAAGTCCAGCTAACAAGGTAGCTGCTAAAGTAAATAGTTTTTTCATTTTTTATCCTCTTTTTCCTTCTTTATTAAAACGATGTCATTTTTCCTAATGAATCATCGGACCTTGAAAGTAATTTTCTCCATATTTTCTTCCTCTTTTCAAAAGATATGTCTAGTATATAGTAATTTTATACAATTGTCAACAGTTATTGTGTATTTTTATGCGATTTTTTTATTTTTTTATTCAAACAAAAAAATTCTAGCCCTTTCATTAGGGCTAGAATGGAGGAAATATGTAATTTTATGAGATCAATTCCATTGTATCTCTTGCAATCATTAGTTCTTCATTGGTTGGAAGCACAAATAATTTGATACTGGAATCGTCTTTACTAATCAGTTTTTTACTACTTTCATTTGCTTCATGATCAAGTTTCACACCGAAAACAGAAAGTTTTTCTGCGACTTTCTCACGTATCAATCTGGAATTTTCACCTATTCCTGCTGTGAAAACAATGGCATCTGCTCCACCTAAATCTACCATATAGGTCGCAATGGTATGAGCAATTCGATTGGTAAACATTTCAATTGCTGTGATGGCTTGAGAATAGCCTTTATGATAGGCTTCTTCAATATCACGCAAATCATTACTAATTTCGGAAACAGCTAATAGGCCAGACTCTTTATTCAGAATGGCTGTGATTTGACTAGGGGTCAAGCCTTCTTCTTCCATTAGGAAAGGAAGAATGGCTGGGTCAATATCACCACTTCTGGATCCCATCATTAAGCCTGCCAAGGGGGTAAAGCCCATGGAAGTATTGATGGATTGTTGCCCCTTAATGGCACAGATACTTGCTCCATTGCCAAGATGACAACTGATGACCTTCAACTGATCCGTATCAAGAGCTTGCTGTCTATATACTTCCTTGGTAATTAAAGAAATGTATTTATGGCTGGTGCCATGGAAACCGTATTTGCGTAAACGGTATTTGTCATAATACTTTCTAGGTAGAGGGTAAAGGTAGTATTCCTCGCTTAAGGTTTGATGAAAGGCTGTATCAAAAACTGCCACATTTGGAGTATTTGGCAAAAGCTCCTTGAAGGCTTTAATAACCTCTAAGTTTGCTGGATTATGACTTGGAGCTAAGAAGGACAATTCATCAATCTTTGTCAAGACACTTTCGTCAACCAAAGCCGATGCCTTAAAATAATCACCACCATGGGCCACACGATGCCCAATTCCAGCAATATCTGCTAAAGATTGTATAATACCTTTTTCATCTAATCTTTTTAATAGATAGTTTACTGCCTCTTTATAACTTGAAAGAACTAGTTTTTCTGTCTCCTTTTGTCCTTTGTAAACCAAAGTAAATGCCGATTCCGGTTCTCCAATTCTTTCAAATATGCCTTTAGCGATGATTTCCTCAGCAGGCATGGCTAATAATTGAAATTTTAAAGATGAACTACCAGCATTGATTGCAAAAATTTTCCTCATTACTCGTCCTTTCTTTAATCACATTTTACAATGAGAGAGGGATTAGCCCATTCCCAAGGCTTTAAATACGAATACAGCTAGAGTTGCACCAACAGTTGGTGCAACAATTGGAATCCAAGCATAGCCCCAATTCGCTCCGCCCTTATTTGGAATAGGTAAGAGGGCATAGGCCAAACGAGGACCGAAATCACGCGCAGGGTTGATGGCATAACCCGTTGTTGAACCGAATGACAACCCGATGGCCATAACTAGGAAAGCAACTACAACAGGAGCAAGACCTACTGCAAAACCTGCAGTATTCATCAATAACAAAACGAAAATGAAGAAGAAGGTCGCGATTACTTCACTCAAGAAGTTAAAGGTTGTGTTTGGAATAGCTGGACCAGTGGCAAAAATACCGACTGAATTCCCTTCCTCAGCTGTTGTTGCTTGGAAATGTGGATAGTAATGCAAAACAACGATTGCTGCACCAGTAAAGGCGCCGAGAATTTGTGCAATGATGTAACCTGCCACCATACTCCAATCAAACAAGCCGCCTAAGGCAAAAGCGATTGTGACTGCGGGATTTAGGTGCCCACCTGTTTCAAAGAAACCAGCAACATAAACACCGCACATTACGGCAAAGCCCCAGGCAAAGATTACAGTTAGGAAACTAGGGGACATATTTTTGGATAGGGCGTGTTTTAAACTAATTGAGGATCCGAAGCCTGTACCAAAGGCTATCAGAACCATTGTTCCTAAAAATTCACCAATGTATTTCTCCATCGTGAGAATCTCCTTCTAATATTATTTTAGATTTATTTCTTCAATTGCATACTCGGCAATTGTTTGATCTTCTATGGCGTTGCCGCCACTGATACCAATTGCTCCGATAATCCGTCCCTTGGAATAAATAGGAATTCCACCTGCTAAACTAACAATCTGACCTTCTGACATTGTTTCTAGTTGAAAGAGCCAATGGTTGGGTTTTGTTAATAGAGCTAGGTCTTTTGACTGCATTTTCATGCCAACAGCTGTGTAGGCTTTTTTATAGGCCATATCGTAGCTAACCAAAAGGGAATCTTCCATGCGATAGGATAGGATTACATGAGCACCTGCATCCACCAGGGTAATCACAACAGGTACTTTCAATTCCTGTGCTTTTTCTCTGGCACGATTTACAATATCAAAAGCTAGGTCATAGAGATTTATGCTGTGTAAATCATCTTTTTTTTCTAAGAGCTCTTGACATTTTTGAATGATTCTTTGAAGCAGGATTTCATCGATTTGATTTTGTGTCATCTTTTCTCTCCGATTACCTATTTCTAAAAGGATGTTTCCAAGGCAGAATCCTGTATCAATGGAGTTCCTTTAACAAGTTTAGCTGCATTAGTCCCTAAAATCCTTAAGACACGATTAGACTGGTTTGGATAGTTACTTAAACGATAGAAAAACTGTTCCGTTTGTAAATTTCGATAATGGAGAACAATTTCTCTTTCATTGATAGCTAAACCAACCGAGAGTGGTGAGGACTGAGCAGCTTGATGGGCCAGAGAAACGATACTTTCCGAAGAAAGTTCTATAGTTTCTTTTAAAAATGGAATTCCTTCTTCCTCCATACCAAGCACTAACTGAGTCAACTTTTCTTCAGGCACCTTTCCCAACTTGTAAATAAGAATAACTGGCTTAGTTGCTTGATAGAACATAAGCATCACCCCACTCTTCTTTACAGTATGAAAGTACCAAACCTGTTGCTACTGCATTTCTTGGTCCAGAAGTTCCTCGGATATTTCCTCGACCAGCCACGATATTGCTCTGAGATAGGGCATCGGTTATCAACTGCGGTACTTCAAAGTCTAAGGCGGACCCGCCTACTATAACCACAAATGGAATATCTCTGATGTCTTGAGTTGGACTGACCGTCTTTAAGGCCCGAATGGCGTTGGTCACAAAGACTCTTTCTTTGGCTGTCTGGCGAACAATCTTGATTTTTTCGATAGAATAGTCTGTGTCAAGCGGTACTAATTCTCCAGTGTCTTTGACGATGACTACTCGGGCAAATAAATCTCCGCTCAGAGGTTTGTCAAAGAATTGGACACTGCCATCCTCATGTCGAATATGGAAAATACTTTCTACCTTGGCAAGGGGGTATTTTTTAATATCCTCTGCCAAATGCCTATCTTCAAGACCCAACTCTGTGTTAATAAGCATGGTGACCATATCACCAGCACCAGCTAGGTGGACAGCTTGGATATCCCCTTTTTGGTTAATAATGGAGGCATCTGTGGAACCAGCCCCAAGGTCTAGAATAGCCATTGGTTGACTAGTACCTGGTGTTGTTAAAGCTCCAAGAATAGCTGAGTGAGCCTCAGCTCCCCCGATTTCAACAGGTACACCCAATTCCTTTTCAACTTCCTGAGCAATAAGGGACATCTGTAATCTGTCAGAGTTAACCATGGAGGCAATTCCAACGGCCTGCTCCATTGAAAATTCTCCGGCAAGACCACCTTTTACAGTGATAGGAGCAAAAGTATCCACTGCCAGAATATCCTGAATCTTAATCTGATCCAGTTGTTTCTCAGTTAAATTTGCCATGGTAAGCCGGACTTTCTCAAGCATACCACCCACATTTGTGCCTGCTTCACCCAGAACATTTTCAATATGTTGAATACGGGAAACATGGTCCATAATGGCTTCTGCACCTTTTGAAATATCAACGCTGGTATTCTGTTGCTGACCAATAATCTTGATAGTTCCAGCAGGAATTGTCCTTGCTTGAACATCTCCTTTTGGTGTTTTGATGACAACGGCTGAACGATTTCCAATCAGGGCACGGGCAATCGGTACGACCTGCTTGGTATCTTGGGCATCCAGCTGGAAGACAGTCGCAATGCCATAAGGGTTGGAGAGTTGTGAAATAACTTTACCAACTTCTGCAACTTCAACAGCTGCCAACATTCCTAGCGGTACCTTGTCTATATAGGAAATTTCATCTACAATTGGAATCTTTTTCTCCAGACGATTATTGACCAGAACGCCATCATCAGCCTGCAAGACAGCACCAACAATCTTATAGCCTCTTGAAACATAGGCGTTGATAAGTTGAGCAACTGCATCAAAATCCACTTGCTTAGAAGCCACAACGATATAGCTATCTGTCATTGGCTTATTGATCAAATCCAAGACATCAACGGTATAACCAACCCCCAACCCAAGTCCACCTGGTGTCCTTGGGTTGTGGCCAATCATGGTTGATTCGGTTATGACTGTTTCCGTGATGGTTTCCATTGCAACATCTCCAATGACTGGGGTTGCTTCGTTGATACGGATCAGTGCAACATCCTTGATACCAACAGAGGTTGGTTCTAAGAGTAATTTCAGGGATTGGTAAATGCCATGAACATTTTCTTTTGTTCCCTTAATACCAGTTGTATCTGCAATCGCAGAGGACAGAAACTGGACGGTTCCATTATCGTATAGCTGAGCTAAGGCAGACTCAGTTGATGAATTTCCAATGTCAATACCGATAATATACTTCATTCCTTCTTCCTCCTTTCGATTTTCAGATTAGTTATCACCTTTTAGTTTCTTACGACGTTCATAGTGTTCTGCTGCTTCACGGACAAATCCTGAACAGATTTTTGCGCCATAGACATTTTCAAGTTCATTTGCGATGTCCAATAGTTCTTGCTTAGAAGAACGGTAAGGACGAAGGGCGTTATAGATTTCCAATACGCGTTCATCTGGTACCTTGGTCAATTCTGCCGCGCGTGAGAAATTGTATTCGATAGCTTCACGACCAGCATTACGCGCAATTTCTCCTTGTTTTAAGAGGATTTCTGGCTTAATCCGCAAGTCTTTTGAAGTGATACTACCATTGACAATATTTTCCAAGGTAATGTCTTCAAATTTCTTGTTATCACCAACAACAATCCAGTCTGGGTGTTTTTGTGCAATCGGATAGTCTGCTGCAGTAGCTTCTGTACCTTTTGGTAGACCACTGGTTACAGGTTTGTCGTGTCCATTCATCTCTTCTAAGATTTTTCTTACTAATAGTTCTACTGATTCACTCATTTCGATTTCTCCTTGAAGATTTTCTTAAATCAATTCAATTTCATCAGCTGGACGACCTTTTTCAACAAGCTTGGTTTCTTTGATATGAAGCAAGGCTGAATAGGCTTGGTACTTAGGACGAGCCATTTGGTCATTCAAGGTTGGAACAGGGTTTGGTGTTTCACCTTTGGCATACTTAGCAGCATTTTTACCAATTAAACGGTAAGTATCTGCTGTCAGCAGTGGTGCTTGTGGGAAGAGTTCTAAGTTACTCAATGGTGGTAAATCTCTTTGGTGAATAACGGTTGTTCCTTTAGACTGAATACCGATTGAAATACCTGAACCAGATAGGTGGTCGCCTTCTACTGCCACAAAGGCAACGTCTGATGAGCGATATACCTTGACAACACGCGCCTTCAAGCCTTCTTCTTCAATACCTGCAATCACTTGTCGTAACACTTCAGTATGGGGAATATCAACCATGGTCTTGGTTTGTTGGGTGCCAAAAGCAGGACCTACTGCAATGACCACTTCATCAACAGATTGGCTTGGTTTAGCAACACCGACGGTGCGAACAACAGCCTTTTCTGGCAGGACTTCTTTCTTGGTAGTTGTAGTAGTTTGAGTTGCAGGAGTAGGATTTGTCAGGCCAACTTCCTTGATTACTTCTGCAATAATGGAACGTAGTACGTCCTCATTGATGGTTGTCATAATGATTACCTCCTAGATATCACGTGGATCAATGGCATTTGGAATGTTCTTCACTTTTTCCCACTCTTCTCCAACCAGACGGTGACCTGTGCCGACACCGACGTAGTCATTTGGTGAGTTGATTGCAGAGATAACATTCCAATTGCGGTCAAAGATAGCAGATGTTTGTAAGAAATCTCCAGCAACACGTTGTTTGAAGAGATTTACAAGCTCATTGGCAACATCTGGGAAACCATTATTGGCAAGGGCTTTAATGAGGTCTACGCCTTGTACACCGCGTTCTAAGAGATTCACAGCTGCCTTGATGTCTTCAACCTTGTCACGTTCTGGCATATCTTTTGAACCATGGGCGTAGGTAGCTGCTTCAACTTCCTCATCTGTAATAGCTGGCAAACCAAGACCTTTGAAGAGGGCTTGCATAACTTTGGCTGCTTTACGGCGAACTTGAACAACTTCCTCTTCGCGAGCTGGACGCAAACCACCATCAACACGCAAGTCACGTTGCAAGATATTATAATCATCGTAGTCTTCTGCATCCCAGTTAGAGCCAGCAAACATATTGTCGTAGTTTGGTGTAGAAGAGTAACCTGAGTTAATAAAGTCTGTACCTGGTGCCAATTGCATCAAGGTGCGGACAGAACGACGGAGGTCTGAGTGAGTAAAGGTTTGGTCATTTGAAGAAGCACATTCCAAGTCAAGCATGGTAGCAATCAAGTTTTCAGCAATGACTGCACGGATACCGCTTGGAACGGCCGCAGGAATACCGATACAAGATACAGAACCGTTTTGGGTACCTTGTACACCAGCTGCTTTTGTGATATACAAGCAACGAGCTTCTAGGTAAAGCATAGATTTGCCTTCTGCTTGTCCCATCTGCACTTCTGCACCAGTACCTGATGTGAAACGCATCTTCAGACCACGAGAAGCATAGGCAGATGCCAAGAAGGCTTTAGACCAAGGGGTATCATCACCATCTGTAAAGACATCTTCAGTACCATAAACAGAAATGGTTTCTGCGTAAGCTGTGAATCCTCTCATACCAAGGTCTAGCTCGGTTGCTTCTTCCAAGGCACATTGGGTCAATACGCCTGGACGACCAACTTGAGAACCAATCATAATCCCTAGGGCGTTGAATGGGGCATAACGAGCAACCGCAACTGTTGTTTCTTGCTCTGCAAATCCACGAAGGGCACCTTCTGCCGCATCCGCTGCAATTTGAACAGGGTTATCGTTTACGTTAGTAACGTGTGATTGAGTAGCTGTCTGTTTGCGGGTACGCATTTTCTGAACAGCCATCATAATTTCTACGACGTTCATATGACTAACAACTTCAACAATTTTAGCTGGAGTCATAGCCTTGGTCAATTTAACAATTTCAGAACGAGGTACAGAAGGAGTCAAAATCATATTGGCAATTTCTTTCGAGTCCATCTTCACGACTTCTTCTGCATGAGCCAGATCAATACCATAGTTTGCAATAAACTGATCAATCAGGTCAAATTCTTCTTTTGGTTTCCCATCCAATTCAACCACTTTACCGTTTACAATTTTAATACTTGGTTTTGGATCGTTGGGGCTTTCCATTGCAATAAGACCTTCTTCAACCCACTCTGTTACAAATCCGTCTTGGTTGATTGGGCGGTTACTTAATGCCTCAAAACGTTTTGATTTCATATTTCTTTCTCCCTATCTATCAGATGTATGAAGGTTGAGAGTTAACTGGAGTATCTCCAAGCGTTCCTAATAATTCTTTACCGATTTCACGGGCAGAGATAACAGCTTGACGAACAGCACCAGAATCACCACTGATGAAGAGAATGGTTTCATTTGAATTACTTGTTCCATTTCCTGGAGAAGCATAACCAATCACATCTACATCTGCTGCTTTTACAGCGGTATCAGCCATCACAACACCAATGGCAGCTGGGGCTCCCACAATCAGACCAAAGGCACGACCAACTTCTGCACCGAAAGCCGCTTGACAAGCATGGCTAGCACGAGCAGTATATTGCAATTCGATATGCCCTGCTTCATTGGCATAGACATCACCGAATGTACGAGCAATATCACCAAGAGTTACTTCTACCGCCCGTTTCACGTCTGAAACATCATCACCACCAAAGATAATCAAGCTACCGTGACCAGCACCACCTTTGGTATCACGAGGTAATTCAATTTTAACAATTTCTGTGTTGGTTGCTTTTACTGCTTCATCTGCAGCCATAATGTGAGGACCAGCACCAGTACGAGCACCTACCACACCAAGGGAACGGTAAGATTTTTCCAACTTCATCGCACTGAGTACTTGTTGATCGACATTTGCAATCACCAATCCAATAGTATCACCAATAGGGTTTGAACCAATAAATTCGGTAACATTACATTTGTTTGCCATAATAATCTTCCTCTATTTTTTTGTTTTCATTTACATCGCCTAATGCGATAACGCTTACATTTTGTTTTAAAAATTTTTACTGATTTTGCCAATCCGCAGGATAGGTTACATAGATAAACCTTGCCTTATCTTTAACAGAAAATTGAATATCACTTCCCTTAGGAATAAAGAGAATTTCACCAGGCCCTGCGGTCATCACCTCATTGCCAGTAATGATATCTAATTGTCCCTCAATGACATAATCCACTTCATCATAGTCAAGATGCCATGGGAATGTTGTTTTTTCCATTGTCATCAAGCCAAGTCCCAGACGAGGACTTTCTTCCAGAGTTAGGAGGTCACGGGTATAGACCACATCCTTGCTATTGCCTGTGTCTAAACGATCCTCAGGCCTAACCTCTATATGAGGTAGGTTGAAGGAAACAATACCTGTCGAGCTAGATTTTTTAAAAGAATCTCCAGCTACAAAACTTTCTAATAAAATTTTTCTAACCAGTTCTTCTATTTGGCTACGATTGATGTCACTCATAAAGTCCCTCCACTACTCAGCTTCTTTTTTAGTGAGTACAAAAGCAAGTAGAACTGCCGTTACACCACCAACCAATTTTCCGACCATCATCGGAAGAATCATATCTGGATTTTGACCAGCAGTGAAGCCCAAGTGATCGCCAATAACAAATGATGCTGATACAGCGAAGGCAACGTTGATAATCTTACCGCGTTTGTCCATATCTTTCATCATTTGGAACATGGCAATATTGTTTGCCAAAGATGCGACTAGACCTGCTGCACCGACTTCATTCATACCCAACGATTTACCAATTGCTGAAAGTGGCTTATTGGCAACTTTTGTAAAGATAGCCACTAAACCAAAGGCTCCTGCTAAGGTCACAGCAATAGAACCAACGACACCAAAGGCTTCCATTAGTGTTTCTGCCCCGCTTGGATAAAGGCTATTTAACCATTCATTACCTGTTAATAGTTGAGCCGCACCGAAAGCCAAACCGAGTGTTGCAATCACCACAATAATATGACCAAAAATCTCAAAGCCTTTAATCATTCCATTCGGTGCTAACAAAAGACCTATAAAAATCAAAGCAGAAACAATCACTATCGGAATGAGGTTAATCATCAATGTCCCTACAGGTAAGCCCGGAACCAAGAATCCTCCTACTAAACAGCCAACTGGAACTGTTACCAAGCCGTATAAAATACCTCTAGCCAGTAATGGACGATCATCTTTTTCGATGATTCCCAATGCAACCGGGATGGTAAATACAATCGTTGGTCCCATCATCGATCCTAGTACATAGGCAGCAAAGTTTCCAACTACAGGATCATCAGCTAGACTAAGAGCTAATGGTGCTCCACCCATATCGTTAGCAATGAATGTTGTAGCAAAGATAGATGGGTCTGCACCAACCATGCCGTATAGCGGGACAATAATTGGTTTGAGAATATCCGCTAATAATGGTGCAACAACCATAATACCGGCCATCGAAAGTGCCAAAGCCCCCATGGCCATGATACCTTCCTCAAATTTTTCACTAAGCCCTAACTTTCCTCCGATACATTTATCAACTGCACCGGCCAACATGAATAGGACCATGATGTAGATGATGATTTCATTTATACTCATAATTCCCCTTCTCACTTTCTAGTGAATTTATTCTGCATCAGCTGTGTACTCAACCTTATCAATAATAGCGACAACGACCATATCAACAGGAATATTTTCTCTATTCAAGCTAACTCTAGCTGCACTGCCTGTAGTCACCATCACTTGATCACCTTCTCCAGCACCGATGCAATCCGCGACAACAACCAAAGATGGATCTGTTTGTTGTTCATTTAGTTGGCGCTCGACCACTAAAAACTTCAATCCATTTAAGTTCTCATCTTTTCTAGTAGCCCAAAGACTCCCTTTTACTGTTCCAACAAACATACTCTCTCTCCTTTTATTCTATGATTGTTATTCGACGGCGATTTAAATAGTCACGCGCCAAGGCAGTTATAATGGTCCCCTTTTCAACATGAAACATTCCATCATCTTCCAAATCTAAGGCACGCAGCCTAGATTCTGTGATGAGTTTTGGTTTTTTTGAAACTTTTTTCTCAGTAGTTTGATGAGTGGGTTGAACCTCTATATGGCCTTGTTTCAAAAGGGCTGGCAAGTCCTTCTGAGAGTAAAACTGCACACCATACTGCTCCAGTTTTAATTTTCTCTGAAGTAGTTCTTGGTAAAGCAACTTCTTAGCTGACTGTCTGTAGCACTCTAGGTCAAAAGATTCATTTGAAACCAGAACCTTTCTACCAGCTAATAGACTATTAACAACTTCCGTTTCTTCTGAACTATTGGGACAAAGCTGAGCAATTCGTAAGAGGGAATCTAAGGGCAAACCATTTGCAATAATATACTCTGCCTCATCAATACCCTGCACAATACGATATTCTTCTGAAAACCCGCTCACTGTCTTATCGCCAATAAGATACAGATTGATGTGATGGGAACTACCATTAAGGCGGTCTAGAAGGCGATTGGTAATCTCTTGAACTAAAAATTCTAAATTATCCATTTTTAACCCTTTCTACCCCATCTCTATCCTTTTTTTATAATGCGACCACGCATTCCTTTTTTAAATCCGCAAGCATTGGCTTCATCATAGTCAATGTGCATAAAGGTCGCAAACTTAGGGTGAACTCGAATGACTACATCATCAAAAATTAGTCCTCGTTCTCCACCTACTTTTACTTGCACAATTTCCTTATTCACTACATTTGCTTTAGCGGCATCTTCTGGGGTCATATGAATATGACGTTTAGCAACAATCAATCCCTTGTCCAGAGATACTACCTGACTTCCATTTATCAAGACAATTCCTGGAGTATCCTCAATCTGTCCGCTCTCGCGAATAGGCGCATTGACACCGAGCTTCAAGCAATCTGTCAATGAAACTTCAACTTGTGTAGCACCACGGACGGGACCAAGTATCACCACATTCTGAAAAGAGCCTTTGGGACCCAGAATAGTCAAGCGCTCTTTACAAGCAAATTGTCCAGGCTGGGATAAATCTTTGGCTTTGGTTAGAGAATAACCTTTTCCAAATAAGGTTTCCAAATCTTCTTGAGAAAGGTGGATATGGCGTCCACTTGCCTCAATTTCAAAGCTTCCTTCTAATTCATCCTGAACTCTTGTAGCAATCTTATCAATTAGTTCTTGCATTTCCATTCTAATCACTCCTTACCTTTCACTCATCCATCGTCATCCAAAGGAAAATCTGAAGAGAATGTAACAAATGAATAAGCTTAGCCAAATATAGATCATTTTCTCGAGAACCTATCAGCGATAGCTCCTGTTCAAGCGTAGCTAAGGCTATGTAAGTTTCGTACAGAGCTAGTTTCCAGTTCGTTACAGCACAGGTTAAGGAAAGCTTTTTAAAATCCAGTTCCCTTTGCTGACTATATTCATCCAGTTCTGTCACCGACGGTAGTAGGTCATCATAATCGTGAAGTTCATCCAGTATCTGACCAGATACCATACTTTCAATCGTTGTCAATACTTTGCTGACTTTCTCAAATTTTGATTGTTCGAATGAAAGATAGAGTTCACGTTTACTTTTAAGAAAATGTGGATACAGTGTCGTTAGACGAAATAATAGTGGATAGATTGCTGAATCTTCTAAAGTAGTTACTTTTTGATGTATCGCTTGTGGAGATGTCGTAAGTTGCTGATTATTGGAACGCGTTTGGACCACTCGAATATGATGGTCATTCAAGTAACTTCTTGCTGATGGAGTCAGTTTTTCATGTTCACCTAACTGGAAAACTCCTCCGTCAGCAATAGAAAGCTCCTTGAGTAGCTTTCTAATCTTTACTTCTGTAAAAACCGACATACACTCACATCCTTTAACGATTTTTTAATCAACTGGCTACCCAAATCCTTTTACACATCTAGGTAGCCAGTACACTTATTCGCTATTTTGGTAAAATGACTTCTACTTCTGAATGTGGACGTGGGATGACGTGTACAGATACTAACTCGCCTACGTTTTCTGCTGCCGCTGCACCTGCATCTGTTGCAGCTTTAACAGCGCCAACATCTCCACGTACCAATACAGTCACCAAGCCGCCACCAACTTGTTCTTTACCAACAAGGGTAACGTTTGCTGCTTTGACCATTGCATCTGCTGCCTCGATTGCGCCAACCAAGCCGCGTGTTTCTACCATTCCTAATGCGTTTGCGTTTGCCATTGTGATGTCCTCCGATTTTTTATTCTTCTTCTTTTTTAGCTTGTGGTAAAATAACTTCTACTTCTGAATGTGGACGTGGGATAACGTGTACAGATACCAATTCACCTACATTTTCTGCTGCCGCTGCACCTGCATCTGTTGCAGCTTTAACAGCGCCAACATCTCCACGTACCAATACAGTTACCAAGCCGCCACCAACTTGTTCTTTACCAACAAGGGTAACGTTTGCTGCTTTGACCATTGCATCTGCTGCCTCGATTGCGCCAACCAAGCCGCGTGTTTCTACCATTCCTAATGCGTTTGCACTTGCCATTGTTATGACCTCCAAAAATTATTTTTTAATGACTTAATTTAGCTAATACTTGTTTTACAAGTAGTTCAACCAGTTCATCTTCTTTAAGACTTGAAGATGAGAGAGATTCCCTTGTTGCATCCGCAACTGTTCCCTTATAACTATCCATCAAATTTTCTGCTTTTAAGAAATCTATGTATTCAGATGTTCCGTAAGCAACACGACGGATATTGTAAAGGTTGTGTGGACTAACGTTATCAGATGTTGCACTTCCTCCGACTGCTCCACATCCTAAGGTGAAGGCTGGGAACAAACCTGTTGTGCCACCAACACCACCAAGAGCTGCAGGGGTGTTGACTAATAGACGAGAAACTGGTTTTTTCAGGGCGAACTCACGAATAATCTCATCATTCTTAGAGTGGATGGACAGGGTATGTCCAACCCCTTCATGATGCAGAATTTTAATACTTAAATCACAAGCCTCTTCCCATGTTTTAACAGTATAGAAGCCAAGAATTGGAGCTAGTTTTTCCATTGAATATGGTGCATCTTTTCCAACTCGTGTTTCTTCTGCAATCAAGACCCTTGCGTCTGCTGGTACCGAGATACCTGCTCGTTCAGCAACGATTTGTGGTGTCTTACCAACCATTTTCGGGTTCATTGCACCGCTTGGAAGAATGATAAACTCTCCCAATTTTTTAGCATCAGCAGGTGGTAAGAAGTACGCACCTTGCTTTTTAAATTCTGCGATAACAATGTCTTTCATGTCCTCTTCAACAATGACAGATTGCTCAGAGGCACAAATCACACCATTATCAAAAGTTTTAGACTCAATAATATGGCGAACAGCTGTTGGAATATCCGCACTCCGTTCGATAAAGGCTGGTCCATTACCAGGTCCTACACCAATCGCAGGCGTTCCAGATGAATAAGCTGCTTTTACCATGGCTGTGCCGCCTGTTGCCAAAATAAGATTTGTATCTTTGTGGCGCATGAGCTCATTAGTTGCCGCAATGGAAGTTTTTTCAATAACACTGATGGCTCCATCTGGACAGCCAGCTGTTTTAGCAGCGCGTTTAATAATCTCCACTGTTTCAACAATACACTTCAAGGCGCTTGGGTGTGGAGAAAAGACGATACTGTTTCCAGCCTTCAAGGAGATGAGGGCTTTATACATGACTGTTGAGGTCGGGTTTGTCGAAGGAATCAGACCAGCAATCACGCCAACTGGTACACCAACTTCGATAATCTTTTTCTCTGTATCTTCGCGCAAGATACCTACAGTCTTCATATTCTTGATATGCTCCAGAAGAACCTTTGATGCCACTGTATTTTTGATAACTTTATCCTGCCAGCGACCAAATCCCGTTTCTTCAACAGCCATCTTAGCCAGTCGTTCACGCTCATCGTAACAAGCTTTTGCAACGACTTTGACAATCGTATCAATCTGTTCTTGGGACATCTGCGCTAGTTCACGTTGAGCAATCTTTGCTTGGCGAACAAGGTTGCGAACTTCCTGTATTGATACTAAATCCTTATCTTCTAAGTACATTCAGTATTACTCCTTTCTTGAGAGTTCCATCAAGGCTTGGACAAGCTGACGCTTGTTAGCAAATTTTATTTCTTTTTTGCTTAATTGAATATCTTTTTCACGGTAAGCTATGCTTCTGAGTTTGACAACTTTTAATTTTTCCAGCTCTGTTTGTGAAAACTTAGGAACAAAAGGTGTTTCGACCGCTTCCTCTTCTATGCTTGTAGGTATTTTCACTACTTCAGTAGTTTCCTTAGCTTGTTCATTAACTTGCTCTGTAGTTCCCAATGGCTCAGGGCTTTCTACAAGATTTACAGAAACAGCAACTTCTTCCTTCAATGGATTGAGAGGCTCAGCTTGCTCTTCCACTTTTTGTTCTTCAACTGGAAGGGGCTCTTCTTTTTTGAGTTTCTTCTCAGCCCTGATCAGTTTTTCAGTCTGCTCATCCATACTAGCAATGACATGGCTACCACGATAAAAAGATTTATTTTCGAGTTCTGCGACTGCAGCAGCTACTGCTGCTTTTACAGCACCAACATCTCCTGTAATATGTACGGTATTCAAACCAGATTTGATTTTCTCAATATTGATAATGGAAACATTGGCAGCTTTTACAGCTAGGTCGGCAGCTACAACAGCACCTAGATACCCTTTTACTTCAATTAGTCCTAGTGCTCTTTTAGCCATCTAATCCCCCTTTAATAATTCTTCGGGTTGCTTGCAATAGAGATGACTGTTCTAGCAAAGGCATCACAGGCAGCTCTACAAGCTGATTGCGAACCTACTAGAAGACCTCCAGCAAAGTTTGTTTCACTTGGTGGACCATAGAAGGCACCAATGGTCACATCTGAAGCTTTCAGAGCTGCGTCAAGTCCAACCATTGCTTCTGCTGGCGGTGCAATCAAGTAAGCAATAGCAGTTCCCTCTTCGGCATTTGCGCCTTGGGAAAGATAAGAACCTGCACGGGAAACACAATGGGCAAAATATGGGATTGTGTTCTCATCATTTGCACTATAGAAGCTTGCACCGTTTTCGATTTCATAAATGGCAACATCCAAGCCACTTCGTACTTCCTCGGGAGTAGGACCAGCTAAAATACCAATGACCTCACCAGCAAGTTTTGTTGAGGCATTACCAGCACCAGCATACATACTTCTTGCATAAACCACTTCAACATCGGCAGACTTAGTTGCCTCATCTAGCGCAACATAGGTTACATCATCACAATCTGATGTAATAATCCCTAAACTTCTATGATGCGGTTTTAGCTCCAAGGAAGCAGCCAGGCTAGCATCAACATTGGAAATGAGTAGAGCACTAAGTACAGATGCTCCTAAACGTTCGTTTATCACAATAGGACCTCCTTTTTATTTCAAATCAACACCTGATTTTTTATTGTCCAAAATCTTTTTAATGATTTCCGCAACATAAGCACCTGCCTCAACCGCAGGAGTACCACCTTTGTGGATATTGGAAACAACTGTCCGACGTGATTCTGGCATGCCCATTGTAGGTTTGTAGGCCAAATAAGCACTCATAGATTCTGCCGTTACTAGTCCCGGACGTTCTCCAATCAAGATACAAACGACTTCAGCACCTGTTAATTCTGCAATATGATCCATAGCTCCAACACGGGAGTGTTTGATAAAGAGTACTTCGTCGAATTCTAGACCAAACATTTTCAAGCCTTGCTTCAAGGCTGGAAGGAAATCTCTTATGTTTGCTTCAATGGCTGACGAACTCAATCCATCACCTACAACAATTTGAACCTTAGCATTCTTCTTGCAGCTATTTTTAATGATTTCCTGCTGATCTTCTGGGAAAATTCTTCCCAAATCAGGTCGTGTTAGGTATTCGTCCTTAGAGGAAGCCTTGGTATGTACTGGGATAAAGCCCATTTCTTTAACGAAATCTTCTGAGACATAGGAGAAAACAGCATCTTGGGCCGCAGCATGGTCTGCCCTAAAGCGCAAAATTGTTTGCGTTTTATAACGGTTTCCTGCCCTCCACAAACCTAAACGAGCGGGTGTAAATTGTTTAATCTTACGATAGGCCTCTTCATTGATAGCATTTGGAATAAGGAATTGTTTCTGAATATCTACCTCGGTAATATCAGGAATGATTCCATCTTCAATTTGGCAATCTTCTTGCTTAGGTTGATGCGAAGAGGAAGGGGCATCCATTTGTTCTGACACAACTGGCGTTTCAGTTATTTCATTCAAAATGGAGCGAATCATTTCTTTTAATTCTAGTTCATTCACAGTGACTTCCTCCTATATCTTTGACTTCATGAAGACTGAACCATCACCACCAATTTCAGTCAGATGGCCATCTTTCATTAAGCCCATATTTTCCATCCAGATTTCAAATTCTTTGATTGGACGCTTACCTAACAAGTCACGCATGGTCGCTGTTTCATGGTAACCAGTTGTCTGGTAGTTCAACATAATGTCGTCACCATGTGGAATAGCCATGATGTAGTTGACACCTGCAGCACCAAGAAGAACAAGCAAGTTTTCAGCATCATTTTGATCAGCTTTCATGTGGTTGGTGTAGCAAATGTCACATCCCATAGAAATACCTGTCAATTTACCCATGAAATGATCTTCCAAACCTGCACGGATAACCTGTTTTGAATCGTAAAGATATTCTGGACCAATGAAACCAACTACGGTATTGACAAGGAAAGGATCGAAACGTTTTGCAAAGCCATAACAACGAGCTTCCATAGTTACTTGGTCAGCTCCATGGTGGGCATCTGAAGACAACTCGGAGCCCTGACCAGTTTCAAAGTACATGACGTTTGGACCTGCTGCAGTTCCGACTTTCAAGGCTGTGTCACGCGCTTCTTGGATGATTTTAGCATCAAAACCAAAGGCTGTATTTCCTTTCTCAGATCCAGCAATAGACTGGAAGACCAATCCTGTCGGAGCTCCCTGATTCATGGCCTCAATTTGTGTCGTTACATGGGCCAGCACGCAATGTTGAGTTGGAATTTTATATTCTTCAATGAAGTCATTGAACTTATGCAAAATCCGTTTGGTGCTTTCCACTGAATCATCCACTGGGTTCAAACCAAGCAAGGCATCTCCACATCCGTATGCAAATCCTTCCATGGTTGAAGCCATAATACCGTCTGGATCATCAGTTGTGTGGTTAGGTTGTAAACGAGATGAGAAGGTTCCTGGAACACCAATTGTTGTATTTGCAGTCTTAGTAATGATAATTTTCTGTGCTGCTACTATCAAGTCCAAGTTGGTCATTAGCTTAGCTACTGCAGCAACCATTTCTGAGGTCAGACCACGTGATAACCATTGAATATCGATATTGGTCGTTTTATTGTCCAAAATCCATTCACGCAGTTCTTCAACTGTCCAGTTTTTTATTTTTTCATAGGTACGAAGGTTAACGTCGTCAATGATAATACGCGTTACCTCATCCTCTTCATATGGAACGACTGGATTATTGAACAAATCAGAAAGTTTTAGCTGAGCCAAAACTACCTTGGCTGCCACGCGTTCTTCTGCCGACTCGGCCGCTACGCCAGCCAAATGATCTCCTGATTTAAATTCATTAGCCTTGGCCAAGACTTCTTTTACAGAATGAAATTCATAGACTCGACCAAATAACTTTGTTTTTAATATCATTAAATTTATCCTCCTTTTGATATTGACTGATTAACTGAATACTAGGGTTTTTACAACGACTGGTAAAACTGAGCCTTCAACTAAAGGATTGCCAATATCAATGTAATCTCCATTTTGCACATCAACAGAATCGATACAAACAAAGGGATAATCTTTAGGCAACAATGCAAACAAACTTTGACCAAGTACCTTTGCCATGTCTTCCTTGACAACAACCAACAAAGGAATTCCTCGATCAATACTATCTTTCATCCCTTCAAGAATAGCCTGGGCATATTCTTGTACCCTTACGAAACTTGGACTCTTTATACCATCTAAGGCTAAAGCCAATTCTTGAACTTCATTTTCAAGCATGAACCATCGGCTTTTTTCCCTGATAGCCTCCGCCAACTTTTGCTGCGCCCCCATCTCATCTTGACTAGATAATTTCAAAACTGGGATATTCTTGATCGGCAAAATTTTTGAAATATAGGTAATAGTGCTCCCACTTACCTCTGTCGTATGGCTTCCAGCACCAACTACCGTAGCCCTAATGGTTTCTACCGACTCAATTACCTTCTTGTTTGAGAAGATTTTCGATTGTGCTATTGCTTTTCCAAGTAGTATCCCTATATCTCCATAGTGAAATTCACTGACAGAACGATCCGCTTGAAAAATCGCATCGGCCACACCACCTGAGAATGAAACACACTGGATAGGATAGTCCAATTTCAAACCATGATTAGTTTGGAGCAATTCATAGTAAGGACTATTTGTATCTAAGCCCAAACTTTGCTCTAGTACAGATACCAAAATAGCTATCAGGCGTTCCAGATCTGGTCGATTAAGGAGAGCTCCTACCGCCAAGTTTAATTTTTCTTTGATAATAATTTCTTGTAGTTTTGGAGCAATATAGGTAATATAGTGACTAGCTGGATCAATTTTCACAAGCCTACCGCCAATATCAAAACAAGCGGTATCAATCAAGTCTCCTTCACGGTAAACAGAGATATTTGATGTTCCTCCACCAATATCAATATTTGCTACAGAAGTGTGGTGCTCCTGAGAGTACTGATAACTACCTGCTCCCTTACCAGAAATAATACTCTCCAAGTCTGGGCCAGCAGTAGCAACAACAAAATCACCTGCATAGCCACTTAAGGCCTCTAGGACTTGACTAGCATTATCCTTTCTAGCTGTTTCACCTGTTATGATGACAGCCCCCATCTGAATCATATCCTTCGAAATACCTGCTTTTTGGTATTCCAATCTGACAAATTCTTTTATAGACTCAACATCTATCAAAAGATTTTCAAAAATGGGAGTAAAGATAATTTCACTCCTATACAGAACTCGCTTATCTGTAATATATACACGTGGAATAGTGAAAACGGAGGCTATATTTTCCACAATCAATTCAGATAACACCAGTTGAGTTGTAGCGGTACCAATATCAATGCCAACACTTAATATCTTATCGGACATCACCTTACCTCCAAAAAAAGACACCTAAAGTAATGCTAATAGATAGTTTCTATTACCATTCTTCAAGCGTCATTGCTTTTAGGCTCACATCATTGTCAGCCTCTTCTATTCAATTATAATCCTGCACTATTTATCACCGTCACAGTGACATGGTTACAGGATTTGCTTCACTGTATCATTATTAAAACTCATCATGCATGACCAATAGTTTAGCAATTTCCACCATGGGAACTCTTTTCTGCATACTGATGGTTCGAATATGCTTAAAGGCTGCTGATTCTGATAGATGATCACGAGACATCAATAAGCCTTTTGCTTTTTCAATGATGATACGGTCATTGATTTTTTTTGATAATTTAGCCATCTCATGATTCATTTGTTGAAATTGTCTGCCTTTTGCAATACATACTTCCACCATGGGAATCAATGATTTGGCATCCAGAGGTTTTACTAAGTAGCCACTAACACCATATCGTTTGGCTTTTTCGATATGCTGTTCATCACTTTGGGTAGTTAGTAATAGAACACCATAGGCCAGTTCATCATCCAATATTTTTTTACTAGCTGTCAAACCATCCAATAAAGGTAGCTGGATAGCCATCACAACTAAATCTGAACGGTATTTTTGACTTAGTTCAATTGCTTCAAAGCCATCGCTAGCATCTGCCACAACTTCGAAATCAGCCTTTTCCAATAGTTGTCTGACTTCACGTCTGACCATTGGATCCTTGTCTGCTATTAGTATTCTACCTTTCATACCTACCTCTTCTGAAAGCTTATGTCCGCGTTACAACTGTACTTGAAAAATGAAGAATTTCCTCCAAGCCCTGTAACACAGCCACTAGAGCAGCTTCAACAGAAGACACATCTCCCGTCATGACAACAGAGCCACTAAATCGGTCAACAAAACCGATCTGAACATCTGCCGCCTTGGTCGCAAGATCCACCGCAATAATGGAAGCTTCACTAGGAGTGATCGTCAGTATGCCAATAGCTCCTTTTTTATCGACCAGCAAACCTAGTTTTTCATAAATGACTTCATCAGGATTTGCAATGAGATGGGCCAGGGTTATCTGTTTCCCTGGTACATACTCTTGTATCATTCTCTGTTTTTCTTCCAGTTTGTCCACCTTCTCTCAATAGAAGTTTGGATAACGCCCTAGTTAGTATATTATAACACAAAGTAGGGTAGTTATCAACATAAATCTAGAAAGCATTTTCCAAAACTGCCAAAGCTTCTTCCGTGCTCGGCTGTCGTGGATTTGTAGCAGTACACTTATCTACTACCGCTGCTGCTGCAATTTCTTCCTTGTACTGATTAAAGTCACTAACAGACACACCATATTCCCGTAAGGTCATCGGCAAATCAAGTTTTCGTTGCAATTTTTTCACTGCGTCAATCAGCTGTCGAACACCCAAAACAGGACTAGTCGCGCTACAACCGATTAGCTTAGCAATTTCTTGATAACGGATAGCTGTTGCTCTATCACTATCACCTAAGCCACGAGCACTGATATTGGCATTATACTGGATGACGTAGGGCATTAGAATGCTATTTACTCGTCCATGAGGGATATGGAATTTTGCTCCTGTCGCATGGGCTAAGCCATGGTTGATCCCTAAGGATGCAGTATTGAAGGCCATGCCTGCCAGAGTTGACGCAACATGCATTTTTTCACGAGCCACTGAATCGTTTCCGTTTTGGTAGGCTTTAGGTAGGTATTCGAAAACTAATTTTATGGCTTTTTCTGCTAGAGCATCTGAAAAATCCGTTGCCTTGGTCGAAACATAGGCTTCAATAGCATGGGTCAGAACATCCATCCCCGTATCTGCTGTTATATTTCCAGGTAAAGAAGATACTAAACAGGAATCTAAAATGGCTACATCTGGTAGTATTTCTCTTGAAACCAAGGGATACTTGATTTCTTTTTGCCTATCAGTAATAACGGCAAATTCTGTCACTTCTGAACCGGTTCCACTGGTTGTTGGAATAGCAATTAGAATCACATCTGTGAACACAGCCATTTTCTTACCAAAATAGTAAATAGCTTTAGCTGCATCAAGAGCGGAACCACCACCAATCGCAAGGATGATACTGATTTGTTGACCACCTACTGACTGAATACCCGCAATAATGGTTTCAATCGGTGGATCTGGTACAATATCATCAAAAACATGACTCTGATTGCTAGGATCCAGATGACTTAATACACTGTCCAACTGACCCGTTTGCTTTAGGAAGGGATCTGCAACAACCAAGATGTGCTCATTCTTATAACTTCTTAGCTGCTCTAGAGCACCCTCTCCTATGCACAATTCTGTTTTATAGAAAATCTTGTACATTTCTTCTCCTTTCTATGTAACTTTTCCATAAAAATAAGCCATATGAAAACCAGACTAAAACTCTCCATTAAGTCATAGTCGTTTCATATAGCTACATTGCTTATTGATTAGTACGCCTTTGTACCACGAAAAAATTATAACATAAAGCCATTAACATATCAACAGAAATAATGATTTTTCTTGAAATTTTTATGAACTTTTTTACTCCTAGTACCCTTACCTAAATGACCACCTAAGAACCTGTGGTCCTCATTCAGCACTTCTATCTATGACTAGTTTTCAAGCTCCCATCATTCAGCTTCTTCTTTTGTATCCCCGCTAAAATCTGCCTTGATGAGAGAAAGATGCTCTCTTATAATGGAGTGATGTATGAATAGAGCTTCTCAGTTTATAATAAAGGTTTTATAATAAAGGCCGTCATTTTGATACAAATTAGTTGTCAAACTGGCGGAGATAAGTTATAATAATGATGCTAGGAATTGATTTTAGTACTTTTGAAAACATGGAAGTTTGGTGCAAATCCAACGCGGTCCCGCCACTGTGATAAGCTTTGCTTTAAGTCAGGTCTTTGGTTTCAAATTTTAGTAGATCTCACGCCTCGATGTAAGGTGTGATGTCAGTTTGGATAGCGCATCTACTGCGGTATTTTCCATTATTGGCTCTACGTTTAAGTACCTTTCATTTTCTAAAGGTAGAAAAACTACCTTACTGCAACGAAGCAGGGCCGATAATCGGGAAAGCCACAGTTAATCAATGATGCTTAACAGACTATACAAGGATGTATAAATGCTTTCTTAACATAAACGACAAACCACCCTCGAAATGAAGGGTGGTTTATTTTGTCTAATCCGACTTCCCTTCCGCTTCTCTTCGTTTTTTGATCAGCGTTCCCATTCGTAAGGATTTTTCATTATAGTAACGATAGTGTCGACCTGAACCATCACCGATATAGCTGATAGGTGAAAATTCACTGCCCTT
This sequence comes from Streptococcus suis, assembly GCF_002960625.1. Lineage (GTDB taxonomy): Bacteria > Bacillota > Bacilli > Lactobacillales > Streptococcaceae > Streptococcus > Streptococcus suis_T. The sequence goes on from NZ_POJH01000029.1 coordinate 56,273, forward strand.
AAAATCACCATGCTCATCAAGCAAGTCTTCTTCTACTACTCTGCGCGTTACTTTTCCGATAATGTTGGTCAACTTACCACATTCTACAAGTTCAACAACTTCGCACTCAATAGAAATTGGGCATTCATTTACCAAAGGAGCATCAACTGTTTCACCAACTGTGTAGGTCAAGCCAGTTAAGGAAAATTTATCTTTACGGCTATTAAAACCAGCAAGTTCCACTTCCTCAATCAACTCTTCTCTTGGAACATTGACAGTAAAGTGACCATGTTTGCTGATTTCAGTCACTGCATTTCCCTTTGTCCTCATGCCAATCACCATCATACTGCCTAAAGAATAAGCAGAACTTGAGGTTGTTATATTGTATCCATGAATATCATCTTTGTAACCCAAAAAGAATACTGGAAAGCCAAAATATAGCTTACGTGTCTCAAATGTTTTTTTCACCTTTTACTCCTTTATTGTAAGAATAGGTATCTACTGTTCAGCATTTCCATCACACATGATACCTCATTCCTGAACGTCATTATTTTCCCTCTAAATAATCCCGTAAGGAATTGACAAATGCTGTCGGGAGTCTCAACTCTTCTTGCAGTTCATCTCGATAGCGGGTAATGATGTCATACTCCCGTCCTTGAGAAACCTTGATTGGCCAGTCGGGATCTAGTAACATGGCCTTACCAACAGAGAAGAGTGGGATGTCTTCTGCTAGAATCTCTTCCACATCTTGACAGGTCTGAATCCCACCAACTGCAATCAGGGGCACTCGTCCATTGATTTTTTTTATGACGGAGTGAATAATCGGCTCTGGTGACTTAGGATTCCGCAGGGAAGGTCGGAAAACATGACTTAAGGAGAGATGAAGGTAGTCTACCCCCATTGCAATCAGCTGCTCTATCAGCTGCAAACTATCCCATAATTCAATACCTGGATCTTCAATCTCTTCTGGGGAGAAACGGTAGCCAACCAAAAACGGTCTATCTGCTTCTTCCTTGACTAGTTTTTTGACCTGCTTAACCAAGGTCTTGGCAAACCGCATACGGTTATTCAAACTACCTCCCCACTTATCTTGTCGTCGATTGGAATGGGGAGAAAGGAATTGCTGGATTAAGTAAGTATTGGCCCCATGTAACTCCACTCCATCAAAACCTGCTTTTATGGCCCTTCTCGTTGCATCAAGAAAAGCCTGTAATATCTCATCTACTTCCAAATGCTTAAGAGAACGAGGTTCTACCACATTACCATGGGAACCAATAATAGCACTAGGAGCTACTGGTTTTCCTTCAATTAAAACTGGGGGAACCATGCGGCCTCCATGATAGATTTGTAAGACTGCTAAAGCTCCTTGGTCCTTGATGGCTTGAGCCAGGCGAGCTAACCCTTCAATCTTGTCATCTTCTGCGACACTGAAACTATCTCTAAATGCCTGCCCTTGCGTATGTACATAGGCACTGCCTGTAATGACCATGCCCACTTGGCTAGCACGACGAGTGTAAAAATCAATATCATCTTGCGATACATAGCCTCCCGGCTGACAGACACTGAGGGTCATGGGAGCCAGTACCACTCGATTTCTAGTGTACAACTGCTCTGTCAGCTGTACAGAATCATGAATTGTTTTTATCATCTACAACCTCTTTTCCTAAAAGATATGCAGTAACATCTGTTCCTTCTTTTTCTACCACTGTCACAGTTCCTTGGGGAAAATCAATATCCCAAAATAGAGCCGATGGATCTACTAAACGCTGGTAAATCAACCTTAGGACACCTAAGTGAGCAACAAGGGCCAGTGATTGACCTGGATGTTCATTGACCAATCTGTCCGTTTCAGTCCAAACCCGGTCTTGAAAGTCTCTAAAGGCTTCCGCTTCCGGTGGTCTGTAGGTAAATGGTGCTGCTAACCAGGCCTCCCATTCCAGCGGAAATTGCTCCTGAATCTGATCGGCAGTCAGGCCTTCCCACAGTCCAAAACCTTTTTCATCCATGTTCTTTAAGGGGATTGGATGATGTATAGGAAAGACAAGCTGGGCTGTTTCCTGGCTACGTCTTAAAGAGCTGACATAGACCTTGTCAATGGGAATATCTCGCATCTGATTTTCCAAGACTAGAGCCTGTTCTTTCCCTCTTTGATTGATGGAAACATCCAAGCTTCCATAAAAACTGCGTTTTTTGTTCAAATCGGTTTCACCGTGACGCATGAGGTAGATTTTCATATGATTAACCCAATAATAAATAGGAGTTGAGCCACTTCTACAAAGGCTCCTAAGGTGTCACCTGTATGGCCGTCAATTTTTTGGTAGACAAACCGGCGATAGACCTGCGAGCCAAGTAAGACAAAGCCGTAGGCAAGTAAGCCTTTGTAGCTAAAGACATACATTAGACTGGCTAGCGGCAAGACCTGAGACAGAACGATTTGGCCACCTGTCGTCCCTGAGAAAAAGTTGCCTGTCCCCCCTTCAGCCCGTGCATAGCGCATCTGATAGAGCTGCAGGGCTAGTCCTGCCTTTCCTATCATGGACAGGGCCGCCACGATAAACCAACCTGGCTCAGGAAGATAGGGATAGGCCACCAACATCAAAGCATAGTAGAGAATCAAGGCCAGGACACCATTGCTACCAATACGACTGTCCTTCATGATTTCCAACATTCTCTCCTTTTTCCTGGATGAAAAGAGTCCGTCTGCAGTATCTGCCAAGCCGTCTAAGTGAAATCCTCCTGTCAGCAAGACATCAAAGAGAAAACTAAGGCACCAAGCAACAATGCCTGGTAAGACCAATTGAGCTAGGTAGTAAAACAGGCCTGTAATACTCCCTAGTAAAAGTCCAAATAAGGTCAGATAGGGAACTCCTTTTTGGATATGAGCAATATCCACTTCCTTGTTGATGGGAATTCGGCTAAAAAATTGTGTGTAAATAATCAGTGCATGTATCATTTTAAGCGTTGAGCAAGGCCACAAATCACCAGATAAACCTCACTCGCCTCCTTTGCTAAGAACTGATTCACCTGTCCAAGTAGATCTCTAAAATACCGTCCCAACTTGGTATCTGGGACGATGCCCAGTCCAATTTCGTTGGTGACAATGTAGAGCTGACTATCCGTTGCCCCATGAGCAAGTAGGATAGCCTGCCATTGAGCCTGAATCTGTCGACTGATAAAGGCCTGTTCTTCCTTGCTGAGAAAGTTAGTATCCTCCATAGCTATTTTCTCAGGGAAATAGGTTTCAACCAGCTGAAAGAGGAGATTAGTCGTCAGCATGGTAGCACAGTCCAGCAAATAGTAGTTGTAGGTTTGGTCTTTCAACCAGGATCCAAGATCTGCAAACTGCTCATGGGTTGTCCAAGAAGCTGGGCGGCGTTCTTGGTGCAGCCGGACCCGCTCCTGCCATTCACTGTCGGTGCCTGAACTCATTCCTGTCGCTATATAACATACTCGCTCTTTCTCCCAGATTTGCTCTTCTGTGAACTGCGATTTGCCACTTCGAGCTCCTCCAGTTACCAAGACAATTTTACCCATATATTTCTCCAAAAACAGTATCAAAGGCCTGCAAGGTCTGGTCAATATCTTCCTTGGTATGAGCTGCGGACATGAAATTTGATTCATACTGGGAAGGTGCTAGGTAAATCCCTTGTTTGAGTAAACCTGCATGGACACGGGCAAAGACTTCTTGGTCGCTGGCCTTGGAATCTTCAAAATTCCGAACAGGCCGCTCGTTAAAGAAAAATCCAAACATGGTACCAACCTGTACAACCTGGAGGGGAATCTGGTACTTGACAGCCAGTTCTTTCAAACCTAGGCAAAGCTGATTGGTTCGTGCCTCCATATCCTTGAAGATATCCGGTGTCAAGGACACCAAGGTTTCATAGCCAGCTGTCATAGCAATTGGATTGCCTGACAAGGTACCTGCCTGATAGACCGCCCCCATGGGAGCGATATAGTCCATATACTTCTTCTTACCTCCAAAGAGGGCCATTGGGAAGCCTCCCCCAACAACCTTACCAAAGCACAACAAGTCTGGCTCCACACCGTACAAGCCCGTAGCTCCAGTATAGCTGGCCCTAAAGCCTGTCATCACCTCATCGATAATAAACAAGGCACCATATTGGCTTGTGAGGTCACGAATAGCTTGGATAAAGTCCTGCTCTGCTGGAATCAGTCCCATATTTCCTGCCACAGCTTCGATAATGACGCAGGCAATTTCTAAGCCCATCTCTTCAAAACAGGCCTGAAGGCTAGCCTTATCATTATAGGGAAGAGTAAGAGTATCCTGAGCAGTTGCTTCTGTCACTCCAGGAGAATTTGGTAAGCCAAAGGTGGCAACCCCAGACCCTGCTTGTACGAGGAAGGAATCACTGTGTCCATGGTAACAGCCAACAAACTTGACGATTTTATCCCTCTGGGTCACTCCACGTGCCAAGCGAATAGCACTCATGGTAGCTTCCGTCCCCGAACTGACCATTCTCAGCCGTTCCAGATAGGGAATTCGTTCCTGCAGGTGCTGTCCTAAGCGGGTTTCCAAGGGACTTGGTGCTCCGAAACTAGTACCGCATTCCACGGCTGACTTGACCGCTTCAATGACCCGATCTTCTGCATGACCTAAAATCATTGGACCCCAGGATAGAACGTAGTCGATGTAGCGATTTCCATCCACATCATAGAGATAGGCACCCTTGGCCTTGTCAATAAATACTGGACTGCCCTCTACGGCCTTAAAGGCTCGAACTGGACTATTGACCCCACCTGGAAAAACCGTTTGGGCTTGTTCGAATGCGAACTTAGATTGTTGAGTCTGCATCATCTTATCCTTCCTCTTTCAAATAGCGGGCTACATCTTTTGCAAAGTAGGTGATGATCAAGTCTGCACCCGCACGTTTAAAGCCTGTCAAGGTTTCAAGAACAACTGCCTCCTCATCAATCCATCCATTTTGAGCTGCAGCCTTAACCATGGCATATTCTCCACTGACATTGTAGGCAACTAAGGGAAGCTTAGTTTGCTGCCTTAATTCTCGTAGAATGTCCAAGAAGGCTAGACCTGGCTTAACCATGAGGAAGTCGGCCCCTTCTTTTTCATCGCTCAGGGCTTCTCTCAAGGCTTCTAAGCGATTAGCAGGATCCATTTGGTAGGTCTTCCGATTGCCAAACCTTGGAGCACTTTCGCCAGCGTCACGAAACGGTCCATAAAAGCTAGAGGCAAACTTAATGGCATAAGACATGATGGGAATGTCTTCAAAACCAGCCTGATCCAGTCCCTGACGGATAGCTTCGACATAGCCGTCCATGGCATTGGATGGGGCAATGATATCCGCACCAGCCCTGGCTTGACTCAGGGCAACTTCTACCAAGCGGGTCAAGGAAGCATCATTGTCCACCTCCTGACCTTTTAACACCCCACAATGTCCATGACTGGTAAATTCACACAAGCAGGTATCTGCGATCACGACAAGCTGAGGGAAGTGCTTCTTAATCAGGCCAATCGCTTCCTGAACAATGCCTGTTTCACAAGAGGCTTGGCTGCCAATCTCATCTTTTTCCTTGGGAATGCCAAAAAGTATGATACTCTTTAACCCTAATTTTTCAACTTCTGCTACTTCATCGACTAAATGATGCAAGGGGAATTGATAAACTCCTGGCATGGAAGCTACTTCCTGCTTGTCATCAAGACCTTCTTTCACAAAGATAGGATAAATCAAGTCTGTGGTCAGTAGCTGGGTCTCCCTGACTAAATCACGAATCCCTTCTGTCCTTCTCAGACGTCTGTGTCTAAAAAATACCATATCGTTTCTCCTTATCCATGATGGTTTCTAGCATGGCTGTGATAGAAGGCTTGTCTGGCATGAGGTCTACCTCATAACCAGATTCCATCACCGCTTGGGCTGTTGTTTTTCCAATGACTGCTATTTTATGGCTGGCAGGGAACTTTTTGACTACCTCTGTAAAACTGTGCCAGGCAGATGGACTGGCAAAGGTCCAAAGGACCCTATCCAATTCCAAATAGGGAGCAAGCTGAGCCTGACCTGCCTGATGGGCAACCGTGTCATACATCTCCCAAGCTAGTACAGAATGCCCCTCCTGCCTCAAACCTTCTGCTATGAGTGGATTAGCCAAGTGACTCTGGGGGAGCAAAATCTTTTGCCTTTCTAAGCCAAGTGCTATCCACTCCGCTACAAAATCTTTTCCATACTGGCTAGTCGACTCAAAAGTCACTGACCGTCCTGCTTCCCTTATGGAACGACTGGTCTGCTCACCAATACTGGCAATCTGTATAGAAGATGGAAGATGGGGCAGGAAGCACTCAAAGGCTGTTGCACTGGTGCAGAACAGCCAATCAGCCTTTTCCAACTCCTGTTTAACTTGTTGAGGCAGAGGATGGGCCTGAAAAGCTATTAGGGGAACAGTTGCTAACTGAAAGCCTGCATTCTCCAAAGCTGCTCGCAGGTCCAAATCTATGGTCCCATCTCTTGTTACTACAATCGTTGCTGTCATCTTGCTGGCTCAACCCCTAGCTGATTTAATTTCTCCACGGCCTCCTTGGCCAACTGGAAGCCGTCATGACCAGATAGGCTGATGCGGTGGCAGTTCTTCTCGCTATCTGCTAGCATGACCTCTAACTGATAGTCGGCTCCAACTTGTTTGGCCAAGGCAGCGATTGGGAAGGTGCAGTCAGCCCCCATTCCACGTAAAAATTCCCGCTCAATGCCGGCGCAGACTGCGGTTTCAGGATGGTTTATACTGGATAAGATGTCCAAAACTTGCTGGTCATCCGCCCGACATTCGATTCCCAGAGCTGCCTGGGCAACGGCAGGAAGACAAATGGATTCATCCAAATATTCGATGTCCAAGTCAGCCTGGCTGGTCCAGCCAAGCCGATTGATCCCCGCAACTGCTAAGACAATAGCATCGTACTGGCCGTCACGGACCTTTTGGATACGGCTGTCGATATTTCCACGCAGGGACTTGTAGACCAAGTCAGGCCGAACAGCCTCAAGCTGAACTTGACGGCGAAGACTACTAGTCCCCACTACTGATCCAGCTGGCAAGCTAGCCAAGGTCATACCTGCTTCCCTGAAAATCAAACAGTCACGCACATCCTCACGCTCCGGACAGGCTCCAATGACACATCCCTCAGCTAGTAGCCCTGGAACATCTTTCAAGCTATGGACTGCTATATCAATCTCTTTTTCCACCAGTGCCTTTTCAATATCCTTGACAAAAACGCCTTTTCCACCAATTTTTTGGAGGCTGACATGAACTAGCTTGTCCCCTGTCGTTTTATAAGGAACCAGTTCAAACGCAACATCAGGATGCAAGGCCTTAAGGGCATCTACAACCATATTGGTCTGAGTCAGTGCTAGCTGGCTCTGGCGGGTTCCAACTCTAATTACTGTCATGGTCTTCTCCTAGTCTATCTGCTTGTAAGCCAAAAAGTTTACAGACCAAGGCAATGTCGTAGTCAGACCTTTCTCCAACAGACATTTCCTTGAGTTGTAAAATGGGCTCTCGAATCAACTGATTGACAATTCCTTTCATGTGTTTAGAAATTTGTTTCTGTTCCCTCTCGGTCAAATTAGGTATCTTCCGATTGATACTTTCTAGGGATGTGGCATGAATTTGCAAGGCTTTCTCCCTCAGTTCACGGATGAGAGGCACAATTCCCAACTGAGCTTGCCAGGCTTGGTATTTGACCAACTCTCCTTCTATTTCCAAAACAATCTGTTCAGCAATCTCTCTCCGTTCTTCATGATAGACTTCTAGTTGATTGCTGAGATTCTCAATGGTGTAAAGGGTCATCTGCTCACTTGGGTGAATGGTCCTAGGCAGGCAAAGATCAAAGGCAATGACACTTTCTTTCAACATAGGCGGAAAGAGAATGTAGCCTCCTACTTTTACAGCTGAGAAAATGACATCCGCATCCGCAACTGCCGCTTCAAGCTGATCCCAGCCAAAAGCCTGGACACGTTGGTCCTGCAGAAAATGCTGGGCCTTGGAAACTGTTCGATTGACCAAACGGACTTGTTCAAAAGGCTTTTTCAGCAAATACTTGGTTACAAGTTGGCCGATTTCACCCAGGCCGATAACCGCTACCCTTTTTCTAGAATAGTCAAAATCAGTCTGTTCCAACAGTTGCACTGCTGTTAATCCTATGGAAATAGGCCGAGCATTGATGCGGTACTCTTCATGCATTCGTTTGGCAAAGGTCATGACCTGCTTAAAGACTTGATTTAAGATGACACCAGTCGTTCCTACTGTCTGAGCTCGGGCAAAGGCCCGTTTCAACTGACCTAGAATTTGAGTTTCCCCTAAAATCTTCGATTCCAGGCCAATGGACACTCTGAGCAGGTGTTCTAAGACCTGATTGGCTTCTTTGAAGATTAGACAAGGTTCCACTTCCTCCGCTTCTAGCTGGAACCAGTTCTGTAAAAAGCGTTTAGCGTAATAGCGTCCTGTATGGAGCTGGTCCACCACTAGATACAGCTCGGTTCGATTACAAGTCGATACAATGACCGTTTCAAAAATACTTTTCTCTTGGTTCAGTGCCTCTAAGGCCTGGTCCACTTCCTCGTCGGAAAAATGTGCCCTCTCCAGCAAACTAAATGGCGTATTTTGATGGGTCAATCCAACATATAATAGGTCCATAACATACTAACCTTTTTCATTCTAAGTCTTCTAATAGTGCTTCAATTTTCTGGCGTATAGCTTTTGAATAGGCAGCTGAAGCACCATTTGTTGAAATCATGACAGAAAAATTTTTTCCCTTGGCCATTGCTACATTATAAAAATCAGAGTGGTTCTTGTCACCAGTATTGTTGACCAGCTGACTAGGTCCAGCATCCGCCATTACCTGCAGATTGACACTGGCTTGGTCGGTACAGGCAAAGGCTAATCTTGCCCCCTCTAAATCACCTTTTTGATAGGGTCTAGCAAGCCAGGTCACCTGCGTCGCATCAATGCTTGAATGCAGGTCTGGACTGATGACAGTCACCAAGGCTCCTTGATCTAGCAAGCCCTTAATTTTTCGGGAAGCAACCTTTCCCCCTCCTATCACAACTACCTTTTTTCCCTTTATGTTGATCATAACAGGGTACATAATCATGCCTCCTTTTTTCGACTTCGAAAAATCTTAGAGCTGCGTTCATAGACCGTATCAGCAACCCCTAGTCTAAAATTAACCAGGCGAGCTAGGACAAAAAAGTAGTCTGATAAACGGTTAATATAGACAAGACCGACTGGATTTACTTTTTCTTCTATCTCCATTAAGGCTACCATCCGACGTTCCAATCGTCGAGTGAGCGTTCTTGCCATATGAAAAGAACTGGCAATCAAATGCCCACCTGGTATGATGAACTTTTCCAACTGCGGTGGCTGGTTCATATAGGCATCCATACGTTCTTCCAGCCAATTCACTGTAGCTTCTTCCTGCTTGTAGGGCCGCAATTCCCTTGGTGTAGCTAGGTCGCTGCCACAATCAAAAAGCTGCTGCTGGATTTGCTCACACTCTAGTCGAAGGTCGTCCAGTTCTACGTATTCTCTCATCTCCGCAACAATTCTTCCAAGCAGGGAACACAGTTCATCCATAGTCCCGTAGGCTTCCACGCGCTCATGGGTCTTGGAAACTCGGTCACCACCATAAAGACGGGTTTTCCCTCTATCTCCATATCCTGTATAAATTCGCATACATTTTCCCTTCCTAACGGTCAAGCTAAGATGTCATAGATAGCTGTCATATCTAGCGACTCTCTCAAAATAGTTGCTAATTTATCGTATTCTCTATCTTTCATGGTCTGAATGGTTTCTACTTGTTGGTCGAGAGCAGGCAAACCTTTTTTGATCCTCAGTTGATTGAGGTAGTCACGAGTCCAGGCCACATTGTCGAAAATGCCATGTAGATAGGTTCCTTGAACCTGACCTCCATGTCCAATGGCTCCGTCCTGGCGGTCCGTCGCTTCTCCATTTTGCAAGACAATAGTTGAAAATGGTTGAACACCGTCAGCCAACTGGGTTTCCCCCATGTGAATTTCATAACCTTCTAAGCTGTAATCTCCCTGCTTAGCCTGAACTTGAGTGGTACATTTGTTGGCTCGGAAAATAGTGGTCGTTTCCAGAAGACCTAGCCCCGCCATATCCTCAATGCTCGATTCCACCCCTAGAGGATCGGAGAGCTCTTGCCCCAGCAACTGATAGCCACCACAGATGCCAAAAATAGCACTTCCTTCTTGGAAACAACGATGGATCTCTTTATCCAAGCCTGACTCTGCCAAATAGACCATATCTTCAATGGTATTCTTGCTTCCTGGTAAAATCAAGAGATCTGGACTGCCAAGCTCATCAGCGGATCCAACATAGCGGACAGATACATCTGGATGCATTTCCAGACTATTAAAATCTGTAAAATTGGACATCCTGTTCAGGTTGATAATCGCTACATCCAGGTCTTTTTCTAGATTGAATTTCCTACTTTTCTGAACAAGGGCCACGCTATCCTCACTGTCAATATGGAGCTGAGCGTAAGGGACAACACCCAAGACAGGAACCTTTGTCAACTCTTCTATCATATCAATTCCTGACTGAAGAAGGGCAACATCCCCTCGGAATTTATTGATAATCACTCCCTTGATCCGCTGGCGGTCCTCCTCTGGCATGAGCATGATTGTCCCATAAATCGAGGCAAAGACACCGCCCTTGTCAATATCTGCAACCAGGATAACAGGTGCATCCACCAGTCTCGCCATGCCCATATTGACAATATCCCTGTCGTTCAAATTGATTTCAGCAGGACTTCCTGCCCCTTCAAGAAGGATGACATCATTTTCAGAACTCAGTTCCTCATAAACATCCTTAATCTTAGGAAGCAGTTCCTGCTTAAATTCGTGATATTCAACAGCATCCATATCGGTCAAAACCTGACCCATGAAAACAACCTGGGATTTTCGGTCAGAAGTTGGTTTGAGGAGAACAGGATTCATGCGAACATCTGGTTCAACCTGAGCAGCCTCTGCTTGAAAGACCTGAGCCCGTCCCATTTCCTGACCTGTTTTAGTAATGTAGGAATTCAGGGCCATATTCTGTGATTTGAAGGGCACAACCCGCAGGCCATCCTGCTTAAAAATACGACACAATCCCGCTACGATAATACTCTTACCAGCATCAGATGCAGTTCCTTGAACCATCAACGATTTTGCCATAGTCTTTTCCAATCCTTTCAAAAAATACCTGTTCATTTTCTGCCAATGGAAGGCCCATTGCTAGATGTAGTTTAACTAGCCAAGGTAAAGATAGGCGCGCCTTCTCTAGTGTCTCCTTCTCTAAAAAGACACTGCCCACATCTCCTTCCAAGACCAATCTTCCCTTATCAAGTAGATAAACGTAGTCACAACAGTCATACATCAAATCCATATCGTGACTGGTCAAGATTATCTTCGTACCTTGCTTGGCCAACTTTTTCATCAAAATCATCATGTGATCTCGACCACGCGGATCCAGTCCTGCAGTCGGCTCATCCAGCAACAAGTACTTGGGTTGTAAGGCTAAGACACCTGCAATCGCAACCTTTTTCTTCTGCCCATAGCTCAGATAGTGAACAGGCCGATTTCGCAGATGTTCAATATGCATATCCTTTAAAGCCTTATCCACCCGCTCCTTGATTTCTTGCTCAGGATAGGAAAGATTTCGAAGGGCAAGAGCCACATCATCTTCCACGACTGAATAAAACAATTGTTGTTCAGGGTCTTGAAAAACAATTCCGACCTCTTGGCGATAGGCATATAATGCTTTTTTAGAATAAACGAGCGGTTTCTCTTGGTAAAATACCCTCCCATTTTGGGGCTGATAAAGTCCCATGATGACCTTCATCAAGGTAGATTTACCAGAACCATTGGCTCCTAAGACACCGACGATTTGCCCCTTGTCAAAGTCCATACTCACATCTTCTAGGACCTTACCAAAATCGAAATTATAGGTATAACTGATATTCTCCACACTCAGCATGATGACCTCCTAACGATCAAAGCGAAATTCTAACATATCATTGATCTGTCGATTTGCTCTCATCAATCTAGTAAATAATTGACTAGCTAATAAGCCCATGGTTTGATAACTCTGTTTCATTGTTCCAAAACCAAATTTCAAATCAAGTGTATCCCGCATGACGAGAAATTCTTCCAAAAACATGAAGATAAAACGATACATAAAGACAATAACTTCCAATAATTCGTTTGGAATACGAAAACTTCTTAGCAAGTCAATCAACTGTCTAAATGGTACAGTAAGAACAAAAAAGTAGGTAGACATCAAACAAGCATAACTTCTCACAAACACCTCAAGGGTTTGAACTAGACTGGCCTGGCTGATGACTGCATAGCCCTTCCACAAAGGCAAGGCGAGAAGGACATCCTGCGAAGGAGATGCTTGAAAACTCACGGCCATGGTTACTAAACTGATAAGAACGAAAGGCAGGGTTAACAATAGCCATTTTGCATAGGTTTTCCAATGTAACCTTGCTACATAACAAGTCACCGGAAATACGGCCACTATAATAGCCCATTGTAGGCTAGGAATTCCTGTAAAAGAAATTCCTAGCAACAATAGGTAAATCCCTAATTTTACTTTGGGAGATAGCCCGACCAGTCTGTTCTGGTAGGCGTATTGATCAATGATTAACATATTTCTTTCCCTTATGATAACCCAATACATAGGTAATAATACCAACACCAATGCTACCTTGAAGCGTGAAGAGAAGACTCTCAATTTCGCCACTAGCTGGTTCGTAAATCGAAGCAAACCATGGTTCATAGTCTGGATTAACCTCTGTAATGGCTACTTCAGCTCCCCCATCCGAACCACCAAATTCAGCATCTTTAGGTGCTAGGAAAAAGGCACCGACAGCAATTAAGACACAGGTCAATAACAAGAAAATATTTTGCTTTTTCATCTTAGAATACCCCTACTTCTTCTTTTTTAGCATTGGCTACAACCAAGTTATACAATACTACTGACAAAAGACCTTCAATGATAGCGATTGGAATCTGTGTAACCATGAAGACACCCATAAATTTCATTGCAGCACCAACGACACCTGCTTGTGCATCTGGAAAGGCCAATGATAATTGTAGCGAAGTAGTTAAATACGTTGCCAAGTCAGCTACAAAGGCACAGAGGAAAATAGCCACGCGCTTATTGACTTTCATAGACAGAGCTAATTTATAGACAAAGTAACCGACAAATGGGCCTACGACTGCCATTGAAAATCCATTTGCTCCCAGAGTTGTCAAACCACCGTGAGCCAAGAAAAGAGCTTGGAAAAGCAAACAGATTGTTCCTAAAACTACCATGACACTTGGACCAAACATAGCTGTACCAAAGCCGACACCTGTTGGATGAGATGTTGAACCTGTTACAGATGGAATTTTCAGGGCTGACAGAATAAAGACAAAGGCACCTGACAAAGCCAAGCCAACCTTGCTTTCAGGATTGCTCTGAACCGATTTTTTTAGTTGGTACAATCCATATAGGAAGAATGGAGCGAAGATAGCAAACCAGAGCAAGGCATGAGCAGGAGGTAAATAACCTTCCATAATGTGCATGGCTGCTACTGGCGTAGCTGTAACTAGGGTCAGCAAAGCAACAAGTGCTATAAGATTCAATAACTTTTTCATGTTATTCTCCTTTAATTTTTTAATGTTTTTTAACTAACATAGTTGAGAAATAGGATAATGTTTCATCCTGAGAAAGATTGGCAATGCCACGACGAATCTCTTGTTGTTCTGTACTAGAACGACTAACAAGAATCGTTTTTTCAAGCAGATCAAACTGTTTTAACAAGGGAAGCACTTCAGCAAGATGATTGGCCACCTTCATGATAACAACCGTTTCATGTGTTGCTAATACAGCCTCTAAGCGTTGAACACCTGCAGTCGCTGGAACAACTGCAAAGGATTCCTCATCCATGACCAAGGGCAAGCCTGCTTCTGCAGCGATACTGTTATAAGATGTTATTCCAGGTATGGTCTTGGTTTCGATACGGTTTCCGATAATATCTAATAGATAACTATAGGTACTGAAAACCATGGGATCACCGAGAGTGATAAAGCCTACATTCTTACCTGCTCGAACATCTGCAACAATTTCCTCAGCGATTTCTAGCCACTGACTTTCTTTATGCGACTTATCCCGCACCATTGGAAAATGCCGTTGCTTGATGGTCAAGTCTTCGCTAACATAGGGACTAGCAATTTCTAGTGCTAAACTTTTGGTGCCTTTCTTGGCTTCGGGAGTATAAAGAATATCAAGCTCTCCTAGGATACGACTGGCTTTTACTGTCACTAACTCGCTGTCACCAGGTCCAATACCGATTCCATAAAATCTCGCCATAAGCTACTCCTATTCAATAATTTTACTAAGGTGTTGAATATATCTATCCCGAATAGCTGCATATTCTCCTAAACCAATTAAGTGAGGTATCACTTCATAGCCGCGTTGGCTAAAGTAGGTATTCCACGAATCTTCATCGTCTGACACCATATCATTGGTTGCATGTTCTCCCGCCACAAGCATGAATGGTGCTAAATGCACTTCTTTGATTCCCTTAGATTTTAATTTCTCCTCAATCTGCTCAACAGGTGGATAGCTTTCTACACAACCAATATGGACTGAGCTCCCTGCCAACATATGATCCAAAGCCGCATAGGCTACAAAAGCATTATGTTGGCTTCCATGTCCCATTAAAACAGTAGCTGCCTGTTCACCAAAATGACCATATTGGTCAATCAGTACTTGCTTGACTTGCTGATAGTCGTCTTCACTGTGGAGCAAGGGCTGACCAACTTTTATGATGTCAAAATAGGATTGGAATTCTTTTGATTGATTCAAGATTTTTTCAAATTCAGATCCAGCAATAATGTGTAATGGTTGAATGTAAACTTCTCGAATACCCTCATCCTTCATTTGTTCCAGAGCTTGTTTAACAGTTGGAATGTCCAGTCCCTCATTTTCCTTTATGCGTTTTAAAACAACTGTGGAAGTAAAGGCTTGATAAACAGCATACTGGGGAAAAGCGTCTTTAATGGCCAATTCACAGGCACCAATCGTTTTTTGTCTGGTTTCTGGATGAGTTGTTCCAAAACTCACCAATAATATAGCTTTTGTCATAGAGTCTCCTTTATTAAAATATCACGGCATTTATCCCGAACAGCTAGAATAGTTGGTTGGTCCGTTTCAATAATATTTGAATAGCCTGCTTCCACCAGCTTATCACGTGTTGTTTCTCCCATAACGATAATTGGCAGTTCCTGAAGGTCTAGCCCTGTTTCCTCCACGAGAGTCACAAAATTAGCCGCAGCAACTGAATTTGGCAAGCAAACACAATCAAGATTCGTCCAATCTTGAGGACTTAATTCTTTATCAAATGCAAGACTATGGGTGACCAGCACAGGGAAGTCATATAAGCTTCTTAAATCTGCCAGCTTGTGTTCTGGAGCCACTAAATACCAAGAGTCCTCAGTCTTTTCTAGTAAATCCTTAATGACCAGATCCTTACTTTCTGTCCCTTTTGCTACCAATAAAATCCCTGCTTCTTCCAGTGTCTTAGCAGTATGGTGACCAATGGCTGCAAATTGAACATGGGATAGACTTCGTAAATCAATCCCTTCTTCTCGCAATCGAGCTAAGAACAGCTCCCAACTCTGCCTATCAGAAAATACCATTCCATCCACTTGTGACCAATCTGGTAGTTCAAAGGCCAGCTTGTTAACCCGTGTACGACTTGGAAATTTAACCAAGGTCGCTCCATCATCTTTTAAGTAGATTGGTAACTTCCCAGTCGCAGAATCTTGTAAAAAGATTCGCTTGCCATGCAAGGGAAGATGTTCATAGAAATTTAATTCTTTCCTGAACGAAACCACATCACCTACTAGGATGATAGAAGGAGCTTTCATATTCTCTTGCAGGGCTAATTCTTCAATGGTAGCTAAGGTACCGTCAATAGAACGTTGGCTTGGATGGGTTGCCCATTCTACAATAGCAACAGGGGTATCCTTGGAAAAACCATTGTTGACAAGTTCTTGTGTAATAAGCGACAGATTTTTCATCCCCATTAAGAAGACTAGGGTACCTTTGAGCTGACTAATAGCTGCCCAATTCAGATTTTCCATTTCATCCTGCAGGTGACCTGTAAAGACATGGAAGCTGGTCGCCTTATCCCTAAAAGTCATTGGGATGCCTGCATAAGTGGCTCCTGCAATAGCGGATGTGACTCCTGGAACAATCTCAAAAGGAATTCCAGCCTCTACCAAGGCTTGTGCTTCCTCACCACCTCGTCCGAAGATATAGGGATCTCCACTTTTCAGTCGGACAACACGTTTGTTTTCCTTAGCTTTCTCAATGAGAATTCGCTCGATTTCTTCCTGGCGAATGCAAGGCATGCCTGGTTTTTTTCCAACATCAATCAGCTGACACTTGTCTGATAGATAGGAAAACAAGTCCTGATTAACTAGACGGTCATAAACCAAAACATCTGCTTCACGCAATCTTCTAGCACCCTTGACCGTTATCAGTTCAACGTCACCAGGTCCCGCCCCCAACAAACTTACAAATCCTGTCATTCTAACTCCTTTCATTGTTAAACTATTTGGCATTCGTTTTGAACTATTTCTATGTAGTCTTTTAATTCTTCTATGGACGACACCTTCTTAGGATAGTCCACCTTAGGCCTGCCGATAATAATGCAATCGACACCCAATTCTTGACAGCCTGTGATTTTCTCACGAATACCACCAACACTGCCACTTTCTTTGGAGACAAAGGCTTGAGCCTTGGACCGTAAAATCAATTCCTTGTTGCACTCCTTGGAAAAGGGTGCCTTAATGGCATCAATCTGATCAGCGACCATGCCCAAGCGTTCGCAAGCCAGCAAAACCTCAGAAGTTGGAAGAACACGGGCCACAATTCGTACATTAGGTAAGCCCTTAACAAAGAGGGGCAAGGTCTTACTTCCTGTTCCCAAATAAACAGTAGAGTAGCCTTTTTCTTTTATCAGAGAAATAGCTTCTTCTGTAGAGTTTACCACTAGGGCTCCCGTCAAATCCCCCGTTTCCTTCCGCTCATACCGCAGGTAAGAAATCCCAGCAAGCTCTGCTGCTCTCATAGCCTCCTTGGAAACCAAATCAGCAAATGGGTGAGTGGCATCGATGATTTCATCCACTTGGTGTTCTTGGACAAAACTGACCATATCCTCTGCCGTCAAACGCCCCTGAATGACTGGTTGACCGAATTTAGATGCCAGATGTTTCCCATAATCTGTCACCACCGATGTTGTTACCTCGATATCTAGATCATTTAGCAGAGCCAAAATCTCTGTGCTATCTGAGGTTCCTCCCAAGAGTAATTTCATCATAGAGTGTATCCTCTAGGAGTGACCATGCGACCATTTTTGATATAGGTTTCTTTATTTCCAACGATAACAATAGTTGTCATATCGACCAAGGACTCATCCAAGTCTTTAATGGTTGTTAAGATATACTCCTCTTTCTTTCGACCAATATCCTTACCGATGCCGACAATGGTATCTGGTGATTTATACTCCGCAATGATTGAAAGGGCTTTGGACAGATGGTCCGGCCGACCCTTGCTACGTGGATTGTAGAGACAAATCACAAAATCACCCTGTGCAGCTGCGTGGAGTCGTTTTTCAATAACAGGCATAGGAGTCATTAAGTCACTCAGACTGATATGACAAAAGTCATTCATCAAGGGAGCCCCCATAATTGCTGCAGCACCCAAGCTAGCTGTAATGCCTGGAATTACCTTAACTTCTAAATCAGAATCATCACCAATCAGCTCTAAAATCAAGCCAGCCATGCCGTAAACGCCTGCATCACCACTGGATACAACACCGACATTCTTACCTGTTTCCAAAGCCAAATCAATCGCTTTTTGGCAGCGTTCAATTTCTTTCCGCATACCTGTCGCCACTAATTCCTTACCTTCTACCAAATGCAGAATCAAACGCATATAGGTCGAATAACCAACAATAATCTCACAATCCTCGATAGCCTTGAGGGCTTCTCCAGACATTAGTTCCTCTTTCCCAGGACCTAATCCAATCACATAGAGCATAGCATTCTCCTTTATATCTATTAGTTTATAGGGACTTTACCTAAAGCAAAGGTACACCCATCTTTTGCAAATCGATTTGTTAGAACCTGGCCCTTGCTGGCAAGATCTGCACTAGCAAGTGCCACACTTCCTACTCCAACTGTTTTTTTCACAAAATCCGAACAAGGATACTTGTCAGCAACCTTCTCTAAGTCCTCCTTGCTATACACATCAAAGGGACAAGATAGGCTTTCTGCCAAGTTCAAAATTGCCTGTTCATCCTTCTTGACATCAATACTGACAATCCTCGCAATTTCGGTTTGCTCAATTCCTTCTTCCTGACAAAATAGTTGAAAATTTTGATGAAAAATCTCAGAAGAAACATTTTTTCGTGCCCCAACTCCAAGTACATAGGGCTTGGGATAAATGACCGCAAGATGTTCGCGCTTGCTGGTCATTTCCTTTGTCTGTAAGAGGATAAGGGGGACATCTCCAGCTAGGACTTCATCCACTTGATTGGCTTCAAGAAGGCTTAAGCCTCGCACATCATCTATCCAAGGTTTTTCTTGGTAAAAATAGACCTTTTCACGATTGGCCAACAAACCATTGAAAACCTTGACCAAGGGACGCAGGTCAGACCGCCATCCATTGACGGATTTGGCAAGAGTGTCCAAGGCAACAACATTTTGGACATCCGTTGCCGTTGTAATGACTGGATTGGCTTCCAAAAGAGTAGCGATTTCCCTAGTCACTTCATTTGCTCCACCCAAATGACCACTTAAGAGACTAATAACATTTGTCGCCTTTTCATCTAGAACAATGACTGCTGGGTCTGCTGCCTTGTCCTCAACAACAGGAGCAATGGCACGGACAACAATTCCCGTCGCCATAATGCAGACCAGAACGTCCACTTGTTGAAAGAGCTCTGCTATTGCCTGAGTAGGACGCTTATCAAAAGCTGTCACCTGGTTATCTGCCAATTTAGGCAGGCTATAGATATGACAGGGTCGTGCCCACTTGCTTTTCAACCTTAGAGCCGTTTCTTTGCCAGTTTCTGTCAGGGCGACAAGGGCAACCTTACTGGGCATGGCTACTTTTCCCATGGCGATACTCGTGTTCAAATTCTTCATGGTAGAGTTTTGAATAATAAAATTCCTGTCCTAGAAAATCACCAACCAGAATCAGAGCTGTCTTACTGATATCCGCTTCTTTGACCTTCTCTGCAATGGATTCAAGTGTGCCGAAAACCTTTTTCTCCTCTGGCCAAGTTGCCTTATAGATGACCGCAACAGGTGTAGTGGTCGGATAGCCACCTTGAACCAATTCTTCCACCACTTTTTCAATGCCTTGAATAGATAGGAAAATAGCCATTGAAGTACGGTGTTGGGCATAGCTTCGTAAGGACTCGCGTTCTGGAACAGGCGTACGGCCAGCCATGCGGGTAATGATGACACTTTGGGAAACTTCAGGCACTGTGTATTCTGTTCCAATACTAGAAGCCGCTCCTAAGAAGGAGCTGACACCTGGAGTACAATCAAATGTAATTCCTCGCTTCTTCATCTCCTCAATCTGTTCACGGATAGAGCCGTAGATGGAGAAATCACCTGTCTGTAAACGAACAACCTCCTTGCCCGCCTTGACACCTGCTTCCATGACATCAATAATTTCCAACAAATGCATTCCTGCACTGTCATAAATTTCTGCACCTTCCTTGCAGTAATCCAATAGGGCTGAATTGACCAAGGAACCTGCATAAATCACAACATCCGCCTGGGATAACTGCTTATAACCCTTCAAGGTAATCAGTTCCACATCACCAGGACCTGCACCAACAAAATGTACTTTCGACATTCTCTCTACTCCTTTTTAGCTTTTTGACAAGAAACCACGATTGTTGGATTCTGTGGTTTGAAGTAATGACCTTTTCCTAAACTTGTCCAGTTGCCAACTTGTACTGAGGTGAGTTCTAGGTCTTCCCAATTCATGGTTTCAGCAATCTGGGCTGCCTCTAAGGCATTTTCCAAAAGTATAAAATTCAAGACCAGCCTGCCTCCAGGAAGGAGAAGTTTCTGACACCAGTCAAAAATTTCCTGCATGTTTCCACCAGTCCCACCGACAAAAATAGCATCGAAGGGACCTTGCAGTTCAATCGGTGCCTTCCCTTCATAAAGAGTGATGTTTTGGCACTGAAATTTCTCTATATTTTGTCTGGTTAGGGCTAAAGCATCAGGATTCTGCTCCACAGCTACTACCTCTAACTGAGGATAGCTACAAGCCGCTTGAATCGTAACACTACCAGTCCCAGACCCCACATCCAGCATCCGTCTAGCATGTGTCAAATCTAGTTTATCAATGCTAATGGCGCGAATCTCTGATTTTGTCATAGGGACCTTGGTCCGAATAAATTCACTATCCTTCATCTACAATTACCACCACATTCATTTTATAGTCACGATCAACCACATCTTCTGCTGCTAGAATACTGATTTCCTCATCTTCGTAGCTCAGATGTTCACCGATAATGATTTTCCGTTTAAGTCCCCTTTTGAGGACCTCCTGCGCAATTTGATAGGGACCAACCTGGGCATCTGTCACCATGAAGACCTTGGGCAAACTCATGATCAAATCAAAGTTTGGAAGCTTAGCATGACTACTAGTTAAATAAGCATCATTCATAGGCAAACAAACCTTGCTGGCCAAATATTGCATGGAGCTAATCCCCGATAAAATGCTAACTCTACCTGGAAACTTCTCAGACATCCACTTGCCCAATCCGTAGATCAAGGGATCTCCTGAAACTAAGTAAACTATAGAAGCTTCTAGGGGATATGTTGCCAATAAGGCTTCTAGGTCTTTCAATTTTTTAGGAGCTATAACCCCTTTCTCCTTGAGCCTATCAGGAAGGACTTCTAAATGACGCTCGCTTCCCAAGATATAGTCTGCCTGCTCACAACGATCCAGTTGACCAACCAGACAGTAGGCTGGATTTCCTGGACCAATGCCAATCACATCTATCATGACCACTCCTCCTGGATTTCCGCTAAGCTTTTGGTTGAAGCTAGGTAGCCATCCTCTGTTCCAAATAAGACAACATCAATGGTCACCGTAGGTTGACGGTACTTGAGCAACCGCTCTGTCTTAGCCTTAATCTTGTCTGCTAAAATCTGATAAATCCCTTCATATCCATATTCTTTGATAATGGTTGCTGCTGCATCTGTTGTCAAACAAGCATTGACCTTCTGTAACATTTCCAGAGGGGCACCCATGAGGGCTAAATTAGCTATTAAGGTATCAATGCGTCCATCAGAATCCTTACTATGAGTGGACATGGTTCCCGATGCAACCTTGACTAACTTGCCCATATGCCCAACCATCAGTACCTTTGTAAATCCAATTCTCTGAACTTCTTTTAGAACGTGCCCCACAAAATTACTCATATTGACAATCTGCTCTTTGGGCAGGCCTAGACCATCCATTCCAAAGGCTTCGCCATATTTGCCAGGCGATAGGACAACGGAACGATAGCCTTTATTATAAAGCATGGACAACTCGACTGTAATGGCTGCCTTCCAGCTATCTTCAGACATGGGATTGACAATCCCCGTAGTACCTAAAATAGAAATACCGCCCAAAATACCCAGACGTGAGTTATAGGTTGCCTTAGCAACTTCCTCGCCTCCAGGAACAAATATCAAGACTTTTGCTCCACAATCTGGACCAATCAAGTCACGAACATGTTCTTCAATCATCCTTCGAGGGGTTGGGTTTATAGCTGCCATACCGACCGCATTGGCCAGACCAACCTCCGTCACCCGACCAACTCCCTCACCTCCATCAATTTCAATTTCCGTCTGATGGGGTAATAAGGTAACCGTTGAAAAAATCAATAATCCATGGGTCGCATCGGCATCATCGCCTCCATCTTTTTGAATAGCTGCCGTAGCTGTTTGTTCACCAAAGGAAGGTGTGTGAACGTCCATAGTAACTTGAACGCCTGAAGCCGTTTTTACCGTCACCTTCTCCTCAATTTCCTGTTGTAAAATCATGTTTACAGCTGCAACGGTCGCCGCTGTCGCACAGGTTCCTGTCGTAAAGCCTCTTTTTAGCTTTTTTCCATCAACATAAACATATTCATCCATCTTATTTACCTTGACAATAGCCTTTTCTTGAAGGTGAGAAAAGTTGCCCTTCCTTATCCTCAGCTTTCAACTGATAGAGTATAGCATTCACGATAGCTGCTGCAATCGTACTGCCACCCTTTCGACCAAGCGCAGATATGGCTGGTAACTGGCTCTCATGGAGCTGTAATTTTGATTCTGCTGCCCCAACAAAACCAACTGGAACCCCGATGACTGGAACAGGTTCTAGTAGACCTGCTTCAACCATTTCCAAAACCTTGAAAATAGAGGTTGGAGCATTTCCGAAAACAAAGAGCTTGGGACCATCGACCTTGGCTGCATGTTCCACAGCCGCCATTGAACGGGTAATTCCCTTCTCCTTGGCCTCTTTGAAAATTTCTGGCTCATTCACTAAGCAACGGTAGGCAACACCAAGTTGATCCAGCAATTTTTTATTGAAACCTCCCAACACCATAGTCGTATCTGTGAAGATGGTCCCCTTATTTTTCAAGACCTTTACAATTTCCTCAATAGCATAATTAGAAAACTGTATATTGTAGAGGTAATCAAAGTCTGCACTGGTAAAAACAACTCGCTTTAAAACTGCCTCCTGGTAGGGATCTGTGAACACAAACCCAGAGTGTTGCTCAGTGATGATTTCCTGAATTTTTTGATAGCTAGCCGCCTCAATCTGATGTGCATCTGTTATATAGGCCATAAAGTTCTCCTACTTATTTGTTGGTGTTGAATAACGAACATAATCCCCAGTCAAAACTTCTTTCAACTGATAGATAATCGCGTTTATAATAGCAACGACAATGGTACTGCCACCCTTTCTACCAATCGTTGCAATGGCAGGAATGGGCGAAGCCAGCAAGTCTGACTTGGATTCTTCAACATTGATAAAGCCCACTGGTACACCAATGATTGCCTCAACATCTACTTGCCCTGCCTCAACCAATTCCAACAAATAAGATAGGGCTGTAGGAGCACCGCCAAAAGCAAAGACTTTGGGACCTGGAATCTTAGCTGCCACTTCCACAGCAGCCATAGCCCGTGTAATCCCTTTTTCCTTAGCTAGTTGAGCAACAGCTTCATCGTTTATCAGACAAGTATAGGTTACACTCATTTGATCCAAGACACGCTTATTGATACCATTGAGAGAAATGCTGGAATCCAGTACCAAGGTCCCTTTATTTTTTAAAACCTCTACAATTTTCTGATTAGCGTCATGGGTAAAACGCAAATTATAAAGATAATCAAAGTCACCTGAAGTATGGATAGCCCGCTTGATAATAGACTCTTCCATCTCTGTTTGAAAACGATAATCTGGATGCTCCTCATCAATAATGGACTGGATAATTTTAAAACTTGTTTCCTCAATAGAGGATGGATTTTGAATGTAAGTCATGTACGGCTCCTAAAAATTAGTCAATAATAAATAAATCACACTAAATAACATCAGAGAAACTATTGTACTCATATAAAGTAAGTGAACAGTCGTTTCAATATCCGAAAATGCTACGGGACGAACAGCTTCACCAATGGTCGGTTTTTCAACCCATTCGCCATGGTAAATATGGGCACCACCAAGCTGAATACCTAAGGCACCTGCAACCACTGCTTCTGAAAAGGCACTATTAGGACTGGCATGTTGGTAACGATCTCTAATACCAATGCGACAGGCTTCTTTGCTATCTAATTGTAAAATATGACTAGCAATCATCAAGCAGAGCCAAGTCAGTCGAGCAGGTATCAAGTTTGCTACATCGTCCAACTTGGCAGAAATAAAGCCAATCTGCCTGTATTTTTCCGTCTTGTAACCAACCATAGAATCCAAGGTATTAACAGCCTTGTAGGCCATAGCTAGGACTGGTCCACCGATGAACAAGCATAGTAAGGGACCAATCACGCCATCGCTTGTATTTTCCGCCACTGTTTCAATAGTAGCCTTAGAAATTTCCTCTGCTGTCAACTGGCTAGTATCTCGTCCAACAATCATACTAACCTGATATCTAGCCTCTTCAATAGTCCCCATCTTTAACGTATTCAAGACCTTCAAGGCCTCAAAAGCCAAACACCTTGTCGATAAGGTGGTATAGGCTAGATAGATCCACATTCCCCAATAAAGAATAGGTGAAAAACGTGCAGATAGGGCCAACAAGAAATAGGTGACTCCCACTGTCAGTCCAACTGTAACCAACCATAATAAAAGCCCGTAGACATATTTCCCTTTTGGATTATTAGGCTGGCCTTTCAAGAATAGGCTGATGAAATGACCGATCAGCTTGACTGGATGTGGCCAACTATAGGGATCTCCCAGTAGCCAATCCAATAAAACGGCAATGAATATCGCAATCAAATACATAGGCTATTCCTCACCAATACTCCTGAGCCAATTTTCCAACAAGAGCTGATTTTGATAAAAATGAACATGCAGATAGCTAGCAAAGGTTTTACCAGTTTGATAGCCACCTGTCCAGCTAGAAACAACCTGCCCATCTCGAACTTTTTCCAGTTGCAAGACGGTGGGTTCATTGGTTTGGAATACTGAATGGTGAAACTCATGGCCCCTAACAACCGTATCCTTTGGACCAAATAAGCTCCTAACCTGAGTCTTAGCTTGGCAATAACCAAAGCTTTTTAGCCGGTCTGTCATAAGACTGACACCATCAAATATCCCTACCATATCATAAGAACCCTCTCCAGTTTGCAGTTCCTTACCTAGATACATCAGGCCCCCACATTCTGCGTAGATGGATTTGTTCTCTTGATGGGCCTGCAAAACAGACTTCCTGAAAGAATGATTTTCCATCAACTCCTTTGCATAGACCTCTGGAAAGCCTCCTCCAAAATAGTAAGCATCTGCTTCAGGTAATTCTTTGTCATTAAGGGGACTAAAGGGAATCAAGTCCACCCCATATTCCCTTAACAAATCCAAATTATCCTCATAGTAAAAATGAAAGGCATCATCAAGAGCATAGCCAATTTTTAGCGGGAAATGTTTTGAAGTGCGGAATGGATTTGACGGTTCTTCACCAGCTATATCTACCTTCTCAAGCAAGCGGTCTAAGTCAATATGGTCTTGAGCCAACTGACCTAAGATAGAGAAATGTTTCTCCAAGTTTTCCATCTCAACATCAGGCACTAGGCCTAGATGTCGTGAAGGCAGTTCTACCTGAATATTCTTAGGAAAGTAGCCTAAAACTTCCACATCCGTATAGCGTTCAATGGCTCCTTTTATCAGTTCATAATGCGTTTGTGAAGCAACTCGATTGATAATTACTCCTGCAATCGTCAAGTCTGGATCAAAGGTTGAAAAACCGTGTACCATGGCCGCCGCTGATGTTGAAGTGGCTTTCCCATCGATGATCAAGACAACAGGTATATCTAATTTCTTCGCAATCGCAGCCGACGAAGCACAATCTTTATCCGTACCCAAACCATCAAATAGGCCCATCACCCCTTCAACAAGGGCAATGTCAACATCCTGATGCCATTTTCTAAACGACCAGTCTAAAGCAGCTTGATCAGGAATCATAAAGCTATCTAAATTACGGGAAATTCGCTTGCTAATCCGACTATGATAAGCCGTATCAATATAATCCGGACCAACCTTATATGGTTGTACTCGTAGACCTTTCTCGGTCAAAGCTTTTAAAATCCCTAGAGTAACAGTTGTTTTTCCAACTCCACTAGAAACACCTGCTAACATAAATTGTTTCATGTATTTCCACCTCTATCAAACAAAAAAGGGCTACAAAAAATAGTGATATTTTTTGTAGCCCCGTTGCTCACATTTATTGATTTTAACACGCCATTGTGTCAAATGATTTTTCTTATAAAATCATTCTACACCTTCTAGAGCATTATGTCAATATGTAAACGAAAACGGTTTTAAAAATGCTCTATCTTCCTTCTTCCCTAGCCTTGGCCCAACGCTCCACATCAGCTTTGGTAATATTATGAAAGACTTTTGCCCCTCTTTCATAAGCAATATCTGGCTGCTGATGGGTAAAATTGATCACACGCGCCAAGGCAAAGAAGTAATCAGACAGACGGTTTACAAATACCAAGACTTCTTTATTGATTTCCGTAGTCCACATAGTGCCTACAATGTGTCGCTCTGCACGTCTAGCTATAGTGCGTGCAATATGGACCATTGCTGCAATTTCATTTCCACCTGGCAAAATGAACACTTCCAAGGCTGGTGGGATATCCGCATAGGTATCAATGCGCTCCTCAATCCAATCAACCATGGTTTTGTCAACCTTATAAGGATAGACACCATGCGGCGTTGATAAATCCGAACCACAGTCAAAAAGATAATGTTGTAGTTGCAACAATTCATCTTTCAAGGCATCTGCTGGATCCATTTTAGTAATGATATAACCAATCCAAGAATTTAATTCATCAATGGTACCATAAGCATTAACACGCTCTGCATCTTTTGCAACACTCTGACCACCAACCAGCTTGGTCAAGCCTTTGTCACCTGTTTTTGTATATAACTGCATTTGAATTCTCACTTTCTATTTTGATTGACGAATGTCGATATAATCATCCTTACTCAATTTTCCCTCTGAAAAAGTAGGCATTGATTCAATCGTATAAACTGCATTGCTCATTAAAAAGAAGGCTAATGGACAACCCGATCCCTCTCCCAATCTCATATCCATCAAGAGCATGGGGTCTAATCCCAGGTGCTCACAAACCAAACGATAGGCGGGTTCTGTGGAAAGGTGGGAAGCAAAACAATAATCTAAAACATGACCATTTAATTGACTAGCGATCAGCAAGCCTGTAATGGAGATCAAGCCATCCACCACGCAGGGAAGTTGATGATGAGCACAGGCCAAATAGGTTCCTACCATACCCAGCATATCTAATCCACCAACTTTTGCAGCAATGTCCAGAACGTCACTGTAGGGAGCATGGTGAGCAACTGCTGAAGCAATCACTTGTGTTTTATGGGATTTCATCCCTTCTGTCAACCCTGCTCCGTAGCCAGTAACTTGACTAGCTTCTACATTCAAAAGAGCACTAATCACTGCTGCTGAGGTTGTCGTATTGCCAATTCCCATCTCCCCAGTTCCAAAAAGTCTATAGCCTTTCTGAATACAGGCAACCGTTTCTCTATAGCCAACCAAAATCGCTTCGACAGCTTGCTCTCTAGTCAAAGCAGGCTCTTTCAAGATATTGCCTGTCCCTCTCCTGACCTTACAAACTTGGTCGCTATTAACATCTTTCATGCACCCTATATCCACTACCTTGACATCTGAACCTACATGTCTTGAAATGGCACACAGCCCCGTTTTGCCTTCTAGCATATTACGGGCTACGATATAGGTCGTTTCCTGCGGGTTAGCAGATATACCCTCTGCAACCACACCATTATCAGCTACATAAACCATTACCATCTGTTTAGAAAGGTCAATGTCTCCATGAAACATGGCAAACAAGCGCGCATAGATGGTCTCCATTTTACCAAGAGCACCCAGTGGCTTGGCTAGCTGGTCACAAACCTTTTTGCCCTTTTCCATTTCAAGCTTTTCTAGTGGTTTAATTTCACTCAAAATATCTTGTAGTTTTTCCACCTTAACCTCCTTTCACCCTTCGAACACCTTCAAAACAAATCTTTGAAAGGTAGCGTTGGTCATAATACTTGCCAATTTCTCCCTTAGAAAAATTAGCTTCTATTGTAGAAATCAGTGGTAATTGACTTTTTGTCATCAATATACCTACAACCGTTCCACTGTGAGCCACATTGACACCTAGCAGTCCCAATGATTTCACAATGGACAGGATGTCTGCCAAATAGGGCTTGGGCAGACGAGTATTGTTCAACAAGGCACTAGTAGTTGCAAGCTGCCCCAAAAGAAGTTCATTTTTTGACTGGCATGCCTGCTGAAACAGTTCTAACAGTCCTTCTGATGCTTGGACTGGATAAGTAGGACATTCTGTCATTCTAACCAGCTCGACTGTCCACTCAGTCTTTCTGGGTTCAAGAATATAGACATAAAGTTCTGGCTTCCAATCCGTTTGGAACAATATCTGACCCGTCAAGGGATTGATGACCGTCCAGTCAGCAAAGGCAATCGAATCCGTTGGCTCAATCTGACAACAAAACTTAGTCACTTCGTCGGCAGTCAAATGCCTATTTTGAACAAAGGCTAAGGCTTGTAGGCTTGCCAGCATATCTGCCGTGCTACTGGACATTCCTTTACCGATTGGAAGACTGGATTTCTTCTCGAGCTTCCATCCATCCTCTATCGGATCAAGATAATCCAAGACCTTGACAACCTTTTCTCCTATTGCAAACTCCGTTTCTTCCTCCTCTCTGATAAGTCTTGCATAGGACTTGCGATTGATACCGTAGGTCAGCAAAAATTCTTGACCATCCTTAACCCCCTGAAACAATTCCCCACATGAACCTGGACAGGAAAACCATTTGTTCCTAGACATGACCATCACACTTTCCTAGCACAGATCTTAAAGCCTCAATCAAGCGACCATTTTCCTCTCTTGATCGAATGGCTACTCGATAGTGGCGGTCGTTCAGATGATGGTAATTATGGCAGGAACGAATAAATATTTTTTCTTGAATTAAAAGCTCCCTCAGACTGTCATTTCCCTCGTATTCAAAGAAAATGTAATTAACAGTCGGTGGCAAGACTTTCAAATGAGGCAAGGCAGCCAATTCTCTATAAAGGAATTCCTGCTCACTCTTGAGCCACTCTTCTGTCGCATGGTGATACTCACTATCCTTGAGAATAACAGGTAGCAAGGCATCTGCCAATGCATTGATGGTCCAAGGTGGTCGCATGTCATCCATTGCTGCAATCAAGTCTGTATTACTAGATAAGGCATAACCCAACCTCAAGCCTGGAATAGCATAAAATTTTGTCAAAGAGCGAACAACAATGACATTTCGATAGTCCTTCAAATGATCCACCAGGGAATAGGCAGCCTTGTCTAAAACAAAGTCCATAAAGGCCTCGTCAAGAACCAAATAGGCCCCTTTTTGCCTTAGAAATTCAGCTACCAATAACAAGAATTGATTGGATACCAAAGTCCCTGTTGGATTATTTGGGTTACAAATCAGGACCAAATCCCCAGATGACAGCTTCTCCAAGTTGGGTAAGATTGATTCAAAAGTCCAACTATAATCTGGTCCTTCCAATACATGATAAATAGGCTCTGAACCAACCTGCTTAAAAGCTTTTTCATATTCCATAAATGTCGGACTTAAAAGCAATATCTTCTTAGGCTTCAAATATCTAGCCAGGTCATAAAAGATCTCTACCGCACCGTTCGATAGAAGAATTTGCTGGGGCGGACAAGAATGGTATTCAGCCAGGGCTGCCTTGGACTGTGAATAAGTCACATCAGGGTAATGGACCAATTTATCTAAACTTTGTATGACACTTAATCTTACGTTTTCTGAAAGACCAAGAGGATTGATATTGGCTGAAAAATCCAAACACTCCTCTGGATGAAAGCCCAAATCACAGGCAAGCTGATTCATATTTCCACCGTGCTCTACCTTCATCCCATCACCTCAACTTTCCTTGGTCAAATAGCGCCGAATCTCGTCAATTCCTTGATTATCTGTTAATGATACCTCAAAAATTTCCTTAGCACCTGCTGCCAGTAATTGCGCTCTAGCCTTCTCAAGGCTGCTAGGATCCGTCACCAAATCAACCTTGGTGATAATTCCAATCACTGGTTTGTTAAACAAAGAGGAGAATCCTTGTGGAAAAGTCTGCATGGTGGCTGTTGCTGAAGCTAGTAATCCAATTACCTCCGCTTCTGCTGCTGTTACAGACAAGGCATTGTAATAACGCCGATGTTGTAAAAATTCCCCAGGTGTATCAATAATGGAATCATAAAATTGAATGGCTTGTGTTTTGAAGTAATTGATATCAAGCCCTTTCAACCGTTGTGTCAACGTCGTTTTTCCAACCCCAACTGGACCAACAAACATAATTTTTTTCGATTCAAGCCCCATGTAATCATCCTCTCGATTCATATTTTCCAAAAGAGAAATGCTCTGTCATCAACTAATTTAGAAATAAAAAAGGCAAAGTTATCCCGTTGTTCTATAACTTCCGCTTCATTGCGAACAACAGGCCCCTTTGCCTTTTATATATTAACAAGTATAGTATATACTATATTCCAGTCTTCGTCAACTTAAAAAATGAAGCAAGCCTACCTAAAATTCTTATCCCACTCTCCATCATCATTTTTTCGAGTATAAAAGAACTCAGACAAATCTGGGTCATCCATGACTTTTAGGATTTCTAGCAAATCATAGGCTAAGTCCATCTGCGGTAAGTCTGTTTTATTGACCCAACGTACCTCTCCCTCTTCAGTTGATTGAAGGGTTCCAGTAAACTCCGTTGCCTTATAGAGAAAGACCAGATAGCGATGCCCTTCCTTGTCAGGCCAATGCTTGATACCAACCAGATGAGCGTTTGTGATGACCAGGCCAGTTTCTTCCTCAACTTCCCGAACAACCGAGTCATAAAAATTCTCACCTTCTTCAACATGCCCACCAGGAAAGGCAACACCTGACCAACGATAGCGTTCAGGATCCCGAATTTGCACTACCACATTCCCATCTTTATCCTCAATCAAACACATATTGGTCAATGTGACCATTTCTTTTCTAGCCATCATAACTCCTTACATTTCAAAACAAATCAGTCAATAAATTTTTCTCTGTCACAATCAACAATAGAAACCAAGTACATCTATTCTATCAAAAAAAGCCAAGGCCGACTAGCCTTGACTGAACACTACCAACGAGGATTGGCTTCAAAGATCCAGCGACGGGTCCAACTATGACTTTGGCCCGGCGAAAGCCTAATGGTCTGAATAATTTCTGGACTGACAATGTGGTCTGTCGCCCATAGGAGTAAGCTGGTCGGTTTGACACTATCAATACCTGTAATACTTGCTTGAGCCCCTTTATGGCTGAGTTTCCAGGTAAATGTATCACCGAGGTTTGCCTTATCGGTGCTAAGAACACTGAGGGAAACATCCGTTTCACATTTTTCGAAGGTGATGGCCTTACCATCCGCAATAAAGTTGTTATGGTCATAGCCACCAAAACCTTCTAAGCGATCATGACCCAGATCATTCATATCTGGCAAGTCCAGTCGGTAATCCGGTGAAATAGCCATACCGTCGATACTCAAGAAATTATGGCAATATTCTTCTGTTTCAAATGCCTTGTCGCCAACATTGGTGATTGTGGCTTCTAAAATAAGAGCATTCTCCTCAATCCGAATAGTCTTTTCAATCTCAGCAGCAATCCCCAAACAAGCTACCGCTTCTGTAAAAAATGTCGCAGAAGTTTCCGTATGGCTGTAGGCGACAGGATAGGGAATGACCTCATCGTATTTATGGGCAAATTGGTAACCTAGTTCACTATCCTGCTTAATCAAGCCCACACCTAATTTAGGGAAATAGTCACCAACTTGAGCCCCAGCAGAAAAATCTCCTGAAAATTCGCAGCACAGCCCTCTACCACCAGACGATAAATGCCGTAGGTTCATAGGCTCATTAGCACCAAAGTGTGTATCGCCATCCAGTGTAACATCTGAAATAAAGCCTGCTCGATCAAAACGAAAAGTATCATTTGGCCGTTCGCCTGGTTCAGAAATTTCAACACGTAAACGATTATTGGTCAGTAAAATCATAAAAACCCTCCTTGATTCAGCCTTATTATAGCACATCAAAGCGGGTTATTCAATATTTGTTATATTATTCTTTTGAATTTCCACCTGGTAATTCTAAGACCATTCGGTATTCTATTCGCTCTGCTCCTAGATTGACAATTTTCTTTAGGCCATCAAAACGGAAGCCAACCTTTTCATAAAAGGCAATCGCACGCGCATTCCCCTCCAATACCCAGAGAGAAACCCGATGGTAGCTCTGCAATTTTTCCAAGGCCGCCTGCATAAGCTGGTAGCCAATTCCTTGATCGTAGTAATCCGCCAGAACATAAAGGGCATATATCTCACCTGCTTGCGACAAGTCCGCCTGACTGCTGGCACCGTAACAGGCAAAGCCAACCACCTGCTCGTCCACCAGAGCCACCAGGATATTTTGAGGATAACGGACAGCCCAGTCTTGACACCGTTCCAAGGTGTAGGTCTTTTGGAGAAAATCCTGCGGTAACAAATCAGCATAAGCCTCCTGCCAAGCCTTCCAATGAACATAAGCCTTGCCTTGAATTTCCTTCTCGGTTTCCATATCTTTGATAAACATATACTACCTCAAACTTTTAAGAGTACATTTTATATTATATCATTCTACATGGTATTAACAAGATAAAAAGGCTCTTCCTTACCAAGACAGCAATACCTGACTGGAGAATAGAGAGCCTTTTACTTTCATTGAATTGGATTTTATTGTAAATCGTACCAAACTACAAGCTCTTCCATCATAACTGCTAGTCGCATCTGAATAAGAACTACTTATCTTCGCTAGGTTTGATAGAATCCATCTAGGCTAGATGGACCCTGCCATTTTCTGCAAAAAATCTACAAGAAACCAATTATTTTCCTGATAAAATTTTCTTAGTGATAGTTAGATTTTTTGGGGGGAGAGTTATCTTTAATAAATCATTTGATTGGTAAACAATCATTTTCTAGTAGACAATCTTGCAGCTTTTACCCTAGCTAGAAAGGACGATATATAAAATACCACTACTAGTATATCACCCCCCCTCAGTTTTCAAGGGTTTTGCTTAAATTGTATAAACAATTTTAATATTTACTATTCCAAACCCAGAGCTCGAAATAATCTATCTAAAAATAGGAAAAAGAAGCCAACCCGGGTTGACTTCTTTCAATAGATTATGGATTGAAAATAGATGTTCTAAAGTCGTTTGTTGATTGCATCAAGGCTTGATAAATCTTGATTTTCAAAGTTGATAGTCGGCTCTTATCGCTACCATAGGATTTATTTTGAATATCCGCATCAATCGCTTCTCTAATCAATCTTTGAAGGTCATCATAGCTCGCAATCCTTACTTCTTTCGCTGAGTTTGCAACACCTAATTCATACTGAATAGTGAATGGTTTCAATTTACCTGCTTGGGCCTTATCCACACGCTCCATAAACATGGCTTTCTTGAACTCTTCCCAACTTGCATACTGTCCATTAAAGACTTGGTCAAAGACGTGTTTATCTGTAATCAAGCCTGTATTTTTCTTGTTCCAAGTATCATAAGTAATAGAGTTTTGGTTCATGGCATAATCAGACAACTGATTAGATGCGTATGGTATGAAACCATCTGTGTAACCTTTGGCAGCAATTAGCTCAAAGGCCATGCGACGGAACATAAAGTCACCTGGTGAGCCATTTGGATTAGACAAGGCTGAATAGTTACCTGCAAACATCGGAACGCTGTAGTAGCCATTACGTTGTAAGTTTTGGTCGTATTTAGCACTTTGATAGCCATAGCGATCAATGATACTTCCATTGATTAGGTCATCAAACGTAGTCAATTTAGCAGCATCTTCCTCTGTCAGGGTTGCCATTCGGTTACCAGCATGAGTATCCTTGCCATTTTCCTGAATGTAGTAATTTTCCAGTTTGAGGAACCAGTCCTTCTTAACGGTATTGGGCTTTTCAAGGACAGTCATTCCTTCGATGTAGTCTAGTAGATAGAGAACATCAAATTGATTGTGGAAATACTGGTTAAAGTCCGCTTCGCTGTTGAAACGAACAGTCGGATCTCCGACATGCACACGATTAGCAGCGTCACTATTGAAGACAGCATTGAAGCCAAGGATTGTTCGATCGACAGAAGATACGTTTTGGAGCAAGCCATCTGCATATACTTCCATTCCTTGTCCCATCCGGCGACCATATCCTTTAAGATAGGTACTTCCATCCTGGTTATGCACCATTTCATGGGTATAGAGAGTTGTACCATAATTGTCTAGCATATTATAGAGGACATAGAAGGTTTCTTTTCCGTTTGCATAGGCAGTTTTAGTTCCACCCTCTGCATACCACTTGTTAATCGGGCCATAGTAGTCTTGAATTGCATCTACATCGGCGAGTAAATTACGATAGACTTTCTGACCATCTGGGCCATTCATTAGGAAGCCTTCATTATTTAACACCGTGCGGAAGAGCTTGTCACGATTTTCTTCATCAAGGATCTTATACCAGAAGTCAGCATTGTCCCGCTGCATTTCAGCCGCCTTATCGACCAACTGACGGACACTATCTCGTTTAGCAGGATCCTTGTAATCATCTACATAATGTTCATAGGAACCTACTGCTAAGGTGTTCATGTTGCTGATGATGAAGATGTCCTCTTGCGGCAGGGTCAATAGAGGCAAGAGCATCTGACGGTATTCCCAAGCTGGATTGGTAATCTTATCGTAAACAGCAAGTGCGTACTTGCTATGTTTCTCAGCACTTTCTTGCTTGGCTGCCGCTTCTGCAACCTGCGATTTACTCTCAACAATATAGGCCTTGGTTGTTTGTTTGAACCAGTCATTGTCTGATAGATTTGGCAAGAAGAGTTTACGGTAAGCTTCCACCATGTCGAATAGACTAGCCTTGTTATTTTGCTTACCGATAGCTGCAGCATAGGTACTTACGTTGTTATGGGCACGAAGAACCTCATAGCCACCATTGCCAATTGCCAAAATCATATCAAGGGCAGAGGCAGCATCATTTCCGAAGAAATCAGGCTCAAAAATGGTCAATTCTTTGGTATTCACATCCCCGTAATTGATATCATACCAACGGTTCAAGTAGGTCAAACCGAGAAGAAAGGCTTCCTTATTGTCAGTAATCTTCTCTTTTATGTAGGCTTCGGAAGCCTGACCTTGACCGTTTAGGCTAGCAACCAAAATCTTACGTACATTACTCTCTAGGTTAGCCTTAACTTGGTCAAAACTTTCGCCAAAGTAGAAATCTTTTGCTGTCCCTGTTTGTCGGTTGGCATCCAATTTAGTTGGATAATTGACAACGGCTTTCATAGCATCTGAATCCAGAACCACTGTAGACAAGCTGCTTACCAAATCATTTACAAGAGAATTTCTATCATTCAAGAAGGACTCCGGCGTGTAAATCAAGTCCGTACCAACAATCGTGTATTCTACCACATGGTTATTCTTGAAATCTTCAAGGTATGAAACCGCCTTATAATCCACCGTGCCATCCGCATAATGGAGCATGATTCTGTTGATATTAGCTTTTTCAGTATGCACATCTGCTATAAAGGCAGTATCCTTCATTGGAACAACATCAAGCAAACGAACTCTGTTGAGTTTGTCATCTGTCGCAATCTTATTTCCATAGTAAACAAGGAGTTCCTTGTTGTAGAATGGAAGGATTTTCTCCATGTTGTAGTAAGCAGTTTCATGGTCAGCCTGAGCCTTATCTAGAGTTAGATAATTGACGGAATAAGGGTTAAGATTGAGAGGTTTTGAATCTTCCAAAGTCGCTTGGATGCCCATTGCTTGAACTTTTGCTTGTGCTTCTTCATTCGTGATAGCCTTGACATTGCCCAATGTATCTGAAGTTGTTGTGAAGCCGTCTTTAATCTTACCGGTTGGATTTGCTGGTTGACCGATAATACTTGTCGCACCAGTCATATCGCTGATAACGTTATTAACATTACCACTATATGGAGCATAGGCACCAGTTACTTGGTTGGCACCTGCAATGCCGCCGACTATACCACCTGTTTCTGTCGTCACTATAGAGCCTGTTGCGTACGAATTATAGACACTTCCTGGTACATCGTAGACAAGCATGGTACGTCCGACAATACCACCAGCTACTTGGTTTTCTGTACCTGGGAGAGTAATAGTTGCATCAACCTTGGCATTTCCAACACTTGCCATCGTACCGTTACCCAAGATACCACCAGTTAGACTTGCAGCGGTTCCAGTTAATTCGATACTACCCTTGAAGGATACATCCTTAATAGTCGTATTAGTTGCCGAATGAACTAAACCAGATACGTTTTGCGGTCCTTTTAGGTTGGCTTCTACAGCCACGTTTGTGACTAATGCATTATTAGCATTAACGGCAATGGTAGCAAGAGGATTGGTGGTGCTTGTCTGTAAATGAGCATTCTTGATGTCCAAGTTTTGAACTTTACCACCAAGGTTATAGAAAAGTGGAGCTTTCAAGTTACTGATTGAGAAGGCATATCCGTCATTTACACCATCCAAGGTACCGCTAAATCCAGTCACATAAGATGGAATATCTCCAACAGGAACTTCATTAGCATCCAAATGAGAACCCAATTTAAATGTGCCGCCTGGATTTGCCTTCATGGCGTCAATCAAGGCTTTGAAGGAAGTATAGGTATTTGCATCCGTTACCATCTTCGGAATGTAAAATTCACGATTTGCAACGTATTGGCTGTTCTTATCCTCTACCAACTGGTCAAAGGAAGAAACCAATTTGAAGACTGCCTTGCCATCTAAGGTCGTTTCTTCAACGCTTGAAACTGGTAGGTAAACTTCTTTGAAACGATCGGATGTTACTTTGATAAATAGTTCATTAGCCGATGCTGGAATTTCTTCTAAAAACTCTTGACCGACATACTTACCATCTTTACGGCGGTAAACCGTCACTGCATCAATGTCCTTGATTTCAATCTTCTTGTAAACTAGATCAAACTGGTGCATACTTTCAAGAATAGCTTCTTGCTCAGAGCTTTGTTCCTGCTCTACCATTGTATAGAAAATCTTAGTTTTGACTGTATAGTCTGTATAGAAATCAAGATTTTCAAGTGTCAACTGGCCATTTGGATCTGTAATGGCCTGTTCTTGAACCAAGGCACCTGTATTGTCATAGAGGAGGGCAACAGCACGGAGGAAGTTGGCTGTTTCATCTGTCAACTTGTAGCTAACGGTCGCTGATTTTGCATCATCATTTTCTACCAGATCTGTGATAATCACTTGTGGTACTTTCTCAACTTTTGTACCACGCGCAATGACTTGCTTAACTGGTTCTTTGGTAATTTCTTCTGTTACAGTAGGATTTTCCTGACGAACGCCCTTGATGGTCTGGTAAGTTGTCGTTACTGTCTTAGAACCATTTACTCCCTTGGTCACAACCTTAGTCTTACCTACTAGAAGTGTTGGGTCATCAATGTATTCTGTTTCAAATGGAATATCGAACGTTTCTTTGTCTTCTTCCGTACCTTCAATTGGCTTGGTTCCTTTGAGAACTTCTTTGGTCGTTGGCTCAACTAGAACCTTTTCAGTCACAGTTGGATTTGGCTGGCGAACACCTTTGATAGTTTGGTATGTAGTAGTTATTTCCTTGCTACCATCCTTACCTTCAACCACTACTTTTTCTTCATCCGTGTAGAGGTCCGCACTTTCACTTACCTTGGTTTCAAATGGAATATTGACCGTTTCTTTGTCTTCTTCCGTACCTTCAATTGGCTTGGTTCCTTTGAGAACTTCCTTTGTCGTTGGCTCAAGGATAACTTTTTCTGATACGGTTGGGTTAGGCTGGCGAACACCTTTGACGGTTTGATAAGTAGTAGTTATTTCCTTGCTACCATCCTTACCTTCAACCACTACTTTTTCTTCATCCGTGTAGAGGTCCGCGCTTTCACTTACCTTGGTTTCAAAGGCAATGGCTACAGTTTCCTTATCTGTTTCTGTTCCTTCGATTGGTTTGGTACCTTTGAGAACTTCCTTGCTTGTTGGTTCAACTACAACTGTTTCAGTCACAGTTGGATTTGGCTGGCGAACTCCGTCGATTGTTACATAGGTTGTGGTAATGTTTTTGCTGCCATTTTTGCCTTCCGTAACAACCTTTTCTTCGCCAACATAGAGGTCCGCACTTTCACTTACCTTGGTTTCAAATGGGATTTCAACTGTTTCTTTTACAGCCTCTGTTCCCTCAACTGGAGTTGGGCTAGCGGGTTTCGTGCCACGAGCAACAACTTGAGCCACTGGCTGAGTAGTTACCAATTCAGTAACCGTCGGATTTGCTTGGCGAACACCGTTAATGACCGTATAGGTTGTCGTAATAGTGGCAAGACCGTTTTGACCAGCAGTAATGATTTTTTCTTCTCCAACTGGCAAGGTCGCATCGTCTTGATAACTAATCTCGAACGGAAGGACTTTGGTATCTTGCTCTGTTTCCGTGGTAACCACATCAGCTTTCTTTGTACCAAGACGAACAATTTCCGTCACTGGCAAGCTTGTTACGGAGCTTGAAACTTGCTCAGTTTTAAGCAAAACACCATCAGCGTAGAAATTCTTGATAACAGTCGTTTGAACTCCGGCTTTACCAACTTGTTCCACATTTCGTGTGCCTTCAGCCAAGCTATCATCGTAGATAACTTGAGTTTCAAAGGGAATAGCCTCCGTATTTGTAGTCGTATCTTCTGTCAAGATCATTTCTGGAACTTCATGCGTCGGAGCCGTATCTGGAAGAGCTGTAATGGCTGGCTCTTCTGCCTTCTTGGTTCCAACTTTCACTACCTGATTAACAGGAGCCTGACTGACTGTTTCAGAAAGGACTTCTGCTTTGATGAGAAGGCCATCCGCGAATGTTTTCTTAACCTCAAAGGTCTTTTGCCCTGCCTGCCCAGCTTGAACTGTCTGCCTAGTTCCCTCTGGTAAGGTATCATCATAGACTTCCTCTGTTTCAAAAGAAATAGATTCTGTATGTGATGACACTTCTTCAGTAATAGCTACAGCTGGAAGCTCATGAGTTGGAGCAGTTTGAGGAACTTCGGTAACTATGGTTGCCTCAGCTTTCTTGGTTCCAATCTCAATGATTTTTGGTGTGACTGTCTTAGAAATTTCTGACGAAACTTCCTCTTCCTTCAAAAGCTGACCATCTGCAAATGTCTGCTTAATTGTGATAGTACGCTCACCATTTTGCCCCTCTTGAATTACCTCTTCAGTTCCTTCTGCCAAGGCAGGATTTTCAACCGTCTGAGTATCAAAAGCAATCACTTCTGACTTGGTAATAATCTTTTCAGAAATCTCAACAGTTGGCAGTTGATGACTTGGTGCTGTATTCGGAACTTCTGTAACTGTTTCTTCCGTAGTATCCTTTACAGTTTCTTTTTCAGGCGTTTTTTGTGCTTCAGTAGACAATTTCTCCTCTGCTCTGCTATCTTTAAAATAGCCCACATAGACATAGCCTTCAATTTCAGCAGGCGCTGGCAAGGCCTGGCCTGCTGATCTTTCTACCGCATGGTTGAATTGAGCCAAAATGTGGCTAGTCAAGGCAGAGCTGGTTGGTGCCAAGAAGCTTGCACCAGTAGCTGCTAATAAAATAACACCTGCAAGCTCCTTCTTCCCTTTTTTGCCAATTTTTATGGCAAGAACAAGAAGAGAAATTCCAGCAAGGGCCATGGCGCCTGTTTCCATAACACCTGTTTTCGGTAAAATTTCCGAACGACTGTTTGTACTTACAACCGTGGATGGCTTGCTTGCTCCGACCGGACGATAGACTAAATAATAATTAGCATCCGTCGCCTGTGCTAAACCTGGCAAATCCCGAATAATGAGCTCTTTTTCAGCCTCTGTTAATTCTTGCTCGGTTACATATGTATAGTTGATTGACTGAGCACTAACAGCAGGTGCAGCCACCACGGAAGCTGCAAAAAATAGGCTTGCTACCGTTGCTGAAACAAGACCTACTGATAATTTACGCAGTGAAAAACGCTCTTCTTTCTCATTGAAATGTTTGTTCATTATTTCTCAAATCCCCTTAAAAATATACCCTTCCATTATACTCTCTCAAGGATAAGGAAACAAGTATTACGGCTTACTGGCTACCGAAAAGCTTCTATTTGAAGAATTACAGTAGACACATACTTAATCTGACGTGCAAGTAAAAAACGAATGAGCAATGCTGAATAACATATTTTACTCAATATCACCATTCGTTTTTCAATCTCATTATTTTAGTTGTGAACTGATGTCCATTAAGCACCAATAACATCAATCTCTCTTAAAAATAGAGGAAGCCAGTAGCCAGTAACTAATAATAGTCGTTACTAGAAGAACTATTACCACCAAATTTGGAAGGGAAACCAACTCATTTTCACCAGCCATCACTGTTCTTATGAGTTCTTTAGCAGTTGCCAAACCAAAACGCTCTTCTTTCTGTTTGCTCGATAAGTCATTTTCTGTAGTATCTACTTTTTTTGTTTCAGCTATTCCCTCCTCAAGCATCACTTCTGATGAATAGTCTAAAGCATGGGGCTCTCCCTCGGCCTTCATTTGATTACCTACCGGCTCATCGATAGGGCTGCTGAGAATATTCCTATCTGAGTGAATAGTTTCGACTTGTTGAGTGCCTAGCCAACTTTCTACTGACCACTCTTCCAAACTTATTAAATCTTCCACTAACACCTTCTCGGAAAGAAAATAAACTGAGGTGTCTTTAATGGATAACTCACCGACTGGAAGGCTATGAGAAACAAATGAACCCTTTGTAAATAGTTCCCCAACTGGTAGGCTATGTGAAACCGAAGAGCCCTTAACAGATATTTCTCCTACTGGGAGGCTGTGTGAAACCGAGGAGCCCTTAGTAAATATTTCACCGACTGGAAGGCTATGTGAAACTGAAGAACCCTTAACAAATATTTCTCCTACTGGAAGGCTGTGTGAAACTGAAGAGCCCTTAACAAATAATTCTCCTACTGGGAGGCTATGTGAAACTGAAGAACCCTTAACAGATATTTCTCCTACTGGGAGGCTGTGTGAAACCGAGGAACCTTTTACAAATAGTTCCCCTACCGGAAGGGATTGAGAAACAGAAGAACCCTTTGCAAATATTTCTCCTACTGGAAGGCTGTGTGAAACTGAAGAACCTTTAACAGATATCTCACCGACTGGAAGGCTATGCGAAACCGAGGAGCCCTTAGTAAATATTTCACCGACTGGAAGGCTGTGTGAAACTGAAGAGCCCTTAACAGATATTTCTCCGACTGGAAGGCTATGTGAAACTGAAGAACCCTTTGCAAATATTTCTCCTACTGGAAGGGAGTGAGAAACTGAAGAGCCCTTAACAAATAATTCTCCTACTGGAAGGCTGTGTGAAACTGAAGAACCCTTTGCAAATATTTCTCCTACTGGAAGGCTGTGTGAAACCGAAGGACCTTTAACAGATAATTGGCCTACAGGGAGATTGTAACGAAGGGAAGGACCTTTGGCTGTAAGTTCTCCTACTGGAAGCAACCTAAAGACCGAGCTACTTTTGGCAACCAAGTGCTCCTGAGCTAGTTCTTGTAAACTTTGCAGAGCGGATTGCAAGATTTCTGATAGTTCCTGCTTTTCCCTAACTTGATTGATTTGCTCCAGACCCTCAAGATATGTTTCTTCGATTAGGGCAATATAAGACCTTTCTTCCTTCTCCGAAAAACCCTCTTGATCACGAATAGCTTGGTGTAAGACTAATTTAGCTTCAGAAAGCTTCTGTCTAGCAGTCTGTTTTTCATCTTCCAATCCATTGAAATAAGTTTCCCAGTGCTTCCTACCAAGATTGATGGTATGAACGTAGTCCAAGTGTGAACCAAAAGAATTTCTGACAACATTATTATTCAGACGAGGATTTCCAGAAGTATCCTGGGTAATACCCATTCGTTTCAAGCCAATGGGACCATGCTGATCATCAGAATCCGTAATGTAGACCGCACGAATTTGCCCCTTATCATCATACTCTGCTCCCCATACCGTTACAATATGAGTAGTCGTCCCAAAGGTTCTATAGGACAGGCCAAGCAAGCTTTGATTTTCTAAGTTGGTTCGAACCAAATTCCCAAAGTAGCGGTAATCTCCACTAAACATTCGGTCAGTCAGCTTTTTCTCGTGAAAGACCTCATGGAAAAAACCGCCCCGTTTATCTGGCACTAAATCTGGATTTTCTAAATTGACCCCTCCATGATTTTTAGGGGAATAGCCATTGATAAATAAGTCCACCAAAGCAT
Source organism: Streptococcus suis (assembly GCF_002960625.1). Classification (GTDB taxonomy): domain Bacteria; phylum Bacillota; class Bacilli; order Lactobacillales; family Streptococcaceae; genus Streptococcus; species Streptococcus suis_T. The sequence continues at coordinate 98,438 of NZ_POJH01000029.1, forward strand.
CAGACACAAAACCATTCAAGCGGTGCCCATAGTAGGTCTTGAAAAGATTAAAAATACGGCTATTTTGTTGGTCTTCAAAAGAATTTGGATAGCGTCGTACATCCGTCAAAGGATAATCTTGCTGATTTTCTGCTGAACTATATTTTTCCTCAATGAAACGCTGAACATAAGGACCATTCTGTTCCAACCACCAATGCAACATATTAGAAGAAACGGCAGCAAAACACAAGTTCAAATCTTCTAAGGAAGCATCCAAGCTCTTATTAGCATCATAATAACCCTTTCCGGCTTCATAAGGCATGGTATACTCAATGAATTCTCCCGTTACTTCTTTTTTTAAATCACCACCTTGCCCCATGCTAGGAGGCGTTATACCTTGTGCCCAAATAATTTCTCTGTACTGACCATCTTCGCTAGTATAAAGACTGATAGGCTGTTCAACCACATCTTTCTGGACTGCTACTGGTAGATTAGAAGGGTGGCTACTATCTTCGTGCTCAGGGATGACCATCGTTTCCAAGTCTGCATGGATTTCGATACTTGTAGGATCTAAAAGCTGATCAACATTCGGTTCAAGCAACTCATTTTCCTGCTCAGAAGGGGCTACTTCATTCTCACTAGCTTGAGCTAGGTTGTCACTTCCCACTAAAACATTCAGACCTGTAAGCGCGCCATCATTCTCTTGCTCTTCTTCTGCCTCCTCTATGATTTCAATCGTATGTGGAACCAAGCCGTTCTCCACCTGGACAGCTTCTCCTTCCAAAGCAGAAAGCATTTCTGCCTTGGCAGATAGAGTAAATTGATGGGTAAGAAAAAGAAAAGCTACTGGAACTAAACCAACTGCTAGTTTTCTCAACGAAAAACGAATGTGAATGCCCATATGTCCATCTCTTTCAACTTATTCACCTCATATTATATCAATACAATTTGAATTTTGCAAAATCATACCACATATTCAAAAAAGCCTATCATTCAAGCTAAGGACTTGATAGAATTGAAGTTATTGATGAATTACCTTTATAATTTGCCCCAAAAATGCCCCAAAACGAAAATAAAACCTATTGCACAACGCAGAAACGTTGATACAATAGGCTTTTTCTTTATACATTATTTTACAGTGCGAACACGCATTGTGTTTGTTGAACCAGCAACACCTACTGGAACACCGGCAACGATAACAATGTCATCACCTGCTTCAACCAAGCCTTGCTCTTTTGCAACTTTCTCAGCCAATTCAAACATGTCGTCTGTAGAAGCTGGTTTTTCAGTCACAACTGGAATAACACCCCAGTTCAACATCATTGATTTTTGAACTTTCTCAGTGAAAGTAATTGCCAAGATATCTGAATCAGGACGGTATTTAGAGATAGCACGAGCTGAGTAACCAGTTTCTGTAACTGTAACAACCAACTTGATGTTCATTGAGTGGCAAGCATCTTTAACTGCTGAGGCAACAACTTCTGTCTTAGATGTACGGTTGAACTTGTCTGAGTTCAAACGACCATATTCGTTAAGAAGAGTTTGTGCATTTTTAGCGATAGTTGCCATTGTGCGAACTGACTCAACTGGGTATTTACCGTTTGCAGACTCACCTGAAAGCATTGTAGCATCTGTACCATCGATAACTGCGTTGAAGACGTCAGATACTTCTGAACGAGTTGCACGTGGTTTTTCAGTCATTGTTTCCAACATGTTTGTTGCTGTGATAACTGCTTTACCAGCTGCGTTTACTTTAGTGATGATCATTTTTTGGTAAACTGGAACCATTTCAAATGGTACTTCGATACCCATGTCACCACGAGCGATCATGATACCATCTGAAGCTTCGATGATTTCATCAATATTGTCGATACCTTGTTGGTTTTCGATTTTTGAGAAGAGTTGAACGTGCTCGTTACCAGTTTCTTTAAGAATGTTACGAACTTCTTCAACGTCTTTAGCAGAACGAACGAATGAAATCGCGATGAAGTTCAAACCTTGTTCCAAACCGAAACGGATATCAGCGTTATCGCGTTCAGCAAGTGCTGGGAAAGGAATTTTAGTGTTAGGGATGTTCACACCTTTTTGCTTAGCGATAACACCGTCGTTTTCAACAACTACTACAAATTCACGTTTGTCAGCATCTTTTTCAACAACCGTCAAACCAAGTTTACCGTCGTCAACAAGAACTTGCTTACCAACTTCAACATCGTCAAAGACATCCAAACCACCCGCAACGTTCAAAGCGATAACTTCACGAGTTGACTTGATACCTTGCTTAGTTGCAACACGGATTTGCTCACCAGTTGTGTAAGTATACTCTTTTGCATCGCCTTCAAACAATTCTGTACGGATTTCTGGACCTTTAGTATCCAACAAGAAACCAACTTTTTTACCAGCGATTTCTTCTGCACGACGTACAGTTGCCATACGGTCACCTTGCTCTTGGTGGTCACCGTGTGAGAAGTTGAAACGGAATACGTTAGCGCCCTCAGTAATCAATTGAGCGATTTTCTGTGCTGAAGCTTCAACATCTAATTTTTCGCCCCAGTAACCATCTTCACCGAATTTTTTACCGCCACGGATTTCTACCGCAGGACCAAGGGTTGCAACGATTTTTACACGTTTATTCATCTAACAAAAACTCCTTTAAAATATACTGGTCTTATGACCCTAGTTAACGAATGATATTCAGAAATTAGAACGAGATTTCTCTGTTCAATGTAGCAAGACCCAAGTCAGCCTTGTGTGGATTATTGACAATGATCTTACCATCTTCTGTCAAGCTGAACAAAGCTCCTTCTTCAGCTGTACCAAGGATTGGATTTTCAACCATTTGCTCATTGCGGATACCAACGGCAAGACCACCGCGACCTTCTTTAAGCAATTTAACAGCGTGAGCACCCATACGAGAAGCAAGGACACGGTCACGTGCAGTTGGTGAACCACCACGTTGGATGTGACCAAGTTCTGTCACACGCAAATCGCTCACATCACCAGCCGCCTTCAATTCTTCTGCGAATTGAGCTACTGGCATAACACCCTCAGCCAAAACAACAATACTGTGTTTCTTACCAGTTTCATAGCCTTGCTTAATTTTAGCAACTACATCTTTGATATCAAATTCTTCCTCTGGAACAACGATAACATCTGCACCAGCAGCGATACCAGACCAAAGAGCGATGTCACCTGCATGACGACCCATTACTTCGATAACGAAAGTACGACGGTGACTAGATGATGTATCACGGATCTTATCAATGGCATCCATAGCAGTTGTAACGGCAGTATCAAAACCGATTGTGAAATCTGTACCAACGATATCGTTGTCAATTGTACCAGGCACACCAATAGCTGGGAAGCCGTGCTCTGTCAAACGCATGGCACCGTGGTAAGAACCATCACCACCGATAACAACAACACCTTCAATACCGTGTTTTTTCAACTGCTCAATCCCTTTCAGTTGGCCTTCCAACTTGGCAAATTCTGGGTAACGAGCAGAACCAAGGAAAGTACCACCACGAGAGATGATGTCACCTACTGAACGGATAGTCAATGGATGAATATCACCAGCTACCATACCAGCATAGCCCTCATTGATACCATAAACTTCCATTCCTTCTGAAATTGCTTGGCGAACAACTGCACGGATGGCAGCATTCATACCAGGGGCATCGCCACCACTGGTCAAAACACCAATACGCTTCATTTCATTTGCTCCTTTTACTTTTCAATTTAACTGCCTTATTATAACACACTTAGGCAGAACTTGCTTGACTTTTTGCCATTTTTTAACGAAAAACCGTTTTCATGACAAATTCTCTCAACTCTTCCTCTAATTGAGGCGTTTTCATAACCTTATAATGCTCCGCTTGAATAGTCTGATTGGAATCTTGATAGTGGAGAATAACCGGAATACTTCCCTTATACTTTTCCAAAATCCGAGCGACTGCATGGTCATGCTCCCTGTTTTCCAACAAAATCCAAAATTTTTCCAGACTGACTGGCTCCAATTGTTCTAAAACCAGTTGCATTTGTCCATCTCGTTCCTGTACCCTTCCTGTCATGTAGGCAATTGCCCCTTCTCTCAGGTCTTGAGAAAATTGACGATAGCTTTCTGGAAAGAGCGTCACATCTAGCTTTCTCTTGGTATCGGTTACCTGGAGAAAGGCCATCTGTTCACCCGTTTTCTTGGTCCGAATCAAGCGGATGGATTGAATTTGTACCAGGATGGTCACCCGACTAGCTACCACCAAATCAGCTAGGTCTGTAAGAGTTCGCTTGGACTCACGGCAGATTTTGACCAGGGGATGTGGACTAATGCCAACTCCCAACAAGTCCTGTTCCAATTCGAATTTTTCAGCCTCACTAAAATCCTCTGCCTCTGTCCAGCTATAATTTTCCTCCGCAAAAAAGGTCCCAAACGCCTCAGCAAAGACAAAGAGATTGTCTAGATTTTCTAGAATTTTCTTTCGATTGCTATCAAACTCATCAAAGAGACCAATATGAATAAGAGGAACCATGAGTTCTTTCTTATTATAATTGTCAGGAAGTTTCAAGACAAAATCTTCCACGGACTTGTATGGTCGTTGGTCCAGTATCCAGAGGGCAAAATCCTTAGGCAGACCTTTCAAGGTTTTCAAACCCAGAAAAATCTTGTCCTTGTCAAACTTATCATAGTAGGGGACGGTATTGATTGATAATTTGGCAACCTTAAAGTCAAATTGCAGGGCATCTTCAATATATGCACTGCTAGAATAATTGAGCATGACATCAAAAAAGACATCTGGATAATGGCTTTTAAAGTAGGCCATCTGAAAGGCTAGGGCCGAATAGGCATAGGCATGACTGCGGTTGAAACCGTAACCTGCAAACTTAGCCATCATGGCAAAAATTTCTCTGGCTTTTCCTTCCTCATGACCTCGCTCACGCGCACCTGCCAGAAACTCATTTTCCATAGCCTGCATTTCTTGGGCATTTTTCTTGGACATGGCCCTACGAAGCAAGTCGGCTTTCCCCAATGTAAAACCTGCATAGACCTGGGCTATCTGCATGACCTGCTCCTGATAAAGCATAATACCGTAGGTCCCTTCCAAAATCGGTGCAATGGATGGATCCAGCAGGTCAATTCTTTCCTGCCCATGTTTGCGTTTGACAAAATTATCCGAGTAATCACTGGCACCAGGTCGGTTCAAACTGGTAGTGGCTACCACATCCTCAAATCGCTCTGGGCGAACCCGTTGTAGAAGGCTAATGGCACCCGGTTGTTCAAACTGGAAAATCCCCTTGGTCTTACCCGCTGCAAAGAGTTCCAAGGTTTTTCTATCTTCTAAGTCGATTTGAGAAATGTCGATTTCTTTCTGGTAGCGTTCTCGAACCCCTTCTGCCATTTTTTGCACAAAGGTCAGATTTCGCAGACCAAGAAAGTCCATCTTGAGCAAGCCATTGGCCTCTACTGCATGGGCATCATACTGGGTCACCAGCATATCATCACCCATTTTCAGTGGAATGGTATCAGTCAAGTCCTCGTCACTCATGACCACACCGGCTGCGTGAATGGAAGTCTGGCGAGGTTGACCCTCGATTTGCTGGGCAATGGCAAAGGCTTTTTGGTATTCGATTTTACTATTGATAATCTGTCGGAAGGCTGCGTTACGTTGATATGCTGATGAAAGATTATCCTTAAATGAGATTTTCTTTGTAATATTGGTCAACTCATACTCAGGAGTTCCAAAGCGTTTGAAAACATCACGAATGGCCTGCTTGGCACCAAAGGTTGAATAGGTCACGATCTGGGCAGCGTGAGTCGTACCATAGCGGTCCCGCACATAACGAATAAAGTCAGGGCGATGAATATCTGGAATATCGATATCAATATCCGGCATGCTATAGCGTTCATTATTTAAAAAGCGTTCAAATAGCAAATGGTGTTTGACAGGGTCAATACCTGTAATATTCAAGGCATAGGCAACCAAACTCCCCACCGCAGAACCACGACCCATACCCATATAGTAGCCCTGGCTACGTCCAAAGCGGAGCAGGTCCCAGACAATCAAGAAATAATCATCAAAGCCCATCTCATGAATAATGGACAATTCTCTTTCCAGGCGTTCCTGATAGACAGCCCCCGTCAATCCTTTTTCTTCCAAGCCCTGATAGGCTTTCTCCTGCAATTCTTCCACTGCAGGTCGCTCACGGTTGAAACGAGGTAACTTCAAGTCAGTATTTAATTGGTAGGAAATACCTGCTACCAAGTCACGCAGATTGTCTACCGCCTGAGGAAAACGACTGGAAAATAGACTGGTTAAACTTTCCGCAGATAAAAGAATTTGTCGCTTATCCAAATCCGCCACTTGATTGAGCGGCACATTATCCCGAATAGCATGAAGAACCTGCAAACTCTCCAACTGTTCCTCTTCAAAGAAACGAACCGTGTGGATAGGTAAAATGGGGCGGTGAAAAGTCTGCACGTCTACATCCGCAGAAACTCCGATGTAATAATCCATTCCAAGGTCTAACTGCTCAATCCCTGAATAATAGGGAACAATAATAGCAACATCCACCAGATATTGACGAATGGCCTCGAAATCATCCTGCCCTGTCATTTTAGCTGTAGAAATTTTCAAGAGATTCTGGTAACCCTTGGTTGTCAAAGCGATGATCTGGGTAGTCAATTCCCCCTCCAGACCTGCAAAATGCCAGTCCAATTCACAACCGATGATTGGCTGTATGCCTGCCTTCTGACAAGTTTCCATAAAACTGTAAGCCGCATATAGACTATTCTTATCCATCATCCCCAAGGCTTTGTAGCCCAGCGACTTGGCTCTCTTTACATATTCTTCAATCGTCACCATGCTATCCATAAAGGTATAGACGGTTTTTGTATCTAGTTGTGCCAGCATGGTCTTCTCCTTTTTATTTCTTCTATTATACCAAATAATCTAGGAAAATATTTTTAAGAAATTCAATCAAAAGACTTGCAATTTATCATGTTTTATTGTATTATTTAGTTAGAACATAGGTATTGGCAAAAAAATGCCTAGAAAGGAAAGAATAATGGCTTGGAAATTTGACAACAATATGCCCATATATATTCAAATCAGTAATACTATAAAATTACAGATTGTAACCAATCAACTAAAATCGGGAGATAAATTGCCAACCGTGCGTGACTTGGCTGAAACAGCTGGCGTCAATCCAAACACGGTGCAACGGGCCCTGTCTGATTTGGAAACGGAAGGATTTGTTTACTCGGTCCGCACAACAGGACGTTTCGTCACAGACAATCAAGAATTGATTTCACAGACCCGTCTTCATTTGGCACAGAAAGAACTTGAAAACTTTGTGACCAATATGCTGGACTTGGGCTTCAATCAAGATGAATTAACCCACCAGTTAGATGATTATTTGAAAGGAGTGTCTTATGAATAACGCATATACCCTGGTCGAATTACAACAGGTTTCAAAATCCTATGGCGGTGCTGTAGCTCTCAATAATGTTAACTTGAAATTGACTGCTGGTAAGATTATTGGACTTTTGGGACCAAATGGTTCTGGTAAGACGACGTTAATCAAACTCATCAATGGACTATTGCAACCTGAGTATGGTCAAGTCCTTATCAACGGTCGCACTCCATCACCTGAAACCAAGGCAATTGTATCCTATTTGCCAGATACGACCTATCTTGATGAAAGCATGAAGGTTTCTGATGCTATCACCTTCTTTACAGATTTCTATGCAGACTTTGACAAGGAACGTGCCCTCCATCTCTTGCAAGACTTGGGAATTGACTTGAACAGTCGTATGAAACACCTGTCAAAAGGGAACAAGGAAAAGGTTCAGCTGATCTTGGTAATGAGCCGTCAGGCACAACTCTATGTCTTAGATGAGCCAATTGGTGGTGTTGACCCTGCTGCTCGTGATTATATTTTAAAAACCATCGTCAACAACTATTCGCCTACTGCCTCTGTGATCATCTCCACTCATTTGATTTCAGATGTTGAACAAATTTTGGACGAAGTAATTTTCCTTCAATATGGTAGCGTTATTCGCCATGAAAACGTGGATGACCTTCGTATTGAAAGTGGCGAGTCTATTGATGAACTCTTCCGCCAAGACTTTAAGGCTTAGTTAGAAGGAGATTGCTATGTTTAAGAAATTAGTCAAATATGAATTTCAATCTGTTGGGAAATGGTATTTAGGAATTTATGCTGGGGCATTGGCCCTATCTGCCATACTTGGATTCTGGTTACAAGCTTTGACCTTACGGGCACAAGCTGGAACCACAGAACCTGGTGGTGCTGAAATGGTCCTTTTCGGTACATTCTCAATGACCTTCGGTATCTTAATTGCAGCACTTGGTTTATCCACCTTTTTCATGGTCATCAATCGTTTTAGAAAAAATGTCTATGGCCGTCAGGGCTATTTGACCATGACCTTGCCTGTCTCCAGCCACCAAATTATCCTCAGCAAACTTGTAGCTTCATTGGTTTGGTACTTTTTAGCAGGTGTTACCATTGTTCTTTCAATCGGAATCATTTTAGCTGTTCTCATGCTCGGAAGTGGAGAATTTGTTATCCCTGAACTCCAAACCCTCATTCAAGCATTAGACTGGCCTGTCATATTTGCACATCTATTCTATATGCTGATTGAGTCAACAACGGGAATCTTGCTGATCTACTTCTCCATCTCTGTTGGTCAACTGTTTAAAGACCACCGTCTACTGTTTGCCATTTTAACCTATTTCGGCATTTCAATTATAGTTGGTGTGTTTGGAACTCTCGTTTTTACCAATTATCTAGAGAATCTTTATAATGCCGGGCTACCATTATACCCAAGTCCTATCTTGGCCTTGATCAATATTATTCTGGCCTTTGCCTACTATTTTGGTACACACTTTATCATGACCAAGAAATTGAATTTGCAATAAGAAAAAGCTCTTTGCCGGTCGTTCTGACATGGCCTAGAGCTTTCTTTTTACAAATTATACTTTTGAGCTAGGATATCAAGTAAGTTTGCCTTTTCTTCTTCACTGGCAAAGCTTGCTTGAATAGCATTTCTGTTGAATTGATAAAATTCTTCCTTGGTCGTTCCAAAATACTCTATAAATAGCTGATATTCTTTATTTAGGTTTGTATTGGAGACCGTTCGATTATCAGTATTGATGGTAATCTTTGCTCCTGCTTGAACCAGCTGTTCATAGGGGAAATCTGCTAGAGTTTGAGCTGCTCCGGTCTGGAGATTTGAAGTCAGGCACATCTCAAGCGTTGCTCCGCTATTGACAAAAGCCTGAATAACCTCAGCTTGACCACTAAGAGCCGTTCCGTGTCCAATCCGCTTGATACCCAAGGTCAGAGCTTGGGCTACATTGGTCACGCAACCACACTCACCAGCATGGAAGGTCATGGGATAGCCTAGAGATTGGGTGTAGTCAATCAACTCTGCCAGCTCTTGAGTTGGGTAGTCTGCCTCGTTTCCAGCAAAATCAAAACCAACCAATCCTTTCGGTGCCAGATCGGCAATAGCAGAAAAGATTTCTCTGGTCTGACTTGGATCAGTTTGTTTCAAGCCACAGACCAAGAGCTTGGCAACTATACCAAATTCCTTCTGAGCCTTTTCCATCCCACGCAAGACGGCTTTCACAGCTTCCAGGATAGTCAAACCCTTGTCAGTCGATAATTCTGGTGCAAAACGAAGTTCAATATATAGAACGCCATCTTCAGCCGCTTGGCTTAGAACATCGTAGGTTGCTAATTCCAATGCTTCTACTGTTTGTAAAAGTGGACGGATAAAGTCAAAGGTTTGCAAATAGGTCATCAGGCCATCAACCTTGCCCTCTATACTGACCAATTTTCTGAGTTCCTCATCCTTGTCTGGAATGGAAATTTCTGCCAGTTGGGCAAGTTGTCGGATTGCCGATAAAGATAGGGAATCATCCAAATGGCAATGCAATTCTGTCTTGGCTAATTCTTGTACATTCAACATTAACAATACCTCTTTCGTAAGTATATTGTTAACTATCATATCACATTTTTGACAAATTACAAGATAATTTTCACAAAAAATGAACATTATTCTTATTAGATAGTTTCAAGTGCAAGAAAAAAAAGAACGATTTTCATCGTTCTTGCCATACGGAAGACATGGGATTCGAACCCACGCACGCTGTTACACGCCTACCGCGTTTCCAACACGGCCTCTTGAGCCTCTTGAGTAATCTTCCATATATGGAGCTGGTGGGAGTCGAACCCACGTCCAAACACCTGCTAACTTATTCGTCTACAACCATAGGTTATGTCTTGCTTTAACTTGGGCTCGATACATAACTCAAACCTAGCACAAGCGAGTCAGTTCATCTCTTTTGGGACAGCCTGACTCAATCCCAACGTAGCTTGTTATTTTAAGACCAATCAGCAAACACAAGCAATTCGCGACTGGTCACGCAGGCAGGTTATTAAGCTGCTAATGCGTAAGTGTTTGTATTTTTTGCAGTTATATTTAACTGGCATTTTTACATCTGCCGATGAGTTGCAGAACAAGCCTCATAATGCCTGTCGAATCCGTAACAACCCCTTAGGTTTGATACGAAAATTATTATAGCAGATTTTTTCGCAAAAAGCAAAGCTATTTTTTACAATTTCCTTACAATTTTAAAATTTTTTGAAATATGGTACAATATAATTATGTATAAATTCTGGCAAAAAGCAATTCAAGTATTGAGTATTATTACACTGATAGGGACATTTATTTTTCTATTTTGGTTATATAAGATTGGCATTTTAAACGATCAGAATGTCTTGTCCGATTGGATTAAACACCAAGGGGCCTTTGGTAGCTTGTTTTTCCTAATCCTACAAATTATTCAAGTTATTTTCCCAATCATACCAGGTGGGGTCACTACCGTTGTTGGATTTCTTGTTTTCAATTTCTGGTGGGGATTTTTCTTAAATTATGTTGGCATATCCGTCGGTAGTATTATTCTCTTCTGGTTGGCTCGTCGGTATGGAAAAAAATTCTGTTTACTGTTTATGAGTGAAGAAACTTTTTTCAAATATGAGAGTAAAATAGATAATAAACGTGGTTATGAAATTTTCTTCATACTTTGCATGCTCTCACCTATATCTCCTGCTGATATTGTTGTCATGATTACAGGCTTAACTAGCATGAGTTATCGAAAATTTATCACCATCACTCTCCTCTGTCGTCCATTTTCCATCGTTGCCTACAGCTTCTTTTGGATTTATGGAAGCCAATTTTTACAACAAATCCTCAAATAATAGTCCAAACAGCCTTATCATCTGACAAGGCTGTTTTATTTATTCTGTAATTTTCTGATACATATACGGTCGACGATCCCTAAAGAGTCCCCAATCCAAACGTTCACGCGCACCCTTATCCAAGTCATAAGTAGCTAGCAAGACTGTTTCTTCCTCCCGTCCAGCCTTGGTCAAAATGTCTCCTGTCTCATCTGTCAAGAAAGAGGAGCCATAGAAACGCAGACTTGAAGACTGTCCACCATTTTCAACGGAAGGCTGCACTTTTTCCAAACCGATACGATTGGCTGCAATAACTGGTGTGATATTGGCCGCAGCATGTCCCTGCATGGTCCGCTGCCAATGACCTTGGCTATCCGTGTCCAAAATCGGCTCCGAACCAATGGCGGTTGGATAAAAGAGCAATTCTGCCCCATTCAGAGCTAGACAACGAGCAGTTTCTGGGAACCATTGGTCCCAACAGATGCCAATGCCAATCTTAGCGTAACGTGTTTTCCAGACCTTGAATCCAGTATTTCCAGGTGTGAAGTAAAACTTCTCCTGGTAATAATGGTCGTCAGGAATATGGGTCTTGCGGTAAACTCCCAAAACATTACCATCCGCATCGATGACTGCAATCGAGTTATACAGGCTATTGCCATCCTTTTCATAAAAAGAAATGGGCAAAACCACCTGCAATTCCTTGGCAATGGGAATAAAGTGCTGAACAGCATCATTTTCCTCTACAGACTTGGCGTAGTTGTAATAATCATACTGGCGTTCCTGACAAAAATAAGGACGCTCAAAGAGTTCAGGCAGGAGAATAATCTGCGCGCCCTGCCCAGCAGCCTGTCTGACCAAACGCTCTGCGGTCGCCAGATTTTCCCAAAGGTCCTGACTACACTGCATCTGAACAGCTGCTACAGTAACATTTCTCATATTATTTATCCTTTTCATAAATTCTTTATGGGAGATAGAATGTTCCTGAGATAAGGAAAGACGGTACAGGCTATACTAGAGTATGCCAAACCGACTTGACGCAATATCAGGGACATTTAGCCCCATAAAGAGGAATTTGCTGGGTAATACAATGAACATTCCCACCCCCAAGCAGGATGTCACGGGCGGGTATGCCGACGACTTTTCTGGTAGGAAAAAGCTGCGCGAGGAGCTCAAGTGCCTGCGCATCATGCTCATCAGCAAACTGGGGCACCAGAACCGCACCGTTGCTGACGTAGAAATTCACATAGGAAGCCGCCAAACGTTCGCCAGCTGTCCGTACTTCTTCCCCCGCTTCATAGACATAGCCTGGCAAGTCCTCTTCTGTTATTAGAATAGGATGTTTGGGAATAGGCAGTTTGTGAACGGTCAACTTTCTACCCTTGGCATCCACTTGCTTTTCCAAGTAGTCCAAATCAGCTTTGGACATGGCATATTGGGGATCTGACTCATCATCTGTCCAGGCTAAAACTATCTCGGCTGGACCAACAAAGGCTGCAACATTGTCCACGTGTTCATTGGTTTCATCATTGTAGATACCATAAGGCAGCCAGAGGACCTTTTCAGCTCCAAGAGTATCTAGAAGCACTTGCTCAATCTGATCCTTGGTCAAATGGGGATTACGTCCTGGGCTCAGTAAACAGGATTCGGTCACCAAGATGGTTCCCTCCCCATCGCTATGGATAGCTCCGCCTTCTAGGACAAAGGGATGGGCATCATAGATTGGCAGACCGATGGCCTGACTAAATCGACTAGCCACCTGATCATCTGCCTCATAGTCCTGATAAAGACCATCATAGCTTCCGCCCCAAGCATTAAAAGCCCAATCGACAGACAAAGCTCTGCCATTTTCATGGATCAAAACCGTCGGACCTGTGTCACGCGCCCATGCGTCGTTGGTAGGAATGTCCAGATAGGTTACGTCATCACCCAGCATAGACTGTGCCTCCTCACGGTGTGCCTCATCGACCAAGAGATAGACCTGCTCGCTTTCAGTAATGGTTTTAATGACCTGGCTGAAGGCCTTTTTCGCCCCCTGACCATCAAAGGGCCAGGATCCTGGGCGAGTCGGCCACACCATGAGTGTACCATGATGGGGCTCATACTCAGCTGGCATACGGTAACCCGCTGCTTTTGGACTTTCTATCATGACAACCTCCCTTTGAAATCTTCATAACCAAATTCCTTGATAATACGGCAGTCGCCAGCCTCGTCCATGATGGCTAGGCTAGGTAACCCAATGCCGTTAAAGGTATTGTTTTTAACGAAAGAATAGATGGCCATATCTTCAAAATAGAGCTTGTCACCAATCTCCACAGGCTTTTCAAAGGAATAATCGCCGATGATGTCACCCGTCAGACAGGTATTGGAAGACAGTCTGTATGTATAGACTTTTTCACCTGCCTCAAAGCCATAGCGAAGCGGTGGGCGATAAGGCATTTCTAAGACATCCGGCATATGGCAGGTAGCCGAAGCATCTAACACAAGCGTTTCAATGCCATTTTCAACAATATCCAGAACCTCTGTCACCAGATAGCCTGCATTAAGAGCAATGGCTTCTCCTGGCTCGATATAGACTTCCAGCCCATAAGTTTCCTGCATGTGCTGGATAGAGGAAATCAGCAAATCTACATCATAGTCTTCTCTGGTCACATGATGGCCTCCGCCCATATTGAGCCATTTAATACGGTGGAGGTAAGGGCCAAATTTAGCCTCGACAGCTTCCAAGGTGGTTTTCAAATCATCTGAATTTTGTTCGCAGAGAGTATGGAAATGCAGGCCATCCACCAAGTCTAGCAGGTCTTCTGAAAACTGACTGATACGAACACCAAAGCGAGAGCCTGTTGCACAGGGATCGTAAAGTGCATGCTCGTCTTGTGTGGAGCATTCGGGATTGATCCGCAGACCAATGCTTACTCCTGCTGCTCTGCATTTGTCAGCGTGCTTACGGAGTTGGCGCTTTGAGTTAAAGACGATATGGTCTGCAATTTCCAAAATATCATCCAAATCTGCATCCTTAAAGGCGGGGGCAAAGACATGGACTTCGCCACCAAATTCCTCACGACCAAGTTTAGCTTCATAAAGTCCTGAAGCAGTTGTGCCAGCCAAATATTGGCTAATTAGTGGATAGGTGGCATACATGGAGAAAGCTTTTTGAGCCAAGAGTACCTTACAGCCTGTACGGTCTTGGACAGACTTGAGAATTTCTAAATTGTTGACCAGCTTGGCTTCATCAATGACATAGGCTGGTGTTGGAACTTGTTCAATTCTCATCTAGTCCACCAAAACAGGATTTTCTACTACTTGCCATGGCAAGCCATATTGGTTGAGCAAGTCCATAAATGGATCTGGATCCAATTCCTCCAAGTTGTAAACGCCTGGCTTCTTCCAAGTTCCGTCCATGACAAGCTTGGTTCCAATCATAGCTGGCACGCCAGTTGTGTAGGAAATAGCCTGTGAACCAACTTCCTTATAGCACTCTTGGTGGTCACATACATTGTAGATGTAAATAGTCTTCTCTACACCGTCCTTGATACCTGTGAAAATACAGCCGATGTTGGTTTTCCCAACTGTACGTGGACCAAGGCTGGCTGGGTCTGGTAATAATGCCTTGAGGAATTGGATTGGCACCACTTCTTGTCCGTTGAAATTGATTGGGTCTGTCCGCAAAAGACCAACATTTTCCAAGCACTTCATGTGGGTCAAGTAGGATTGACCGAAAGTCATAAAGAAGCGGATGCGTTTGACACCTGGAATATTCTTAGCCAGCGACTCGATTTCTTCGTGATGGAGGAGGTACATGTCTTTTTGACCCACTTCTGGGAAATCGTACTCTCGCTTGATAGACATAGCTTCCACTTCCACCCATTTGCCATTTTCCCAGTAGGAGCCTGGTGCTGAAACCTCACGCAAGTTGATTTCAGGGTTGAAGTTGGTGGCAAATGGATAGCCATGATCCCCACCGTTACAGTCTAGGATGTCGATGTAATGAATTTCATCGAAATAATGCTTGAGTGCGTAGGCTGAAAATACGCTGGTCACCCCTGGATCAAATCCGGATCCCAAAAGAGCTGTCAGGCCTGCTTTTTCAAAACGCTCCTTATAAGCCCACTGCCATGAGTAGTCAAAGTAGGCTGTGAAGCCCTCTTCTGCACATCGTTTTTCGTAGATAGCCCGCCATTCTGGGTCTTCGGTGTCCTCGCACTCGTAGTTGGCGGTGTCGATGTAGTCCACGCCTGTCGCCAAGCAAGCATCCATGATGGTCAAGTCTTGGTAGGGAAGGGCCACATTCAAGACTGCCTTTGGCTGGTAGCTTTCAATCAAGGTAATCACTTCTTCTACCTTATCCGCATCCACTTGGGCAGTTTCAATTTTTACGGAAGTTTTTCCTTCTAAGGCAGCCTTCAAATCATCACACTTGGACTTGGTACGGCTGGCAATCATGACTTCCTTGAAGGTATCTTCTGCCTGGCAAACCTTGCTGATGGCAACCTGGGCAACTCCGCCACAACCAATCACTAATAAACGACTCATTATTTTTTCTCCTCTTCTTCTAAAATATCTTCGACATAACGGGGCAAGAGAAATGCTCCAATATGCAAGTTTGCGGTATAGTATTCTGTGAAAAGCTGACGCGCCTTCCATTTTTCCTTATCAAAATCTTCAATGGGATGGTATTTTTTAGAGGCAAAGCCAAATAACCAATAACCCGCCGCAGATGTCGGAATATGGGCCTGATAAACACGGCTAATAGGGAAAGACTGGGTCGCCTTTCTATGCATAGAACGAAAGGCAGACTCATCTTCGTCATAGAATGGCGAACCATGTTGGTAAACCATGATCCCATCTTCCTTCAAAGCCCGATAGGCATTACCGTAAAATTCCTTGGTAAAGAGCCCTTCCGTGTGTCCAAATGGATCTGTCGCATCATTGATGATGATATCATATTCGTTTTCACAGTTGCGCAAGAAACGCAGACCATCCTGTAAATAAACCTCGACCCGCTCATCTTCTAAACCCGATGCATAGTCTGGGAAATATTCTCGACAGACCTCAACCAAAAGTTCATCTGGCTCTACAACGTCAATACGTTCAATTTCAGGATACATACTGAGAACTTGAGCAACCCCACCATCTCCACCACCTAAAATCAAGATTTTCTTAGGATTGGGATGGACGGCCATGGGCACATGGACAGCCATCTCATTGTAGACAAAGTCATCTGCATCCGAGAATAAAACACGACCATTAAGGGTTAATATTTTTCCAAAGGCTGGCGAGTCCAACACAGCGATGTCCTGAAATTCACTCTTGCCAGCATAAAGTTGTTGACTGGTGCGAATGGACAATTTTACATCAGGTGTTTGAACTTCTGAAAACCACATTTCCATGACTAGCCCTCCTTAATGACATTGATGTAGTTGACATCTGGATCTTCGGTACCTTGAACAGAACAACCACGCTCCTTGGCAAAGATGATGTAGTCAACAATTTCTTGGGTCACTCGTTCACCTGGAGCTAAAAGCGGGATACCAGGCGGATAGCACATGACAAATTCCCCACAGACCTGACCAACTGCTTCTTGCAGGGAACGGCTTTCGCGCTCTGCATAAAAAGCCTGCTGCGGTGACAATACCAGCTGCGGCTGGATGTATTCTCCCGAAATCAAATCCGAACCATCTCGTGAGTAAAGACGCTTGATGTCAGCCAGTGCCCCTACCAGTCGCTCGATGTCCTGCAGGCGGTCACCGATGGAAATATAGGCCAAGATATTGCCAATATCCCCAAATTCAATCTGGATGTCGTACTCATCCCGCAACAAATCATAGACTTCAATCCCTGTCAGACCAATGCCCTGCGTATAGATGGAGAGCTTGGTGACATCGAAATCATGCACCGTTTTACCATCGATCAATTCCTTGGAATAGGCATAGTAGCCACCGATAGCGTTGATTTCACGGCGAGCATACTCAGACATTTCAATGACCTTTTCAAAAGATTCTTTGCCACGAAGGGCCAGATTTCTCCGTGAAATATCCAAACTAGCCAGCAAGAGATAGGAAGCGGATGTCGACTGGGTCAGATTGATAATCTGGCGGACATACTCCACATTCATATCAGGACCGACCAATAGGAGCGAGCTCTGGGTCAGACTGCCACCTGATTTGTGCATGGAAACAGCTGCCATATCAGCTCCCACAT
Organism: Streptococcus suis; assembly: GCF_002960625.1. Lineage (GTDB taxonomy): Bacteria > Bacillota > Bacilli > Lactobacillales > Streptococcaceae > Streptococcus > Streptococcus suis_T. The sequence goes on from NZ_POJH01000029.1 coordinate 115,871, forward strand.
CCATAGCCGCCTCTGGCAATTTTTCCGAAAAATGCAAATGCGCACCATGAGCCTCGTCCACCAAAACTTTCATGCCCGCTGCGTGAGCTTTCTCAGTCAAGGTACGCAGGTCTGAGCAGATACCATAGTAGGTCGGATTGTTGATCAAGACAGCAACCGCGTCAGGATGCTCATAAATCGCCCGTTCAAAAGCTTCATTTTCCAATGCAAGAGCAATACCAATCCGTGGCTCCACACTCATATCCACATAGACTGGTATAGCTCCGCATAGGACCAAAGCATTGAGGGCAGACTTGTGGACATTGCGAGGTAAAATGATTTTATCACCCGCCTTACAGGTCGCCAAAATCATGGTCTGGACAGAAGAGGTTGTCCCTCCAACCATGAGAAAGGCATGGCTGGCACCAAAGGCTTCTGCCGCCAATTCTTCGGCCTCTCGGATAATGGACACAGGATGCCCTAAGTTATCCAAGGGTTTCATGGAATTGACATCAATCCCCACGCATTTTTCTCCTAACAGTTCGACCAACTCTGGATTACCCCGTCCCCGCTTATGTCCAGGCACATCAAAGGGAACAATCCTTTTTCGGCGTAACTGTACCAATCCCTGATAAATAGGGGCTTGGTGTTGATTTTTCATATTGAAAAACTCCTTTGCTTGATGGACTCCTACCCTTTTTTAAAAAAGCAAAAAGAGCAGGGTTCATCCTGCTCTACAATCCAAATTGACGTTTTTTATTCTTCTCTTGAGTTTATGTGCCTACCGTTTCCTACTCTCCAGTGCAAATATATACGTACTTTATTGACCGTTTCACAAGATGACGTGTGCTTTCACCACACTGACAAAATTAGAAATTAGGAAAACCTTCCCAACATCAACTTATAAAATGTAGGCTTTTAACCCTATCAATAATGTGGCTTACGCCACGCTTCGGCATTCGACCCGCCTGTCCGTAGGCTTTGGTTATGATAAATAGCAGAGCTACCCATCCCATATAGGTCTGATATTTGCTAGAATAGGTATAATAACTTTTCCTAGGCTTGTATATTCTAACACGAATATTCCGATTTGACAAGTGGAAAATTGATATTTTTTCAACAAAATCATGAACAATTCTAAAAAAATGACTTCGAATATTCGAAATCATCTTTTTGAAACTATTTAATTCCTAAAGCAATTCGAGCGTAACGGCTCATTTTTTGAACTGTCCAGGCCGGTGACCAAACCAAGCGAACATCTACTTCCGTTACCTCTGGAACATCTTTTAAGACATCATGAATTTGATCGGTAATCAAGTCAGCCAAGGGACAGCCCATAGTTGTCAGAGTCATATCAATCTCGGCCTTACCTTCGATAAAACGAATTTCATAAATGAGCCCCAAATTGATAATATCAATTCCTAGCTCAGGGTCAATCACATCCTCAAGAGCATGAAAAATACGCTCTTGAATTTCTTTTACCTGTTCTTCTGTATAAGCCATTTTTCTCTCTTTCTTTTTCACTATTGCATTGTCATCTAAAGGAACAAAAATTTCATCCAAATGAGCCATGAACTATTGAAGGTTGGAAATGAAACAAACCAGTTTTGTGTCAAAACCTCCCCCGAACTCTCGCTCGTTTCCTGTTTTCAGCGAGCGGCCTGATAAGTGCCACCGAACTTTGTCCGCTTTCGGATTTCTAGGCGGACGTTGAGAAAGCCTATCCGTAGGCTTATGCCACGCTTTCCTATTTCTAGGCTCGGGTTAAAACACCACTGGGTTAGCCTGCTCTCTTATTTTCAAGCAGGCGTTAAAAACCTCCCCCGGAACTCTCGCTCGTTTCCTGTTTTCAACGAGCGGTTGATTTTGTCTCCCAGACAAAATCAATCCTCAATAAAATCTCTGAGTGGTTTGCTACGGGATGGGTGGCGGAGTTTGCGAAGGGCTTTGGCTTCGATCTGGCGGATACGTTCGCGAGTTACGTTGAAGACTTTACCTACATCTTCTAGGGTACGCATTTTTCCATCATCCAAACCAAAGCGGAGGCGGAGAACATTTTCTTCACGGTCTGTCAGTGTATCCAAAACTTCATCCAATTGCTCACGGAGGACAACACGAGTGGTATAGTCAACTGGATTCTCAATTACTTCATCTTCAATGAAATCTCCCAAATGGCTATCATCTTCTTCACCGATTGGGGTTTCCAAAGACACTGGTTCTTGGGCAATCTTGAGGATTTCACGGACTTTTTCAGGTGTCATATCCATACGCTCAGCGATTTGTTCTGGCGTTGGATCCTGTCCTAACTCTTGCAAGAGATTACGTTGTTCACGGACCAATTTGTTAATGGTTTCTACCATATGAACTGGAATGCGGATAGTACGAGCCTGGTCTGCAATGGCACGGGTAATGGCCTGACGAATCCACCAAGTCGCATAAGTTGAAAATTTGAAACCTTTTGAGTAGTCAAACTTGTCAACAGCCTTCATCAAACCCATGTTTCCTTCTTGGATAAGATCAAGGAACTGCATACCACGCCCCACATAGCGTTTAGCAATAGAAACAACCAAACGCAAGTTAGCTTCAGCCAAACGTTGTTTTGCTTCAGGATCGCCAGCTTCAACTGCCAAGGCTAATTCTTGCTCTTCTTCATTGGTCAAAAGCGGAACAACTCCGATTTCTTTCAAGTACATGCGGACAGGGTCATTAACCTTTGCGGACGTGCTTCCTAGCAATTCTTCATCAGAAAGCTCTGGCTCTTCTTCAACTTGCAAAGCACGCGCAGATGGGTTACCTTCCTTATCCACAATCGAAATTCCTGCATCCTGAATTCGTTGGAGCAAGTCATCAATCCCATCAGCATCAAGTGTAAACGGAATAACCAGCTGGTCATTGATTTCATCATCGGTCGCTGAACCTTGTTTTTTGTGATTACGAATAAATTCAGCAACTTGCACATCAAAGGTCGTTACTTCTGTCTTTTTATCTTTTTTGTTTGTCATATTTACTCCATTTGTTTTCTTTTCTCGAGCAATTTTTGTAACTCATCGAGGGCAATATCAGCATTTCCTACATGGGAATGTTCACGGATTTTCCGTGTTAGGTGTTGATTTTCCTTTCGTAACAATTCCTTGTCACGGCGAAATTCCAATTCTTCAATTTCATTTTGCGCCACTTCCTTTGGCAGACGCTCTTCCAAAATCCGATACCAGGCTTGTTGAACGGTATCATCTAACTGGGATAAGCCAAAACTACTAATCTCACCTTGATTTTTCAGTAATTCATATAATACCTGCAATTCCGGTGTCGCAAAATAAAAATCTTCTCGCAAACGAAATTCATTTAAAATATAAGGGTGCTCGACCATACGGTAAAGCAGGTGATTTTCAGTTCGGATAAGACCTGTCAGCCGGGAAATAGCCTGAAGAGGCGGTGCATAGACCTGTTCCTTCTGTTGATGATAGGCTTGCTGACTTCGTTCCTGTCGCTGATGTAAGCGAACGGCATTCACAGCCTGCTCCACCTGACCATAGTCAAAATCGGATAGGACTTCCGCAACCTTATAAATATAAGAATTTTGCGCTGTAATCGACGAAACCCTTGCGATAATCGGAGCAATCCTCTCCACAAATTCTATCTGCATTTGTAGATTATCTGGGTTTTCTGGCTTCAGATACTGGATTAAAAATTCCACATCACTAATGCGGGATTTTGTCAAAACCTCTCGCAAGGCTTCTTCAGAATTTCTTTGTAAAAATTCATCAGGGTCCATATTGTCAGGCAGACTGACAATATCCACCTGAAAATCTCCTAATTCGTCCAACGCTTTCATGGTAGCAGCCTGCCCAGCTCTATCACCATCGTAGGTCAAAACAATTTTCTTACAAAACTTGGCCAGATGACCAACGTGCTCTCTAGTCAGAGCAGTTCCCATAGAAGCAACCGCATTTTCAATACCAGCACGGTGGGCTGCAATAACATCCAGAAACCCCTCCATCAGATAGACTTCCCGCTGTTTTTTGATGACCGCCTTGGCCTTATCCAAATGATATAGTTCGTAACTTTTATTGAAAATAGCTGTGCTACGAGAATTTTTATACTTGGCTAACTGCTTGTTCTGCAGGTCTTTTTCTGTCCAAATTCGACCTGAAAAGGCAATCACTCGACCATATTCATCGGTTAGCGGAAACATGACCCGCCCTTGAAAAGCATCGAAGATCATGTTCTGCTCACTGGGATTGAAAAGACCCGAATGAAGCAGGCTTTCTTCATCGTAGTTCTGGGAAAGTTTCTGATAAAGAATATTTTGTCCATCTGGTGCTAAACCTAGTTGAAAATTCTTAATAACTTCATCTGTTAAACCACGCTGATGGAGATATTTTCTAGCTTCCTCGCCCATCTTTGTCGTCATCAACAAGGCATGGTAAAACTTTGTCGCATCTTGATGGATATCATAAAGAGCTTGATGTGGATTTTCCTTCTTAGGCTGAAAATGATTGGTGGATACTTCTACCTGAAACCCAGCTTTTTCTGCCAAAATGGCTACCGCGTCAGTGAAAGAAACACCACGGGTTTCCTCAATAAATTTAAAAACATCTCCAGACTTACCACAACCAAAACAATGATAGAACTGTTTATCCTCAATGACGTTAAAGGAAGGAGTTTTTTCTCCATGAAAGGGACAAAGACCAAGAAAATTGCGTCCTGCCTTGGTCAAAGCAACTGTTTCACCAATCACATCCACGATATTGAGGGCTTGTTTGATTTCTGTTATTTTATCTTTTGACAGCATATATCCTCCTCAACATCCCATTTGCTAATTGAAAAGTGGACACTCTTCCCTTAGTTTAACATATTCTATTTTATACCAAAACTTGAAAAATGTAAAATTTCTGAAACAAATTGCTTGTAAAATATTTTTTTATGGTTATAATAGATAGAGTAAAATTTTTTATGAAAGGACATATTTAGGATATGTTGAAAGATTTAAAAGCGTTTTTGTTCCAAGGTAATGTTATTGACCTTGCAGTTGCAGTAATTTTTGGTGCTGCCTTCAAAGCCATCATCGATTCATTCGTTGCTGACTTGATCACACCATTGTTGCTTACACCAGCTTTGAAAGCTGCTGGCGCAGATAAAATTGCTGACTTGAGCTGGAATGGTGTTACTTATGGTAACTTCTTGAGCGCTGTTATCAACTTCTTGATCATCGGTACTGTTCTTTTCTTCATCGTTAAGGCTGCTGAAAAAGCAATGCCTAAGAAAGAAGAAGCGCCTGCTGGTCCAACTCAAGAAGAATTGCTTGCAGAAATCCGCGACTTGTTGAAAAAATAATCAATAAGATAGTGAAACAGGCCCTGTGCCTGTTTTTCTTTTTTCACTATGACAAAAAGAAGATGTGAGCCAATACTCACATCTTTTCTTATCCTTCATATCCATTTGGATTTTTAGACTGCCAGTTCCATGTATCTCGACACATATCCTCAATTGTTTTCTCTGTTTTCCAATCGAGTTCTTCCAAAGCCTTATCGGCTTTAGCATAGCAAGTTGCCACATCGCCAGGGCGACGGTCTACAATTTTATAAGGTACCGGCACACCGTTCACTTTTTCAAAAGCTTGCACCAGTTCTAAAACACTGGTTCCTTGACCAGAACCGAGGTTGTAGGTGTGGACACCTGCTGTCGTTGAGATTTTTTCTAGCGCCTTGATGTGACCAAGAGCCAAGTCAATCACGTGGATATAGTCACGAACACCAGTTCCATCCACTGTATCATAGTCATTACCAAAGACGCTAAGTTCTGGGCGTTTACCAACAGCAACTTGAGCCACAAACGGCATAAGGTTGTTTGGAATACCAGCTGGATCTTCACCGATTAGACCTGATTCATGGGCACCGATTGGGTTGAAATAACGGAGAAGGGCGACGCTCCATTCCTTGTCCGCTACTTCCACATCACGTAGGATTTGTTCCAACATGACTTTTGTGTAACCATAAGGGTTAGTTGCGCTGGTTGGCATGGTTTCAACTAAAGGTGATGGGTTGTTAAGGCCATAAACCGTTGCGCTGGACGAGAAGACAATCTTCTTGACACCAAACTCTGCCATAACTTCCACCAAAGCCAAAGTAGACATGATATTATTTTCATAATACATGACTGGCTTTTCAACAGATTCACCAACCGCCTTATAGCCAGCAAAGTGAATAGCTGATTCAATACTTTCTTTTTCAAAAACCTCACGCAAGGCAACCTTATTTGCTACATCCAATTCATAGAAAGTTGGACGTTTGCCAGTGATGGTTTCGATGCGATCCAAAACCAAAATACTTGAGTTGGAGAGATTATCTACGATGACAACGTCTTTTCCCAACTTCAACAACTCCACAACGGTGTGACTACCAATATAGCCAGCTCCACCTGTAACCAAGATACTCATATATACTCCTTTTCACTTGGACAATATTTTATATACCTATTATAAGTTAGACAGGCTGAAAAGTAAACAAAAAACAGCCCTCAGGCTGTTCAAATTCAATTAGAATTTTTTACGCTTGCGAGCTGCTTCTGATTTACGTTTACGTTTTACAGATGGTTTCTCGTAGAATTCGCGTTTGCGTGTTTCTTGAAGAGTACCAGCTTTAGTAACCGCACGTTTGAAACGACGAAGAGCATCATCAAGTGATTCGTTCTTGCGTACTACTGTTTTTGACATTATTTTCACTCCCCTCAATTTCAAAGTCTTACTTATTTTACTGTAAATTCACCACATTGTCAAGAGGTTTTTCTTGGCTAATGTTATTTTTTAACCATCCTAAGCCACAGCAAAGAGAGCGCTTCATATAGGATGAAAAAGAGAATAAAGCAATGAAGGAAAAATTCCTGTGGAAGTATATAAATAACCGGATCTTTCAGTGGGTCAAAGAGCCAGGTAGAATCACCTGGAAATAGCAGATGATGGAAGAGGACAAAGAAACTATCAAAACCAATCAGCATGCCCATCACTGCAATCATCACGGGAGCAAGAGCCATCCACATAAAAACAGTTCGATAGAATTTTCCATATCCTTTTCGCACCACTTCTTTCCAAAAATAGAAAATCGCAGGCAAACTAATCAGGAAAATAACCTGTGCCAGATGAAAGAGGCCTTTCACATCCGCAAAATGTTTGAGACCATCAGTTGAAGAGGAAAAATTTGGCATATCTAAAACACTTGCAAATGGATTGGTCAGATAGTTCATCAAAATATTAAAATCATAGGAAATATCTGATGACTTCATGTAAACAACTTTTTCCAACCCTAAAAAAGAAATCTCAAGCGGATAAATTAGCCAAGCTAGATAGATGGTACCTAGAACTGCTGCCGACAAGACAAATAAAATCGTTCCGATAATCTGTAACTTAGTTCTCATCAAAACTCCATTCATCTAGGCTGTTGAGGACATGGGTCGGAGCAAGGGGCAAGTCTGCTACTTCTTCTGGCTTGGTAAATCCAGTCAGGACTAAAAGAGTTGGAAAACCATTGTCAATCCCAGCCCGAATATCTGTCAGGTAGTTATCCCCCACCATAACCGTTTGGCTACGCTCTGTGCCTAAAATCTCCAGAGCCTTGTCCATGATAATGGCCTCAGGCTTGCCAATAAAGATCGGCTCTACTCGGGTAGCAGCTTTCAAAAGTGCAATCAATGAACCAGCACCTGGCAAGTGACCACGCTCCGTCGGAATGTTGAGGTCAGGATTGGTACCAATAAAAGTCGCTCCCTTTTGAATAGCCAGGGTAGCAATAGTCAGTTTTTCATAGGTCAGCTGGGTATCCAGGCCGACAACAACATAGGCTGGATTTTCCGTATCTTCCACATAACCAGCCTCAAAAATGGCAGACTTGAGCCCGTCTTCTCCAATGACATAGACTGTCTTTTCCTTGCCCAAGTCATTCATATAATCTACTGTAGCCAGACTGGCCGTATAGATGGTTTCAAGCGGTGTTTGGATATTAAAATTCTCCGCCAACATAGCCTGCACCATCTCAGGACGGCGGGTGGTATTGTTGGTCACAAATAGATAGGGAATGTTGCGCTCCTGCAAGCCATGAATAAACCGTTCACCAGCAGGAATTCGTTTCTTCCCCTCATAAATAGTTCCGTCTAAATCAATCAAATAACCTTGATAGGTCATACTTTCTCCTTAATCAAATCGTGTTTCCCAGTGCTCAGATCCACTAGCTTCCAAGCAAAGTGCTAACTGCTCAGGAGTATTTTTCCCAAGCGAGAGCGGCGGTAAATCGTCTAAGCTGAAAAAGCCACTGGCAACTGTTTCCGAATTGGGCTGAAATTCTCCGCCAAGGAGACGGCATAGAATGAAGACCTTGATCACACGGTGGGCAGACTTGGCAGGATTGTTCTTGTGCTTGTCCAAAATCGCCACCACACGTTGAGCCTCCACATCCAGCCCCGCTTCTTCCTTGACTTCCTTGACCACATTGTCCTTGACAGACTGGTCCACATCGCACCAACCCTCTTATGTCAAGGAATTGACGAAAATTTTATTCATTTTTCAATTGATTATATCACATTTTCTAAATGCAAGAAAGAGACTTGAATACCAAGTCCCTTCTTAAGTTATTTATAGATAACCTCAAAGAAGCCCAAACAGTCGACGATGACTTTCTCAACATGAGTTTCTATTACTTCTCTTGATAAGGTCTGGCCACTAAATTTATCAGCTACTTTAGTCGTTTGTAAGTTCTCCTCTAAATGTACTATTTTGTCATCTAACTCTTGCTTTTTAGCGATATAATCATCACGAGTGATACGATTTTCCTTATAATCTTGGAAAGCGGCCAATTTCTTTTCCTTTAGCTTCTCTATGTCATGGAGTAGATTAACTCTCAATAGTTTTCTTGGTTCTTGAGATTTATTCTTCAAATCCTCAAAAATAACCTTCTCAATCTTATCTACTTTACAAGAATGCATCGAATGCCCTTGACTTTTACAGTAGCGACAATAAAAATAATGGCCTTGATTATGATTTCTAATTAGAGACAAACGATGTTGGCAGTGTTCACAGAAAACAAAACCACGTAAAACAATATCTTCTGTCGAACGAGATTTCTGCTGAGACTGATGAGTTCTTCGTGACTGTCGAGCTCGATGTGCCTGCTCGAATTCTTCAGGAGTAACAAGAGCCTCATGGTTATTTTCAATCCGCTCCCATTCTGATTGAGGGCGTGTAATATGCTTGCCCTTAATATAGGTCCTCGTGTTAAAGAGGTAAGTGCCTTTATAAGCTTCGTTTTTCAGTATTTGTCGGACGGTATTTGAGGTCCAAATATTACGTTGTTGCTCATCAGTTAAAATAATTGACTTCTGATATTTGGCTTGACTGACTTGCATTTTCCTCTCAGCTGGAGTAATGGTCTTCTCCTCATTAAGGAGTAATGCAATCTTTTTATCCCCCAGTCCCTCAATACTTAATCTGAAGATTTGTCTCACGATAGGTGCTACAGCCGCATCAATGATAATCTTAAAGCGATCTGTAGGGTCTTTGAGATAGCCAAACGGTGGTAACCAACTCATATTCTTGCCTGAACGCTTCATAGTATTCATAGCACTTTTGACTTTCTCAGAAACATCCTTGGCATAAAATTCATTAAGTAAATTCTTAAAGGAGACATCAATCTCAACACCATTATTCTCTGAAGTAAGACTATCATATTGGTCATTTAGAGCAATGAACCTCACTCCTAAAAAGGGGAATATGTTTTCCAAGTAGTTCCCTAACTCCAGATAATCACGCATAAATCGTGAGAGGTCTTTAACAATAATATGACGAATCTCGCCGGACTTAACTCTTGTCATCAACCGCTGAAAAGCTGGGCGATTGACGCTTGTCCCTGAGAAACCATCGTCCACAAATTCTTCTCGCTGAAAGTTTTGGAAGTCAGAAGAATTATCAAGAAAATGATGAAGTAGATGTCTTTGATTGACAATGGAATTGCTTTCATCAGTTCCAGCCTCATCGACAGATAGTCTAAGGTATAAAGCCACTTTAGACATTCTCCACACCTCCTATCTGACAGCGAAACGTAATCGTCACCTGTTTATTCACACCAACTTCGATGCGTTCGATGATTGCCTGTAATAGTTCCGAGGTTAGGCTATCTGTTCCTTGGCATTGAGTTAGCGATTTGATCCAATTTATCTGCTTCTGATGTTCTTCTTCCAGTTGCCCGATAGCCGTCTCACAATGTCTTATTTCCTGTGAAAGTATCCCTATTTGAGCTTCCTTCTCTGATTTTTGAGTGAGATAGGCTGTTTTTTCAGTTCGTACCAAACTATATGAAGCATATAAATCACTTATTTCTTCTCGTAAGCGCATGATAGCTTGTTGGTGCTGTCTTTCTTGCTTATGATAAGTATTGATACAATCCTCTTTTCTGGTTCTCAACCTTGATGTTAGCTGTTTTATTCCTCCTAAACGATTCAGTTCATCTTGAATGAACTCCGAGATAATTCTATCTAAAGCCTTTTCACTAATATAAACGGTCTGCTTTGTTACATGATCCGAATCATAGATATAATCCATAAATGTATAATAATCTTCATTCTTAAAATGCTTACAGTATCTAGGTAACTGGGTATACTTTCCATGTGCATAAATCAAACCCTTATAACGATTCGGAGTTCGTTCCCTAGTAGAAAGTTTTTGCGATTTTCGGCTTCTTGAATGTTGTAGAATTCTGCTATAATCCTCTTGACTGATATAGGATTTATGAGCATTTTCATAACGAATCGGCTGACTCTCTAACAAATTCTTACTGCGTGTTCTCTGAAGCAATTCTCCACGATAAACTGGCATTTTAACCAGGCGAAGTAAATTGCCCGATTTCCAAAGTCGATGATCACAGTCAATTCTATAGAGATCTCCAGTTTCCCGATATGCCAGCGGTACTGCAATTCTATGCTCATTCAAATATGCAGCTATTTTCGGCATTGATTGGCCTTCAATCGCTTTTCGAAAAATAGTATCAAGAACTGGCTTTACTTGATGATCAATAATTAATCGTGTTCCTTGTTCCTGTTTATCTAATTGATAACCATAAGGCGCTGATGTACCGATATAATAACCCTTACTAGCTTGATGAATATTGTAGGATGTCAATTTTTTTGAAATCTCTTTAGAATAAAGGTCGTTAACTAAATTCTTAATTTCTACCTCAAACGACTTCTTTTCTCCAAGTCCGTTAAGGGTATCAAGGTTATCATTGATAGAGATGAAACGAACGCCCAAGAAAGGGAAAACTTTATCAATAAGACGCCCCATCTCAATATAATCCCTACCTAGACGTGATAAGTCTCTAATCAGAATACAATTGATAAGACCCTTTTTGACATCTCCCATCATTTCTTGAAAGGCAGGGCGATTAAACTTCGTGCCTGAATACTCATAGTCAGTATATGTTTTGGCAACCATTAAGCCCTTAGCTTTGGCGAATGTTCTCGCTAAGCCTTCTTGAGTCTCTAATGACTGTGATTTATTTCTCCAAGTTTCTGTTCTTTCCTTCGATAATCTAATGTAAATACCAGTTCGATAAGTTGTAACCTGAATGGTATCTGTTTCTTCTGTACAGTAGCGGTTCTTCGTGCGAGCCATCAAACCACCTCCGTTTCCAGATGTGAAAACTGTTGGAGCATATCCAACTCTTTCATATCATGAATGACTAGCGTAATCTCATGGTCTTCTCCAATATCAATCCGATCTAAGAGAGAAACCAATGTCAAGCGGTTTAAGTAGTCTGTCTCTCTCAACTCACTTAACTGCTTCAACCAAGCTTCCCTATCTTGAAGCTTATGATAGAGTTCCTGAGCTAATCCTTTTTTTAGAGCAATGGTTTCTTCAACCTGCTTCAGCTTTTGGCGATAATGTCGCTGAAATTCCTGATACTCCGACTCATTGATAAGACCATCATCTAGGTCCACATACAGGGAGTGAAGTAATCGCTCATACTTCTTGCGTTCGGTCACTAGTAGCGTAAAGTCAATTTCAAGAAATGACTCTTCTGACAGATAGTCAGGGATACGTTCAATCAGATAGGACTTCCACTCTAGGTGTTGAGCTATCAAGGTTGAAATGACTTCCAGCAGACTATCGTGCTTAATAGCGTGACGGCTACAACCTTGTCCCTTGTTGTATGTACTACAAATGTACTGATTAGTCTCTGTTTGCTTGTAACGGACTTTTCGCTGTATCATCTGCGATTGACAGTCTTTACAAAAGAGTAAGCCTACAAACAAAGATGGCTGACCTTTTCCATTCTTGACATCTCTAAGTAATAAGCGATTGGCAATCTCAAAGGTGCTTTCAGATACAATACCTTCATGTGTTTTATCTACCCGCACCCAGTCATCTGGACTGACCTTTAGAGACTGTTGCGATTTGTAATTCAGTTTCGTATGTTTTCCCTGCTCCAAAGTCCCTGTATAAACTCTATTGACCAGAATACGATTAACCAATTTGGTACTCCACTGATTAGAGGTACCATAAAATCCCTTGAAATTTTCTTGACAAGATTTCTTATGTTGAAGTGGGGTTGCGATGCCAGCTTTATTAAGATAAGTAGCAATCCTATTTGAAGAATACCCCTCTAGCTTGAGCCTAAAGATTTTTTCAATGATAGGACGAATACTCTCATCCACTACTAGGTGGTTCCTCTCGTTATCGTCTTTGCAATAACCGTAAGGAGCAAATGCTCCTATAAATTCTCCGTTCTGGCGCTTAGCCTTTTGTGTGCTACGGACTTTCATGGAAATATCCCGACAGTAGCTATCATTGATAAGACTTTTAATCGGCAGAACTAGGTGTGTTTCATTTGTATCCGCAGTCAAGCTATCATAATGATCATTGACCGAGATAAACCTCACACCAATGGAAGGGAAAATCCTTTGAATATACTTCCCAGTCTCAATATAGTCTCGCCCAAACCGAGATAAGTCTTTGACGATAATTGTATCTATCCTTTTCTCATTAACCATTGTCATCATGCGGTTGAAATCAGGACGATTAAAGGTTAAACCACTAATACCATCATCTACAAATTCTTCTAAAATGATAAGGTCATGCTTTTCAGCGTAGTCTCTTAAAAGTGAACGCTGATTGACAATGGAGTTACTTTCGATATTATCTCCATCATCTCGTGATAGGCGTAAATAAATACAGGCTTGTGTCATTGTTTTCTCCTTAATCGATATTCTTAGGTGCGGATCGATCAAGGATTAAAGTTCTACCATTCTATTTTACATAATTTACTGTTAATTGTCCGCTAAAAGTTTATATTTTCTCTAACTTTTTGCCAAGTAAATCATCTAAAATATCCGTTAGACATAGTGGCTTATCGGTGACTTTTACAGTTACCTTATAGCCTTCAATGACGACCTGCGATGTCTCCTTTTCTGTTGTTGTTTTTGTCATACTATATTATTCCTTAAATTTAAAATAATGACCTCCGTGGGAACGACTGGTTAGGTCATTCATGGGAATCTCACCCGCTGTCCTTTATCGCTGGCAGCCTGAACGTGCAGAAGTATCATTGTCCTTAGTTTGTATCTTGGCAAATAGAGTACCATTCTATTTTATAGCTGATTATTGTCGCTCATATCATGGCGAACCAGACTAAACTGCTCAACAAATAAGAAAGTCCCACCTTGGTCTATTCAGTTGTCAAAGGACAAAGGATTATTAATAATTAGATTTTTCCATTTCTAAAATATAATCTGTAGTTACATCATACAATCTCGCTAATTGCTTTAGATATAGAGTAGGCACATCCTGTCTCCCACTCTCTATTCTGGAATAAGCCGATTGTGAACAGTGAAGATACATAGCAATCTGATTTTGAGATAAATCGTTATCCTCTCTTAAATTCTTTAATCTAATATACATTATCAATCCTCTTACTAATATTGTAAGTGAGCGATAATCAAATTAACTAATTTATGCAAAATATGCATAATTTAATTTTAAATAAAATATTACTCGTGGTGCTAGTTAATCTCAAAATACAATAAAAAGCCCAAAATGAACTGCACCCCAAAAGTTAGATTTTGTATCTAACTTTTGGGGTGCTTTTCTGATGAAATTAAGTTATGAAGATAAACTAGGTATATACAAGTTGAGATAGAGAGGTGAATCATGGCCTCAGTTAAGTCAGCGATATGGAATCTGTACTTCCAATCTCAAGTACATGGTTAAACTCATGGATAGATATGGTGTTGAGATTGTTGATAAGGGTAAAAATCGGTATTATTCACCCGAGTAAAAGCAGGAAATGATTGATAAAGTCTTGCTTGATGGTCAGTCCCAGCTCTCTGTTTCTCTTGATTATGCACTGCTAAATCAAGGCACTCTTCCAAATTGGATAGCGCAATACAAGAAATACGGGTATACTATTGTTGAGAAACAAAGGTGGAGACCGAGTAAAATGGGGCGCAAACATAAGAAAACCTGGGAAGAGATGACAGAAGTTGAACGTCTTCAGAAGGAATTAGAATATCTTAGAGCGGAGAATGCTGTGCTAAAAAAGCTGAGAGAATACCGCTTGAGGGACGAAGCAAAGCGCAAAGAGCAACAGAAATCAGTCAAGCATTAACGCATCAGTTTTCCCTAGTGACTTTACTTGAAATCCTTGATTTACCACGTTCCACCTATTACTATCAAGTGAAGCGACTAGCTAATCCAGATAAGGAGAAATCTATCAAGGATGAAATACAATCTATTTATGATGAGTACAGGGGCAATTACGGCTATCGTCGGATTCATTTAGAATTACGAAATCGTGGCTTTATCATCAATCACAAGAAGGTGCAGCGCTTGATGAAAGAGTTAGGCTTAGCGGCTCGCATTCGTCGTAAGCGCAAGTATGCTTCTTACAAAGGTGAGGTGGGTAAGAAGGCTAATAATCTGATTAAACGTCAATTTGAAGGCTCTAAACCTTACGAGAAGTGTTATACCGATGTGAAGGAATTTGCCTTACCTGAAGGGAAACTCTATCTATCGCCTGATCTTGATGGCTATAATAGTGAGATTATTGATTTTACCCTGTCTCGGTCACCTGATTTGAAACAAGTTAAAACCATGCTTGAGAAGGCTTTTCCAGCGGATTCATACATCGGAACCATTCTTCACTGTGACCAAGGCTGGCAATACCAGCACCAGTCTTACCATCACTTTTTGAAAACCAAGGGCATTCGTCCATCCATGTCTCGCAAGGGAAATAGTCCAGATAATGGGATGATGGAGTCCTTCTTTGGCATTCTCAAATCGGAAATGTTTTATGGATTTGAGAAGTCTTATCAATCCCTTGATGACCTTGAGCAAGCTATCACAGTTTACATTTTTTACTACAACAACAAACAAATCAAAACTAAACTAATAGGACTTAGCCCTGTCCAATACAGAACTAAATCCTTTCAGTAATTATTTGTCCAACTTTTAGGGGTCAGTACAAAAGAACTATACTGTAAGTGCCGAAACAAACAGGAGGTAGTCGAAATGAGCCACTTACAGTATACTGTTAAATCCCATCACTTACAATGGAATTTGAAGCAATTATCAAAAATTTGCCACCAGCTCTATCGTGATAATTGTCCAGATGGCTTAAAACACCGTCGTAACATTAGCTTGTCCAAGGTATCAGACGAATCTCTATTAGTCTTGCTTCTTTTGCAAGCTGAACTAGGATTAAGTCAAAACGGCATTTCTACCGTATCTGCCAACTCTTTCATTGCAGCGAACTTCTTTAAAGAAGTCGCTTTAATCGACGAGCAAGACAGTTGATTTGGTTAGTTCAAGTCATTAGAAAAGCAATGAATACTCAAATCTCACCTGTTTTCATTGTTATTATAGCTAGCTTTCCCTTGCCACTTTACCAACCTGTCCGTAACTATAGAACACGTATTTTTAACGACGCAGCAGATATTGGCTACAACGCTTCCAAACATCTGTGGTTCTATGGATTCAAAGTACACATGCTGGTAACTTTATCAGGCTATATTCTGAATTATGTTGTGACACTTGCATCAGTCCATGATAGTAGGGCAGTTGATAACTTACTAGAAAATTGCCGACAACTTTATATTTTGGCAGATTTAGGCTATCTTAGTAAGGTACTTAAAGATCATTTGACCCTAAAAGGCTATCATCTATGGACTGCCTTACGCCAAAATATGGCAGGAGCTAAACAACATAATCATTGGAAACTGATGGCTATGAGACGAACCATTGAGACTTGCTTCTCAGAGATTTGCGGTCTTTTTGATATAGAACACACACTGACTAGAGGTTTAGCAGGTCTGCGGTTAAGGCTGGAGCAAATTATACTAGCTTACAATCTGAGATACTTCAAGATTAACTAGCACCATGAGTAAAATATTGAGTAAGTTGCTATTGTAGTATAATAGTAACTATACTTAGTTTTTTCCACTATAAACCTTTGGCAATAGTCTAAATATTTTAAAAAAAGTAAGTACTTTTTCTTGGCAATTTCTATTCCATGAACTAGAATAATTCAATTTTTATTGAAAAAAATCATTTAAAACATATTTTATCTTATGATACCTCGACCAAATACCAGATAGTTTTTAAATTAAGTTCTTACTATTTAAGGATAAGTCATAACTATATCAATTTTAGAAAAACTGCGAGATACGGTGTAATATCTTTATAAAGAAAAAGCAACGGTATCAAATCCGTTGCTTTGTTTAAATAGAGTTTGGCACAAACTATAAACTCTTCTCTTTTATGATATATATTGGTCTTCTCTTAGTTTCTAAAAATATTTTTGATAAGTATTTACCAATTATTCCAAGTACCATCAGCTGCAATCCACCTAAAAATAAAATAACTGTAACAAGACTAGCCCAACCAGACACACTTCCGTCAATTGTTAACTTTCTCACAACAACAAACAAGACGCCTATTAATGATAAGATAAAGGAAAATGTTCCAGCCCAGAATGCAATATTTAAAGGCGCCTCAGAAAAATTAACAAGACCCTCCAATGAGTAACGAAGTAAACCCCAAAAACTCCAAGAAGTTTTTCCTGCTACACGTCCTCTATTTTCATAAGGCAAATAGGTAACATTATATCCAACCCAGGAAAAAATACCTTTAGAAAAACGATTAACTTCACTAAATTCTAGGATACTGTCGACAACCTGCCGAGTCATAAGACTAAAATCACGAACTCCATCAACTAATTTTGTATCAGATACAACATTTATCAATTTATAAAAAAGTTTTGCGAACAAGGATCTAATAATCGGCTCACCTCTGCGATCAATTCTTTTAGTTCCAACTATATCAAAACCTTGTTGGATTATTCGGTACATATCAGTCAACATTTCTGGTGGATCTTGAAGGTCTGCGTCCATTATCGCTACAAAATCACCTTTTACTTCTTTTAAACCTGCTAAGAGCGCTGCTTCTTTCCCAAAATTACGAGAAAATGAAAGATAGTGGACATTTTCAAACTTATCGGAAATTTTTCTAAGAACTTCTAGAGTTTTATCTTTGGAACCATCGTTAACAAATATATAATTAAATTGCAAGTTTTCTTTCAACTGTTTTTCTACTAATTTTATTGTAGTTATGAAAGAAGGGATTGTCTCCTCCTCATTATAACACGGAATAATTATTGAAAGTTCTTGTTTCGACATATTAACTTAACTCCTTAGGTAAATTATCATTTTTTTTAACAAGATAACTACTATCAGTAACCATGTCAAAAAAGTTATAACTAAAAATATTGTAAACTCCGTTGGTATTTTATATGAAAGGGTTATGCGATTTTCCTTATAAGGAATTTGACTAATTTTTAGTGTACCTATTTGACTCAAAGATATTTGGTCGTGTGGTATTATTTTTTCATTTATTTCTAAAATGGTATTTTTGTAAACGATGATTGGTAATTCTACTTCCTTGTCTGCATTTGCCGTCCACTCAATAATCAGTTTCCCATCCTTAATAGATTTTTTTATTTTTTTCTGATAAACAATCTTCTCTAAGTACATGTCATAGTAATTAATATTCTCATCTTTTTCACCATAGAGTGGTAGATAATCGGGAGTTCCCTTGGCAACCATATTCAGAGCTTTCTCCTTATTAGCATCATAAAATGACTTTTTGATATTAGCACTATCGCTCAAAAAATGTACTTTATACTTTGAGGGCATGAAATTACTGCTAGAATCCCAATTATTCGTGGTAATAGTAACTAAGGTAAGTGTTTGAAGTAAGGATAATGCAAGGAATGAAATGAGAAGCATTTTTTTATGATATTTAAGGAGTTGCTTAGATTGAACCAATTTTAGAAAAAGATAAATAATAATAATAGAAACAGGTACAAAAAATCTGAACGGATATTGAATTAACTCTGCGAAAGGATTTTTTATCTTTACCAAATAAGACCATGGTATTAAACTAGACGATAGCACTAAAAACACCGTCATAACCCAAAACCATATTTTTATCTCTGAATTATTTATCCTCTTCCATTTTAAAAAAAATATATGATAAATTGCTACTAACATGAAAAACAGAATCGCAGGATTTAATAGCCAATAATAGCTATTTTGATTAATAGTATTCAAACTCATATTAATATTGACAATCGGAGGTATTAGGCGATTACCTTTTAATACAATAAAATAACTACCCCAAATATTCAATGTTAAGCAGAAGAACAGACATATTTCAATAAACAAATCCTTTAAAAAGACAATTTTTTTATTATTTTTCAAAAACATATAAATAAAAAATGGAATATACATCAGTATTAAAATGAATGCTGACAACATATGGATTTGTGATACTAAGGCTGTTAAGATTCCCAAATACCACCTTGGTATTTTCTTTGTTTGATAAAACTTAAATAATATGCTCAATGCTAGAGGAAGTAAGGCAGCTCCCCAAGAGGTAAACCCCTGCCTAATTATCCAATATTGAATAGAATAAGTTGATAAATATAATATAGCTCCAATAAGTGTATACTCCCTTTCCAACTTAGCTTTTGTTAAAAAAATATACATGGAAAATCCTGCTAAGTTATACAAACAGAAATTGGAAAATAACTGATATGTAAACCAATTCCTACTGATTAAAACTAATATTCCTTGAAAATAAGCAAAAAAAGGACCATATAAGGCATTAACAATACGACCAGATTCTTGAAAGCCATATAATGAAATAAAATAATGAAAATCTAGATTTTTGAATTGTTGAGACGTGTCATAAAATCGATTGAAATGAAATATTGAGTCCGAACCTAAAATCATTTTTCCTGATATAATTTGAGGTAAACAAAGAGTGAGGGAGGCTAAGCCTATTAAAAAAAATGAGTGTAGATATTTATTATTTGTTTTCGAAGTCAATCATAATTCTCCTTGGAATTTATTAAATAATAGAAGAGCATATTAGTATATTCAATATTTTTAAATTATGAGTCTAAAAAAGAATTTATCAAAATACAAATATATATACACTACCAAAAAGTTAACGGATTCATAGTCTAAAAGGATGATGATTATTTGCCTGTACTTAACATAATAAAAATCTAAAAGCCGATTTTATCGGCTTTTAAGGTACAATACAAAAATTAAATATTACTATTCAGAAATCCAAGTATCTGTGTGACCGTAAGTGCGTCTATGTTCATTCATTGCAGTATTGGCTGTGTTGAAGAAAGCATGCCAAGAACTAACAAAAGTATTACCAGCCCATTTGCTATGGTACGTATGCTTACATTTCCAACGAAATCCACCCACTACTTCTGAACTTTGTTTAATTGATAATTTTTTCATGATTGCCTCCTTTATAAGCAAAAAATGTAATCAACAACAAACTGTATTGTACTTTATATTGATGATAACATAATTAAGACAGAAAAGCAATAATATAATTGAAAGCGCTTAATTTTTTTTGCGTTTTCTATCACACAACGTTAAACAAATAATGTATAATAGTTATATAGTATAAGATTGGGGAGATTATTTTATGTTAAAAAAATTGAAAACTAGAAAAATATTACTTGAATTACTAATATTATTAAGTTTAATTTTTTCGTGGAGCATATTAGAAGGAAATGTGAGGTTGAACTATTATCTTGAGACTATTATTGGTAACAAGATAGGGATTGCTCAAAATTTTAATACAATTGCATCAGACATAAACGCAGGTAAAGTTATTATAAAAACTTATCCAGATAAAGATACTTTAGATCAAATAAGTAATTTCCCTGAAGTTGAATACATGAGTGTCAGTACACCTGCATATGTTGTACAAGATAACCTGAGCGAAAACGATCCTTTAAAACATATAAAATTAATTGGAGGTAATCAGCCATTTCCATATGACTTATTTATCGAGAAAATACTTTTAATAGATGGTAGGGTATTTAATCAGCAAGAAATAACTCAAGAATCAAATGTAGCATTAATATCCGAGAATTTTGCCAGGAAAAATAATTTAAAAATTGGAGATAGTTATAATATAAAAGCTATCGGTAATCGCTTTGAACACGAACACGAACACGAGCATGAGCATGACTCTACCGATCATGATGACATTATATTAATTCCAATTGAAATTATTGGTATTTTTAAAGCTAATACTACTTCCTTGGTAAGTCAGGACTCTAAAGAATCACAATTTTATACTAACTTACTATCAACAAATATTTATATTACAAATAATTATGCAAAAATAATTAATTCAAAATTATTAACTAAACAAATTGAAACATCTCCTGCTGAGTTTGAAAATATAAAAGATTTTTATGGAAACACTATTACAGATAATGATAAACTTTTAAAACATCTAGAGTCATTTCAAACCTATGAAATCAGTATTGTTCCTAAAAATAATAGAGCAACAAATAGTATAAAAGACAAACTTGCATCGAAATTAAAACTATTCCCATATGTTAAAGTATTATATAGTCTGGAGAGATATGATGTCTATCAAATTTTTCCTCAAATAACTATTTCAATCGTAGTTATTTCATTTATATCATTGGTTACTTACTATGTCTATTCATTTTCAAACATAAGAAATAACAAACAGTTTATAAAACATCATATATTATCTATCATGTTATCCTTTGTTTTAGGCATAGGACTATCAAATTATTGTTCCAATATCTATATAAACTATATTAGCCAATACTCTCCAAAATTTCCTATCCAAGACGACATTCCTATATATAATAATTTAGATAAAATAAAGCTAACAACCATTAATATGATAGAATTACGCTCTGTTCCAATGGTACATGAATTTTTGGTTTATTTATCCTTGATTTTTATTGCACTTATTTTATCATTCCTTATATATAAACTCAAAAAATATAGAGATAAGAAATACGTGAGGTTAACATGATTTACAAAAAATTTCTTCAATATGATGAGTTAGACTGTGCTGCAGCTGCTCTTTCGACCGTTTTAAGTAGATTTAAAAATAAAGTATCATTACATGAAGTAAAAAAAAGAATGCATAGAGGAGCATATGGTTCATCCATTCAAGATATAATCGATACCTCTAATATATTTGGTATTTATGCTGAAGGGCTTCAAGGTAATTTGGAAGAACTAATACAGGCTATAAAGAAGAAAGAAATAATATTTCCTTTTATTGCACATATTAATAAGGGCGAAGGACTTACACATTTTGTAGTAATAAAAAATATTTTCAATAGCAAAGTATTTATATTTGATCCTAGTTCAGGTGATAAACAACTAAATATTAATGAATTTAATGATTTATGGACAGGAAACATTGTAGCGTTTGATCCAAAATCTCAGAAATTCAAAATCTATGCTAGAACAAGCATTAAAGATACATTAAGTTTAATATACCCGTATAGAAGAGTTTTATATGTTGCTTCTACACTAATTTTTTGTGTTTCTGTCTTTTCAATTATAAGTGCAAAAGCATATCAAGTAATTATTGATAATTTCATTCACATTGGAAATAATAATAGTATTACAGTTTTTAATTCAATACTAATAGAAAAAAATATTTTCTTCTCAATGTTGGTAGGCTTCTATTTCTTTAAAAATATTATATCCTATATAACCTCAAATTTGCTTACTAAAATTGACATAAAAATTCAATTACTATTACAAAATGAATTTTTTGAAAAGTTCATCTCATTACCTTCACAATTTATCAAATCAAAAAAAGTAGGTGACTCATTAACAAGACTTGATGATATAAATTCTTTAAGTGGTTTTATCTCTAAAGTTATTACAACATTTTTATCAGATATTATTATGATTATTGTTATTGGAACGACATTGATTAATATTCGGGTAGATTTATTTCTGATTGTAGTCATAATTTGTCTTCTCTATCTTATCACTTGTTTATATATGATTCCGAAATTTTCTCAAAAGCAAAGAGAAACAATGGAGTATGAAGCTAGAGTAATAACCAAATTTAGTGAAAGTATAGATATATTTGAACTTATAAAAGTTCAAATACTTGAAAAAAATTATTTACAAAAATTGTCAATAGCTACTAAAAAACTTATGGATATTAGAAGAGTTGCCAATTTACTAGAAAATCAGTTTAATTTTATAACCACTAACATAAAAGAACTAGGTATGTTGTTGATTACCTGGTTCGGCATAGGTCTAATTCAATCGAATAGACTTTCTTTAGGAAACATGATAGTTTTCCAAAATTTAACCGGTATGTTTCTTTCCTCAATAGCAAGCTTGTTTATTTTACAAAAAGAGCATCAACAATTTGTAGTATCTTTTGAACGACTTTTAGAATATAAAGAAGTAGAATCTGAGAACTATGGACAAAACCAACAATTGGATAGTTATAATATAAAAATTGATAACCTGACTTTTTCTTATGGTTCCAAAAATCTAATAAATAATTTATCTGTTCAATTTAACGAAGGCGATAAAATATTTATAAAAGGACCTAATGGAAGCGGAAAAAGTACATTTGCTAAAATTTTAATAAAATTAATTGATAATTATCAAGGTGAAATTTACTTAGATGGTAAAAATTATCAAAAATTATCAGTAGATACCATAAGGAACACCATCGGTTACTCATCAACTGAAAATAAAGTTTTCTCTGGTTCCTTGTATGACAATCTATTTGTTAACGGAAACTCATCTGACCAAACCAAACTATTTAATAAAATGGTAAGATCAGGGATATTCGAAAATCTTCTTAAAAATTTAGACTACGGTTTTGAAACTAGTATATATGAAAATGGTAGCAATCTATCTGAAGGACAAAAACAAATTATTTCATTTTGCAGAACGATATTGAGTAGTAGGAAAATATTAATTTTCGACGAAGGCTTCTCCAATATAGATTCTGACACAGAAAATAAGTTATTAAAATTTATGTTTGAAAATCTCAAAGATAATATATTATTGTTTATTGATCATGGGAATAAAGTCGCTGATGTATGTGATTTCATACTCGATATCGAGACAGGTAAACTAGTACGTAAAGAAAGGGAAAGCTAATATGATGAAATTATTGATTATTTTACTTGCTATATTCACTTTTACTGGATGTTCAAGTCAAAAATCAAATGACAAACCAACCTCATATGATGGTGACTACTCTTCTTATGCCGCAATTTTGGAGGGTAATGACGAGATTTCATTTACCATAGAAAATGGTAAAGTTAAAGGGAAAGCAGCTACTGGTGTAGTTGATGAAAGAACTATGACTTTCACAGATAAGGATCAGCTAAAATCAACTTTTACTTATGATAAAGGGGAGTTGATAATAAAAAAATCAGAAAGTGTAGTAGCTTATCGAAAAAATTCTCCGGCATATAATTACATTAATGAAGTTTATGCAAAATACTACCAAGAGATAGAGCCTCAGTTGATTAAGATAATAAATCAAAATTATCTGCAATTCCTTGAAGGAAACTATATAAGTCAATATCCTGATTTAGAGGTGAAGCAAATAGTTATTGATGATAATCAATTCTTAATTCAATACATTAACAGTAAACCAAACAAATACATAGACTTCATTTTTGATAGTGTTACAATTGGTGAACCAAATTGGGATAAGGACCAAATCTTAAGTATTGATGAAACTTTATTGAAAACTTACGAAAATTGTTCAACTATTGAAGATATAATGGCAATTACTAATTTTGATATAAAATTAACAGGTCACGATAAAGAGGGAGGGCGCTATAAAATCATAGTATCATATAATAATGGAAGTAGAAATATCGTTTTACAAAAGCATGGTGATTCAAAGAATAATTGGATTGACAGTGATTTTGATTACATAAAGTAGATTATTATAGATAAAGTTGAGTCTAAAAAAAATCTTAGCCTGCCTAAAATTGAAAATATGAAACCAAAAACTAACAAATCGAGTCTATGAAAATTTAAAGAGTCCGTTTGTTAATTTTTCTATCCATCTAGTTGGTGACTAAAGTGGAATAGTTTCATTAAATCTAATCTCAACATTCCTATTATTTATACCAATATTATCTAAAATTTCACTAAAATTTTCTAATTTTTTAACTAGATATTCATATTCATCTATGCACTTACTAAGTTCATTTTGAAAAACTTCAATCTCTTTCTCAACTTCTTCTAGTTTTATAGCTGCAGTAAGATTCATCTTGGAATAATCATATCTGGCCAAACGGCGGTTCTCTATATCGTTATTGTTCAGATTAAGCAAGACTTCCGCAACTTTGTTGAGATGAGCTATATGGTCCCGCAACTCTGTAATGGTTAAATCTAATTGAGCAATATCCTTAACAATCTCATCTTTAACTTCTTGATAAGACTTATTCTCCGTATCCAACTCAATAAGGAGATTTATCTCTTCGATCTTTTTCTTAAGTGTATCAATGGTTGGTCGTCTTCTTCTTGGAATACTACTGCTATCATTGGTTAACTGACGAATGAGCTCACGCCCTCTCATATAGCGATTGAGTTCGGACACCTCCTTATTGTAAATGAAGAATTGAGCAGTCTCACGGATAAAGACATGGTAAGATTTGCTACTCTCTGTCTGTTTAATATCTAAATGACGATTTGGGATAAAGACCAAGCCGTCTTTTTTAACGCCGTAATTCATTCTGATAAAGAGACCATCTTTGACTAGCTTATCAATCTGATGATCAGCTAAAACAACCTCAAACTCCTGAACCTGGTCTCGCTTCTCCTTAAAGTCTTGATAAGCCTCTTGCAATTCTTCATAAGCTAGCTTGTCCTTATCTTGTTTCTCACAGTACCTCTCAAAGTCAGAAATAAGTTGAGATTGGTCAATAGCAGGTACTTTTCCGCGTTTCTCAAAGTAAGTCTCGAAAAATTGAATATCATAGAGATTTTTTGAACTAAGTTTTTGATTATTGACTGTAATACTATGGCCATTTTCTGTCAGAGTAAAAACCACATGCTTTTGTTTCATCGAAATAGTGAGGTTGAGTTCTTGTGCAAATTCCAAAAGCTGTGAAAGGTCACAAACTCTGGGTAAGAGGAAATCCAAGCGTTGCTCAATCGCTCGCTTGGCAAATTGCTCTCGAAAATAGTCCTCGGTATAGGGTTGACGCTTATCTAACTGCTTGCCTCGGATGATTTGCTTCATAGGCATATCTGTCATCAAAAATCGAGCATGCTTTCTTGAAAAATCAATCTGAGCATTCAAGGCTTCTGCCTTAGATATAAAGTCACCAAAGTTCTTACTATTCTCCATCAGAAAATAAAGACGTTGCTTCAACTCAAATTTGTGATTACTCTTGCGATAGGTCACAAACTTCTCATGAGAATAGCGGTTCGGTGTGATAATTTTGGCACCTGCTTCTTTGGCAAGGCGGTCAGAAATCATCCGTAAATTTCTCTCCTGGGCATAATCCCATTTGAGTTTCTTATGAGAATTGAGGTCAACGGAATTGATGAGGATATGATTATGCAGATGATGTTTGTCTGTGTGGGTCGTCACAATAAAGCGAAAGTTTCCTCCAGTTAACTCCTTTACCGTCTCATAACCAATACGATTGATTTCTTCAGGTGTTAAATTATCTTCGGGCGAGAATGACTGGATAAGATGATGAGCATGAATTTTAGTTTGCTTGGCCTGTTGTCGGTCATTTCTAGAATTGTAAAGCCTATCATTATTGACAAGATTGGCCTGATACATCTCAACTATTTCTTCGTAATTTGGGAAGTCTAGGTAGTTGCTCATTCCAAAATCTGAAACCAATTTGAGTTGGTCAGTCTTATCTGGATTCAGAATATACTTGATAAGACTTTTACGGTATTTGTTGCCATGAACAGCAAAATGCTTAGTGACTACCATAAAATGCCCTCAACTTTTGGCACTTGACATCGAAGTCCTTATCAACTTCCGCAATCAGTTGACCTATGCCAGATTTCAGATTATCTCGCTGCTCTACCGTCAGAAGTTTTGTCTGATTGACGGTTCTGGCTATCTGGTTAATATTATTGCCAATTCGGCGTAATTCAAAAATCAAGTCTTGATAGTTGCTAGTGTCAATTGTTAAAAAGGTCATATTGGGATTAAGTAGAACTTTTCTGGCATAAGCAGAAAAATTTGTACAAGAACTTTGACTGATATGATTGTTCAAGGTCGCAAGTTCCTGGTCTGTTAGAAATACTTTTTTGAGATTAGTTCGGTAACGATTTTCCATAGCTAACCTCTCATATACTTATCTCGAAATTCTAAACTGAGTGGTATTGTCTTCCCCACTTCTGCCATCAGTTCTTGAACACAAGTCAATATAATTCTTAAGTATTCTGATGTGACTTGTTGGTCTCGTTCTGCTAGAGTTGCTACTTGTAAAATATCTCTACTGATTTGTTCGATTTTTTGAGATTGCCAAAGGATAAACCAATCTCTGATATCATCCTTGTTATTGACAAGGTCCAACAGCTTTTGTCTGACAAAGGGAGAAAACTGCTCCGCATTCTCTTTCATCATCAGTTGTTGAATCTGCTCAAATTCCTCAAGCGTCAAATTGATTTCCTTACGAATTGTCCGATAAGTCTCTGTCATGATGATTCACTCCTTCTTACATTTCCCTCTATCGGGTTAGCACCGATACCGTATCTGATACGGGAACTTCCTAAAAGCCTCAAAGTTTCCTTTTTCGGCTTTTGCGAGCTCAGTTATTGTGTCCACAATAACCTAAAATCTAATCGCCAGCTGAACCCAAACCTTACAGGTTGGTCAGCCGACGATAAGAAAACATGGTGGCTTCGCCCCCAAACCCCCAAGAAAAAGTCAAGGGTTGATTTTCTAAAACTAGATAGAGTGTAACAAGAGAGAGCTGAAAAAATTATCACAGGAAAAGAAAAAGAGCCATTTGGCTCTCGAAAAATTTCTGAAATGAAATAGCTTAACCTAAAACTTCAAAATCATCACTACCATCGGCTTCACCTGTTAGACACGTGAAGCACATGTAGCTCCCTACCAGTGCACTCCCTGCTACCCAAATAGGAGATCCACAATTCATACACCTTGCCCCTCCTTCTTTTTCTTCAAGTACTGCACGCAAGGTTTCTTCAAGCTCTTTGGGATTGATGTCTGGATTATTATTGATAGTCAATTCGACAAATTCTTTGATTGAAATAAGATTCAATACTTTACCTCCGTTCTAATCTATTTTTTAGTCCGTGTCCATCTAAGCACTTATCATATCTTTATCGCCAATAAATCCATCCAATTTTTTGGAAAACCATAGTGTCTCAAATCCACTTGTTCTTGATTACTTTCTTCCAGAAGCTTTTGTAATTTTTTATTCCAAAAATTCTTAGTTTCTATGGACATTGACAAGATAAGATGTCTCATTGCTATAAAATAGATAAATAGTGTCTTGCTATCATTCTCTGAGTCTGTCACTAGCAACTCTCTGTCAGAATGATGAAAAACTGGCAGTGTATGGTGTAAGCGACCATATAATCTGCCATTGTGTGAGCAAATATTCCTAAGATAACGAAGAGCGTTACACCAAGACAATAAGATTTTAGCTGGAATGTTATCATCCTTGTCCAAGGGAAGACTAATATAGGCAGCAACCTTATTTCGATATTCTGGTTGTAGGGCAACGAGGAAGGACGCTATATTTCCAAATGTCATTAAACGAAAAACGGTCCAAGGTAACACGACCCCATATTGGTTAATCTGATTCTTGATTGTGGCATCATCTTGTTTTTCCAAAATCAATCGTGACAAATGATATTTTGTTTTCAAAACAATATCCTGCCTCTTAAGATTTTCTTTTCGGTATTTAGATTGTTCTGAATAATAGAGAGCATCATCTTCAAAAATATAAGAAGTTTTATTGTATCCAATCGTCAGAGCATCAGCTGTACTCTTCTTCAAAAAAACTTCGATACGCTCCAATATCTCTTGAAGAAAATTTCTAAAGTAGCTATCAAATAAGTAAACTCTTTTTGCTTCTATGTATTTTCTGTCCACCAACTTCCCATATTGAGAGAATGATTGGAAGTCTATATCTCTTAAAAAGTCAATACAATCCTGTTTATAAAAATCATCATTCCCATTGTATTTGAAAGACCAGTTAGAGTTTTCTTTCATATGGGCATATAACTGTTCTTCAGTTAAAGCCGGCTCAAGAGAACATTTTAATTGAGTTGGTGCTAATACTGGTCTATAAACCAACCTAGTTTTATCAGTAATATCTAAATCTAACGGCAAATAGTCCTTAAAATTTATTAATTCAAATACATTATTAGGCATAAAATATCTCTCCGCAATATGAAAAAAGGCCACCTAGTTATACATTGCTGTACCTTCGATGACTTCTAATCTAACTAAATTATACCACAACACCTCCTACTA
Organism: Streptococcus suis; assembly: GCF_002960625.1. Taxonomy (GTDB): domain Bacteria; phylum Bacillota; class Bacilli; order Lactobacillales; family Streptococcaceae; genus Streptococcus; species Streptococcus suis_T. The sequence goes on from NZ_POJH01000029.1 coordinate 144,741, forward strand.
AGCAAGAAATATTTTTACTTCGTTTGATTCAACTATAACACATATTTCAAAAAACAGGCCAAAATAATTGGTCTGTTATTTGTTATTATTGCTCTCTCGCCTACCTTGTCTAAATCTCTCAATATTTTTTTCGAATTGTTCCGTGTTAAGTTTATTTTTCGCTTCTTGAATTGACTTATCAAGACTTTGTTCCTCATCGGTTATAATGTCCCTAGATATTTCCACTCTCTCACTAGACTTGAAACTAGAATCAAAGACCACATCTAGGAGTTGTAATACTTTGGTTAGTTCAATATCTGACATCTCAGATAGTCGATGAATCAGTCGTTTAAATTGATCCTGGTTCTGTTTTTTCTTTTGAAAGAATTTCATTTTCTTCTCCTTAAATTGTAAAAAAGTAGCCCGCATAGGACTACCTGACTTATAAATCATCAATGGCTACTGAAATAGCCTGCAACTTTTTGTTTTGGATTTTCTTTTCATCAATCAATTGATGAAGTTCTTCAATTTGCTTCTGACAGGCGGAAATATCCTTGTTGTTTTGTGCAATGGTATCAGCCAAGTGTTGTTTATAGTCACTTGTGATATTTACTTTCTTCGGCTGACTTTGTTTAACGGTTGATGCGAGCGTTTGTACATCTTTAGATTCTGACTCCTTTTGTTGCTGTTCATAAGCAGCCACATAATCTACTTCTTCAATTGGTTTTTCATCTTGTTTATGGAAAAGTGCTGCGATTTTAGCTCGTTCTTCATGGGATGATGTTGGTTTCACATCATCTAGTGGCTGATCAAAATTCCATGTTTTACTCATTCTATAACCTCATTTCTGTAATCTGGGTGTAGTGTGGTTTCTTTACCAAAGGCTTGCTCTAGTGCTTCATGAAATGACAACTGACTAGATTGTTGCCGTTTGATAAAGGTACTGTACATAGCTGTTTGTAGTTGGTCTCGATAGTGTTCCAATTTTTCAGTCTCACGCGAGACTTTTTCTTCTTGTCTAGCTACTTTTTCAGCCAGACGTTCAATCACACTCATAGGGTGTCCTCCTTGTCACTTTCTAGATTATGATAGCGGACTTGATTTTGTTATCACAATTCCAATGCATGTTTCCATTTAGGTGGAGGATGATTCTTATTGACTTTTGCTTGGGCTGTTTGGATAAAATCACTTAAAGATAGTTCACTCTGCTGTTTCACAATATCATTCCAATCTGACTTTGTTTCAAGTCTTTGCAATGGTGGCAAATCTTGAAAAATCGGAAGTCCTTTATCTGACAGTTTCTGATAAAATTCTATTCCTGCTTCATCGTTATCAACAGCCATTGTTATGACGTTTGAATGAGTTTGAAAAAAGGTTGTCGTCTCTTGTATTGCCTGAAGATAATGGCTAAGTCTACTTGGTTTTACTGTATCTAGAAATGCCAATTTCCCCTGTTCCTCTGCTGCTAGACGCAAAGTCTGATAAGCAATCACTGAAAGTTTTAGGCCTTCCATTGAAATCAGGCGAACATCTGATAGCTGCTTTTGGTGAAGTTGATAATAACTCATCATATCGATAACTGATTCACAAAAAATGAGTCGCTTAGGATTCCCAATATCGAAACTAATACCGACATAGCCATGAGATCCTTTCATGATTTTTTTGAGATAACCTCGATCGTGTTTTTCTTCATTTTTGACGAGACCTTGAAGGCTTGCGGCCTGTAAGGTCCCGTTGTGGTCATAGCTTTTTAACACTAATACGGGCTCCGATTGATAAGTAGCTTGAGCAAGCAATCCTTGTCTACCAAAGGTATTGATAGTCTGATCACTTAGGCCACGGATGTCTTTTAAGTAAATACGTGCTTGCTGAAAGGGTTCTTCATGCAAATAATATTGAAACAGTTGATAAGTTTCTTCTATCAACTTAGCTTGTTCAAAATCTCCAGTTTCAAGATAGGATACAGCCTCTTTGAAAGTAACACCTGCCACTAATTGAACAAAGTCAATCACATCCCCTTGTATATCTCTTGAAAACCATTTGAAAGTATTGGTATCGGCAAAAATCCGAAAGGAATCATGGTCTGGGTGTTCATAAATGTGTCCTGATAAACGTCTGAAGGAATAACCTAAACTTTCAGCCACATCTAAAATGGCCTTTTGTTTTACTATTTTAATTCGTGTCATCTTGTCTCCCTATCAAAAAAAGCAGAAGACTGTCTCCTGCTAGTTGTTCTCACTTGTTGTAGTTCCTTGGATCGTTGGTATGCTGGAATTAGCACCATTTGTGGCTTCTTTCATGTCCTCCAGTTTCCCATTCCAAATGGTCAACTGATTAACCAGGAGCTTGTCGGAAACTTTGGAGTAGGATAACATAACCGTCTTGATTTCTGTCTGAGTGGTTCGCTGTTGTTGCTCACTCAAATCAGAAACATAGGTCACTTGGTAGGTAACTTCCGCAAGTGCAACATTGCTTTCTGTATTGACATAGATACTGGCTGATTCAAATCGGTAGTCAAGCATATAATCTTTATAAACTTGATTAATTGCTTTATTCTGATTTGCTTCCTCTTCTGAAAATGCCGAATCCGTCATGTAGGGCTTGATACGAGCGTTATTTTCACCAAGCTGGACCTTGGTGAAATATTGAGTAAGAAATTCTTTGACAAGCTCATCTGATAGGACTGTCGCTCTTTCCTCCTGCTTTTCCTTTGTCACAAGTTTATTGGCTTCTGCTCGTATTTGGTGCTCAGTTTGTTTTGAAACGGATTGTGAGCCAATCGTATAGCCAATCATGACCATAAAACTGACTGCGATTAAACCTCCTACTCCAATCAGAAATCGAGCTTTCACTTTATTTAACATGGCTTACTCCTTTATTAGTGATAGCCACATCATAACAAGATTATCTTGGAAAATTTATCACAAGAAAAAGGACTACCAATCGGTAATCCTCCGTGTTAAACTATTCTATTTCTCCACCACTTTATAATAAAGCTTAAAACGAGAAATAGATTCAAAGCAATAAAAAATCCTGTAAAACTCCAAATACCATTGGTGGCTAAATCTTCTGTATAGAGGTATCTCTCAGTAAAGAAGAGGTAGATTCCATAGATTTCTATAAAGACTAATCCACTGATGAGTCCGATAAGAAACAAAGCAACTGAAACTTTCACAATCCGATAAAGGACGAGCAACATCAGTCCTATTGCTGCGATAATCAAAAGGCTTTGTAGAATTTGCTCCAACATCTTACACCTCTTTCTAGGCTAATTGCTTGCGATAGTAGTCAGCCTGTCTCTTGTCTAAATCATCTAGTTGGGCAACCAAATCAAGGTATTCCGTCTTTGTCACCTCATCTAAGCTAGGAAAATCATTCTCACGACTTGTGATGATGAGTTCCAGCTGTCCAGTAATTTCACGCCTTGAAAAACTGTAATCAAAGGTCTCATCTTCATACTGTTCCTTTAAAGTTTGGTAGTTTGCCCTATCTTCTGAACTCGTAAAGCCTTGTGACAACCATTCTTCTAGTTGATAACGCATTTCTTCTAGTGTTTGGGTCATGATCTATTCTCCTTTTGTGATTTCTTGACTTCATTTTACCGCGTTCAAAATTATTTGTCAGCCTTTTTTCTTATATCTCAAGTGCTATTTGTTGCTTCTTTTGGGGTGTTGTATCTTCACTAAACTTGGCCAAAGCTGCATCTATCTCTTCAATCTCTGCTTCTTTTTCAACCAAGGGAGCTAAAACATCATAGCCATCGTCAACATACGTTTTTGCTAAATGCCATTTCTTTTTCGGGCGGTGTCGGTCATGGTTGGAGATATTTCCTCATTTCCGCTTTTACTTTCTTCTTTGCAACAGCAACGGATTTCTGTATTGCAGAAGCGGTGCAATGCTCCATAGCGGCGATTTGGTAAAAATTGAACTCATACTCGTAGTAGAGCAGGAAACGTCGCCTTTGTATCTCTGGCAGTCTGTCAACCGCCTTACAGGGCAGTTCCGCCCGTTCTGCTTCAATCATTTGTTCCTCAATGCTCTTAGGCAGCTTTAACGCCCGCCTGTTCAGCGTTTCGTCCCATACTTCCGAAAACTCCCTGTGCCGCTCGTCCCATTGGAGAAGATTCCTGTTCCTGCGTTCCATCTGCCGAAATTCAAAGAATAACTGCTCGGATACTTCCAGTTCGTGGTGTTCCCCCTGCCCGTCCTTAAAACTGATAAAATACCTTATACCGCTTTCCGTGGATTCCTCCCGAAGCGTGTACGCCTTAGCTTTATATGCCATCCCGTTTTCCTCCTGCCAAAAATAAGCGGGGAGATTCCACTCCCCACCCAGTAGCCCGCAGAATAATGGGATGTATTAGACGCTTACAAAATTTTCCGAAGCTTCTTCCGCAGATGGTCTAACCTCGCATAGATGGCACCAGTCGTCAAATGCACAAGTGGGGCAATCTCCTTTGTGGAATACCCCTGCATTTTCAGCAGGACGATTTTCAAGGTACGCCCGTCCACCGTGACTAATACTTGATAGAGATTTTCGCTCTCAATCTCGTCCAGTAACTCCGCAACTGTATTCACCTCCGCTTGCCGCTCCCTGTCTGCCATGTCCTCAAGGTATTCCGCAACGTCATTCGTCCATCGGTAAAACCGCCTGTTGGAATTGAAGTCTGCCCTGTCCGCTATGCGTATCTGCTCAATGCAACGCCGCACTCACGCAGCAGCTTTTCCTCCGCTTCTTTCCAGATACGCCATTTCCTGTCCTCCCGTCCGTGGTTGTATGCCATTCTTTCTTCCTCCAATCAGAATTGATTGAGAGGGCAGAGAAAAGCCCCCTCATTTTCCCAAAGGAAAAAACAAGGGGGCTGAACGCCTTAAATTTTAATTTTCTATTATCTTTCTTAGTTTTCTTAGGATTCTGGCTTTGCGTTTGTTCACAACGCTCTGGGTTATGCCTAACCTCGCCCCGACTTCACGCTCGGAAAGTCCGTCAAAAAAGATTGCCTGTATCAACTCCTGCTCACTATCCGACAACAAAGGCAGGGCGGCTTTCAGCCTGTCCACCATAACAGCATTGACAACGGTTTCCGCAATGTCCGCCGCTTCATCAGCGATAAAGTCCAGAGGATTCCCCTCGCTGTCCGTAAATCCGTCCAGAGATAGCAGGCTGTTCCTCGCATCTAATTTTTGCAGGTAACGCCACCGCTCCCTGTCACGGTAGAAGTCCGCATATTGCTCCCTTACGACTTCAAGCAGACAACCTTGGACGGGGATAAACAGCTTGTCCATATATCCCTTGTCGGCTTGCCTGCGGCGGCAGAAATCCGTATAGGACAGTTCCACATAGCCGCCGCTTTCTTTGATATATACTTTTCTTGGTGCGTATTTCACCGCTAATACCTCCAATCTGAATTTTTGAAATGTAAAAATCCAGATGGAGAGGCGGGGAGCGGCAACGCACACCAGAAACAGCCCTGCGGCACTTTCCAACAAAAAACGACAAAAGAAAAACCGCAAAGGCTCTGTGACCTTCACGGTTATGGGAAATACAAATTCTGTTGTATGGAGATTGTACTTCCACTTTCAAGGTGAGAAGTACCGCTGCACTGGCAGAAATTTTTTTAACTGGTTTCCTGCCATTCTCTGATATGCTATGTATTGATAAATTTTACTTCGTATGAGCAGATGAATAACCGCCCGAAAAAAGAACATAAAAAAATCCCTCCAAATTTAAAAACAAATTCAGAGGGTAATTTAGGGTATAACAAAATAACCCACCCGAATATCGTTTTTTTTATTTGGTGAGTTTGTTCTTTCAAATACGAAACAAAAAGAGCCGATGATTCGTGAATTGTTCCACAATTTCATCGGCTCTGCGTCTTAAGCGTCTGGCTCTTTGATGACAGTTATCTTCAAGTTGTCAACTTTAATCAAGCTTTCTTGTCTGCATTTTGGACAATAAAGGGGATAATTCTCCAAAACAGTGTCCTTCCTAATTTTATTACGGGTTTTGCTCCCACAAACAGGACACAATATCCATTCGCATTTCATCATAATTAGTCTCTAATCCTTTCAAATCTCATTTTATATGACTTTTGCAAGCTGTTAAGCTAACTTGTGGAACATATGCCGAACCTTATCTATACGGCTATTCGGGCGGCGGGGTTGGCAAATAAATTTACCAATAGCTGGCTGGTATCCTTTTAACTCTGTCAAGCAGACTCCCTGCCCATTTGTGAAATAAGTTAAATCGTTCCTGTATTCTTGAATACATCTGGCAGGGATTTCTCCTTTCAGAATGACCTCGTCATTCTTTACCTGAGTACTTACAATATCTGCACAATACCTTGGGGCATCATGATACGCCCGTGAGAGATATTCCTGCGGTGCATAAATTTCAAAGTGGAGATATGGCTCTAATAGTTCTGTCCCTGCTTTTTTTAAAGCCTGCTCCAATACGATAGGGGAAAGCAGCCGAAAGTCTGCGGGGGTACTTACAGGACTATAATACAATCCATATTCAAAACAGATTTTACAGTCTGTCACTTTCCATCCATACAGCCCCTGCTCGCAACCATAAAGAACCCCCTCCATAACCGCATTTTGGAACGATTGATTTAAATATCCAAGTGAAACTCTGCTTTCATACTGCACTCCGCTTCCAATAGGGAGCGGCTCTATGGACAACCCGACAGAAGCCCAGAAAGGATTTGGCGGGACTTCTATGTGGATGGTATATTCTGCTTTTCTAAGCGGTCTTTCCATGTATATAACAGTAGGTTCTTTTATTTCTGCCTCTACATGATACTTTTCCTCAAGAATGGCACAAATAACTTCCATCTGTACCTTCCCCAAAAAGGAAAGTATAATTTCATGCGTTGTAGTATCCACGTAATACTTTAAAAGAGGATCGCCATCTGAGATTTCTGTAAGTGCCTCAAGCAACACTTCCCGCTGTTCGGATTTCTTTACTTCAATTGTTGTTTGGAGCATAGGGAGCGGATTTTCAATAAATTTTCTCTGCGGCAACAGTATTTCGTTCCCCAAAATACTGTTTAGCTGCAAAACATCATTTGGTAAAATTACAATATCACCAGAGTAAGCCGTATCTGCTAAACACAATTCACCGTTTGTAGGAATACTCATCTCTGTAATTTTTATTTTCTCTTTTTCTGATATTCTGACAACGTCCCTCGAATGCAATGCGCCGCTGTACAGACGCACATAAGCCAAACGCCTCCTTTTTTCTGAATATTCAATCTTAAAAACCTGCCCGCATAGTTCAGATTGACCTTCAGGCGTTGATGAATAAAATTTACTGGCAATCACTTCTATAAGCTGCCGAATCCCCAGATTGTTTTTAGCGCTTCCGTGATAAACGGGAAATAACGTTCCGTTTTGGAATCTCCTGTTTTCTTCCTGTTCCAGTTCTGACATTTTAAACGGTTTCCCTGACATATATTTCTCTAATAGTTCATCGTTTCCCATAATTACCGTATCCCACTGTTCCATATCGTCATTGTCTGTTACATTTATATGGGGATGCTGCCCAACCTTTTGCTTCACTATAATTTCCGAAGAAAGCTTTGCTTTCATTTCTTGATATACCATTGGCAAATCAATCCCCTCTTGGTCAATTTTATTGATGAAAAAAATTGTCGGAATCTTCATTGTCTGTAGTGCATGAAACAGTATACGGGTCTGTGCCTGTATGCCATCCTTTGCAGAAACTAATAATACTGCTCCGTCTAATACGGATAAAGAACGGTATACTTCCGCCAAAAAATCCATATGGCCTGGCGTATCTATAATGTTGACTTTTACATCCTCCCACTGAAAAGATGTCACTGCTGTCTGGATAGTGATTCCCCTTTGACGCTCCAAATTCATTGTATCTGTCCTTGTTGTGCCTTTATCTACGCTCCCTGGTTCTGCAATTGCACCACTGGTATACAATAAACTCTCCGTTAATGTTGTCTTTCCTGCGTCAACGTGAGCCAGAATGCCTAAGTTAATTATTTTCATGTGATTTTCCTCCTATCAACACCCAAAAAAGGGCATAAAAATACCCAGTGATAAATACTCCTATCACTGGGTAAATAACTCCAATAGCCCCAAAACACTTATATGTTTTCGGGCATATAAAATTACATGATAAAAGTATTCTTAAACTGGGTACAAAAAACTAAGCCCCATATTAAAAGTGAAACGGGACTGCTACTTTTTGTTCCCACTATCAAATTGACAGTTTATTTAAGAATACCTTGCCGCATATTTATCAACTCCTTGTATAATACTGAATCTAATTATATTCCTTAACCCTTTATTTGTCAAGCTGACAAACTAAAGCAGAAAAAGCGGCAGGATTTCCTAAATTCTCAAAGTAAGTTCTAGTCTAACGCCAAAACTGGAAATTAGACTGAGACAAAAAAATAAGCTAGAACTTACTATGGGACAAGTTGGTAACTAATAATGAAAAACA